>NZ_CP136573.1:1475000-2075000 GCF_035194505.1 Erythrobacter sp. | reverse complement strand
AGCACGCGATTTTGCACCTGCTCTACGCGCGCTTCTGGACGCGGGCACTGGCGCATATCGGCAAGATCGACGTGCGCGAGCCGTTCGCCGCGCTGTTCACGCAAGGGATGGTGACGCACGAGACCTATAGCCGCATCGATGCGAGCCGAGGCGTGCCGGTATTCTTCGGCCCCGAGGATGTGAACCGCACCTCGGATGGCGCGACGCTGCTGGCCGATGGCGGGGCGGTGGAAGTCGGCCGTGTCATCAAGATGTCGAAGTCGAAGAAGAACGTCGTCGACCCGGATGCGATCATCGCCCGCCACGGCGCAGACGCAGTACGCTGGTTCATGCTTTCCGACAGCCCGCCCGAGCGCGATCTGCCGTGGTCGGACGCCGGGATCGAAGGCTGCGCGCGCTTCGTGCAGCGGCTGTGGCGCTTGTTTGCGGCCTATGACGCAGGCGCTGAGGGCGAGGACAAGAGCTTTGATCGCAAGACCCACCAGACCATTGCAGCCGTCGCCTCGGACATCGAAGCGCTGGGCTTCAACAAGGCCGTGGCGCGCATTTACGAACTGACCGGCGCGGTGGAGAAGGCCGCGCCTTCGGCCAGCCGTTCGGCAGCAATCCGCGCGCTGGTGCACCTCGCTGCGCCCATGATGCCGCACCTCGCCGAAGAGGCCTGGCAGGCGATGGGTGAAGGCCTGATCGCTGATGCGCCGTGGCCCGCAGTCGATCCCGCCCTGCTGGTCGATGACGAGGTCACCATCGCCATCCAGCACATGGGCAAGCTGCGCGACACCGTCACCGCGCCCAAGGGTGCCCCCAAGGAGGCGCTGGAGGCACTGGCGCTGGCTTCAGCCAACCTGCAGCGCTCGCTTGATGGCGCGGCGGTGCGCAAGATCATTGTCGTGCCCGACCGATTGGTGAATATCGTCACCTGATGCGCCACGCTCTCGCCCTTGCAGCGCTCATCGCGCTTTCCGCTTGCGGCCTCTCGCCGATGTATGCGGGCGGGAGCAGTGCGACGGTGGCGCAGGGGCTGGCGGCGGTCGATATTCCGGCGATCCAGGGGCAGAGCGGGTGGCTGGTGCGCAATGCGCTGCAGGACCGGCTCGGCGCGGCGGGCAAGACGACACCGGTCTATCGGCTTGACGTTCGGCTGGACGATTCGCTTGAGGCGCTGGGCGTGCTCAATGACGACACGATCAGCCGCGAACGCCGGATTCTGCGCGCGCGCTACCAGCTGATCGAGCTGGCGACGGGCAAGGTCATTCTCGATGCCACCGCCGGATCGGACGCGGGGATCGATGTGGTCTCCAGCGAATATGCCACCATCGCGGCGGAGCAGAAGGCGCTCGAGAACCTTGCGCTGAAGCTCGCCGAACAGATGGCAACCCAGGTCTCGCTGGCGCTGCGGACCCGCGCCGCCGCGGCGCAATGAAGGCGACCCAGAAGGAATTCGCCCGCGGCATTCCGGCAGGGGCCGAACGGCTGGCGATGTTCTTCTTCTGCGGACCGGACGAGGCCGGGGCCACCGCTGCTGCCAATCGCCTTGTCGCAGCCCTCTCTTCGCCCGGCGAACGCGTCGAGCTGACCGGCGCCGAACTGCGCGCCGATCCCGCCAGGCTCGGCGACGAGGCGCGCTCCACCTCGCTGTTCGGCGACACCCGCCACATCTGGGTGCGCGCCAGCGGCGACGAGGCGCATGACGCGCTCCAGATCCTGATCGAGACCGCCGAGGCCGGCTCGGGCGCTGCGGCCCCAGTGATCGTCGTCGCCACCTCCGCCACCGACAAGTCGCGCACCGCCAAGCTGCTCGAAAAGCGCAAGGACGCGCTGGTGGCGATGTTCCACCCGCCCGATCTCTCCCACGTCGCCAGCGCCGTGCGCGGCATGGCCGATGCCGCGGGCCTCAGGCTCGGCGGCGACCTTGCCGAACGCATCGCGCGCGCCGCCGGGCTCGACGTGCGCCTCGCCCAGTCCGAGGTCACCAAGCTCGCGCTCTATTGCGATGCCGATCCGCAGGCCCCCAAATCCGCCACCCCCGACGATCACGCCGCCATCGGCGCGGCGACCGAGGAGGACGGCTTTGCCCCGCTGGTCAACGCGGTGCTGGGCGGGGAGCTGGGCAAGGTCGGCGGCGAGATCCGGCGGATGCGCGAGCTTGGCCTCAATCCCGTCGGCCTCGCGCTGGCGCTGGAACGGCGCGCAGCGCAGCTTGCCAACATCACCGCGCATCTTGGCCCGCGCGGGCAGTTCGACAGCATCGACAAGGGCACGGAAATGCGGCTCGGCATCTTCTTCAAGGAGAAGCGCGACATCCGCCAGCAATATGAGCGCTGGCGCCAGCCCGCCCAGCGCGGCACCAGCGCAACCCGGCTCGATCGCCTGATCCCGCGCCTCGCCCAGCTCCACCGCACCCTGCTCGCCAACAGCCAGGCGGCCGAATTGCTGCTGGCCCAGGAACTCGCGGAAATCGCCCGCTACGCGGCCAAGCGGTAAGAAGTGGGCCCAACGGGTCTCTAAATGTGACAGGCCGCATTTCGCAGTCGCACAAAAGCCGCTTCCCTATGTAAAGTGACATAGGTAGTAAGCACCGGGTTGGTGCTGGGGACACTCTGAACATGAACCGCATGATGCCGAGACTTCTCGAATCGGCCAAACTCGCAAACGTCGAAACGAAAATGGTGCCTTCGCTCGAGCGGCGGCGCCTGCGGACCTATGCCCTCATCCTGCTGCTCGACGGATTTCTGTTCAATCTCGCTTTTGCCCTGGCCGGGCTGATCTGGGAAGGCTTCTGGGCCGAGCAGCGGGCGATGCTCGCCGCGCAGGTGATGCTGCCCGCCTTCTACACGATCGCGCTCTACAACAATTCCTACGGGCTGACCGCGCTCACCGACTGGATGTTCGCCGTGCGCAAGGCGATGGTGGCGCTGCTGGTTTCGGCGGGCCTCGTCAACTTCATCGCCTTCTACACCAAGTCGAACGACGAATTCTCGCGCGCCGGTGTCACCATCGGGCTGGCGCTGACCGCGATCATGATTATCGCGCTGCGCCGCATCATGGCAGCCGTGATCGCCCGCCGCTGGGGCGGCCGCGTCGCCAACCGGCTGGTGATCGCCGATGGCGGATCGACCTTCCCTTATCCCGACGCGGTGTCGGTCTCGGCCGCGGAATACGGGCTTGATCCGGGTAGCCACGATCCCTTCATGCTCGATCGGCTGGGCAAGCTGCTGCGCAATCAGGATCACGTGGTGGTAAGCTGCCCGCGTGACCGGCGCGAGGACTGGGCCTTCCTGCTCAAATCGGCGGGCGTCTATGGCGAGATCGTGAGCGAGCCGGCGCACAGCCTCGGCGCGATCGGCGTGCATCGTTACGACGACCTTGATCGCACCACGCTGGTGGTCTCCACCGGCCCGCTGCGGCTGCGCTCGCGCATCATCAAGCGCAGTTTCGATACGGTGTTGGCAAGCGCGGCGCTGCTGGCGCTCTCCCCGATCCTGATCGCGACGGCAATTGCGATCAAGCTGGAGGACCGCGGCCCGGTGCTGTTCGTCCAGCGGCGCCTCGGGCGCGGCAACCAGTTTTTCGACATGCTCAAGTTCCGCTCGATGCGGCACGAGAAGCTCGATCACGACGGTGCGCGTTCGACCGCGCGCGACGATGACCGCGTGACCCGCATCGGCGCCTTCATCCGCCGCACCAGCATCGACGAGCTGCCGCAGCTCATCAACGTGCTGAAGGGCGAGATGTCGGTGGTCGGCCCGCGTCCGCACGCGATCGGCAGTCAGGCGAACAACAAGTTCTTCTGGGAAGTCGACCGGATGTACTGGCAGCGCCACTGCCTCAAGCCGGGCCTCACGGGCCTTGCGCAGGTGCGCGGCCATCGCGGCGCGACCGAGCGCGAGGAAGACCTGACCGACCGGCTCCAGTCGGATCTAGAATATATCAACGACTGGTCGCTGCTGCGCGATATCGAGATCGTGCTGCGCACCGCGATGGTGCTGATCCACCACAAGGCTTACTAGCGCGCCGCTCTGCGCGGGGGGCTTGCTTAGGCGCTTACTTCTTGTCGCGCTGGGGGACGACGAAGCTGCCGGTCACCCGACCCTTGCCCGAAGATCCCGACACCCCCGGCGCACCGCCCGCCGCGCTGCCGTCAACGCTCGACAACCCGCTTTGAAGGTCGATCACCAGCCGCCCGCCATTGAGCGTATCGCTGCCGCGCCGCAGCCGGACATTGCCGGCCATGGTGATGATCCGGCGATCGAAATCATAGATCGCATTGTCGCCGCTGGCGCGTTCATCGCCGCGCGTGACCTCGACCCCGCCGGTGGCGGTGATGCGCTGGATGCTGAGCGAGCCCGTATCCTCGAAATTGACCAGCGTGCGGGCCGAGCGCACCGTCAGGCCGGCCTGCTCGATCACGACATTGCCCGACAGGATCACGCGGTTCTCGCGGTCCTGCAGCTCGATCCGGTCGGCCGCGTAGTTCACCGGCGCGCTGGAATCGTGGCTGCTGATACCCTGCGCATTGAGCGTCATCCCGCCCGCCAGCGCACAGGTCAGCGCAAAGCCGCCAAGGCCCCAGACGAGAGCGGTGCGGCGCAATCCGCGCGAAGGGGTGGGATTTGTCATCACGGCATCCTCAGCTTGCCAGGGATCATGGTGAGCCGCGCCGCGCCGTCAAGCGTCAGCGTGCGCGCGGACAGATCGGCGCGGATCGCATTGGCCGAGAAGGTGCCGGCCGGGACTTCGCCCGAGACGCCATTGTCCCCGCGCATCAGCCGCGCCTTCAGATCAACCGAAACGCCGTCCGCCACCATGGTGTAGCCATCGCTGGCGGTGAGGCGCACCGGGCCGTCGACCGCGACAGTTTCTGCGTCGATATCATAGGTGCCGCCGCCGGCACTGAGGCGGGCGGGGCCATCGGTCAGCACCATCTGCGCCACCAGATCGCGCATCCGCACCAGTCCCTCGATGCTCGAGCGCTGGACCGCCTCGCCCGCCAGCAGCGAGAAGGGGCGGCCCCGGTTGTCGCGCCCGCGATACATGGCGTTCTCGACCGAGAGGCGCTCGTCGATCAGCGCTACCTTGTTGCGATCGAGCAGGAAGCTCACTTCGCCGCGCGGGCTCAGGGGCGTGATCACCATCAGTGCGGCGACAATCCCCACCAGCATCGGCAACCCGCGTGCGAGAAAGCCGACCAGCTTGTCATGCGAACCGCCCGGCACCGCGAAATGCTGGCGCCGGCTGCGCAGGGCGCGGGCCTCGCTGGTCTCCATCTCGGGGTGGGTGCTGACCATCCTTTGCGCGGCGCCCTATGCGTGGGCGAAGATATCGGTTTCGGGCCAGCCGGCGAGGTCCAGCGCGGCGCGGGTGGGCAAGAAGTCGAAACACGCCTGCGCGATGGCGGTGCGCCCCTCGCGCTCCAGCCGCACGGTGAGTTCGGCCATCAGGCGGTGGAGATAGCGCACATCGCTCGCGGCATAGTCGCGCTGGGCATCGCTCAGCACCGGTCCGCCCCAGTCGCTCGACTGCTGCTGCTTCGACAGGCTCTCGCCCAGCAATTCCTCGACGAGGTTCTTGAGGCCGTGGCGATCGGTGTAGGTGCGGGTCAGGCGGCTGGCGATCTTGGTGCAGAACACCGGTGCTGCCACCACGCCGAGATAGTGCTGGATCGCGGCGAGATCGAAGCGGGCGAAGTGATAGAGCTTGATCCGCGAAGTGTCGGCCAGCAGCGCCTTCAGATTGGGCGCGTCATAGGTGCTGTTCGGGCCGAAGCGCACCAGATGCTCGTTTCCCGAACCATCGGAGAGTTGCACCACGCACAGCCGGTCACGCGCGGTGATCAGCCCCATGGTCTCGGTATCAACCGCAATCGCGCCAGTCCCTGCGAGCACGCCCGCGGGCAGGTCTTCCTCGTGAAAATGTACAGCCATGGGCCACGCCCTACGCCGATTGGGGAAAGAGGGAAAGGGCAGAGTGGCGCGGGGGCGGGAGCGCGGGTAGCCATGGCGGCATGGCAGGCGATACCATTCCCGATAGCTGGCGCAGCGTCCTGGAGCCCGCGCTGGCGAGCGCAGAAGCGCGCAAGCTCGGCGGGTGGCTCAAGGCCGAGGAGGCTGCGGGCAAGCAGGTCTATCCCCCGCGCGGGACACGGCTGGCCGCGCTCGCGCTGACCCCGCTCGATGAGGTGCGCTGCGTGATCCTCGGGCAGGATCCCTATCACGGGCCGGGACAGGCGCATGGCCTTGCCTTTTCGGTGCAGGCAGGCGTGCGGGTGCCGCCGAGCCTCGTGAACATCTACAAGGAGCTGGAGGCGGACCTCGGCCTGCCCCGCGCCGCCAGCGGCGATCTGTCGCGCTGGGCGCGGCAGGGCGTGCTGCTGCTCAACAACACGCTGACAGTCGAGGCAGGCCAGGCGGGCAGCCATGCCGGGCGCGGATGGGATGCGATCACCGATGCCGCCGTCGCCGCCGTTGCGGAGCGCGATGTGCCGACGGTGTTCATCCTGTGGGGCAGCCACGCCAAGAAGAAGGCGAGCCGCATCCCGGCCCTCACCCGAAACACCGCGCATCTGGTGCTGACCTCGGCCCACCCCAGCCCGCTTTCGGCCCATAACGGCTTTTTCGGCTCGCGCCCCTTCAGCCAGACCAATGCCTTCCTTGAGGCCAACGGGCGAGGCGCAATTGATTGGGCGTTATGATTGGCCACCTCCGGTGGCGCAGACCGCCCACCCCGCCTCCCCACCCGGCCACCATAACATAGTGGTACTATTGGTGGCCGGGTGGGGAGGCGGGGTGGCCAAAGGAATGGGAGGTCTGCCGTTCGCGCCAGCGAACGCGCGAAACAAAGGAGTTTGTGATGGAAGACGTGATCCTGCTTGAAGTCGCGGATGGTGTCGCCACCGTTACCCTCAACCGTCCGCAGGCGATGAACGCATTGAACCGCGCCCTCAGGAAGCGCCTTGCCGAGGTGATGCGCGCGGTTGATGCCGACGCAAGCGTGCGCGCCGTCATCCTCACCGGCGCGGGCGAGCGGGCCTTCACCGCGGGCCTCGACCTCAAGGAACTTGGCAGCGAGGAGGGCGCGCTGGGCAGCGCCAACGCCACCGATCCGGCCGACAATCCGGTGAAGGCCATCGAGCTTTGCCGCAAGCCCGTGATCGGCGCGATCAATGGCGTGGCGATCACGGGCGGGTTCGAAGTCGCGCTCGCCTGCGATGTGCTGATCGCCAGCACCAATGCCCGCTTTGCCGATACCCACGCGCGGGTCGGCATCGTGCCGGGCTGGGGCCTGTCGCAGAAACTCTCCCGCATGATAGGCATCAGCCGCGCGAAGGAACTCGCCTTCACTGGCAACTTCCTCGACGCCGCCACCGCGCACAGCTGGGGGCTGGTGAACCACGTTGTTGCAGCCGACGAGCTGCTCCCGCTTGCGCGCAAGCTGGCGGGCGACATGGCGAGTATCGATCCGGCCTTCCTCGGCCTCTACAAGCGGCTGATCGACGATGGCTACGCCCAAAGCTTCGGCGAGGGCCTCGCGCTGGAGGCCGCCCGCTCCAGCGCCGCCAATTCCGCCGTCGCCCCCGATGAGGTCGAAGCCCGCCGCGCCGCCGTGCAGGAGCGTGGCCGCACGCAAGGCTAGCCCGCGTCCGCCCACAGTGGCGCTTGCCTTGAAGGAGGGGTATGCTGGTGCCGCCGGGGGGCAGGAGGACCAGCCATGATCGATATCGAACGCATTGCTCCCGACGCCCACCAGTTCCTCGTCTATGGCGAGATCTCGCGGGACGACATCGCCGCCTTCATCGCCTTCGCCAAGGCGCAGGTCGAGACGGGGGAGCGCAGCCATGCGCTGTTCGACCTCACGTCGCTGGCCGGCACGCCCCCGCTCTCGGCCATCACCCTCGAACTGGCCAACATGGGGACGCTGATGAAGTGGGTCTACCGGCTCGATCGCATCGCGGTGATCTCCGACGAGGCCTGGCTGCGCGCCGCTTCAAGAATCGAAAGCGCGCTACTGCCGGGTGTGAGCTACGCGGTCTATGATGCCGACGCGGCCGACAAGGCGCGCGCCTGGGTGCTGGGCAAGGGCTAGGCCGCCGCCTACCGCCGCTCGCGGAAGAACCCCTTGAGCATCGCCGCCGCCTCGGCCTCGCCGATGCCGGAATAGACTTCGGGGCGGTGGAGGGTCTGGGGCTGTTCGAACACCCTTGCGCCGTGTTCCACTGCGCCGCCCTTGGGGTCGCTGGCGGCGTAATAGAGCCGGGCGATACGGGCGTGGGCAATCGCGCCTGCACACATGGCGCAGGGCTCCAGCGTCACCCACAGCTCGCAGTCGGTCAGGCGTTCATCGCCCAATGCCTGCGCCGCGCGGCGAATCGCCATGATTTCGGCGTGGGCGGTGGGATCATGATCCGTGCGCGGGCTGTTATGCGCCTCGGCAATCACCACCCCGTCCTTGACGATCACCGCGCCAATCGGCACTTCGCCGGCCTCGGCCGCCGCCTGCGCCGCCGCGAGCGCGCGTTGCATCGGCAGGGGGAGCGGCCAGTGGGTCATGTGCGCCGGGCTAGCCGGGGCGGGGCGCACGCGCAACTTGCTTGACGATTCGGCATCGCGCCGTTAAGCGCGCCACTTTCCCTGTCTGGGCCCCTGCCCGGACCGATCTTTTACGAGAAGAGACACACCATGTCGCGCATCTGCGAACTGACCGGCAAGGGCCGCCAGGTCGGCCACAATGTGAGCCACGCCAACAACAAGACCAAGCGCGTCTTTCTGCCCAACCTGCAGAACGTGACGCTGCTGAGCGAGACCCTCGATCGCGGCTTCAAGTTCCGCGTGTCGACCCACGGCCTGCGCTCGGTGGAGCACAATGGCGGTCTCGACAACTGGCTGCTCAAGACCAACGACGAAAAGCTTTCGGCCAACGCGCTGAAGGTGAAGCGCGAGCTGGTGAAGGCCCGCGCCGCCGCATAATTCCCGCCGGTCCTTCGGGGCAGAGGCGAATCGATCAAGCGTCCGGATTTCCGGGCGCTTTTTCGTTTATGCTTTCGTGTCGGGCTGACGCCCGACGCAGACCCCCCGCCCCGCCTCCCCACCCGGCCACCATAGCCTGATGGTATCATTGGTGGCCGGGTGGGGAGGCGGGGCGGGGGGTCTGACAGCGCAAAGCGCGTCACCCCTCCCAATCAAACCGCAGCAGCACGCTCTTCTGGAACACCGAGAAGTTGTCGTCCGCGATCACCCAGATCGCGCCGCGTAAGGGGTGGGCCGCGTCCGGCACAAAGGCGATGCCCTCGAAATTGTCGGCAAACACCCCGCCCGTCATGCGCTGGATCACTTCGCCCTGCCATTCTCCGTCCGGCCGGATCAGACGCGGATCGGCGATTGCGATGGCGGTGTCGAAAGTCGCAGCGGGCAGGGTGTAACGCACCCGCCGCAGCAGGATCAGCACGCGCCCGTCCGGCACCTCAGTCATATCGACCGGATCGTAATTCGCCGGGGCACGGAAGCGGAACCGCTGCGCTGCCACCGGCTCGGCCGGATCGCTCGGGAACAGCAGGCCCTCGTGGACCGTGTCGCTGCCATCCAGCGGCCCTTCGGCAATCATGATGAAGCGCCCGTCCGCAAGCCGCGCCATTGTCTCGGGGCCGCTATTCTCGCTCCAGCGGTCGATTTCGGGGGGCGGGCGGATGGTGCGCGTGCCATCACCCGCCCAGCGGAAGACGACATTCTCGCGCTCGAACCCGCCCCACAGCGTGCCGCTGGCAGGTTCGCGGGCGAGCGATTCGAGATCAAGCACCTCCTCGCGCCCCTGCAAGCGTTCGCCGACGAAGCGGAAACTGCCCGGCACGGCGCGGGGGGTGGGGCCGGTGAGATCGAGATCGAGCAGCCAGCCGCGATCGCTGCCCGCAATCAGATGCCGAGGCCCCGCCGCCGCCAGTGCGGAGAAGCCGCCGAACCAGCCATGGGGCGAGGACAGCTCCCATACGCCCGAAAGGCTGAGCTTGCCCGCCACGCCCGCCCGCTCGGCCAGCGGGGTGACGCGCACCACGGCCACATCCTCGCGCAGGCCGGTGGGGGTGCGCCAGACGAGCCCCGGGGCCAGCCCCAGCGCCACCGCGAACAGCAGCGCGATGCGCCAGAGGTTGGCGCGGCTCACGCGGGAAATCAGGCGGGATCGAGGCCCAGCAGGCGCCGCGTCGCGATCTCGCACGAGGCATAGGCCTCCTGCCGCTCCGCGCTCCAGTAGCGCAGTTCCGCAAGCGGGATCGCTTCGCTCGTCACCGCGCACAGCACATGGGTGCCCGGGCGCAGCACCCGGAAGCTGGAGGGGCCGTAATAGAGCCGGGCGGGATTGTCGGCGGAAGACATCAGCATGGCGGCCCAGATAGCACCGCTGGCCTAACCGAACAAATCATCTTGTTGAACGCCGGACGAAGGGCGTTTGGGGGCGGGGGCGGGGGCGGGGCGCGGTTTGGCCGGAACAGGGGCAGGGGCGCTGCCGGCGGGGACGGCATCCATCGTCCCGTCGCGCCATTGCAGCACCAGCGCCGCCTCGCCCGCCGCCTCGGCGCGGGTAGTGAGCGCCTTGCCCTCGGCCGTGCGGATGATCGCATAGCCGCGTTCCAGCGGCTTTTCGGGGTGTAGCTGGCTCATCACGCGGGTCAGCGCGGCGAGCCGGTCTGCCCCATGCCGCAAGGGCCGTTCGACCAGCGCCGGACTGAGGCGCGCGCGGTCCAGCCGCCGCTGCGCCTCGGCGGCCGAGCGCGTCAGCAACGCGGGCGAGAGCCGGGCCGCCGCACCCGCCAGCCGCTCGCGCCCCTTGGCAGAACGATCGCCGAGAGCACGGCGCAGGCGTTCGCCCAGATCGTCCAGGCGCTGGGTCTGGGGGGCGAGCAGGTTCTCCGGACGCGGCATCAGCCGCACCCGCGCCGCCAGCCGTTCCCGCCCGAGTTCCAGCGGGCGGTAGACCGCACGGCGCTGGCGGGCGGCGAGATCGGACAGGGTAAAGGCCCGATCGGCGCGCACCGGCACCGCCATCTCCGCCGCCGCCGTGGGCGTGGGCGCACGGCGGTCGGCCGCGAAATCGGCGAGCGTGGTGTCGGTCTCGTGGCCCACCGCGCTGATCACGGGGATCGAGCACTCGGCGATGGCGCGCACCACGACTTCCTCGTTGAAGCTCCACAGGTCCTCGATCGAGCCGCCCCCGCGCGCGACGATCACCACATCGGGGCGCGGCACCGGTCCGCCCGGTGCAATCGCGGAGAAACCGCGGACCGCTGCTGCCACCTGCTCTGCCGCGCCCTGCCCCTGCACCAGCACTGGCCAGACGAGCACATGCGAAGGGAAGCGGTCAGCGAGGCGGTGGAGAATGTCGCGGATCACCGCGCCGGTAGGCGAAGTCACCACGCCGATCACCTGCGGCAGGAATGGCAGGCGGCGCTTGCGGCGCTCGTCGAACAACCCCTCGGCCGCCAGCCTAGCGCGGGTCTTCTCCAGCAGCGCCAGCAGCGCGCCCTCGCCCGCCAGCTCCATGGAATCGATCACGATCTGGTACTTGGATCGGCCCGGATAGGTGGTGAGCTTGCCGGTGGCGATCACCTCCAACCCGTCTTCGGCGCGGAAATTGAGGCGCTGGGCATTGCCCTTCCACATCACCCCGTCGATCAGCGCGCCCTCATCCTTCAGCGCGCAGTAGAAATGGCCCGAAGCGGCGCGTTTCACCCCCGAGAGTTCACCCCGCAGCCGCACGAAGCCGAAGCGATCCTCGACCGTGCGTTTGAGCAGCGCGGATATTTCGCTGATGGTGAGGGGCTGCGCATTGTCGCCCTGCCGCTCACGCGCTACCAGCCCGGCATCATTATCGGTGTTGGGCGGAGTAGCCATGAATATCCTGCTTCTGGGTTCGGGAGGCCGCGAACATGCGCTGGCATGGAAGCTGGCGCAATCCCCTGCCTGCACACGCCTTTACGCCGCCCCCGGAAATCCCGGCATTGCCGAGGAGGCGGAATGCGTGGCGCTGGACGTGACGGATCATGCGGCGGTGAGCGCCTTTTGCGCCGAGAAGGACATCGACCTCGTGGTGGTCGGCCCCGAAGCGCCGCTGGTGGACGGGCTGTCGGATGCCTTGCGCGCGGCGGGCGTGCCGGTGTTCGGCCCCTCGCAGGCCGCCGCCCAGCTCGAAGGATCCAAGGGCTTCACCAAGGACCTCTGCGCCCGCGCGGGCATCCCCACCGCTGGCTATGTGCGCACCTCCAGCCTTGAGGAGGCCCGCGCCGCCCTCGCCCGCTTTGCCGCGCCTTACGTGCTCAAGGCCGATGGGCTCGCGGCCGGCAAGGGCGTGGTGATCGCCGAGACCCTCGCTGATGCCGAGGCAACCCTCGCCGACATGTTCGGCGGCGGCTTTGGCGGGGCAGGCGCGCAGGTGGTGATCGAGGAGTTCATGGAAGGCGAGGAGGCAAGCTTCTTCGCCCTCACCGATGGCACCGCGATTGTCCCCTTCGGCTCTGCGCAGGATCACAAGCGCGTGGGCGACGGCGACACCGGCCCCAACACCGGCGGCATGGGCGCCTATTCCCCCGCCCCGGTGCTCACGGCGGAATTGCAGGCCCGCGTGATGGCCGAGATCATCGAGCCCACGGTGCGCACCATGCGCGAAGAGGGGAACCCCTATCAGGGTGTGCTCTTCGCCGGGCTGATGCTGACGGCGCAAGGCCCCAAGTTGATCGAATACAACGCCCGCTTCGGCGATCCTGAATGCCAGGTGCTGATGATGCGATTGGAGAGCGATCTGGTGAGCATCATGCTCGCCTGCGCGACCGGAACGCTGGAAGGCACCGCAGTCGCCCTGCGCGAGGAGACTGCGCTCACCGTGGTAATGGCGGCCAAGGGCTACCCCGGCACGCCGGAAAAGGGCGGCGCGATTGATCTGTCCGGCGTGGCAGCGGGCGCAGCCAAGATCTTCCACGCCGGAACCGCACTGAAGGACGGCGCGCTGGTGGCGAATGGCGGCCGCGTGCTCGCCGTCACCGCGACCGGCGCCAGCGTCACCGAGGCGCAGGCCAAGGCCTATGCCGCGGTCGGCGCGATCCGCTTCCCCTCGGGCTTCTGCCGCCGCGACATCGGCCATAGGGAAATAGCGCGCGAAGTCGCGCGGGAAGCCCAAGCACAAATTTGATCCCGATCAAGGAATGCGGGGCGGATAGAGAGGATAAGACCAGCATGACCCACCGCCTCAAGCTCCTCGCCCCGCTCGCCCTCATGGCGCTTGCCGCCTGCCAGACCGCTGCGCCTGCTGACGCCCCGCCGATGGTGGGCAAGCCGACCTCGCTCTCGGCTGACACCCGTGCGCCCGCCTTTGTCGAGGCGGCCTGCGGGGGGTGCCATGCGGTCGAGCCGCCGTTCCTCTCGCCCAATCCGGCCGTGCCCAGCTTCGCCGCGATCGCCAACCGGCGCGGCCTGTCGGAGAAGTCGCTCGCCGACTGGCTGGCCGAGGCGCACAACTATCCCGAGGACATGGACTTCACCCTGACCCGCCCACAGATCGACCAGATCGCGGCCTATATGGTGACCTTGCGCAAGGCCGGATACGTCCCCGAGCCCTGAGGCGCGCCCCACGCCGATTTGCCGGAGCGCGGCATGGCGTGCTACGCCTGCTCCCGGTCGCATGCGAGAGGGGGGTTCTCGATGCCATATCGTCAGGCACCATATTGGGTGGGCTTCGTGCTGCTGGTCATCATGGCCGGCTTCTGGGCGACCTATTTCGGCGCGAGCGGCCCCGTTCCGCTGGCCTTCCACGTTCACGCGATCTCGTCGATGACGTGGCTGGTGCTGCTGATCGTCCAGCAGGTGACGATCCAGCGCCGCGCCAACGAGCTGCACCGCTGGCTCGGACGGGCGAGCTTCGTGCTGTTCCCCTTCCTGATCTTCGGCTTCGTGATGATCATCAACATCACCGCCGAAAGCTACACGGCGGGCGGCAATCCGGTGGCTAGCCAGATCGGCCCGTCCTTCGGGATCGGCATGGGGATCGCCATCGCGGCCTATCTCACGCTGTTCTATCTGGCGCTGAAGCACCGCCGCAATGTGAGGCTCCACGCGGGCTACATGCTGGCGACGCCGCTGATCCTGTTCGAAAGCCCGTTCAGCCGGGTGATGGACATGTATCTGCCGTGGATGAACGTGATCGGGAGCGAATTTCCCCAAGCGATCCTCGATACGATCACGATCAGCGATGGGATGGTGGCGGTTTTCGCGCTGTGGCTGTGGTCGCGCAATCGCAAGCACGGCGCACCATGGCTGATCGCGGCGGGCTTTGCGGCGCTTCAGGGCGTGGTGATGTGGTTTGCGCCCTTCATCCCCGCGATCACCGCAGGCTTTGCCGCCTATGCGGCCACCCCGCCGGGGGTGACGCTGGCGCTGGGCATCGTCGCCGGCGGCGCGGCAGCATGGTTCGGCTGGCAGGCGGGCAAGCCGGAGCGCAGGGCAGCTGCGCAGCCTGCCTAGTTTGCTTTTCGCTCGCCCCTCCGGGCGAGCGTCCTCGGCGCTGTTTCAAGCCCTGCGGGCTTGAGCACCTGCGGCTCGCGCGCGTGCGCTCGCGGCCCCTGTGGGGCCGAAGACTACCCTCGCAACCGCTTACAACCTCTCTTCCATCAGCTTCAGCATATCGGCTTCAGGACGCGGGCCGTAGTGCGAGATCACTTCCGAGGCGCAGATCGCGCCGCGCTTCAAGCAGCGGGTCAGGGGCTCGCCCTTGACGTAGCCGGACAGGAAGCCGGCGGCGAACTGGTCGCCCGCGCCGGTGGTGTCGACCACCTTGATGACCGGCACGGCGGCGACTTCGGCGCGCTCGCCGTGGGCAATCGCAACCGCGCCCTTCTCGCTGCGGGTGGCGACCAGCACCGGCACCTTGCCTGCCACAGCTGCGAGGCCCGCTTCGAAGTCATCCTCGCCCGTCAGCGTGGCGAGTTCGCTTTCGTTGACGAACAGGATGTCGATCACGCCGTCTTCGATCATGGCGCGGAAATCCTCGCCGTGGCGATCGATCACGAAGCTTTCGGACGCGGTGAAGGCGATCTTGCGACCGGCATCGCGCGCCACTTCGATGGCGCGGCGCATGGCGCGGCGGGGCTCTTCCGGGTCCCACAGATAGCCTTCGAGATAGAGGATCGCGCCGCTCGCGATCAGGCTTTCGTCGAGCGCGGCGGCGGGGAGGAACTGGCCCGCGCCAAGGAAGGTGTTCATCGTGCGCTCGCCATCGGGGGTGACGAAGATCAGCACGCGGCCGGTGGCGGGTTCGCCCTCGCGTCCGGGCGTGTCGAAATCGATGCCGGTGGCGCGCATGTCGTGGCGGAACACCTTGCCGAGCTGGTCTTCGGCGACCTGCCCGATGAAGGCGCATTGCAGGCCCAGCGTGGCCAGCCCCGCCAGCGTGTTCGCCGCCGAACCGCCCGAAAGCTCGCGCGCGGGCGGCATGGCTTCGTAAAGCTCCTCAGCGCGCGCCTCATCGATCAGGGTCATCCCGCCGCGATTGAGCCCCAGCTCCTCGATCAGCTCCTCCTCGCAGGAGGCAATCACGTCGACCACGGCATTACCGATGGCGATCACGTCGTAACGGGGCGGGGTGGTGGCGGTCACGGGAGCAGTTCCTTGGATAATGTTCGCGCGCCGCCTAGCCGCCTGTGTGCAGCGCAGCAAGCCCGCGTTGACTTCGTAGCGGCTGGCCCGCATCGCCTGAGGCCATGTCTGCCGTTCTGCCTGCACTCCTGAAGGCCCTTGGCCAGCTGGGTGACCGCCGCATCCTTGCGGTGGTGGCCAAGAGCGTCGTGCTGACCCTGGCGGTGTTCGTGGTGGCAGGCGCGGGCCTGTTCCTGCTGCTTGAGGAAGCGCGCCAGTGGATCGGCTGGGCACCGATCCACGGGGCGACGGTGATCCTCACCGCGCTGGTGACCCTGCTGGCGGCTTGGCTCTTGTTCCGCGTGGTGGCCATGGCGGTGCTGCAATTCTTCGCCGACGAGGTGGTCGCCGCAGTTGAGGTGCGGCACTATCCGGCGCTTGCCGCCAGCGCGCAGCGCTTGCCGCTGCGCCGCGAGATCGCGATTGCGCTGCGGGGCTTGGTGCGGGCGCTGGGCTATAATCTTCTTGCTGTGCCGGTGGCGGCGGTGACAGCCTTCACCGGCATCGGCCCGGCGCTGGTGTTCCTCGCCGTCAACGCGGTGTTGCTGGGGCGCGAGCTCACTGACATGGCGTGGCTGCGCCATTGCCGGGGGACGGAGCAGGCAACGCCGGTGGGTGCGGGCGAGCGGTTTCTGATGGGTGCCGCGATTGCCGGACTGATGCTGGTGCCGGTCATCGGCCTCATCGCCCCCGTGCTGGGCGCGGCGGCAGGGTCACATCTGGTGCTGCGGCGGATCGAAGCGGAAGGACAGGCGTGATGGGACGGGGGGTTCTGGTGGCGAGCGTGCTGGCGAGCCTGCTGGCGGGCTGCGTAGGCAGCGGCGGAGGCGGCACATCTGCGCCCGCGCGTCCGGCCACGCCTTCGCGCAGCACCATCGTGCGCCTACCCGAGGTGATGGCGCCGCAGGGACTCGAAGGCGTGATCGGCACCGATGCCGCCGCGCTCACCCGCCGCTTCGGCGCCCCGCGCATCGATCTGGCCGAAGGCGACGCGCGCAAGCTGCAATTCACCGGCGCGACCTGCGTGATCGACATCTACCTCTACCCCCAGCGCCCGGGCACCGAACCGCTCGCCGCCCATGTCGTCGCGCGCCAGCGGCAGGGCGGGGCAGAAGTCGATCGCGGCGCCTGCATCCGCGAGGTCGAGAGGCGGTAACCCCGTCTTAAGCCTGTTCGTGCCATGCCCGATCCCGAAACCGGAAGGATTTGAACGGGCCATGACCACGCATTTCATCGAAATCGCCCAGCGCGCGGCCGCCGACGGGCATATCGCAGCGGACGAGCTGCTGGCGCTCCGTCGTCAGGGCTGGGGCGATGGCATCATCACTCGCGCCGAGGCCGAAGCCCTGTTCGCGCTCAACAGCTCGCTCAAGGAGCGCAGCGAGGAGTGGTGCGACTTCTTCGTCGAGGCGGTCGGCGAATTCGTGCTCAACGGCACCGAGCCGCGCCTGCAATGCAATGACGAGGAAGCCCAGTGGCTGATCGACCAGATCGACGCTGACGGCGCGGTCGAAAGCATGGTCGAACTCGAAGCCATGGTGCGCATCATCGAACGCGCCGAAAACACCCCCCGACCGACTCAAGGACTATGTGCTGGCCGCAGTCGAACGCGAAGTGCTGACCGGCACCGGCCCTACGCGCTGCGGCGGCGATCTTTCCGCGACCCACATCACGGCGGCCGAATGCCGGATCGTGCGCCGCGTGATCTTTGCCAGCGGCGGCCATGGCCCGGCAGCCGTGACGCGCTATGATGCCGAGCTGTTGTTCCGCCTCAAGGACGAGACCCTCGCCGAGGAAAACGCGCCCGAGTGGGATGATCTGTTCATCGATGGCGTCGCCAATTTCCTCAAGGGCTTCGTCCTGCCGCACGCGCAGGTGAGCCACGCACGCAAGCGCGAGCTGGAAGCCTTCGTCGCCGACAACAAGGCCAATGTCGGCCGCTTCATGGGCCAGGTCGCCAAGGAAATGCCGCAGGTGCTCAACCACTTCGGCAAGGCTTTCGGCAAGCGCAAGCCCGGCACCGATTTCGCGGCGCTCGCCGCGGCGGGCGAGGAAGTCACGGATTACGAGAACGACTGGCTGGAAGGCATGATCGATGCCGACGGCGAAGTCGACGGGCTCGAAAGCCGTCTGATCGCTCGGCTCGCGTCGGAAGTTTAAGCGGCCGCGTGCCGCTTAGACCATAAAGCTTTCGCCGCAGCCGCAGGCGCCCTTGGCGTTCGGGTTTTCGAACACGAAGCCGGCGGTGAAGTCGTCCTCGCGCCAGTCCATCACGCTGCCCACGAGGTAGAGCACGCTCGCCCCGTCGATGTAGAAGGTGCCGCCGGGCGTTTCGATCTTCTCGTCGAACTTGGCTTCGGTGGTGACGTAGTCGACCGAATAGGCGAGGCCCGAACAGCCGCGCCGCGGGGTCGACAGCTTCACGCCGATCGCGCCTTCGGGGGCCTTGCTCATCAGTTCGGCAATACGCGCCTCGGCAGACGGCGTCAGGATGACGGCGGCCTTGGGGGCGGGCCGAGCAGGCTTGGTGGTGGTCGTCTCGGTCATGTCAGCCTCTTCTGCCAGAACAGCGCCTGTCCGGCCTGCGGATCAAGCTGGTAATCGCCATAGCCATTGGCCGCATAGAGCCGCCGCGCCGGGTGATTGCCGCTCAGCACTTCCAATGTGACCTTCGTTGCCCCGCGCTTCAAGGCCTCGGCCTCGACTGCGGCGAGCAGCGCGCGGCCTATGCCTGCGCTGCGGCGGCCCGCGATCACTGCGAAATCGTGGATGTTGACGAGCGGCGCGGCGGCGAAGGTGGAATAGCCCATGAAGCAATTGGCCAGCCCCACCGACTCGCCATCGAGCCGCGCCAGCAGCGAGAAGGCATGGGGATTGGCCGCCAGATCCTCGGGCAGCCGCGCCTTCACATCCTCGGTCAGCGGAGCGCCGCCGCCCATCGGATCGCGGGCATAGGCATCGAGCAGCGCGACCACATCGGCCGCATGGCGCGGATCGCTGTAATCGGCGACCACGATCTCGAGGGCGTTTGCGAGCGTCACAGCATCCCCAGTTCGAGCCGCGCCTCGTCGCTCATCTTGTGCGGACCCCAGGGCGGATCCCACACGAGGTTCACTTCAGCATCGCGGATCCCCGGCACCGAGGTGACGCGCATTTCGACTTCGCCGGGCATCGATTCGGCCACCGGACAATGCGGGGTGGTGAGAGTCATCGTGACAGTCGCATCGGCGTTCTCGTCAACCTCGACCCCGTAGATCAAGCCGAGATCGTAGATATTGACCGGAATTTCAGGATCATAGATTTCGCGCAGCGCTTCGATCACCGCGGCCTGAAGATCGCTCCCGTCACCGCCCACGGCATCGGCAGCCGGCTTGGCGGCGAGGAACCCGTCGAGATAGTCGCGGGTGCGCGGGCCATCCGGCGCCGCATCGGGATCGATCGCATCGTCCACGCGGGCGCGCGGCGGCTTGTTGGCACTGGTGTCGGTCGAGCTGTCCATGGCTCTCATCCTTTTCCAAAAATCCGGCGGGTGCGGGCGATCCCGGCGATCAACGCATCGACATCGGCCTCGGTCGAGTAGAGGCCGAAACTGGCGCGGGCGGTGGCGGGAACGCCGAGGAAATCCATCAGCGGCTGGGCGCAGTGATGCCCGGCGCGGATCGCGACATTCGCTTCATCAAGAATGGTGCCGAGATCGTGCGGGTGGATGTCGTCCATGGCGAAGCTGACGATGCCGGCGCTGTCGGCCGGGCCAAACAGGGTCACATCATTCATCGCGCCAAGTTCGCGGCGGAGTTTCGCCACCAGCGCGGCCTCGTGGGCATGGATGCGGTCGGTCCCGATGGCGCTGACGTAGTCCACGGCAGCGGCCAGCGCGATCGCTTCGGTGATGGCGGGCGTTCCCGCCTCGAAGCGCTGGGGCGCGGGGGCATAGGTGGTGCGCTCAAAGGTGACGCGGTCGATCATCGCGCCGCCGCCTTGCCACGGAGGCATGGCATCAAGGATTTCGGCGCGCGCCCACAAGGCTCCGATGCCGGTCGGGCCATAGAGCTTGTGCGCGGAAAAGACGTAGAAATCGCAGGCCAGCGCGGCAACATCGACGCCCATGTGCGGCGCGGACTGGCACCCGTCGAGCAGCAGCTTCGCGCCCACGCGGTGGGCTAGCACGGCAGCGCGGGCCGCATCGAGCACCGCGCCCGTCACGTTCGAGACATGGGCGAAGGCGACCAGCTTGTGCGCTTCGGTCAGCATCGCCTCGGCGGCATCGAGATCGATCCGCAGGTCGCTCGTGAGCGGGCAGACATCGATCACCGCACCGGTATCGGCAGCGATCATCTGCCACGGCACGATGTTCGAATGGTGTTCGGCCTGCGAGAGAAGGATGCGGTCGCCCGCCTTGAGGTTCGCGCGGCCCCAGGTCTGGGCGACAAGGTTGATCGCCTCGGTCGCCCCGCGAGTGAAGACCACCTCGTCCTCGTGTCCGCCGATGAAGCCCGCGACTGTGCGCCGCGCTGCCTCGTAGGCGAGCGTCATCTCGGCCGAGCGGGCATAGACCCCGCGGTGGACGGTGGCGTAATCCTCGCCCAGTGCGCGTGCCATGGCGTCAATCACCGCGCGCGGTTTCTGCGCGGTGGCGGCGGTATCGAGATAGTGCCACGGCTTGCCCTCATGCGTGACCATGCCGGGGAAATCGTCTTTGAGCACAACCCCGTTCGCCTCGAGCGCAGTCGAGAGGCCTGTCACACGTGTCTCGACTTCGCTCGACACGAACGGAGGGGTGTTGGTGGGAGCGTTC
Organism: Erythrobacter sp.; assembly: GCF_035194505.1. Taxonomy (NCBI): domain Bacteria; kingdom Pseudomonadati; phylum Pseudomonadota; class Alphaproteobacteria; order Sphingomonadales; family Erythrobacteraceae; genus Erythrobacter; species Erythrobacter sp. The sequence continues at coordinate 2,054,540 of NZ_CP136573.1, read as the reverse complement.
ACAGTCTCGCCCCCTCCAACGCGGCGAGCGCCGCATCGAGCAGGGTCTCGCGTTCGCCCTCGTCCTCCAGCGCGACGAAGGCATCGCCGATGAAGGCCTGCACCAGCAAGCGCTGCGCCGTGGCCGGATCGACCCCGCGCGCCATCATGTAGAAGCGCGCGGCCTCGTCCAGCTCGCCGACGGTGGCGCCGTGGGCGCACTTCACATCGTCGGCGAAGATTTCGAGCTGCGGGACGGCATTGGCGCTGGCGCCTGCCTCCAGCAGCAAGCCCTTGAAATCCTGCGCCGCATCGGTCTTCTGCGCATGGCGCGCGACCTTGATTTCGCCGAGGAAATTGCCCGTCGCCCCGGCCCAGTGGACCGCGCGGACCGTCTGGTTGGAGGTCGCCTCGGGCTCTGCGTGAATGACCTGCGTCACGAATTCACGGGTCACGCCCGCTCCGCCGATGGTGACGCCGCCGAATTCGAAATGCGCACCCCGCGCGAGCCGCACTTCCACTTCGACGCGGGTGTAATCGCTCCCCGCATTGGTGACGAAGAAGGCGGCAGTCGCCCCTTCGCCCAGCGTGACGCGGAAGCGGTGCAATTCGGGCGCGTCCGAGCCGACGACGAGACAGCGCGTGAGGCTTGTCCCGGCGGCAACGTCAATCACCTGCCACTGGTCAAGCGCCGCCACGCCGAGCCGCGCGAGCGCGTCCATATCGGCATAGCGCCATGCCTCGTCACGGCGGGTAGGAAGGGTGGCTGTCGTCACGCCATCACCGCGTCATAGCCCTCGGCCTCGAGCCGCAGCGCGAGTTCCGGCCCGCCGGTCTCGACGATGCGGCCACCGGCGAGGATGCTCACCTTGTCGGGTGCGACGACATCGAGCAGGCGCTGGTAGTGGGTGATGAGCAGCACCGCCTTGTCGGGCGCGCGCATGATCGCGTTGATGCCTGCGCCGACGATCCGCAGCGCGTCGATATCGAGGCCGCTATCGGTCTCGTCCAGCACCGCGAAGGACGGATCGAGAATGCCCATCTGCACCATCTCGGCGCGCTTCTTCTCGCCGCCGGAGAAGCCGACATTGACCTGCCGCTTGAGCATTTCCATGTCCATCTTGAGCAGGCCCGCCTTCTCCTTGGCGAGCTTGAGGAAATCACCGCCCGACAGCGGTTCCTCCCCGCGCGCCTTGCGCTGGGCGTTCAGCGCCTCGCGCAGGAACTGGACGTTGGAGACGCCGGGGATTTCGACCGGATACTGGAAGCCCAGAAACAGGCCCTTGGCGGCGCGCTCATGGGGTTCGAGCGCCAGCAGATCCTCGCCGTTGAAGGTCACGCTGCCGCCGGTCACCTCGTAGCCGGGCTTGCCGCCGAGCACGTTGGAAAGCGTCGACTTGCCCGCGCCGTTGGGGCCCATGATCGCGTGCACCTCGCCCGCAGGCACGTGCAGGCTGAGGCCCTTGAGGATCGGCTTGTCGCCAACCGAGGCGTGGAGATCGGTGATGGTGAGCATTATTCGGGATCCTTTTCCTGTGCAGCAGCGGCAGCGGCCGCGCTCGCATCGGTGCGCGCCTTGACGACGCTGGCATCATGCAGTTCGATCACCAGCCCCTTGGGCCGGTTCGCTTCATAGGCCTGACTGGCAGCTTCTGCCCCGGCGACGCGGGCGTTGAACTGCTTGTCGAGATCGGCGCCGCGCGCGATGTGGATGCGGCCGACATTGGTGAAGAGCTGTTCGACTTCCTCGGGCGTCATCGCGGTCTTGGCGCCCGCCAGCGCGGCGTTGGAATCCGCGACGGCCTTGGCGCGGCGTTCGGCACAGCGCGGCAGATCGGCGGCGTGCTGGGCTTCGAAATCGGCGACACCGGCGATGCGGCGATTGGTGACCGCGAGGCAGCGGCGGTAATCCTGCACGAAGGGCTGGATCAGGCGCGGATATTCGACGCTCCAGGTCTCCGGATTGTCGTTCTTGATCGCGACCGCGGTGGAAGGCGCGCCCTGAAGCGCGAGGAGGGGGGCGAAGATGGCAGCGATCACGGCTTGCGGCTCCGGGGTCTTGCGGTGGAATTGCGGTCGTCGCGCTCGCCATCGCGGCCAGAGCCGGGGGATTTCGGGCGCGAATAGGTCTGCTTGGGATTGGCCGCCTTGTGCGCGCGGGCGGCGGCTTTGCGCTCTTCGATCCGCTCGCGCATGACGAGGGTGAGCTGCTTCAGCACCTCGTCGAGGTTTTCGAGGATGTCCTTCGCCGCGATGCGCATCAGCTTGATGCCGACGCTCTCAAGGCTCTTGTCGCGGCGCTTGGCGAGGGCATCGTTCTGCCCCTCCTCGTCAATCGCCAGCGCGAGGCCGAGGTTGTGGCAGTTGAAATCGACAATCGCCGAGCCGACCACGGCGTGGCGCTTGAAGGTGTAGCGACCCATGTCGGCGGCGGCGAACTTGGCGGCGAGCGCCTTGTGCGCCTCGGACGAATGGCGGCGCAGTTCACGCGCCTGTTCGTGCAGCGCATCGAGCCGCTTGTCCGAAATCTCCCACCCGCGGCCCTTCTTCTTGAGAGCGGGGGCTTCGGCGGTGGAGGCAGCCTCAGGGTTGAGGGCGAGGGTTTTGCGGGTGGTCATTGATGAACGTCGCCCTTCGAGCGGAAGAAATAAAGCGCACCGCCTGCCAAAGCGGCATACAGCAATCCGGTCCACGCTACTGTCGGCTCGTCCTTCAGGTTTCCGCCAAAATGCAGGAGCCCAAGAACAAGCAGTGACCACGCGACAGTTCTCGACCTCTGCGGGCCAGGCACGTTGCTGAAGGGAACACGAAGAAGACATGTGGCGAAGGTGGTAATGAGCGCAATGCCAAAGGCCTCCGCGATGAGAAGGCTATCGTACGGCACATACATCAGAAGCATCGAATAGGCCGCCAAGCCAGTTACAAGCCAAGCTATGCTGAAGGTTTTGAGGAATTCTATCACCCCACGCTCCCCTCGAGCGAAATCGCCAGCAGCTTCTGCGCTTCGACCGCAAACTCCATCGGCAGCTCTTTCAGCACGTCCTTGGCAAAGCCGTTGACGATCAGCGCCACGGCTTCCTCTTCGCCGAGCCCGCGCTGCATTGCGTAGAACAGCTGTTCGTCACTGATCTTGCTGGTGGTCGCCTCGTGCTCGATCTGGGCGCTGGGGTTCTTCACCTCGATATAGGGCACGGTGTGCGCGCCGCATTGATCGCCCAGCAGCAGGCTGTCGCACTGGGTGAAGTTGCGCACGCCGCTCGCGGTCGGGCCGACGCGGACGAGACCGCGATAGGTGTTGTTCGACTTGCCTGCCGAAATCCCCTTGGAGATGATCGTCGAGCGGCTGTTCTTGCCGTTGTGGATCATCTTGGTGCCGGTGTCGGCCTGCTGGTAATTGTTGGTGACCGCGACCGAGTAGAACTCGCCCACGCTATCCTCGCCGTTGAGCACGCAGGAGGGATATTTCCACGTCACCGCAGAGCCGGTTTCGACCTGCGTCCAGCTGACCTTGCTCCGGTCCCCCTGGCACAGGGCGCGCTTGGTGACGAAGTTGTAGATCCCGCCCTTGCCCTCGGCATTGCCGGGGTACCAGTTCTGCACGGTCGAATATTTGATCTCGGCATCGTCCAATGCGACCAGTTCCACCACCGCGGCGTGGAGCTGGTTCTCGTCGCGCATCGGCGCGGTGCAGCCTTCGAGGTAGCTGACATAGGCGCCCTTGTCGGCGATGATCAGCGTGCGTTCGAACTGGCCGGTGTTTTCGGCATTGATGCGGAAATAGGTCGAAAGCTCCATCGGGCAGCGCACGCCTTCGGGCACGTAGACGAAGGTGCCGTCGGAGAAGACCGCGCAGTTCAAGGCCGCGAAGTAGTTGTCGCGCACCGGCACGACGCGCCCCAACCACTGCTTCACCAGCTCGGGATATTCGCGGATCGCCTCGGAGATCGAGAGGAAGATCACGCCCGCGCGCAGCAATTCCTCGCGGAAGCTGGTGGCGACGCTGACAGAATCGAACACCGCATCCACGGCAACCTTCTTCGCGCCCTTCACCCCGGCGAGCACCTCCTGCTCTCCCAGCGGAATGCCGAGCCTGTCGTAGACGCGCTTGATCTCGGGATCGAGCTCGTCGAGCGAATCCAGTTCGATCTTCTTCTTGGGTGCGGCGTAGTAATAGGCGTCCTGATAGTCGATCTTGGGATAGCCGACCTTGGCCCAATCGGGCTCTTCCATCGTCTGCCACAGGCGGAAGGCCTTCAGCCGCCATTCGAGCATCCATTCGGGCTCGTTCTTTTTGGCGCTGATGAAGCGGACGGTGTCTTCGTTCAGGCCCTTGGGCGCGAACTCGGTGTCGATATCGGCCGACCAGCCGTGCTCGTAATCGGCGACCTTGGCCGCGGCCTCGCGCGCCTCGCGGTCTTGAATGTCGATGTCTTCGCTCATGCCAGATGGTCCTCAGAGGTCGCCATATGGGCGACAGGGCCGCGCAGTTGGGCAAGGGTGATCCCCGCCAGCGCCCCGCGCAGCGCGTTGTTGATGATCGGCCAGTGCGGCTTCATGTTGCACCCGCTCTCGAAATCGCAAGGGATGTGATCGACGCAGGCGGTGAGCGCGATGCGGCCCTCGATCGCCTCGACAATGTCCGCCACGGTGATCGCCGCCGCCGGTCGGCCAAGCTGCAAGCCGCCATGCGCGCCGCGCACTGACCGCAGCAGACCCGCCGCCGTCAGTTTCGAGACCAGCTTCTGCACCGTCGGCACCGGCAGGCCGGTCTCGGTCGCCAGTTCAGCCGCGCTCACCCTGCCATTGCCGCAGTGAAGCGCAGCCTGGCACATCGTGATGACGGCATAATCAGCGAGGTTGGACAGGCGCATTGCGAGCGGTTCTCAATTCGGACAGAATCGTTCCGAATTGGCAATTAGGACCACTTTGCTCGCAATTCAATCACAATCGCCCGCACTGGCGCCCGCACCGGCGCCCGCATCGGCGCCCGCAGGCGTGCGGGTCAGCCCGCGTCGGGGCGCATCCGCTCGGCCGCTTCGCCGTGGCCGCTGGGATCGAGCAGCCCGCTGGACAGCGAGCGCGCCCGCAGCTGCGTCGGCGTGCGGCCGGTGTAGCGTCGGATATCGTGGATCAGGTGCGCCTGATCGAAGAAGCTCGCCATCATCTCGTCGCGGAAGGCATCGGGCAGGGCCGGATTGGCCAGCACCATCGCGGCGCGGATTGCCCGGAAGCGCTTGAGCAGCTGCGCGGGCGGCACCCCGAAATAGCGGCGCGACAGCCGCTGCAACTGGCGCGGCGAGATGTCGACCATCTCATGCAGGGCCTCGAGTGGCGGATCGAAGGCACTGCCGAGCCAGCGCATCATCGCCTCGATGACTGCGACATGATCGGCGCGCGGGCTGTGCGGTGCGGCGGCAACCACCCCCGCCATCGCGGCGCTGAGATCGGCCATGCTCTTGCGGCCCTCGGCACATTCGGCAGCGGCGCGCTGGAGCGTGGCGATCTGCACCTCGGAGAAAATTGCCTGCGCCGGCAACACGGTGTCATGCACCTTGTCGGCCGGACGATTGGCCAGCGCCTGCCAGCCGATCTGGGTGAGCGAAGCGCCGAGCAGCAGCGCCGGGCCTTCGAGCAGGCAGGGCGAGGAGCGCATCTGCGGCGCGTTCACCACCACCGATCCGGAGGGCTGCGGCGCATCGGGCGAATGATCCAGCGACAGCCGCCCGCGCACCATCACCACCAGCTGCGCCGAATAGGCCGGAACGATTTCCTCGATCCGGTCCTCTTCGGTCTCGATCACGTAAAACGTGTTGATCCGGCTAGCCAGCTCCGGCGGCGGAGCAATGATTTCAAACCTGAACTGCACTTCGGTTATGTCCGCTTGCGCGGTCCCCCTGCACTTGGGCGCGACCCCTTATTGCTGGCGGCGGGCAGCGATCCACTGCCCGACATTCTCCTCCAAAATCGACAACGGCACAGGGCCGGACGTCAGGATCGTGTCATGAAATGCGCGGATGTCAAACCCGGTTCCCAGCTCTGCCTTGGCCTTTTCGCGCAGCTCCATGATCTTGAGCTTACCGATCATGTAGGCAGTCGCCTGGCCCGGATAGACGACATAGCGTTCGATCGCCTTTTCGATGTCGCCCGGCGGGTTGGGGGTGTTTTCGGTGAGCCAGGCGATCGCCTGCTCGCGGCTCCAGCGCTTGTGGTGGATGCCGGTGTCGACCACCAGCCGCCCGGCGCGCCACAGCTCCATGCCGAGCCGCCCGAAATCGGAGTAGGGATCGGTGTAGAAGCCCATATCCTTGCCCAGTTCCTCGGTATAGAGGCCCCAGCCCTCGGTGTAGGCGGTGACCCCGCCGAACCGGCGGAAGGGCGGCAGATCGCCAAGCTGGGTCTGGATCGATCGTTGCAGGTGATGCCCGGGCAGGCCTTCGTGATAGGCCAGCGCCTCGAGCTCGTTCTTGCTCATGTCGCGCAGATTGTAGAGGTTGACGTAATAGGTGCCCGGGCGCGAGCCATCGGGAGCAGGGCTCTGGTAGAAGGCCTTGCCTGCGCTCTTTTCGCGGAAAGCTTCGACCGGCTTGATCACCAGCGGATCGGGCGGCAGCGTGGCGAAGAATTCGGGCAGCTTGGCGGTCATGCGCGCGAGATGGCCCTCGGCCTCGGCCAGATAGGCCTCGCGGCTGGTGTGGAAGAAGCGCGGATCATCGCGGGTGTAGGCGAAGAATTCCTGCAAGGTGCCGCCAAAGCCGACCTTGGCCATGATCGCGCGCATCTCGCCGTGGATGCGGGCGGTTTCCTTGAGGCCGAGCGCGTGGATTTCATCCGCCGTCAGATCGGTGGTGGTGTAGTTCTTGAGCAGCGCGGCGTAGTACTTGTCGCCATCGGCAAAGCGCCAGATGCCGTCCTCGGTGGGGGCAATCGCCTGCTGGCGCTGCATTTCGGCAAGCAGGCGCTGATAGGCGGGCCGCGCCGACATGATCCATGCACCGATCCCGTCGGCCAGGAGGAAGAGCTGGTCGGCCGTTTCGATCCCGGCCTTGGGGTCTTCGAGCTTCTTGCCGAGATCCTCGTTGATCGGGTTCTTGCCGGGCGCGCCGAGCAGGTTCTCGATGTCCGAGATGACATAGGGATAGACCCATTTGGGCGGCATCACGCCCTTGTCCGCCCGTTCGCGCGATTGCGCGGTGAGCGCGTCGATCAGCCGGCCCATCCCGGCGATCCGCGCGACATAGGCCTCGGCCTCGGACTTGCTGGCGATGCGGTGGGTGTTGATCAGGAAAGCCGGCAATTCGCTCTGCGCGCCGTTCATCTGGTCGAAGACATAGCCATAGTCGCGATAGGGCCGCAGGGACACACGGCGTTCGGCAAGCTGTTCGAACAGGCGGTAGGACAGCGCCTGCTGCGGCGGCAGGCTGGCCGAGGCAAAGCGCGCGCGCATCGCCGCGAGTGTTTCGTCGAGCAGCGCGTCCTCGGCCGCCTCGGCAGCGTCGGAAGGATCGTTCCACTTGCCGTAATCGGCATCGCGCACGCCGCGATAGGTCTTGCCCTGCGGCGACATGGCAAGCCCGGCGGCATCATAGGCGGCGAACAGATCGTCGATCGAAGCCTCTGCCGGAAGCGCGGCGGGTGCAGTGACCGGAGCCACAGCAGCAGGCGCGGTCTCCTGCGCAGCCAGCGGCGTGGCAAGCGCGGCGGCCAGCGCCAGTGCGGAAACCGGAGCGGCGAGCAGGCGGATGAATGTCATGCGGGTCCCTTTATCTGTCGCGCGAGCTTAGCCACGGCGCGGCGCGTGCTGCAAGCGCACGACAGACAAAAAAAGGGGCGGCACTCCCGCAGGGAGCACCGCCCATCTGAGTTGAGGAACTCTAAGCATTGCTGCTCCGAGCCCTTCGGGTTGCAAACCGGCGTATAAAGAGCGAATCGCTGGATTGATTGTATGCAAGCGACAAGCAGTATCCCTTAGTGCATCTGGATAGCAAATATCTGATATTCATGCTGAATTACTTGAACGCAAAGGTTTGCATAACCTGCGCGCTCGACAGCGGAGCCTGGCTGCCATAGGCGCACAGACCATGATCTTCCGCCTGCTCAAGCCCGCCCTGTTCGCACTCGATTCGGAGACCGGACACCGTCTCGCCATCAATGGGCTGAAGGCGCTGCCCCTGCGCGGGCCCATGCCGCAACCGGGCAGGCTGGCGACGCAAGTGGCAGGCCTTGCTTTCCCCAATCCCGTCGGCGTCGCGGCCGGTTTCGACAAGGATGCCGAGGTGCCCGACGCACTGCTGGGCCTTGGTTTCGGCTTTACCGAGGTCGGCTCGATCACGCCGCTCCCGCAGGCAGGCAACCCCAAACCGCGCCTGTTCCGGCTGGTCGAGGATGAGGCTGTCATCAACCGCATGGGGTTCAACAATGGCGGGGCCGAGGTCGCGCTGGCCCGCCTCAAGGCGCGCGTGGGCCGCCCGGGGATTGTCGGGGTGAATATCGGCGCGAACAAGGATTCGGCCGATCGCATCGCCGATTACGCGGTGATGGCGAAGATCATGGCCCCCGTTGCCAGCTACCTGTGCGTCAATGTCTCCAGCCCCAACACCCCGGGCCTGCGGGCATTGCAGGACGAAGGCGCACTGACCGCCCTGATCGACGCGGTGATTGCCGCGCGCGATGAAGCGGGCAGCGTCGCGCCGATCTTTCTCAAGGTCGCCCCCGATCTAGAACCCGCCGATATTGACGCGATCGCCCGGATTGCGCTGGACAAGCAGCTGGGCGCGCTAGTCGTCTCCAACACCACCATCAGCCGCCCGGCGCTGCGCTCGCATCACGCGGGCGAGACCGGCGGGCTGTCGGGCGCGCCCTTGCGGCAGCTTGCCACCCAGCGCCTGCGCGATTTCCGCAAGGCGACCGGCGGCGCGGTGCCGCTGGTGGGCGTCGGCGGGATCGCCAGCGCCGAACACGCGTGGGAGCGCATCCGCGCGGGCGCTTCGCTGGTCCAGCTCTACTCCGCGATGGTCTATGATGGCCCGGGCCTCGGCGCGAAGATCGTGCGCGGGCTCGATGCGCTGATGCAGCGCGACGGGTTCGCCAGCATTGCCGAAGCGGTGGGAAGCGAATAGCACCCCACACATGCGCTTCTCTCTTGCCCTGATCGCCCCGTTGACGCTCGCCCTTGGGGCCTGCGCCGACAATCCCGCCCCCAAGCTTGCCGCACCCGTCACCGCAGGCGCGGTGAGCAGCGCCGATCCGCGCGCCACCGCGGCGGGCGAGGCGATCCTCGCGCAGGGCGGATCGGCCACCGATGCCGCGATTGCCGTGATGCTGGCGCTGACCGTGGTCGAACCGCAGAGCTCCGGCATCGGCGGGGGTGGATTTCTGGTGCGGGCCGACGGCAAGAGCGGCGCGCTGACCACCATCGACGGCCGCGAAACCGCGCCCGCCGCCGCCACGCCGACGCGCTTTCTCGATGCGCAGGGCAAGTTGCTGGGCCGCGATGCCCGCGTGTTCTCGGGCCTCAGCGTCGGAGTGCCGGGCAATGTCGCGCTGGCGGCCAAGGCCCATGCGAAGGACGGCAAGCTGCCTTGGGCGGCGCTGTTCCAGCCGGCGATTGCGCTCGCGCGCGACGGCTTTGTGATGAACCGGCGGCTCTACGAATCGCTCGCCGGCAACAAGGGCCGCGCCGACAAGTCCGCAGGCGCGCGCGGCGTGTTCTTCGGTCCTGATGGCGAGCCCCTGCCGGTTGGCGCGACAGTGAAGGTTCCCGCCCTCGCCGCTACGTTCGAAGCGCTGGCCAAGGATGGGCCGGGAGCGATCTACGGCACCGATCCCGCCGCAGCGCTCGCCACCTATGTCGCCGCCGAAACCCCGCAGGACGGGCGCATGACCGCGGGCGATGTAACGACCTATGTCGCCAAGGACCGCGCCGCTGTCTGCGCGCCCTACCGCGCCTACCGCATCTGCGGGATGGGTCCGCCGTCATCGGGCGGGATCGCGGTGGCACAGATGCTCGGCCAGCTTGAACGATTCGATCTCGCCGCGCTCGGGCCGAACAGCCCGACCTTCTGGCACCTCTTCGTCGAGAGCCAGCGCCTCGCCTATGCCGACCGCGAGCTCTATTCGGGCGATGCCGATTTCGTCAGCGTTCCGGTCAAGGGGATGGTAGACAAGGCCTACCTTTCGAGCCGCTCCGCGCTGATTTCCGCCGAGACAACCATCGCCAAACCCGAAGCAGGCGTGCCCCCCGGCGCGCCGCTCGCGCGCGGCGACGGGCCGGAGGAGCCGGAGAACGGCACCACCCATTTCTCCGTGGTGGACGCATCGGGCAATGCCGTCAGCTACACCTCGACCATCGAGGGCGCTTTCGGATCGGGGCTGCACTGGGGCGGATTCTATCTCAACAACGAGCTGACCGATTTCACTCTCACCCCGGAAGCTGACGGCAAACCGGTCGCCAACCGCGTCGAAGGCGGCAAGCGTCCGCGTTCTTCGATGGCACCGACCATCGTCTTTGATGGACAAGGAAAGGTGGTGCTGGTGATCGGCGCGGCGGGCGGCCCGACCATTCCGGTCACTGTTGCTCGCGCGATCATCGGCGTGCTCGATTTCGGAATGGGCGCGCAGGACGCGCTCGCCATGCCCTTCGCCATGGCTTTCGGCGACAGCCTGCTGATCGAAGACGGCAGCGCGCTGGTGGGGATGAAGGGCGCTCTGGAAGCGCTCGGCCACAAGAGCATCCGCACAGGCCCCGCACCGATCAAGGCCAATGCCCTCGGCCGGCGCGCGGACGGGACATGGGAAGTGGCGACCGAGCCGCGCCTCGTCAGCGTCGTCACGCCCTGAGCGGCAAGCGGGGAACGCGTGCTCCCCGCTTGCCGCTACGGCCCGGAGCCTTTAATCAGGATCGCACACGCGGGTCGCACCTGAACCCGCGAAGGATAAGCTCGAAGGGATCAGGAGCCTTTGCCAGTGCATTCCCCCACTTTGCCCCCCCAAGAAACGAAATGGGCTGCCCGCGTGACCATCAATCCCGCGGATGATCCGCTTCTGCAGGACATCGACGGCGCGCAGAACCTCGTCGAACTGTTCCTGAAGCGCGCCGACGAAAAGGGCGACGCGCCCTTCCTTGGCCACAAGACCGGCGGGCAATGGGTGACGCAGTCCTGGCGTTCGGCCGCCGAGCATGTGTGCCTGCTGGCCGAAAGCCTGCGCCGCATGGGTCTGGAAGATGGCGACCGGGTCGCGCTGGTTGCGGAAAACCGCCCGGAATGGTGCATCGCGGACCTCGCCATCATGGCTGCGGGCTGCATCACCGTGCCGACCTACACCACCAACACCCGCCGCGATCACGCGCATATCCTCGACAATTCGGGCGCGCGTGCGGTGATCGTCTCAACCGAGAAGCTGCTGGCGCCGGTGGTCGGTGCGATCGGGCAGACCGGGATGGTCGAGCATGTCATCGGGATCGACGACTTGAAGCGCCAGCAATCGGGCAGCTTCGAATATCACGATTGGAGCGCGCTGGTGACCGGCGATGCCGCAGCGGCGCGGGCGGCGGTGAATGACCGGATTTCGCGGATCGAACGCTCCGAAACCGCCTGCCTCATCTACACCAGCGGCACCGGCGGCGCCCCGCGCGGGGTGATGCAGCACCACGGCGCGATCTTGTGCAATGTCGCGGGCGCAGCCGAAGTGCTGATCGAGGATTTCGGCATCGCCGACGAACGCTTCCTCTCGTTCCTGCCGCTCTCCCACGCCTATGAACACTCGGGGGGGCAATATCTGCCGATCGGCGTGGGCGCGGAGATCTTCTATTCCGAAGGCCTCGAAAAGCTCGCCTCGAACATCGAGGAAACCCGCCCGACCATCATGGTCGTGGTGCCGCGCCTGTTCGAAGTGCTGCGCACCCGCATCATGAAGCAGATCGAAAAGCAGGGCAAAGTCGCTAACTTCATGATGGACGCGGCGCTGCGCATTTCCGAGCACAGCAAGGAGGGCAAGACCCGCCTGCGCGACAAGCCGCTCGATTTCCTCGTCGAGAAGACCCTTCGTCCGAAGATCCGCGCCAAGTTCGGCGGGCGGATCAAGGCGATGGTCTCGGGCGGCGCGCCGCTCAATCCGGAAGTCGGCAATTTCTTCGACGCGATGGGCCTCACCATGCTGCAAGGCTATGGCCAGACCGAAGCCGGCCCGGTGATCAGCTGCAACCGCCCCAAGGTCGGGCTCAAGATGGACACGGTCGGCCCGGCGCTGCGCGGGGTCGAAGTGAAAATCGCCGAGGATGGCGAGATCCTGGTGCGCGGCGAGCTGGTGATGCACGGCTACTGGCGCAACGACGCCGAAACCGCGCGCACGCTGAAAGACGGCTGGCTGCACACGGGCGACATCGGGCACCTGGATAGCAAGGGCCGGATCGTCATCACCGATCGCAAGAAGGACATGATCGTCAACGACAAGGGCGACAATATCGCGCCCCAGAAGGTTGAAGGCATGCTCACGCTCCAGCCCGAAATCGCGCAGGCGATGGTGAGCGGGGACAAGCGGCCTTACGTGGTCGGCCTGATCGTGCCCGACGCCGAATGGGCGCTGGAATGGGCGCGCGCGAACGGCGAGAAGTTCGACCTCGCGGCGCTCCAGCAGCTGCCCGCCTTCAAGAACGCGGTGCGCGCGGCGGTCGACCGGACCAACACCGATCTCTCGGTGATCGAAAAGGTCCGCCAGTTCGCCTTCGCGGACGAGGCCTTCACCATCGAGAACGAGGAAATGACGCCCTCGATGAAGATCCGCCGCCACAAGATCCGCGAGCGGTATCAGGAGCGGATCGACGGGCTGTATCGGGGCTAGGGCGCAACCGCCCTACCTCGCCCTTACGTCACCCCGGACTTGCCTGCCCCGGCGCAGGCCGGGGATCCGGGGTCGGGCTTCTTCAGCTCCGCCATCGCCACGCTATCCAGCAGAAGATTTCGGATCTGATCTGAGATCGAGCGACCATCATTGCTTGCGACCCGCAGCAGCTCGCGACATTCGGCTTCGGTCCAGAGCTTGTCGGGCGTGACGTCGTAACGATCCAACGGCAGATGGCGCGTGAGGATGAAGCGGTTGCCCGCACTGTCGCGCACAACCATGATCGAGGCATGAGCAAGCAAATGGCGGAGCGGGCGGAGTGAACGCCAGCGCTCGATCCGCTTGAGCAACGTCTGACAGCGCTTGTTGCTGTTGCGCTCCAACCGGTGACACAGATTTTGCAGATTGGAGAGCGGGCCTTTTTCGACCGGCAGCTCCAACGCGAGGCACAGTTGCCCGATAGCACGCTCGGCCGTGGCGAAATTGGCAAGCACGCGGCCAAGCCAGTCGAACGGCTCGATCGGCATAGGCTCCGCCACGGCGGCTGTTACGGTAAGCTGTTCGGTCACAAGTCCCTTATTAGAGACAAAGCTTTAAGCCTTCGTCACTGCCTCACGCCGCCTCGAAATCATCGACATATTCGGGGTAGAACGCCGGCTCGCGTTCCGACCAGCCGGGCGCGGTGGCGGCGGCTTCGCTCAAGGATTGCAGCAGGGTCTTGCGGCGCTCCGGGCGGATCGCGGGGAGGGCGCTGGCGGCACAGAATGCGGCCGGAAGATAGGGCCGCACCGCCGCACCCAGCAGGCGTTCATAGAGGAAGCGGAAGGCCGAGAAGCTCGCGATCCGCTCCTGCTCAAGGTCGAACACGGCGAGGCGCACCAGCTTGCCGAGGAAGCGCTCGATCTCGTTGGGGTTGCCTTCTTCGGGGATCAACGCGCGCAGGGCCTTCAGGTCCTGATAGGCGACATACTGGCGGCGGATCGCGGTGTTTTCGCCCTCGCTGCGGCCCCAGCGCCGGAAGGCGTCGGTGCGGGCGAGGCCGATATCGAGGCTGCGCTTGATGTAGCGCTGCTCAGCAGCGGCGAACCCGGCAAATTCCCGCATCTCGGCAATCGGCATCATCATGGCGCTCGTCTCCTTCAGACAGGGAGAACGTCGCAGCACATGGTTAATTTAGGGTTATGTGGTTTTAACCCTAGATCAGTCCGGCGAGCGGGCTGCTCGGATCGGCATACATCCGGCGCGCCATACGTCCGGCAAGATAAGCCTCGCGCCCGGCTTCTACCGCCAGCTTCATCGCGCGGGCCATGCGGATCGGGTCTTTCGCTTCGGCAATCGCGGTGTTCATCAAGATGCCGTCGCAGCCCAGCTCCATGCCGACCGCCGCATCCGACGCCGTGCCGACGCCCGCATCGACCAGCACCGGCACCTTCGCGCCTTCGACGATCAGACGGATGGTCACGCGGTTCTGGATACCGAGCCCCGAGCCGATCGGCGCGCCCAGCGGCATGATCGCCACCGCGCCCGCATCCTCCAGCTGCTTGGCCGCGATCGGATCATCGGCGCAATAGACCATCGGGAGAAAGCCTTCCTTGGCCAGCACCTCGGTCGCCTTCAACGTCTCGCGCATGTCGGGATAGAGCGTGCGCGCCTCGCCCAGCACTTCGAGCTTCACGAGGTCCCAGCCCCCCGCCTCACGCGCCAGCCGCAGCGTGCGCACAGCCTCGTCTCCGGTGAAGCACCCGGCGGTGTTGGGGAGGTAGGTGATTTTCTTGGGGTCGATGTAATCGGTCAGCATCGGCGCCTTGGGGTCGCTGACATTCACCCGCCGCACCGCCACGGTGACGATCTCCGCCCCGCTCGCGGCAACGGCAGCCGCATTCTGCTCGAAGCTCTTGTACTTGCCGGTGCCCACGATCAGCCGCGAGGTGAAGGTGCGGCCCGCGACGGTCCAGGTGTCAGGCGTATGATCGCCCCCGCCTACGAAGTGCACGATCTCCAGCGTGTCGCCGTCGGCCAGCGGAGCCTCGGTGAGGGTCGAGCGGGGCACGATTTCGCCATTGCGCTCGACCGCGACCTTTTCGGGCACGAGGTCAAGCTCGCGCACCAGATCAGCAATCGTGGTGGCTTCACTGCGATGGGGGGCGCCGTTCAGGGTGATCATCTTGGTCATGGCGCGAGACATAGGCGCTCGCCCACAAGGTGCAACAGCGAGATTGAGAGGAGGGCGCTCAGCGCGCCGCGCGCAGATTGAGGAAATGCGCGAGCGAGACGATCGTGACGCCCAGCAAGGTCAGCAGGAATTCGTTCGCCCCGTGCGGCACCAGCAGCGCCCAGCCCATGAAGCCGAGCCCGGTGCTGGCAATCGCGAAGGGCAGGATGCGGCGATGGCGCAGCATGCCCCAGCCGATGGCGACCGCTGCCACCACCAGCGCGAGGAAAAGGCCGATGCGGTGGATGTTTTCCTGCAAGAGGAAATGCCCGCCCAGGCCCAGCGCCGAAACCAGCACCAGCGTTGCCAGGCAATGCACCGCGCACAGTCCGGCCAGTCCGATCCCCACGTGATCGAGACGGCGGCGCAGCGAAGGCCGACTCGTGGGCGGAAGGGCGTTTTGCGGCATGACGTTCCGGCACATATGTAATGTTGTTACATTCTTCAAGCGATGATGCATCCGATTGCGATGGGTCGCGCGGCACCGGCGTCTTGCGGTCCGGCTTGCATGGGTCGCACGGCCGATTGCGGCAAACGGGCTTGCGCATCGCGCGTGTCGGCGACATGGAAAGCCCCGTCATGGCCACGTCCGCCTCCGTTTCGCGCCTGTTCGAAGTTGCCCCGCGCGGCACATCGCGTCCGCTGGCGATTGCCCGCTGGCTCGAGATCGTTGCGCTTATGGTGATCGGCATCGTCGTGGTCGGCGGGATCACCCGGCTGACCGAGAGCGGGCTGTCGATCACCGAGTGGAACGTCGTCTCGGGCATCCTGCCGCCGCTCACCGAAGCCGCATGGCAGGCCGAATTCGCCAAGTATCAGGCGACCCCCGAATACCGGCTCGAAGCCGCGCTGTCGGGCATGACGCTGGCGGATTTCAAGTTCATCTTCTTCTGGGAATGGGTCCACCGGCTGATCGCGCGGGTGATCGGCATGGTCTATGCTCTGCCGCTGGCGTGGTTCTGGCTGCGCGGGGCGATCCCGCAGGGCTTCAAGCCGCGCCTCCTCGGCCTGCTGGCGCTGGGCGGCTTGCAGGGCCTGTTCGGGTGGTTGATGGTGCAGTCGGGCCTGACCGGCGACATGACCGATGTGAGCCACTTCCGCCTCTCGCTCCACCTGCTCACCGCGCTGACGCTGTTGGCGGGGCTGGTGTGGACCGCGCGCGACATGCGGATGCTGGTGAAGGAGCCGGAGAGCCGTGCCGCCCCGCTCACCGCAGGCGCGGCGATGGTGGCGGGCGTGCTGTTCGTCCAGCTGCTGCTGGGGGCCTGGGTCGCGGGTCTCAATGCCGGGCACGCCGCCTATGACTGGCCGCTGATGAACGGGCGTTTCTTCCCCGAAGCCGACTGGTCGAAGGGGGTGCTGTGGGCGCTCACCCATGATCCCTTCCTGCTGCAATTCATGCACCGCTGGTGGGCGTGGGTGGCTGTGGCCGCGCTGGTGTGGCTTGCGCGCCGCATCCGCAAATCCGATCGTTTCGCCTCGCTCGCGGTCCACACCGCCTTCGGCACCATGGTGCTGCTCGGCATTGCCACAGTGATGAGCGAGGTTTCCCTGTGGATTGCCGCCGCGCACCAGCTGGTCGGCGCACTGACAGTCGCCGCCACCGCCCGCGCGATGCACAGCGACGGACTGGCGCGGCGGAGCGCGAAGGCGGCGTAATGGCTGAGGCTGAGGCGGAAAGCGCGGCGCTCATCTGGTGCCCCTTCCCCGATCGTGACACGGCCCGCAGCGTTATCACGGCGCTGCTCGACGCAAGGCTGGTCGCCTGCGCCAATATCATCGGCGAAGTCGAATCCCATTTCCTGTGGCAAGGGGCGCAAGACCGGGCAACGGAAACCGGCGTGCTGTTCAAGACCACCGCCGCACGGCTCGATGCGGCGGTCGCCCATTTGGGCAAGCTGCACCCATATGATACACCCGCGATTGTCGGATGGGCCGCGGATGCCGCCCTTCCGGAGACAATCGCATGGCTGGCGTCGGTGACCCAGCCGGTCAGGTGAGGCGCACATTGCGCTTCGACGGGGGAAGGGATCAGATGTTCGGGACGACCCGCAGGAGGCTGTTGGCCGGACTGGTCGCCGCAGGGGGTGCAGGGCTTTTCGCTCCGCCGCTGCGGGCCATGTTGGCGGCAGGCGGTCTGGTACTGCCCGAGGGCCCGATGCGGCTCGGGCGGGAGCTGGTGCGCGGGCTTGGCGGCGATGCGGCGATCACCGTGCGGCGCGGGTGGGAGATCGGCTTTGCCCGGCAGGCCCGCGGCATCGTGATCGCCGGCCGGCAGACCAGCGTGGAGGTCGAAGCCCCGCCCAGCCTCGCCGAACTGGCGCGGATCGAGGAACAGCGCTCGACCGACGCGATGTTCCCGATCATGTTGTCGGAAGAAGGGCTGGTGCTGGCCAGCGGCACCGCGCCCACAGCTCCGGCCGACATGGCCGCCGCGCTGCGCGCCGCCGAGGCGATGATCGCGTCCCGTCCTCAAAGTGCAGCCGCGCGGGACAACATGCGTCGCTATCTCGCCGAGATCCACCGCGCCGGATCAGGCCAGTTCGATGCCCTACCCGCCGACCTGTTCTTCCCCAGCGGCACGCCGCAACGCCAGGTCGAGACTGTGAACCTGCCCGAGGGCCTCACCGGGACCTTCGAGCTTTCGTGGGAAACCCGCGCCGCACCCGGCACCGGCTGGCTGGTCGAGGCGCGGCGCGCGATCGTCACCCGCATTGCAGAGCTCGAACGGCGCTCGGTCGAGGTCTGGACGCTGGGGCCGGTCTGAAGCCGCAAATGGCATAGGGTATTATTTTACCCTATCGCGAAACCGCGCTTTTGCTTGACTTTCACGCCCCCGAACGACATTTGCGCCGCCACTTGCCCGTCCGGTCGGCTGATCGGAGGGTGATTCTTCCGGGCCCCGCCCGGACAGCCCGCTAAAACCTAAGGACACCACAGCCATGAAGGCTCTCAGCAAGCAGACCCGGTCGATCAAGCCGGCCGAGGTCGAAAAGAACTGGCACATCATCGATGCCGATGGGCTGGTCGTCGGCCGTCTCGCCGCGATCGTCGCCAACATCCTGCGCGGCAAGCACAAGCCGAGCTTCACCCCGCACGTAGATTGCGGCGATCACGTCGTCATCATCAACGTCGAGAAGGTGAAGTTCACCGGCAACAAGATGGGCGACAAGGTCTATTACAAGCACACCGGCCACCCCGGCGGCATCAAGGAAACCACCCCGGCCAAGGTGCTCGGCGGCCGCTTCCCCGAGCGCGTGCTTGAAAAGGCCGTGGAACGCATGATTCCGCGCGGCCCGCTCGGCCGTCAGCAGATGAAGGCGCTGCACCTCTACACCGGCACCGAACACCCGCATGACGGCCAGAAGCCGCAGGTGCTCGACGTTGCTTCCATGAACCGCAAGAACAAGGTCACCGCATAATGACCGATGAGACCACCACCGTGTCCGATCTCGCCGATCTGAAGGACATCGCCGGCAACGCCCCGCAGGGTGATGCTGCCGAAATCGCCCGCGTCTCGGCGCCGCTGCGTCAGCAGGAGCTCGACAAGCAGGGCCGCGCCTATGCCACCGGTCGCCGCAAGGATGCGGTTGCCCGCGTGTGGGTCAAGCCCGGCACAGGCAAGATCACGATCAACGGCCGCGATCAGGAAGTGTACTTCGCACGTCCGACCCTGCGTCTCGTGATCAACCAGCCCTTCGGCATCACCGATCGCACTGGCCAGTATGACGTGATCGCCACCGTTCGCGGCGGCGGCCTGTCGGGTCAGGCCGGCGCGGTGAAGCACGGCGTTGCCCAGGCCCTGTCGAAGTACGAGCCCGAGTTGCGCGGCGTCGTCAAGGCAGCCGGCTTCCTCACCCGCGACAGCCGCGTGGTCGAGCGCAAGAAGTACGGCAAGGCCAAGGCCCGCCGCAGCTTCCAGTTCTCGAAGCGCTAATCGCGCTTCTGGGGGCAGTTCTCGAAGCGCCAAGCTCCAAGAATTTTCCTCCTGGAAACATCAAGGGCGGCCCCGCAAGGGTGCCGCCCTTTTTGTTTTGCGACGCGAATGCTTTCAGCGCTGAAGCAGCATCAGCGCCCATGACAGGCCGGTGCCCGACAGGAATACCGGCCAGGACCAGTAAACCTGCGCCTCCGCCAGCGAGACCAGCTCGATCGCCAGCGGCCCTGCACTG
Source organism: Erythrobacter sp. (assembly GCF_035194505.1). Lineage (NCBI taxonomy): Bacteria > Pseudomonadati > Pseudomonadota > Alphaproteobacteria > Sphingomonadales > Erythrobacteraceae > Erythrobacter > Erythrobacter sp. Next base: position 2,035,341 of record NZ_CP136573.1, on the reverse strand, counting down.
GTGCCCTGCGACCCGATCACCAGACCGATGGTGGCCGAAAGAATCGCGCCCAGTATGGATGCCTTCAACAATTCCATCCTCGTTCCTCCGGACCAAGTAGAGTGACGAAAAGGGGGCAGAACCGGCCAGCCGGTCTGCGGTCCAAGTTTCACCAATAAAGTCTTAACGCGCCTGCTAGGGAAAAGGTTAAGGCAGCGGGGCCTCAGGTTACCGCCGCCGCGCCTGCGGTGCGCAGTTCGGTGGCAATCACCCCGCCCCGCTCGACAGTGATCACGCGCCACGAAGGCGGCGCCCCGTGCCGCAGCCGGGTCGAGAGCGTGCCTGCGCCGATCATCCGCGCAGAGTGGCCGCCGCGGCTGCGCACCTCGTCGAACGGCACATGGACATGGCCCGACATGATTGCGTGCGCCCCCGCCTCGGCCAGCGCGGCAAAGGCAGCATCGCCGCCGATGGTGGGATTGGGCCCGGTGTCGTCCTTTCCGAGCACCGGGTGATGCGCGGTGACGATGATCGTGCGCGGATCGCCGTCCAGTGCGGCCAGCTGTGCCAGCGTCGCCGCCAGCGCGGGCGGCCTGATCACCCCGTCCGACCACGGAAAGCGGGTCTGCGCGCTCACGGTCGTCAGCAGCGGCACCAGCACCACATCCTCCGACACGAACCCGCCCGGCACTGTCTGCCGCAACCGGTTGTAGCGGCGGAAGGGATCGGTGAAGCGCTCCCACGGGTTGTAATAGGGCATGTCGTGATTGCCCGGCTCGAGCACCACCGGCACGCCGAGCGCGGCAAACCATTCCGCCGCCGCCGCATATTCGGAATGCTTGGCGCGCTGGGTGAGATCGCCGGTACAGACCACCGCATCGGGCCGCTCCTCGGCCACGGCACGCGCTACTTCGGCCAGTGCGGCGCGGTTCTCTACCCCGAAATGCACGTCGCTGATGTGGAACAGGCGGGTGGTCATCGCGGGATCAGATCCTGCGGGCCAGCAGCAGCCATGCGGCCACCGCGTTGAATGCCGAATAGCCGACATAGGCCCAGACGAAATCGGGCCAGCCATTGCTCGCCAGCATCAGCGCGAAGAACAGCACCGCGAATTCGGTCACCAGCGCGGCCCCGCTGCCGAGCTTGCGACTCACCAGCGGCAGCCGTGCGAACAGCGGGTGCCGGCTGTCGAATACGGCGCGATTGAGCGCGAAATTCGCGATGCCCAGAACAAAGATCACGGTGGTCTGCCATGCCATTGGCGCCACTATGGCCTCGCGCCGGTCGATTGGAAACCGCCATTTGTCCGGCACTTCATGCCGTCCGTCCCAGTGCCGCCGCGCCGGTCGAGCGGCGGGCGCGGGTTGATCGACCTGTGGCTGAAGCCCCTTGGAAAGCGGTTTATTTCTGAACTCGGCAGAGCGCCTGGCAACCCCCGGATCGGCACCGCCGCCCGATCACAGGCCACCTGCCGATGGAGATGACCATGAAGACTTTTGCACTCGCCACTGCGGCGCTCGGCCTTGTCTGTTCCGCCGCGACCCCGGTTCTGGCCGAACCGGTCGAAAAGATGAGCATCGAAGTGAAGCTCGATGACATCAATCTTGCGAGCCCCTCGGGCCAGAAGCTGCTCGACCAGCGGATCGAACGCGCGGTGCGCGTCGTGTGCCGCACCGACGAGGTGACCACCGGCTCGCACATCCTGACGCAGGAGCGCCGCGAATGCGTCACCAAGGCCCGCGCCGACGCCCGTCAGCAGGTCGCGGCCATCACCGGAGATCGCCAGCGCGGCGGCTGAACCGCGCAGATGCTTCACGGCAGGCACCAACCCCGCGGTGCCGCCGTCATGGCCCGAACCCTTCCAGTCCCTGGGGTTCGGGCCGTTTTTTTGGGAAGCGGGAGGTCTGCGCCACCGATAGGTGGCCGCAAATCAACGTCCGGCCATCGCCTTGACGCGGGCGAGATAGGTGCGGCCGATGCGCAGCGCCTCGCCGTTCTGCAGCTCCACGGACCATACACCCAGCCCGTCGTGCCTGAGCCCGCGGATATTGTCGCGGCGCAGGATGGTGGAGCGGTGGATGCGGATGAACTGTTCGGGGTCGAGCCGGGATTCGAGGCCCGCGATGGTCTGGAGCAGCAGGTAGAAGCGCGGCGCATCCTCGCCGCCCACGTGCAGCCGCACATAATCGCGCTCGGCATCGATCTGGTGGACCTCGCTCACCGCGATGCGCAGCAGTTCGGAGCGGTGCGGCACCCACAATTCGTCGAGGAAACGGCTGGTCTTCTGGCGGCGCGTTCCGCGGCGGGCGAGCGCACGCTCGATCGCGCGTTCGAGCCGGTCGGCGGCGACGGGCTTCAGGACATAGTCGACCGCGTCACAATCGAAGGCCTCGACCGCGAAGTGATCATGCGCGGTGACGAAGATCACCACCGGCGCCTGTTCCTGCCCGGCGAGATGCCGCGCCACACCCAGCCCGTCGAGCTCGGGCATGGTCATGTCGAGCAGCACCAGATCGGGTTCGAGCTTTTCCGCCAGCCGCAGGGCTGCCGCGCCGTCGCTGGCGGTGCCGACCACCTGCACGCTCGGGATTTCGGCGCAAATGACCTGCACCCGCTCGACCGCGAGCGGTTCGTCATCGACGATCAGGGTGCGAAGGGCGGTGGTTTCGATCTCGCTATCCATCATGGCGGCTCGTCGATCTGGTGAGGGGAATGCGGATTTCGGTGCGGTAGCCGTCCGGAACGGGGGCCGAGGTGAAGCCGATATCGGGGCCGAAACGCGCCTCCAGCCGGTCGCGCACATTGGCAAGCCCGATGCCGAAGCCGTGATGCGCGCCCTGCGGCACGCCCGGCCCATCATCGCTGACGGTGATCACCAGCCGGTCAAACTCCTCGCGTGCGGCAATCGTGATGGTGACCGGACGGGCCACCGCCGAGATCGCGTATTTGACCGAATTCTCGACCAGCGGTTGCAGGATCATGCCGGGCACGCGCGCGTCTTCCAGCCCGGCGGGCAGATCGAACACGCACACCAGTCGTTCGGGGAAACGCACGGCCTCGATATCGAGATAGAGCCGCTGGAGATCGAATTCGTCGCTCAGCGAAACATCCGCCGTCGGCTCGTTGGCGAGCGAATGGCGGTAGAAACGGCTGATCGTCTGGATCATCTTCTCGGCCCTGTCAGCCTTGCCGATCATCACCAGCGCGGAAAGCGAATTGAGGGTGTTGAACAGGAAATGCGGGTTCACCTGATAGCGCAGGGAGCGCAGCTCGGCGGCCTTGGCGGCGGAGCGGAATTGCTGCTCGCGCCGCTCGGCACTGCGTGCCTGCACACCCGCGAGCAGCGCGAAATAGGTCGAAGCCCAGGCCAGGAGCAGGAAGTAGCGCCCGAGCGCGACGTCGAGCAGGCGGCGCCAGAAATCGGCCTGGGTTTCGGCCGGCTCGATAATCACCGACTGGGTCGCCCCCGGTGCACCCTGCCCTGCGGCATCCTTCTGCGCGATCGGCACATCGATCAGCAGGTTGCCGCTTTCGTCGCGGCGCAGATTGAGGTTGTTCTTTTCGGCATAGGCCTGCTCCATCACGGGGGCCATGTCCTTGAAGACGAGATAATTGACCTGCCCGATTGCCAGCGCAGCCGGCATCGCCAGCGCGATCGCGGCGGAGATCTTGAGCCATAGCGGGCGGTTGTCGAACAGCCGCAGCAGCAGCCACATCACGAGCGTGAGCGCGACACCCGCCGCCGTCACCAGCAGACGCCGCCAGCCGAGCTCGAACTGGAGCCCGAAATCCATCACCATCGAGCGCATCGTGGTGAGCGCGAAATAGGTCGCCCACAGCACGATCATCGAAAACAGCACCGTGCGGAACGGCACGGTCGCATCGGACGCGGTCGCGGTCGGTTCAGAGTTTGAAAGTGTCGCCATTATGCCGATCAGCGATACCGCGCCCGCCGGTGGATGACCACCAGGGCGGGCGCGTGTCGTCGGGCAGTGACTCGCATTGGTCGAATGATGAACGGCCGTTCAGCATCGACGAGCGTTGTTTCTGCGTGCCACCTGTGGTGGCACAGACCCCCCGCCCCACCTCCCCGCCCGGCCACCAATGATACCATCAGACTATGGTGGCCGGGCGGGGGGGTGGGGCGGGAGGTCCGCTCGCTTATCAGAACACCAACAACACTTAATCTCTCGGCTTGATCATGTCCGCCGGCACAACCCACTGGGCGAATTGCTCTTCGGTGAGCAGGCCGAGCGCCAGCGCCGATTCCTTCAGCGTCGTGCCTTCGGCATGGGCCTTCTTGGCGATCTTGGCCGCGTTGTCGTAGCCGATGTGGGGGTTCAGCGCCGTCACCAGCATCAAGCTTTCGTTGAGCAGCTGGGTGATGCGGGTGGTGTTGGCCTCGATCCCGACCACGCAATTGTCGGTGAAGGCGTGGCTCGCATCGCCGATCAGCTTGATCGACTGGAGCACGTTGTAGATGATCACCGGCTTGAACACGTTGAGTTCGAGGTGGCCGTGCGATCCCGCCACACTCACCGCCATGTTGTTGCCCATCACCTGCGCGCAGACCATCGTCATCGCCTCGCACTGGGTCGGATTGACCTTGCCCGGCATGATCGAGGAGCCCGGTTCGTTGGCGGGCAGGCTGAGTTCGCCGAGACCCGAGCGCGGGCCGGAGCCGAGCAGGCGGATGTCGTTGGCGATCTTCATCAGGCTGACGGCGAGCACATTGAGCGCGCCCGAAATCTCGACCATCGCATCATGCGCGGCGAGCGCCTCGAACTTGTTCGGCGCAGTGACGAAGGCGTGGCCGGTTTCGGCGGCGACTTCGGCGGCGAAGGCGGTGTCGAAACCGACCTTGGCGTTGATCCCGGTGCCGACGGCGGTGCCGCCCTGCGCCAGCTCCAGCACCCGCGGCAGCGCGGCTTCGACGCGGGCGATGCCGTATTCGATCTGCTTGGCGTAGCCCGAGAACTCCTGCCCCAGCGTCATCGGGGTCGCATCCTGCAGGTGGGTGCGGCCGATCTTGACGAGGTGGGCGAATTCCTGCGCCTTGGCGTCCAGTGCGCCGTGCAGCTTTGTCAGCGCCGGGATCAGGTGATCGCTCGCTTCCACGGCCGCAGCGATGTGCATCGCGGTGGGGAAAGTGTCGTTCGACGACTGGCCCATGTTGCAATGGTCATTGGGGTGGACGGGCGACTTGCCGCCCTTGTTGCCGGTGAGGATTTCGTTTGCGCGGCTCGCGATCACCTCGTTGGCGTTCATGTTGGACTGGGTGCCCGAGCCGGTCTGCCACACCACCAGCGGGAACTGGTCGGCCAGCGTGCCGTCGATCACTTCGCGCGCGGCCTGGACGATCGCCTCGCCGATTCCGGCATCGAGCACGCCGAGCTTCATGTTGGCCTTGGCCGCCGAAAGCTTCTGGATGCCGAGCGCACGCACCAGCGCGGGCGGCATCTTTTCGCCGCCGATCGGGAAGTTCACGATGCTGCGCTGCGTCTGCGCGCCCCAGTGCATGTTGGCCGGAACCGCCACTTCGCCCAGCGAATCGGTCTCGATCCGCACCTCGCCGTCGGCCTTCGTCATGTCACTCATCGAACCCATCCCTGCTTGTATCGAAAAGAAGCCCTTGCGGGCGATGCCTTCCCTAAGCACCGGCTGCGGGCGAGGTCAAAGCCCGAAATTGCGAGCCGGTGGCGGCGCGGTCCAATGGCGCAAAGACCTTGGAACACAGGCCCGCCTTCGTCTAAGGAAGAGTTGACGGGCTGTATTATGCACTTAATACAGCCCTTGGAGCAAGCATGACCGACCTGACCATGACCCGTGAACGCCCGAATGACACCAGCATCGCCCGCCGGGCGATGATCGACAGCCAGCTGCGCACCAGCGGTGTGAACGAGGAATATGTCCTCGCCCGCATGATCGCCGTGCTGCGCGAGGATTTCCTTCCGCAAGACAAGGCCCCGCTCGCCTATATCGACCGTGCGGTGAGTCTTGGCGATGCCGGCCATCTCGCCAGCCCGCTGTTCTACGGCAAGCTGCTGCTCGAAGCCCAGCCCGCCAAGGATGACCGCGTCCTCGTGGTAGAAGGCGGCACCGGCTACCTCGCCGAACTGCTGCGTCCGCTGGTGGCAGAGCTTGCCACCGTCAGCGCCGCCGAGGCTGCGGGTATGACGGGCGAGGGCAATTACACGCTGATCGTGATCGACGGCGCAATCGAGCAACTGCCCGAAGGCCTTGCCGCACAGCTGGCCGAGAACGGGCGGATCGTATCGGGGCTGGTGCTGCGGCAGGTGACGCGGCTTGCCGCGGGCCGCAAGGTGCTCGGCCAGGTGGCGCTCCAGCCGGTCGAGGATATCGGCATCCCGGTGCTCCACGCCTTCGACGCGCCCAAACGCTGGACCTTCGCGTGAGCATTTCCCGTCCTGCCTTTCGTCTTGCCGCTTCGGCAAGCCTGCTGGCGCTCGCCGCGCCGGCGGCGGCCGACAATCTGCGCGAGGCGCTGGCAGAGGCCTATAACACCAACCCGACGCTCCAGTCCGCCCGTGCAAACCAGCGCGCGACCGATGAAGGCGTGGCGATCCAGCGGGCAGCGGGCCTGCCCGATCTCAACCTCACGGCAACCCACACCGAATTCATCCGCCAGTCCGCGAACGCCTTTACCGCGCCCCAGCGCAACCTGGGGGTGGTCGCGCAGTTTCTGGTGCCGGTCTATTCGGGCGGCGCGGTGCGCAATGGTGTCGCCGCCGCACGTGGCCGGGTGGAGGCGGGTCAGGCCGATCTGCGCAACGCCGAAAGCGCGGTCTTCAGCCAGGTCGTCGCCGCCTATATGGACGTGCTGCGCACCGAGGCGCTGGCAACGCTGGCGGCCAACAATGTCGCGGTGCTCAAGACCAACCTTGAAGCCACCAGCGATCGGTTCCAGATCGGCGATCTGACCATCACCGATGTTGCCCAGTCGCGCTCGCGCCTCGCGGTGGCGGAAGGCGATCTGCAACAGGCACAAGCAAGCCTGATCGCCGCGCGCGAGACCTATATCCGCCTTGTCGGACAGGCGCCGGGCCAGCTCGAAGCCCCGCCGCCGCTGCCGGGCCTGCCCGAAAACGTGGGCGAGGCGATTGTCGCGGCGCTCGAAAACAATCCGAACCTCGTTGCCGCCAAGGAGCGTGCGCAGGCTGCGGGCTTCGACACCAAGGTGGCTGGCGCAGGCCGCCTGCCGACCGTCGGCCTGTTCGTCAACGGCCAGTACAGCGACTTCTTCGGCACGCTGGGCGGGCCGATTGCAGCCAATTTCGTGCAGGCGGAAACCACCGCCAATGCCGGCGTGCGAGTCACCATCCCGCTGTTCCAGGGCGGCGATCCGGCAGCCCGCCAGCGGCAGGCAGGCGCGCGCGAAAGCGCTGCGCTGGAAGATGTGATCGCCTCGGAACGCAGCGTGATTGCCGAAACCCGCTCGACCTACACCAACTGGCAGGCCGCCAATGCCGTGATCAAGAGCGCGCAGGCGGCCGTCGAAGCCGCGGAACTCAGCCTTGAAGGCGTGCGTGCGGAGAACTCGATCGGCAACCGCCAGATCCTCGACGTGCTCAATGCCGAGCAGGAACTGCTGCAGGCCCGCGCCCAGCTCGTGACCGCGCGGCGCAATGCCTATGTCGCCGGATTTTCGCTGCTGGCGCTCATGGGCCGGGCCGAAGCGCGCGATCTCAACCTCGATGATGGCGTCGTGATCTATGATCCGGCGGTCAATTTCGAGCGCGTGCATGATCGCATTTTCGACTGGGACCGCGATCCCAAGGCCGAAGCCAAATCCACCAGAACCGTTGACATTCCGGCACCTGACGCAACAATCGGCCCGCAACTGCTGCCTGGCGAAAAGTGACGTCCCGATTCGGGACAGGAAAAAGCGCGGATCGTCCGGCAGCCCGGAAAGGGCGGAAAATGGGACACGAGGGCGAAGCTTCGGTCGAGGAAATCCTCGAATCGATCAAGAAAGTGATTGCGCGCGACAACCGCGCCGTCGCGCTTGAAGCACGTCGTCGCCGCGAGGATGCGCCCTTGCCGCCGGTCGAGATCACCCCGCTGCCGATGCCCGATCACCCGCGTGCACATCAGGTGCGCGACGAGAAAGGGATCCTCGATCTGGCGGACATGGAATTCGCGCCCGAGGGCGTAACCAGCGCCCTGCCGCTGGCCGCGTCGCAGGAAGAATCGCCGCTGATCGCCGATCAGGTGCTGGGTGCGATGCAGGAAAACCTCGCCGCGCTTGCCATGCTGGCGGAGCCGCCCGCGCGTCCGCAGATCGTGCGTTCGGGCGAAACCTCGCTCGAAGGTCTGACCCGCGAACTGCTGCGCCCGATGCTCGCCGAATGGCTCGAAGCGAACCTGCCCGCAATGGTCGAACAGATGGTGCAGGCCGAAATCGCCCGGATCGTCGGCAAGCGCCCCTGAGATTGCCCTCGCATCTGGCGCGAGGGCGCGCGGCAGGCTAATCCTGCCGCCCATGTATCGCACCATCGCTTCGGGCGCTCTCGTCGCCGCCGTCACCCTTCTCGCCGCGCCGCTGGCCGCCGAGAATCCCGCCTCCATCCCCGGCCTCACCGCCCCGCCAATGAGCGCGAAGGATCTGGTCACCCTGCCGCGCCTCGGTGCGCCGGTGGTGAACAGGGAAGGCACGCTGGCGGTCTATCCCGTCACCACCACCGATCCCGAAACCCTCAAGCGCACGCCGACGCATTACATGCTCGATCTGACCACCCCGGGCGCGAAGCCGGTGGCGGTCACCTTCCCGATCCGCGCTTCTTCCCCCGCTTTCGGCGCGGACGGGCAGCTTTATTTCCTCTCCAGCGAACATCCGCAGGGTGACGGGGTGGAGCCGCGCGGGCGGGTGTGGCGCGTGACGCTGGCGAAGGACGGCACCACAAGCATGCCGCAGCTCGTCGCAGGCTATCCCGATGCCGATCTCGCAGGCTTCAAGCTTGCTCCGGGTGACAAGGCCATCGCCCTGTGGGCCGAAGTGCCGCGTGATTGCCAGAAGCTCGGCTGCGGCGCGGCCCAGCCGCAGCACCTGCCCGGCCCCGGCACCGGCAAGCTCTATGACGGCGCGGACGGGTTCTACCGCCACTGGGACCGCTGGGCGACCCCGGGCCGCCCCAACCGCGTCTTCGTCTTCCCGCTCGCAGGCGGGCAAGCGCAGGGCGATGGCGTTCCGGTTGACGGTCGCGATCCCGCCACCGGCATCACTGCCGATACGCCGACCATGCCCTTCGGCGGCGGCGAGGACATCGCCTTTTCGCCCGATGGCAGCCGCGCCTACTTCGTCGCGCGCCTGTCGGACGGGAACGAGCCGGGCTCGACCAATCTCGATATCTACGCCTCCGACCTGTCAGGCGCCGCGCCGACCCTGCTGACCGGCAGCAACGCCGCCACCGATACCGCCCCCACCCCTTCGCCCGATGGCAGGTATCTCGCGTGGCTGGCGATGGACCGGCCGACCTACGAGGCCGATCGCCTCTCGGTGCGGCTGATGGATTTGAAGACCGGTCAGGTGCGCAATCTCACCGAGACGATCGACCTCAGCTTCGGCAGCATCACATGGGACGCCGACGGCAAGGGCCTGATCGCCACGGCTGAACAGGTGCTCGATACGCCCGCGTTCCGCATCGATGTGGCCAGCGGGAAGGTCGAACGGCTCGATCTGATGGCCGGGAACGAGGCGCATATCGCCAATGTCACGCCCATGCCGGGCGGCCGCCTGCTGTTCACCCGCGATTCGCTTGGCAATCCGTCCGAACTCTATCTGTCCGATGCGATGGGGCAGGCCCGTCCGCTGACCGATGTGGCCACCACCCGCATGGGCACCCTCGCCAGCATCGTCACCCGCCGCTTCAGCTTTGCCGGAGCCAATGGCGAGACCGTGTGGGGCCAGATCACCCGCCTTGCCGATCAGACCGGGCCGATCCCGGCGCTGCTCTATATCCACGGCGGGCCCCAAGGCTCCTTCAACGACAGCTGGTCAAACCGCTGGAACCCGCGCGTCACTGCCTCGCAGGGCTATGCGGTGATCTCGGTCGATTTCCACGGGAGCACCGGATACGGGCAGGCCTTTACCGATGCCATCAACCAGAACTGGGGCGGATGGCCGCTCGAAGATTTGCAGAAGGGCCTTGAGGCCGCATTGGGGCTCGACCCCCAGATCGACGGCAGCCGCGCTTGCGCGATGGGGGCGAGCTACGGCGGCTACATGGTCAACTGGATCGCGGGCAACTGGCCTGAGCGGTTCAAGTGCATCGTTCAGCACGACGGCATCTTCGATATGCGCTCGATGTATTATTCGACCGAGGAACTGTGGTTCCCGCGCTGGGACTTCGGTGGTTCGTACGAGCAGGCGAAGGACGTCTACGAGAAGTGGAACCCGGCAAACCACGTGAGCAAGTGGCAGACGCCGATGCTGGTGGTGACCGGCCAGCTCGATTACCGCGTGCCCTATAGCCAGGGACTGATGAGCTTCACCGCCCTGCAGGAACGCGGCATCCCTTCGCAATTGCTGGTCTTCCCGGACGAGAACCACTGGGTGCTGGGCGCGAAGAACTCGCTGCAATGGCACAACACCGTGTTCGCGTGGCTCGACCGCTGGCTGAAGCAGGACAAGCCGAAGTGAGCCGACAGGAGCTGCTCTCGGCGCAGACCGCGCTCGCCAAGCATTACGGCGATGCGGGCAAGGGAAGCGCGATTGCCCGGCACATCATGCTGTGCGCGGTGTCGGAGAAACAGAAATGCTGCTCGCGCGAGGCGGGGATGGAGAGCTGGCAGTTCCTCAAGGAACGGCTGAAGGAGCTCGGCCTGGTCGGCCCGCAGCGTGACGCGGACAGCCCGCGCGGAGCCGGCGGCGGGGTGCAGCGCACCAAGGCGGACTGCTTCCAGGTCTGCGCCGCAGGGCCGATCGCGGTCGTGTGGCCGGACGGGGTTTGGTATCATTCGTGCAGCCCGCAGGTGCTCGAACGGATCATCCAGGAGCATCTGGTGGGCGGGGCGCCGGTGGAGGAATACCGCCTTACCCCCCCTTAATCCTCCGGCGGGCTCCAGAACTCGTCGCGGCTCGGCATCTGGTTGTCGACCGATTCGTCGTGGCCCGTGCCGTTGGAGAGGAAGACGAGACCCATCAAGCCGCCGCCGAGCAGCATTGTCAAGCTGATCCCCAGCGCCACCGCGATGTAGAAATGCACGGAAATCATGCCATTATAGGCAAACAGCAGCCCCATCGCCACCGCCACGACCAGCACCGTGGCGGCCAGCAGCAGCTTCATGATCTGGCGATAGCGCGCCCAGGCGTAAGCAGCGTTCACGGGATCATCGAGCGGGGACTTGCGCGTCATGGGCCTGCCATGGCGTGCGCCCACGCGCTTGGCAACGCGAGAAAGATGCAAGCGACGGTTCGTCCGGTGCAAGCTCGCCCTTGCAGGCCGGATTCGCCTTTTCCCGCGAAAGATGGCATTTTTCGCAGGTGGAGAGAGGGAGTCTGCCATGACCATAGCCAGAATCATCGCCCAACGCGGCCCGTCGGACATCATCGCCTGTGATGTCAGCACGTTGGTCTCCGAAGCCGTCAGCATCCTTGCGACCAAGCGCATCGGCGCCCTGCCGGTGCTGCGTGGCGGCAAGGTGGCCGGCATCGTGTCCGAGCGTGACGTGATCTACCGCCTTGCCGATCAAGGCGGCGCGTGCCTTGATCTGCCGGTCGAAGAGATCATGACCTCGCCCGCGATCACAGTCGAACCCGGCACCCTGATCGATGATGCGCTGGCGATGATGACCCGCCGCCGGTTTCGCCATTTTCCGGTGGTTGAGAATGGCGAGCTGATCGGCTTCATCTCGATCGGCGACCTCGTGAAATACAAGATGGATGAGGTCCAGCACGAGGCCGAAGCGCTGCGCAGCTATATCCAGGCCGGTTGAAGGCTTGAGGATCGCGTCCACGCGCCCTAGATTGGGGTCATGAGCGCAGAGCCCCTGATCCTCACCCCTGCCGCCGCCAAGCGGGTAGCCTTCATCGCCAGCAAGCAGGCGCGTCCGGCGATCCTGCGCCTTGCAGTCGAGGGCGGGGGGTGCTCGGGCTTCCAGTACAAGTTCGATCTGGCCGATGCGCCGGATAGCGACGACAGCATCAGCGAGACCGACGGGGTCAAGCTGGTGGTCGACCCCATGAGCCTCGATCTGATCGCGGGCAGCACGGTCGATTTCGTCGAATCGCTCGGCGGGGCGGCCTTCAAGGTCGAAAATCCGCAGGCCGCGGCCGGCTGTGGCTGCGGAGCGAGCTTCGGGATTTAGGTTAGACCCGCGCAAGGCTTTCGGGCATCAGGGCGCGCATGAAAATCGCCACCTTCAACATCAACGGCATCAAGGCGCGCGGCCCGCGTCTGCTAGAATGGCTCGCCGAAACGCGGCCTGCGGTCGCCTGCCTGCAGGAAATCAAGACGCAGGACGATGGCTTTCCCGCCGCCGATTTCGAAGCGCTGGGATACAGCGCGATCTGGCACGGGCAGAAGAGCTTCAACGGAGTGGCGATCCTCGTCGACACACAGGCCGGCTACACCCTCACCGAAGTGCGGCGCGGGCTCGGCATTCCCGGCCCGAATGAGGGTGACGAGGAACAGGCGCGCTATCTCGAAGCCGATGTCTCGGGCGTGCGGATCGCCTGTCTGTACCTGCCCAACGGCAATCCCCATCCGGGGCCGAAATTCACCTACAAGCTGGCGTGGATGGAAAAACTGCGCGCGCGCATGGGGGAAATCTGGGCCGAGGAAGTGCCGGCCGTGGTGCTCGGCGATTTCAACGTCATCCCTGAAGATGATGACGTCTGGTCGGTGAAGGCCATGGCCGACGATGCACTGATGCAGCCGGAAAGCCGCGCGGCCTTTTCCCGCCTGCTGGCCGATGGCTGGGTGGACGCGGTGCGCACCCACAATCCGCGCGGCGGGGTGTGGACCTATTGGGACTATCAGGCCGGTGCCTGGCAGCGCGATCACGGCTTCCGCATCGATCACATCCTGCTCTCGCCCGAATGTGCCGACCGGCTAGAAGCCGTGGGTGTCGACAAGACCTATCGCGGACGCGAAAAGGCCAGCGACCACACGCCTGTTTGGGTCAGGCTTTCGACCTAACCGAACTCGGTGAGCGCCGCCGCAAGGGCGACAGTCCTCAAGTAGCGAAGCGATAGGACCAAAAAGCGCCGCCCGCAGCGGCGTGGGGGCTTGCCCCCACATTACCCGCGAGGATTATCTATAGAAAATATGCGTGTCGATCTGGGCGAGGCGCGTCTTGCGATGGCTCCAGCCCGGGCTGACGTGGCGGGCGTGGAAGAAGGTCGCATCGCCGGCTTCGCTCTCCCACAGGCCCTGATGGGCGATCTGGGCAATCGCCACCGCGCGGTCCCATGCGGCCGAGCCGGCGGGAGCCTTCGGCATGGCGTTGCCGCGCATGAAGGAAAACTGGCCCTTCTGACGCACCACGCCGCAATAGGACTTGGGGAAACGGCCGTCCTCGGTGCGGTTGATAATGACCTGTGCGACCGCCAGCTGGCCATCGAGTGCCTCGCCGCGCGCTTCGAAATAGACCGCACCGGCAAGGCAGTGCAGCTCTGCATCGAGCGGGGTGTCGGTATCGACCATGCCCACCAGCTCGGCAAGCGAGCCTGCTTCGGTCAGCACCGGCGCGCCGTCGTCAGCCGGCAGCGGCTGCACCACGGGGTTCGAAATGAATTCGGGGGTCTGGGGAACCAGCTCGGCCACATCGGTCTCGATCAGCTGGTCATTGGCAACCTGGGCCAGAGCCGCGGCGCCATCGACGCCGGGGACTGTCACGCTTGCCATCGTCATCGCGGCAATCGCGACAAGGGAGAAAGTCTTGCGACTCATTCACTCTACAAAACGGGCGGTGAGCGGGCTCTGGCGCAGGTGGAACGCCTGTATCCGTTGCCGGATACGTGGGGCATTCAAGAGAGGACCTGCCGGCCGCCCCCCGTCTGCGTGTTGATCAAGGGGCCGGATTGCCGCCTGTCAGCCTGCGCTGGGAAGTGGGGCGCCCCTACGCGGCAGGGGCCGAAGGTCAAGTTAACGCGTCGATTTGCGCGACGAAGCGTTCGGAATTGGCGATATCCACCTCGATCAGCCAGATATCGGGGTCCTGACGGCGGCGGCGCGCTAGATATTCGGAAAAATCTGCCGGATTTTCAGGATTTTCCGCCTTTGTCGCAACAAAAGAACGCGATCCGTCGAGCGCAGGCATCCTTTCGTAAAGCCGCGAGGGCTCGTCACGATAGACGGTTACCAGCAGGATTGTGCCAGCGTCCCGCTCGCCCTTGGCCAGCACCGTCGCAAAGCCGCCCTGCGATTCGGCGAGGCGCAGGATCGCGCTCACCTCGAGACGCGCAGGCAGCCGGTCGCGCAACTCAGCCCGCCGCTGCCGCGTAGCCGGGCAGGCTGGAGAGCGCGATGCGCGAGCGCATGAAGGTGCCGGTGCCCCGGCCGATTTCCTCGCCCTCCTCGTCCACCAGCCGCGCCTCGGCCACGAACACGCGTCGCCGCCCGCTGACCCAGCGGCCCTCGGCCGTGACGGTGCCGGCGCGCACCGGCTTGGTGAAGTGGAGGTTGAAGCTGGTGGTCAGCAGGAAGCGGTCCGTCGCCAGGGTGTTGGCCGCGTAGAAGGCGGCATCGTCGAGCATCTTGAAATAGATCGTCCCATGCGCCGCGCCTGCCGCGTGATAATCCTCGCGCGTGACAGTGAAGGTCAGCCGCGAGACGCCTTCGCGCGGGATATGCAGCGAGGAGGCGAACTTGCGGTTGATCGGCGCGGAGGCATAGAGCCGCTCCAGCGCGCGGTAATGTCCCTCGGCCCCGGTGATCGGGACGGCATGATCGGAAAGACTCATGGCCGGGTGCGTAGCAGGGCCGTCAGGCGGCGTCCCGCTCGAACTGGTGGGTCAGCAGCGCATAGGCCGCCTCGGTCGTCGGTGCATCGGCGAGCATCTGGAGCTTCGCCTCGTCCCGCGTCAGCCGCGAGATCGCGGCGAGTGCGTGGAGGTGGGTCGCCCCGGCGTTCTCGGGCGAAACCAGCCCGCACACCAGCGCAACAGGGCGCGAGTCTGCGGCGGCGAAATCGATCGGCTGTTCAAGCCGGATCAGCGCGAGGCTGGGGCGGCGCACATCCTTGCTGCGGCAATGCGGGATCGCCACCCCGCGCCCGAACCCGGTGCTGCCCAGCGCTTCCCGCGCTTCGAGGTTTTCGAGCACCTCGATCCGGTCGAGCCCGTAGGCACCGGCCAGCAGATCGGCGAGTGCGGCCAGCACCTTCGGCTTGCTGTCGATACGATCGAACAGAATCGCCTGCGGGGAGACTGCGAGGTTGACGTCCATCTTGCGAAAATCCCGAAATAAAAGCCCGCGTACAGAGCAGATCCGGAAAGTCAGGGTCTGATGAAAGACCCTGCCAACCGGGGCGTTGCGCCCCTCCTGCTGCTGCCGCGTGAGCCCGTTGCCTGCATGAAATCCCACCCGATAAGGCAGGCGCGGGCTCTATCGCGGTTCGACCCATCCAATCGAACCATCGGCGCGTCTGTAGACCATATTATGGCTTCCGGTGCCAGCATTTTTGAAAAACAGCGCCGTGGTGTTCCTGAGGTCGAGCATCATCACCGCGTCCGCGACGGTCGCGGTCGGAATGTCCACCCGGGTCTCGGCGATCACCAACGGAGCATCGGCGGTGACCACTTCCTCTTCCTCGTCCTCGACTGCGAAGATGGTGTAGGCCGCCTCTTCCTCGCCGCGCGCGTGATCGGCCTGTTCGTGGCGATCGGTCAGGCGGCGCTTGTAGCGGCGCAGCTGCTTGTCGATCTTCTCGACCGCATTGTCGAAGGCGAGGTGAACGTCATGGGCGCTGCCCTGCGCCTTGAGGATCAGGCCCTGCATGACATGGGTGACGATGTCGCAGGTGAATGCTCCTGCGGGAGCCTTGCCGAAGGTTACGTGAGAGGACAGCGCCCGGTCGAAATACTTGTCGACGATTGCGCCGAGGCGGTCAGCGGCATGTTCCTGCAAAGCCGCGCCAGTGGCCATCTGATGGCCCGAAATGCGAATATCCATAAGTTGTCAGCCCTCCCGTCAAAGATGCCGATCCCGGTTGGTAGTCCGTGTGGCGTTGTGCCTTTCGCGCGTCCTCCTCAGCGTGCCCAGATGGCGTTTTCGATTCCGGCGATGAACGCAGCGTGGCGTTCAAGCTCCTCTTCGCTGGCCGCGTGCGGCCGGGCGGCGCGGGCGGGGCGATCGGCCCGCGCTGCCCCGATGGTGGTGATATTGGTCTGGACCTCGACAGTCACTTCTTCGGCAACCAGGCCAAGCCCGATCTGGCGGCCACCGGTCAGCTCGACATAGACCTGCGCGAGCAATTCGGCATCGAGCAGCGCGCCGTGCTTCACGCGGTGGCTCCGGTCGATCCCGTAGCGGGTGCAAAGCGCATCGAGGCTGAGCTTGGAGCCGGGGTGCTTCTTGCGCGCGAGCTGCACCGTATCGACCATCCGGTCCATGCTGATCGGCGCGCGGCCGATCTTCTCGAGCTCGTTGTTGAGGAAGCCGAAGTCGAACCCGGCATTATGCGCCACCAGCGGAGCATCGCCGAGAAATTCGAGCAGCTCGTCCGCCGTATCGGCAAAGCGCGGCTTGGTGGCGAGGAAGGCGGCGCTGAGGCCATGGACCCGCTCCGCCTCGATCGGCATGTCACGATCGGGATTGAAATAGGCGTGGAAGGTGCGGCCGGTTTCAACCCGGCCGATCATTTCGACGCAGCCGATTTCCACCATGCGGTCCCCGGTCTTGGGATCGAGCCCGGTGGTTTCGGTGTCGAAAATGACCTCACGCATTTGCAGGACTATCTGCCCATGCGGTGAGTCTTGCAAGCGGTCCTTGCAATCAAAATGAAGCAATCAGCGCTGCCACCTGTGCGCGGGTTTCTTCAAGGCTGGTTCCGGTGTCGATCACGTGATGGGCGCGGGCGCGTTTTTCCGAATCGTGCAGTTGCAGCCCGTAGATGTGCTCGAACTTCTCCACCGTCATGCCACTGCGGGCGAGCACGCGGGCGCGCTGCACCGCCTCGGGCGCGGAGACGACCACGATCATGTCGACGGCCTCGTGCCCGCCGCGTTCGAACAAGAGTGGAATGTCGAACACCACGGCGGGCTTGGCGGCATTGGCTTCAAGGAAAGCGGCGCGCTTGGCGGCGACGGCGGGGTGGACGATGGCCTCGAGTCGCGCCAGCGCGGATTTGTCGGCGAAGACCTGATGGCCCAGCCGGTCGCGGTCGACGCCCTCGGGGCCGGTCGATCCGGGGAAGGCAGCTTCGATGGCGGGGACAAGCGCGCCGCCGGGGCCCTGCATCGCGCGCACTTCGGTGTCGGCGCAGAACACCGGGATTCCGGCATCGGCAAACATGCCTGCGACAGTCGACTTGCCCATGCCGATGGAGCCGGTGAGGCCGATGATTTTGGGACGGGTCATTGGGTCAGAATCTCGCGCAATTCGGCGTCATGCTGGCGCGGGGCGGGCTGGCCGAAGAATTTTGCGAAGGCGACTGCCGCCTGCCCGATCAGCATGGAAAGCCCGTCGATGGTGCGATGCCCCTTGGCACGCGCTTCTTGAAGGAAGGTGGTGTCCAGCGGCGCGGTGACAATGTCATAGGCGACGGCGCCCGGCGGCGCGTGGCTCCAGTCGAAGGTGAGCGGCGACTGGCCGGTCATGCCGAGGCTCGAGGCGTTGATGACGAGATCGCAGCAGCCTTCGCGGTCGTCGAAGGGAAAGTCGGTCGCATCGGCAAAATGCGCAAGGTCAATCGCGTGATGTTCACCCTTGGGTGCGAGTTCATCGAGCAACGCGTGGGCCTTGGCCGGATCGCGTCCGGCGACCACCAGCGTGAAGCCTTGGCCCGCAAGCGCAGCAATGATCGCCCGCGCCGCGCCGCCGGTGCCGAGGATGCGGGCCATGCGGAAATAATGGGTGCGGGCGAGGTCTTTCGCCAGCGGTTCGAGGAAGCCGGCGGCATCGGTGTTGGTGCCGGCCAGCCGCCCGTCCCCCAGCGGCAGGATTGTGTTGACCGCACCGATGGCATCCGCGGGCGGGTCGATCCGGTCCAGCTGCGGCATCACCGCCTGCTTGTGCGGCATGGTGACATTGCACCCGCGCCAGTCGGGGTCCGCGCGGCGAGCGGCGAGGTAGTCAGCCAGTTCGTCAGGGCGGACATGGCAAGCGCGATATTCGGCATCGATCCCCAGCTTTCCGAGCCAGAAATTGTGAATCGCGGGTGACTTGGACTGCGCGATCGGATCGCCGATCACCTCGGCATAGCGACGCGTCATGCCAGCAGCACCCCTTCCTCGCGCAGCGCGCCGAGCAAGGGCAGAAGCGGCATGCCGAGCACGGTGAACTGGTCGCCCTCTATCTCCGAGAACAGCTGCACCCCCGGCCCTTCAATGCGGAAAGCGCCGACCGTGTGGCTGATCGCGGGCCATTCGAGCGCGAGATAATGGGCGATGAAATCCTCGGAGAGCTCTCGCACATGGAGGCGCGCGATGCTGGCGTGGCTCCATTCGCACCCGCTATCGCGCACCAGCGCGGCAGCGGAGTGCAATTCCATCACCTTGCCGGAGAAAAATCGCAGATGCTCGGCCGCTTCCTCTGCCGAGCGCGGCTTGTCGAAGCGGCGGCCGGCGCACACCACCAGCGAATCCGAACCCAGCACCAACGCCCCCGGGTAGAGCGCGGCGACAGCGGCAGCCTTCGCCACCGCCAGTGCCTCGGCGATGTCAGGCGGGACGGCACCGGCCAGCCCGGCTTCCACCGCGCGCTCGTCGATATCGGCGGGGATGCTTGTGTAAGCCACGCCCGCCGCATCGAGCATCGCCCGGCGCGAGGCGCTTTTGCTGGCGAGGATGAATGTCATATCGGCTGGCCCACGCCGCCTTCGCCCGCCGGCTTGCGCCCGCGTTCCTGCGCGAGGCGGATGATCGCGGCGGCGGTCTCCTCGATCGAGCGGCGGGTGACGTCGATCACCGGCCAGCCATTGTCGCCGAACATCCTGCGCGCGAATTGCAGCTCGGCCTTCACGCGGTCATTGTCGACATAGGCGGTCTCGGTCGCCTCGTTCAGCGACAGCAGGCGGTTGCGGCGGATCTGCACCAGCCGTTCGGGCGAGGTGGTGAGGCCGACGATCAGTGGATGGCGCAGCCCGAACAGCGCGGAGGGCGGGGGGCTTTCCACCACCAGCGGGATATTCGCGGTCTTGAACCCGCGGTTGGCGAGATAGATGCTGGTGGGTGTCTTGGACGAGCGCGACACGCCGACCAGCACGATGTCGGCTTCCTCCCAATCCTCGTAAGCAATGCCGTCATCATGGGCGATGGTGTACTGGATCGCCTCGACCCGCTTGAAATAGTCCTCGTCCATCGTGTGCTGGCGGCCCGGACGGCCATGCGCTTCCTGCCCCAACTGGGCTTCCAGGGAGGCCGTTACCTGATCGAGCACCGCGACGGCGGGCAGGCCCAAGTGGCGGCAATGCTCCTCCAGCCGCTTGCGGGTGTCGGGATTGACGAGGGTGTAGAGCACCAGGCCCGGATGCGCGGCGAGATCGGGCACGATCCGGTCGAGATGCTGAAGCGAGCGCACCATCGGCCAGAAATGGCGGCTGACATCGGGATTGTCGAACTGCGCGAGCGCCGCCTTGGCGATCATTTCCAGCGTCTCGCCGGTCGAATCCGATACAAGATGCAGGTTCAGTCGACTCATCGTGCTGCTTCGCTCGTTCGGCCGCCCGGGGGCTGTGGACAGATCGCCGCATAAACCACGGGAGGCAGTTGCGGACAAGCTGGGGAGCAATTTTCATGCCCGCTACCGGGCTTTTCCTCGGGGGATTTGCCCACACGGGACAAGTTTTGTCGACAGGCTGGGAATAGTGGGGATAAAGCTGGCTTGACGTCCAATCCGTGCGGATTCGCTGGGGGGTGATTGGCCGGTGGCAGCTTGGGGATGATCCGGCAGAGTCCGGTAATTCCCGCTTTCCACAGGGCCAACAGACTCCATCAATCCTTTTATAATTTGAATTGTTTTGTCTAAGGAACCCTATGCCCGGTCCGCTTCTCGATACGCTCAAAGGTGTCCGCCAACCTGTTCCTCCGGTCTGGCTCATGCGTCAGGCCGGGCGCTATCTGCCGGAATATCGCGAATTGCGGGCCGAGAAGGGCGGATTCCTCGAGCTGGTCTATGACAGCGAGGCCGCGGCCGAGATCACCGTGCAGCCGCTGCGGCGCTTCGGGTTCGACGGCGCGATCCTGTTTTCCGACATCCTGATCGTCCCCCACGCGATGGGGCAGGGCTTGCAGTTCCTCGCCGGAGAAGGGCCGCACCTCTCGCCCACGCTGCTGGAAGTGGGACTCGACAGCTTCACCCCCGCCTTCGAGCGGTTCGAGCCGGTTTACGAGACCGTGCGCCGCACCCGCGCGATGATCGGCCCCGAAGTGACGATGCTCGGCTTTGCGGGGAGCCCCTGGACGGTCGCGACCTACATGATCGCGGGCGAGGGTTCCAAGGATCAGGGCCCGGCGCGTCTGCTGGCCTATCGCGATCCGGCCCATCTTCAGGCGATCATCGACGCGATTGTCGATGTCTCGGTCACCTATCTGCGCGGCCAGATTGATGCCGGCGCGGAAGCGGTCCAGCTGTTCGACAGCTGGGCGGGGAGCCTTGCGCCCGATCAGTTCGAAAAGTGGGTGGTGGCGCCCAATGCCGCGATCACCGCGAAGCTCAAGGAAACGCATCCCGATACGCCGATCATCGGCTTTCCCAAGGGCGCCGGCGCAAAGCTGCCGGCCTATGCGCGCGAGACGGGTGTGGACGCTGTCGGCCTCGACGAAACGCTCGATCCCGCCTGGGCCCATGCCAGCCTGCCGCAGGGCATGCCGGTGCAGGGCAATTTTGATCCCCTGCTGCTCGAAGCAGGCGGGCCGGCGGTCGCGGCGCGGGCGAAAACCATTATCGCCGCCTTCGAGGATCGCCCGCATGTCTTCAATCTCGGCCACGGGATCGGTCAGCACACCCCGATTTCCCATGTCGAGGATCTGCTGGCGGCGCTGAGAGGCTGAAGTCATGCAGGAGACGCTGGCGTCGATTTATCTCTTCCTCAAATCGGGGCACGTGATCTTCATGGTGTTCTGGATGGCAGGGCTGTTCATGCTGCCGCGCCAGTGCATCTACATGCTCGATCATGCACCGGGATCGGAGGGCGAGGCCAAGTGGGCCACCCGCATGGGCAAGCTGCGCAAAATCATCCTTACCCCCAGCCTGATCATTGTCTGGTTGCTGGGGCTGAGCATGGCCTATGCGATGGGCTTTTTCACCGAGGGCTGGTTCCACGCCAAGCTCACCTTCGTCCTTGCGATGACGGGCTTCCATGGCTGGCTGGTGGCGCAGACGAAGAAGATGGCGCGGGGCGAACGGCCGCTCACTGAAAAGCAGCTGCGCATGATCGGCGAATTGCCGGGTCTGCTGCTCGTGCTGATCGTCACGCTGGTCTATCTGAAGCCCTTCTGAGGATCACCCCCGGCGGGTTTTCGCGTTGACCGCAAGGGCGCGCGCTTCTATCGCTGCAATCACCTATCCGGTGCCGGGAGCGCGAATGGCTCCTCGCAGGTCTGCTTTCTCCAAGCCCTGCCCCGCTCTTTCGGGGCGCTGCCTTTTCGCAAGGCGGTACTGACCATCCGGCCACTCCTGCTGTTCTGGATTACACGAAATGCACCTCAAAGACTTGAAGCGACAGACCCCGGCCGAGCTGGTGGCGATGGCGGAAGAGCTGGGCGTCGAAGGCGCCTCGACCATGCGGCGGCAGGATCTGCTGTTCAGCATTCTGCGCGAACTCGCCGAGGACGAGGAATACGAAGAAAAGATCATGGGTATCGGCACCATCGAGGTGCTGCAGGATGGCTTCGGCTTCCTGCGCTCGCCCGAAGCGAACTATCTCGCCGGGCCGGACGATATCTATGTCTCGCCCAACCAGGTGCGCCGCTGGGGCCTGCGTACGGGTGACACCGTGGAAGGCGAAATCCGCGCCCCGCGCGATGGTGAGCGCTATTTTGCGCTGACGACGCTCTCCAAGGTCAATTTCGACGATCCCGACGCGGTCCGCCTGCGTACCAATTTCGACAACCTCACACCGCTCTATCCGGATTCGAAGCTCACGCTCGACAGCCTTGATCCGACCGTGAAGGACAAGAGCGCGCGGGTGATCGACATCATCGCACCGCAGGGCAAGGGCCAGCGCGCGCTGATCGTGGCGCCGCCGCGCACCGGTAAGACGGTGCTGCTCCAGAACATCGCCAAGGCGATCACCGACAATCACCCCGAGGTGTTCCTGATCGTGCTGCTCGTGGACGAGCGGCCCGAGGAAGTCACCGACATGCAGCGCAGTGTGAAGGGCGAGGTTGTCTCCTCGACTTTCGACGAGCCGGCGCAGCGCCACGTGCAGGTTGCCGAAATGGTGATCGAGAAGGCCAAGCGCCTCGTCGAGCACAAGCATGACGTGGTGATCCTGCTCGATTCGATCACGCGCCTCGGCCGTGCCTACAACACCGTGGTTCCGTCCTCGGGCAAGGTGCTGACCGGCGGTGTGGATGCCAACGCATTGCAGCGCCCGAAGCGCTTCTTCGGCGCGGCGCGTAACATCGAGGAAGGCGGCAGCCTCTCGATCATCGCTACCGCGCTGATAGATACCGGCAGCCGTATGGACGAAGTGATCTTCGAAGAATTCAAGGGCACGGGTAACAGCGAAATCGTGCTCGATCGCAAGGTCGCCGACAAGCGCATCTTCCCCGCGCTGGATGTCGGCAAGTCCGGCACCCGCAAGGAAGAGCTGCTGGTGGCCAAGGACAACCTCTCCAAGATGTGGGTCCTGCGCCGCATCCTGATGCAGATGGGCACCGTAGATGCGATGGAGTTCCTGCTCGACAAGATGAAGGATTCCAAGACCAATGAAGACTTCTTCAACACGATGAATCAATAGCTTGGTTGATCCTCCGGGCCATGGGGTCGGCCCGGAAAAGACAGACGCAAGGGACGGGAACGTGCTTAGCCAGTATCTCTACATCAGCACCGCACCGACCTTGCCGCGCGAGGAAGTCGACGCGATTCTGGCCACCAGCGCGCGCAACAATCCGGCCCGCGGGATCACCGGGCTGCTCTTGTTCAACGGGCGCAATTTCCTCCAGTTGCTCGAAGGTGATGAGGCGGAGGTCGCGGACCTGATGGACAAGATCACGGCCGATCCGCGTCACGCCGGCGTCTCGGTTCTCGACAAGCGGGCGATTGCGATGCGCGCCTGCCCCGACTGGGCAATGAAGCGGGTCCTCATCGCCGAGAGTATCGCCAGCCGCCGCGAGATGCTGGAGCGTGATCTGCCGCAGGGGCTCGACCCTGAAGTGCGCAAGATGATCGTCAATTTCGCGGTGCTGAACTAGGCATTTAAGGGAAATCCCTAGTGCGCGCGAAACCCTGTTTCAGCGCCGCTGACCCCATGTCCTGCCCCGCGAATAACGGGGACACGCGATGCGCCGCATCATCTATTACAGCATGGCCGCGCCCGGGCTTGATCGGGCGGAGATGTTTCATCTGCTCTATCAGGCGCGTGTGGCCAATGAAGCGCGGGGTCTTAGCGGCATCCTGCTGCGCGCCGAGGATCACTTGCTTCAGGTGCTGGAGGGGCCGACCTGGAAGCTGTGTGCGGCCTTCGATGCGATCCGCCGCGATGTTCGCCACACCGGGGTAACGGTGATCGAGGAGCGGGCAATTGCCGAGCAGACCTTCCCGGCCTGGCCGATGCGCTATTTCGACGATCGCGATTTCGGCAAGGCGCTGCGCACCATGAGCGCGGAGTTGGGCGGCGATGTGCCTGCGGCGATCGATCAGGCTGTGCGCGACTTCTTCGTGCAGGCCTTTGCGGCCCACACGAGCGTCACCCCTTCGCCTTCGCCAACTGCGCGCCCATCATCTCCCACACTGTGTTGATCGCCTTCAAGGGGCGCACCATCACCTTGAAATCATGTATCTTCCCGTCGTCGCCGAAGCGGATGATGTCGATCCCGTTGACGCTGATCCCGTTCAGTTCGGTGACGAATTCGAGCATCATCTCGTCCCCGTCCACCAGCTCGCGGACATAGTGGAAGCTGTCATTGCCCAGCACTTCGGCTGCGGCGAGGAGGTAGGCCATGACGATCGGCTTGCCCGATTGCGGCGTGTGGACCACGGGCGAGTGGAACACGCAATCATCGGCAATCAGCGCGGAGAGGAGGGCCGGATCGCCCTCGCTCTCCATATAGGCGTGCCAGCGCGCGAGTCCGTAGTGCCCGGCGCTCATGCAAGGGCGTCCGCAAAGAAGGCGGCGGTGCGGCTGTCGGCGAGGGTGGCGGCTTCCTCGTGACGGCGCAGTCCGGTTTCTGTGGCAAAGCCGTGATCGAGCCCCTCGTAATCATGCAGGGTCACCCTGGGGTGATCGTCGAGCGCGGTATGCATCGCGGCCTGGGTCTCGGGCGGGACAAAGCCGTCGGCGGTGGGAATGTGCAGCATCAGCGGATGGGCGATCGCGTGCTTCTCGCCTAGCAGTCCGTCAATGCCGACCCCGTAATAGCCGACAGAGGCGTCGATATCGGTGCGCGCGGCGGTCATGAAGGCGAGCCGCCCGCCGAGGCAGTAGCCGACGCAGCCGACCTTGGCGACGCCGAGGGTGCGGCGGATGTAGTGGATCGTCGCCTCAATATCGCGGATGCCCGTGTCCTGTTCAAATTGTCCCATCCAATCAAGTGCTTGAGTGAACTCAGCCTGGACATCGGGATCCAGCTCGATCCCCGGCTGCAAGCGCCAGAACAGATCGGGTGCGACCGCCAGCCAGCCCTCGGCGGCGAGCTTGTCGCACTTCTGGCGGATCCCGGGATTCACGCCGAAGATCTCCTGGATGACGATGATCGCACCGCGTGCAGATCCGGCAGGTTGCGCGACATAGGCGCCGAAGCTGGCATCACCGTCCAGCGTGGGGATCGTGGCATTGAGGCTCATGGGTCTCTCCTGAAGGGGTTGATGCTTGGTCTATCCCTTGCCTTGCGGCCCTGCCAAGCGCAAATGAGAGGGGTGACAGGGAGAGGAGACCGGCGCTCATGAAGATCACCATCGAAGTGGATTGCACGCCCGAAGAGGCCCGCAGCTTTCTCGGGCTGCCCGATGTCAGCGCGGCCAATGATCTCTATGTCGAGAACATCACCAAGGCGATGCGCGGGGTCTCCAATCCGGTGCAGTTGCAGGAATATGCCTCGGCGCTGGCGCCGATGGGGCAGGTGGGGCTGAAGATGTTCCAGAGCTTTGTCGAAAGCGGGATGAAGGCGGCGACGGGCAAGAAAAGCGCCGACTGACCACGGATGAGCGAGACCCCGACGATCTTCGCGCTATCGAGCGGCGCACCGCCGGCTGGCATCGGGGTTATCCGTATCTCCGGCCCGCAGGCAGGCGCTGCGCTGGTGGCGCTGGCCGGTCGGGTGCCGGAGCCGCGCAGGGCCTCGCTGGCGCGTTTGCGCGATGCTTCGGGGGCGCTGCTCGACGAGGCGCTGGCACTGTGGTTTCCCGGGCCCAACACCGCGACGGGCGAGGATCTGGCCGAACTCCATTGCCACGGGGGAAGGGCGGTGATCGCGGCCATCGAGGGCGCGCTCGCAGCGCTCCCGGGTCTGCGCAAGGCCGAGCCGGGTGAATTCACCCGCCGCGCCTTTGCCAATGGCCGGATCGATCTGGCCGAGGCCGAAGGGCTGGCCGATCTCCTCTCCGCTGAGACCGAGCTGCAACGGGCGGCGGCGCTGGCCAACGCGGGCGGGGCGCTGTCGCGGCAGGTAGAGGCGTGGCGCGAGACCGTGCTGGGGCTTTCGGCGGAGGTCGAAGGCGTGCTCGATTTCTCGGACGAGGAAGACTCCGCCGATCTTCCGGAATGTTTCACGTGGAACATTGGCGCATTGGGGCAGGAGATTGCTGACTGGCTTTCCCGCCCGCGTTCGGAACGGCTGGGCGAGGGCTATCGCGTGGTCCTTGCCGGGCCGCCCAATGCGGGAAAGTCGACCTTGTTCAACGCCCTCATCGAAAGCGAGGCGGCGATCACCTCCCCGATTGCGGGGACGACGCGTGATGTGATCGAGCGCTCGGTTGCGATTGGCGGGGTGCCCTTCACTTTCGTCGATACGGCGGGCCTGCGTGACGGGGCACTGGCGGATGAAATCGAAGCCATCGGGATCGACCGTGCTCTGGGCGAACTTGACCGCGCCGATCTGGTGCTGTGGCTCGGACCGGAAGGAGAGGGGCCGCAGGGTGCCTGGGAGATTGCGGCCCAGGCGGATCGCGAGGGCTTTGCGCCCAAGGCTGCGGCGCGATTTACAGTGTCGGCGGCGACGGGTGAGGGGCTTGTTGCGCTCAAGACCGCGCTGGTGGATGACGCCCGCATGGCGCTGCCAAAGCCGGGTCAAGCGGCGCTCAACGCGCGCCAGCACGCGCGGCTTGGTGAGGCCGCAGAAGCACTGGGCGGAGCGCGTGGCCTGTCAGACCCGCTGTTGGTGGCCGAGGAACTGCGCCGCGCACGCCTCGCCTTCGACCGGCTGATCGGCCGCGCCACCACCGAAGACATGCTCGACACCCTTTTCGGACGCTTCTGCATCGGCAAGTGAGCCGCATTTTGCGCGCAATGTTTCACGTGAAACATTGCCTGCAAAAATGTCCGCGAATGTTTCACGTGAAACATTGCCCGCAAATTTGGTCTCAAATGTTCCACGTGGAAGCGCAGCTGGGCGCAGCACAAACATTTCGAATGAGCCGCGCAGGGTAACCCCCAAGGAATCCGCTTTGACTGTCCGCCCCGCGGGGCCTATCTGCGCGCCCATGCACCAGTACGATGTCATCGTCATCGGCGGCGGGCACGCCGGGGTCGAAGCCGCTTGCGCTTCGGCGCGGATGGGTGCGCGCACGGCGCTGGTCTCCTTCGATCTCGACGCCATCGGCGCGATGAGCTGCAATCCTGCGATCGGGGGCCTCGGCAAGGGGCATCTGGTGCGGGAAGTCGATGCGCTCGACGGCGTGCTCGGCCGCGCAGCCGATGCAGGTGCGATCCACTATCGGATGCTCAACCGTTCCAAGGGCAGCGCCGTGTGGGGCCCGCGGGTGCAGGCTGACCGGGTGCGCTTCAAGGCGGCAGTGCAGGCCATCGTGCGCGAGCAGGCCTATCTGACGCTGGTTCAGGGCGAAGCCGCCGCGCTGATGCTCGAAGGCGGGCACGTTGCCGGACTTGAACTGGCGGACGGCACCATCCTCGAAGCCTCGCGCGTGGTGCTGTGCACCGGCACCTTCCTCGGCGGCGTGCTGTTCCGTGGCGAAGAGCGCTTCGAGGGCGGGCGTATCGGGGAGAATGCTGCCAAGCGGCTCGCCCAGCAGTTGCGCGGGGCCGATCTACCCATGGCGCGCCTCAAGACCGGTACACCCCCGCGCCTAGACGGGCGGACGATCAACTGGGCGGTGCTCGAAGAACAGCCCTCTGACGGCGAGCGTTGGACCATGTCCGACCTTACCCCCGCCCGCGTCAATCCGCAGGTCTTCTGTGCGATTACCCGCACCACCCAGGCGGGGCACGAGGCAATCCGCGCCAATCTCCACCGCTCCCCACTGTTCTCCGGCGCGATTGCGGCGGCGGGGCCGCGCTATTGTCCCTCGATCGAGGACAAGATCCACCGCTTCGGCGATCGCGAAGGCCATCAGGTCTTCCTTGAGCCTGAGGGGCTGGACACCCACCTCGTCTATCCCAACGGCATCAGCACTTCGCTGCCGACCGATGTACAGGAGACCGTGGTGCGCGCCATGCCGGGGTGCGAACGGGCGGTGATCGTGCAGCCGGGTTATGCCGTGGAGTATGACCATATCGATCCGCGCGCGCTGACGCCGGATTTGCAGGTCCGCGCCATCCCCGGGCTCTATTGCGCGGGGCAGATCAACGGCACCACGGGATACGAGGAAGCCGCCGCGCAGGGCCTTGTGGCGGGACTGGAAGCCGCTGCCGCGGCGCTCGGAAAGGCCGCGCCCGCGCTTGATCGCGCCAATGCCTATATCGCGGTGATGGTCGATGATCTTACCCTTCAGGGCGTAACAGAGCCTTACCGGATGCTCACCGCCCGCGCCGAGTACCGCCTGCGCCTGCGCGCCAATAATGCCGCTACCCGCCTGACGGGGCTGGGCATTGAAGCGGGCTGCATTGGCGAAGAGCGCCGCGCATGGTGGGAACGGCGCGAAGAATTGCGCGCAATGTTTCACGTGAAACATTCTGAGCGGATCCACGCCCGCGAACTCGCCGATCTCGGCCTGCCCGTGCGGCGCGATCATGGGGAGAAGCCTATCTCGGAATGGCTGCGGCATGACGGGGTGAACCCCGAGGCCCTGTCTCCGTGGCTGGCGGAGGTCACCGCGCTCGATCCCCTGCTTGCCGAGGAAATGGCCGAGGATGCCGCCTATGCGCCCTATCTGGCGCGGCAGGATGCGGAGCTGCGTGATCTGCGGGCGAGCGAGGCGCTGCCGCTGGCCGCAGACTTCCCCTATGGCGAGGTGCCGGGTCTCTCCAACGAGATGGTCGAGCGTCTCTCCAAGGCTGCACCCGGTACGCTGGCAGCGGCTGGGCGGGTTCCCGGGGTGACCCCTGCGGCGCTCTCGGCCCTGCTGGTCCATGCCCGCCGCCGTATTGCTGACGGGCAGCGCGCCGCATGATTACCACGGAAGACGAAGCCCGCGCCTATGTTGCCGGGCTCACCGACGCGGCGGGAATGGCACGTCTGGAACGCTTTGGCGCTCTGGTGCTGGAGGAGAACCAGCGCCAGAACCTCATCGCCAAAGCCACCGAGCCGCATATCTGGCAGCGCCACATTGCTGATTCGGCCCAGCTCATCGAAAATGTTTCACGTGAAACATTGGGCGCAAATGCGGGTGGGCCGTGGCTCGATCTCGGCAGCGGCCCCGGCTTTCCCGGCCTCGTGATCGCCGCCCTGTGCCCGAACATGCCCGTGGTGCTGGTCGAATCGCGTGCGCGGCGGGTGGAATTCCTTGAATCGGCCATCGCCGCGCTGGGTTTGCACAAGTGCAGGGTCGAGGGGCAGCGTCTCGAACGGGTTACTCCCTTTGCCGCCCGCGCCATTTCGGCACGCGCCTTTGCTCCTTTGCCCAAACTTCTCGAGCTATCCGCACCCTTCTCCACAAGGCACACCGCCTATGTCTTGCCCAAGGGACGATCGGCGGCGCAGGAATTGGAGGCATTGAAGCCTTCGATTCGGGCAATGTTTCACGTGAAACATTCCTTGACCGATTCCGACGCCGGGATCATCGTGAAGGCCTGACACGCGCATTGCGCTGCGGATTCAACCGGAATCCCGCGCGCGGGAGGACGGATAGCATGCTGACCATCGCGATCGCCAACCAGAAGGGCGGGGTGGGCAAGACCACCACCGCGATCAATATCGCTACGGCGATGGCGGCGACGGGCTGGCGCACGCTGCTGGTGGACCTCGATCCGCAGGGCAATGCCTCGACCGGGCTGGGTGTGCACGCTGCTTCACGTGAAATCTCCAGCTATGATCTGCTGGTCGATGAAGTCGCGCTCGACAGCGCCATCGTGCCCACCACGATCCCGCGGCTCGATATCGTGCCGGCAACGGTCGATCTTTCGGGCGCCGAGGTCGAGCTGGTGTCGGTGGAGGATCGCACCTCGCGGCTGCGCCAGGCGCTGGAGAGCCACAAGGGCCACGAGATCTGCTTCATCGACTGCCCGCCCTCCCTCGGCCTGCTGACGCTCAACGCCCTGTGCGCGGCCGATACGCTGCTGGTGCCGCTACAGTGCGAGTTCTTCGCGCTCGAAGGCCTCAGCCAGCTGCTCCAGACGGTGGATCAGGTGCAGCAGCGCTTCAATCCGCGGCTCGGCATCATCGGCGTGGCGCTGACCATGTTCGATCGCCGCAACCGCCTGACCGATCAGGTGTCCGACGATGTGCGCGATTGTCTCGGCGGGCTGGTGTTCGATACGGTGATTCCGCGCAACGTCCGCCTCTCCGAAGCGCCGAGCCACGGGCTCCCCGCACTCATCTATGACCAGCATTGCACCGGTAGCCGCGCCTATATGTCGCTGGCGCGCGAGCTGATTGGTCGGTTTCCCGCAGAAAGACAGGCCGCATGAGCGACGATACCACACAACCCGTTGATTTGTCTGTCAATTCCCGTCCTTCGGCGGAGAAGCCGCGGCGGCTTGGCAAGGGGCTGGGGGCGCTTCTCGGCGAGACCCGGCGCGAAGAACCGCTGGTGCGGCGCGAGGAGCCGGCCGAGCCGGTGGCGACCGCCTCGGGCGCATCGCTGCGGATGATTGCGCTGGCGAATATCAAGCCGCTGCCCGGCAACCCGCGCAAGCATTTCGACGAGAATGCCCTGAACGAGCTTGCCGCCTCGATCGCCACGCGCGGGGTGATCCAGCCGATCATCGTCCGCCCGCACCCCGAAGGCACGGGTTACCAGCTGGTCGCCGGTGAACGTCGCTGGCGCGCGGCGCAGAAGGCGCGGCTGCACGAGATTCCGGCGCTCGTCCGCCTGCTGACCGAGCGCGAGGTGATGGCGCTGGCGCTGATCGAGAACCTCCAGCGCGAGGATCTCAACCCGGTCGAGGAAGCGCGCGCCTATCACCGCCTCTCCGAGGAGGAGGGGATGATCCAGGTCGACATCGCCAAGATGGTCGAAAAGTCGCGCAGCCACGTCGCCAACATGATGCGGCTGATGACCCTGCCGGATCGCGTGCTCGACTGGGTGGAGGAGGGCAAGCTCACCACCGGCCATGT
Source organism: Erythrobacter sp. (assembly GCF_035194505.1). Lineage (NCBI taxonomy): Bacteria > Pseudomonadati > Pseudomonadota > Alphaproteobacteria > Sphingomonadales > Erythrobacteraceae > Erythrobacter > Erythrobacter sp. The sequence continues at coordinate 2,004,404 of NZ_CP136573.1, read as the reverse complement.
GCGCGCGCTGATCGGCCGTCCGGATGCGCTGCATCTGGCCGAGATCGCGGTGACCGAAGGCCTCTCGGTGCGCGACATGGAGGGTCTGACCCGCAAGGCGAACCGCGAGGCGGCCAAGCACAAGGCCCAACCCACCCTGCCGTTGAACGAGAACGCCGATATTCTCGCGGTGCAGCAACATCTTGAGGAATTTCTGGGCCTTGGCGTAAAGATCAAGCCCGAGGTGGACCCGCGCAAGGGGACGATCACGATCCGCTACACCACGCTCGATCAGCTCGATCTGGTGTGTCAGCGCCTCACCGGCGGCGAGTTCTGATCACTCCAACCGGCTGACAGACACAGAAAAGCCCCGCAAAGTCGTATCGCGCGACTTTGCGGGGCTTTTTGATTGAGCGAAGCGCTCAGTCGTCGCTGCGCAGGAGCTTGCCCTTGGGGCGCGGCGCGGGAATGATGCGGGTGGCGCCGGGGACGGTGTAGCGCTCCTCGCGCACAGTCTCGCGCACCACCACCTGCTGCGGCGTATCGCGGCGCACCTGCACCATCACCATCTGCGGCGGTGGGGCGTAATAGCCGTAAGCCATCGGGTAGCCGTAGCTCATCGGATAAGGCGCATAGGGGATCTCGCGCGCAGCGATGTGGGTGCCGGGCGTGCCGTAGGCCGACAGATAGGTATCGAGCGCTGCCTCGCAGTCGTAGCGGTCCTCGTCATCATCGCCGTCGAACAGGCTGCCGAGCAACCCGCCGATCAGCCCGCCGCCACCGACGCCGAGCACGGTGCCGAGCACGCGGTCACCCACGCCGGCGATTTCGTATCCGGCAAAGCCCCCGGCAATCGCCCCGAGCAATCCGCCGATGATCGCGCCGGTATCGTCCTTGTCCTGCCCCTTGGTGCGGCGGCGGCATTCGTCGAGCCACTGCTGCCGCTCGAACACCACGGGGGCATAGGCGGGAGGCGCATAATTCGCCGCTGCCGGTGCCGCGGGCGCAGCGATGTAGCGGGTGCGGGTGATGGTCTCGACCCCGTCAACGATCGTCGTCGTCTCGGTCACCTTCATCGGAGCAGGAGCGGGCGCGGTGCGATATTCGGGCGGAAGCTGGCGCACTTCCACCTCTGCCATCGGGGCGAGCGGCGGCAATCCGGTGTAATCCTGCGCCTGCACCGCGGCCGGAAGGGCCAGCGCGATAGCGGCGAGCGGAAGAGTCGAGATCAGCTTGGGCATGGGCAATTCCCCCTGAGTCAGCCGGACGCGGCTGATGGTTAGCAAAAGCTTACCATCGACTCGGGCGTGCCCCCAAAGGCCTTGTGCGATGTGTCCCGTTTCGGGCCGCTCAGACGCGGTCTGAGAGCAATGCCGCCAGCGCGGTCACCCCTTCGGCGTCGGCCTCAGTGAAGCGCGCCGGGGTGGGGCTGTCCAGATCGATCACCGCGATCACCGCGCCATCCCTCAGCACCGGCACCACCAGCTCGCTCGCGCTCGCCGAATCGCAGGCGATATGCCCGGGGAAGGCGTGCACATCCTCCACAAGTTGCGCGGCGCGACTTTCCGCGGCCGTCCCGCACACGCCCTTGCCGAAGGGAATGCGGATGCAGGCCGGGCGGCCCACAAACGGACCGAGCACCAGCTCGTCCGCGCCGCCGTCCTTGGCCGGGCCAACGCGGTAGAACCCCGCCCAGTTCAGATCGGGCAGAAACTCCCACAGCAGCGCCGCGACATTGGCCATGTTGGCGACCGCATCGGGCTCGCCCGCCGTCAGCGCATCGGCGGCCGCGCACAGATCGCGGTAGACTTCGCCAAGATCGGCATCGGCGGCGGGCTTGAAATCATACATCGGAAGAGGTGCCTTCACAGCTTGCGTGTTGCCGCGCGCGCAGGGCGGCTCTATCTCCCCCCACATGGCAATCTTCCGCAAAATCGCAATCGCCCTTGGCATCATTTGTCTTCTCGCCGGTGGAGCCTTCTGGTTCCTCAGCCGCGGAGACACCGCAGACCTCTCGGTCGACGCTGTCGCCGGGACCGAACCGGTGTTGCAGGAAGGCGATCCGCAAAACTTCCCGACGGTGCAGATCGCCAAGCCCGTGGGTTGGAAGGCGGACGAGGCGCCGGTGGCAGCCAAGGGCCTCGAAGTCGTGCGCTTTGCCGAGGGGCTGGAGCATCCGCGAATCCTCTATGCCCTGCCCAATGGCGATGTGCTGGCCACGCTCACCCGCGCGCCCAAGGCTGGCGGCGGCGGCGGTTTTCTGGACGCGATCAAGGCCTGGATTGCCGACAAGCTGCTGAGCGAAGCCGGGGCGACCGGAGACAGCCCCAACCAGATCGTGCTGCTGCGCGATGCCGATGGCAATGGCTCGGCCGAGGTCAAGGCGGTGCTGCTGGAAGAGGGTCTCGATTCGCCCTCCGGCATGAGCTGGAAGGACGGCACGCTCTATGTCGCCAATCACAATGCCCTGCTGGCGGTGCCCTATACGCTTGGCGACACCAAGATCACCGGCACCCTTGCCGAGCTGATGGACCTGCCCGGCGGCGGCGGCCACTGGATGCGCAATGTCGAGATTTCGCCCGATGGCAAGGTCCTGTTCGTCGCGGTCGGATCGGTCAGCAATATCGGCGAGGCCGGCATGGAGGTCGAAGAAGGCCGCGCCATGATCTGGGAGTATAATCTCGAGACCAAGCGCCAGCGCAAATATGCCGTCGGCCTGCGCAATCCCAACGGGATGGACTTCAATCCCTGGACTGGCGAGCTGTGGACCACCGTGAACGAGCGCGACATGCTCGGCTCGGATCTGGTGCCCGATTATCTCACCAACGTGCCGGTGGGCGCGCAGTACGGCTGGCCGTGGATCTACTACAAGAACAACTTCGATCGCCGGGTCGAAGCGCCGATGCCCAAGTTCCTGCAGGAATATACCCGCAATCCGCAATATGCGCTGGGGCCCCATGTGGCCGCGCTGGGGCTGGTGTTCGTGAAGGAAGGCCATGTGATGGGCGATGGTTTCGCCAGCGGGGCCTTCATCGCGCGGCATGGTTCGTGGAACCGCAAGCCGCCCTCGGGCTATGACGTGGTCTATGTCGCCTTCGACAAGTTCGGCAATCCGACGGGCAAGCCGGTGCCGGTGCTGACCGGCTTCCTCAAGGACGATGGCACCACCCGCGGCCGTCCGACCTGGGTGGAATGGGCGAGCGACGGCGCGCTGCTGGTGTCGGACGATACAGCGGGGATCATCTGGCGCGTGCGTTCGCCCTCGGCCACGCCCGCCGCGGCGATTGCGCGTCTGAAGAGCGAGAAGCTCCCCGCGCTGAAGGGGCTGAAGGACCCGCGCGCGGCCTTCGAGGAAGATTACCTGCGCCAGCAGGCGGGTCAGAAGGTGAATTGAAGGCTTTTTGTTTGCGGCCACCTTTGGTGGCGCAGACGCTCCTTCCCTCTGGCCGCCCCGCCTCCCCGCCCGGCCACCAATAGTACCACTATGTTATGGTGGCCGGGCGGGGAGGCGGGGTCGGGGGTCTGAAACCCTAAAGCCTCTTTCCGGCGCGCCCGGCGATCTCTGTCGCGAATTGCAGCGCGGTGCGGCCCGAGCGGTTGCCGCGCTGGATTGCGAAGGCCATCGCCTCCTCCGCATCGAAGCCGAGGCCAAGCGGGGCGAGATAGCCCGCCAGGATCGCGAGATAGGTGTCCTTGTCCGCCGGGTGGAAGCCCAGCGTCAGCCCGAAGCGGTCTGCCAGTGCCAGCGCATCGTCGCGCTCGTCGCGTTCGTGGATGGCGGTGCTGGTATCCTCGCGCTCGACAATCGCGCGGCGATTGGCAGTCACCACGATCCTGATATGTGCCGGACGCGGGGCGATGCCGCCGTCGAGCAGGCTTCTGAGGGCGAGCATTTCCGCCCGCCCGTCCTCGCCAAAGCCGAGATCGTCGATGAATAGGAGAAACGCGCGGGGTTGGCCCGCGAGCTGCGCGATAAGCGCGGGGAAGCTGGCAAGGCTGCCGGGCGCGATCTGCACCAGCGCCAGCGCGCCGCCGCTCTCGCGATGCACATCGGCCACAGCCGCGCGCACCAGCGCCGATTTGCCCATCCCGCGCGCGCCCCAGAGCAAGGTGTCATGCGCCGCCGCGCCGGTCGCCAGACGCGCGCAATTGGCGTGCACCGTGGCTTTCTGCGCGTCGATCCCGTGAAGCGCATCCAGCGGCAGGGCATCAAGCGCGGGAACGGCCTGCACCGTGCCGTTCGCCCAGAGATAGGCGGGATGGGCGAGCCAGTCAGTCGGCGGCAGGGCAGGGGGCGCGAGCCGCTCCAGCGCGGCAGCGATCCGGGCCAGCTCTCCCCCCGCGTCCATCTCAGCCGACCAGCGCTTCGGCGGGCAGGGCGTAGAGCAGATCGGCCCCGGCCGTGGCGGAGGCTTCGAGCCCGGCCGCTTCGGGGACGATGCGATCAAAGAAGAAGCGCGCGGTCACCGGCTTGATCGATGCGAGTTCGGGTGCTGCCCCCGCTGCCACGGCTTCGACCTGCTTCATCAGCTGCCAACCCGCCACCGCGACGGCGGCCATGGTGCAGAATGGAACGCTTCCGGCCAGCCGATCATCAAGGCTGGCCTCGTCCTGCATCCACAGCGCCACGCGGGCGCAGTCGCGGGCCAAGGCGCACAGGGCCGGCTCCTCGCTGGTTTCGCGCGCGATGGTGTCGAACAGGCCCAGGATCGCCTCCCCGCCATCGAGCCCGAGCTTGCGGGTCACGAGATCGGCGGCCTGAATGCCGTTGGTGCCTTCATAGATCGGGGCGATGCGCGAATCGCGCCAGTGCTGGGCGGCGCCGGTTTCCTCGACAAAGCCCATGCCGCCGTGGATCTGGATGCCGAGGCCCGAAACCTCGACGCCGACATCCGTGCCCCACGCCTTGATCAGCGGGACGACGATCTCGGCGCGCGCCTTCGCGGCTTCGTCACCCAGATTGCCGCGATCGACCTGCCCGGCGCAGTAATAGAGCAGCGCGCGCACGCCTTCGGTCAGGGCCTTCATGCGCAGGATCATGCGGCGAACGTCGGGATGTTCGATAATCGCCACCGGGTTCTTGTCGGGCGAACCGGCGCGGGCGGACTGCACCCGGTCCCGCGCATAGGCGAGCGCCTGCTGGGTCGCCCGCTCGGCAATCTGCGCGCCCTGATTGCCGACATTGATGCGCGCATTGTTCATCATCGTGAACATCGCCGCGAGCCCCTTGTTGGGCTGGCCGACCAGCTCGCCGATGCATTCGCCATTATCGCCGTAGCTCATCACGCAGGTGGGCGAGGCGTTGATGCCGAGCTTGTGTTCAAGGCTGACGCAGCGAAGATCGTTCTTCGGACCGAGGCTGCCGTCGGCGTTCACGTGATACTTGGGCACCACGAACAGCGAAATGCCGCGCGAGCCCTCCGGCGCACCCGGCAGGCGGGCCAGCACCAGATGGATGATGTTCCTGGCGAGGTCATGCTCGCCCCAGGTGATGTAGATCTTCTGTCCGGTGATTGTGTACTTGCCCGCGTGGGGGCCGGTCTCGATCGGCTCGGCGGTGCTGCGCAGCGCGCCGACATCGCTCCCCGCGGCAGGCTCGGTCAGGTTCATCGTGCCCGACCATTCGCCGCTCACCAGCTTGGGCAGATACATCGCCTGCTGGGCGGGCGAGCCGTGGTGCTCCAGCGCCTCGATCGCGCCGACGCTGAGCATGGGGAGCAAGGTGAAGGCCATGTTGGCGGCGCCGAGGTTCTCCAGCACATTGCAGGCGAGCGTGAAGGGCAGGCCTTGCCCGCCATGCGCGGCCGGCGATGCAATCGCGTTCCAGCCCTGCTCGACATAGGCGTGATAGGCGGCCTCGAACCCTTCGGGCAGGCGCACGACGCCGTTTTCGAGCTTCGCGCCCTCCAGATCGCCCTTGCGATTGAGCGGTGCGAATTCTCCGGCGGCGAACTGGCCGACACCGGCGACAATCGCTTCGACCAGATCGGATTCGGCATGGGCGAAACGTTCAGTCTGCGCGAGCTCGTCGATCCCGGCATTGACGCGGATGGCGAGCAACTGGTCGGCGGTCGGCGGGGTAAAGGGGGTCACTTCGGGGGCGTCCTTCGGATTTGGAAAGGCCCCGCGCACTTGGCAGGGCGGGCAAACGAATATAGCGCCGCAGCATGAGCGGCAAGAACGTTACGGAAGTGCGGCTGGCAGATGCCGACGGGATCGCAAAAGCGGCGCAGATCCTCGAATCAGGCGGGCTGGTCGCCGTGCCGACCGAGACGGTCTACGGCCTCGCCGCCCGCGCCGATTGCCCTGAAGCGGTCGCAAGGATCTACGCCGCCAAGGGCCGTCCGGACTTCAATCCGCTAATCGTCCATGTGGCGGGGGCGGAACAGGCGCAGCGCTTTGCCGACTTCTCCGATACGGCGCTGGCGCTGGCCGAGGCCCATTGGCCCGGGCCGCTGACGCTGGTTCTGCCGCGCCGGGCCGATGCCGGGCTGGCGGCCGCGGTCACAGCTGGTCTGCCGACGGTGGCGCTGCGCGCTCCGGCCCATCCGGCGATGCGGGCGTTGCTTGAGCTGCTCGATTTCCCGCTCGCCGCGCCGTCTGCCAACCGCAGCGGCTTCATCAGCCCGACCTGCGCCGATCACGTCCTCGCCTCGCTGGATGGGCGGATCGCAATGGTGCTCGATGGCGGGCCGACCACGGCGGGGGTGGAATCGACCATCGTCGCGGTGCGCGCCGACGGGAGCGTGGAGGAATTGCGCCCTGGGCCGCTGCAACTGGGCGTGAAGGGCGCGGGAAGCGGCATCGAAGCTCCGGGTCAGCTCGCCAGCCACTATGCGCCCGGAAAGCCTGTTCGCCTGAACGCGACCGAGGCCGCGCCGGATGAGTTCCTGATCGGTTTCGGCGCGGTGGCAGGTGACTGCACGCTGTCGGCGGGTGGTGACGTCAATGAGGCAGCATCGCGGCTCTATGCCTGCCTGCACGAGGCGGCGCGCGCTCCGCAATCGCGCATTGCCATCGCTCCGGTGTCGGAACAGGGCGTTGGTCGTGCGATCAATGATCGGCTGCGGCGCGCAGCGGCGTGATGAGCGTCTAACCGCCCGCCCCGCCTCCCCGCCCGGCCACCATAACATAGTGGCACTATTGGTGGCCGGGCGGGGAGGCGGGGCGGGCGGTCAGCATCGCGCAACAGCGCGATCACAAAATCAATCGTCCCGCTCCTCCGGCCCGGCCTCCAGCAGCGCCTTCTGTTCGGCCTTGAGGCTTTGCGCGCGGTCGCAGGCCTCGTCGTCGCCGTCGCCGCAGCGCTCCATGGCTCGCGCATAGTCGCGCTCGATCTCGCCGATGCGTTCCTCGCGCTTGCGGATGGCGCGGCCGCGCTTTTCGTCCGCTTCGGACTGGCTGGTGGTGGCCGCATCCACCCCGGCGCTGACGGCGCGCACCGGCAAGGTCACCACATCCACCGCCGCACGGGCAATGCAGCCCTGCAAGGTGACGGCGACAAGGGCGAGCGCAGCAAGGCGCAGGGTGTGCATGGTCATGGGCGCATTATCTCGCCCGCGCCTTGCCGGAATGCAAATCCTATTCGGCGGGTTTTGCCGGAGCCGCCGGTGCCGCAGGCGCCGCAGGGATCGCCGCGCTCGCCCCGCTGCCGGTCGGCGTGCAGGTGAGCGTGCCCGAGCCCATCGCGTTGACGGTGCACTTGGCAGTCCCCGAGACCTTCACATCGCCTGCCCCGCCGATATTGGCCTCGACCGTGCCGTCCGACGCGAAGGTCACATCGCCGCGCCCGCCGATGGTGATATCGGCCTGATCCGCCTTGAGGCCCGGCATGATGATGTCGCCGCTACCGCCGATCAGGATGTCGAGCTCCTCAGTGGTGCCGGCCCCCTTCACTGTGCCGCTGCCGCCGATGTTGATCGCCAGGGTGGTGCCGGAGAACTTGGCGAATTCCACCGTGCCGCTGCCGCCGATATTGATCTGCGCCTCGCTGGCGAGCGACGGGGTGGTGACCGTGCCGCTGCCGCCGATGATCACTTCCTTGGGCGCGGGCATGGTGATGCGGATGGTGGCCTTGTTGTCACCGTTCCACCCGTCCTCGCGGGTGATGCCGATCAGCTCCGCATCGCGCACGAAGCGCAAGGACGCGGTGTCGCTGCCCTCGACCTTGATCGCGAAGGTCTCGCCCTCGGTGACGATGACATTGTCGCCCGAAGCCAGGAACACCTTTTCCGGCGGAGCACCGGCGATTTCGATTTCCGAGAGGGGCACGCCCTTCTGGCCGTTGATTTCGACATCCGCGCCGTCACACCCCGCCAGCGCGATGGCGGATGCGGCGGCGAACAGGGCGATGATTTTCTTGGGCAACAGTGCGGACATGCGGGTCTCTCCCCTTGCTGGGTATAGCGTATTGCTCGCCTAATACACCTAGCGATTATCCAGCGCAAACAAAAAGGGCCGCCCCATGGGGCAGCCCTTGATGTCGTGTCCGGACGAAGGCGTCTTACGCTTCTTCGGCGGTATCGTAATATTGCGGCGCGTGTTCACGCAACACGTCGAGGATCTTGCCGAGTGCGGTCGGCTCGTCGGTCTCTTCCATGGCCGCGAGTTCGCGGGCGAGACGGCTGGAGGCCGCTTCGAAGATCTGGCGTTCCGAATAGGACTGCTCGGGCTGGTCTTCCGGACGGAACAGATCGCGGGTCACTTCGGCGATCGACACGAGGTCGCCCGAGTTGATCTTCGCTTCGTATTCCTGCGCGCGGCGCGACCACATGGTGCGCTTCACCTTGGGCTTGCCCTTGAGGGTTTCCATCGCCTGCTTGAGCGTCTTGTCCGACGACAGCTTGCGCATCCCGATCGATTCGACCTTGTTGACCGGCACGCGGAGCGTCATGCGCTCCTTTTCAAAGCGCAGCACATAGAGTTCGAGCTGCATCCCGGCGATTTCCTCGCTCTGGAGCTCGATCACGCGGCCCACGCCGTGCTTCGGGTAAACAACATAATCGCCGACGGTGAATGCGTTTGCGGTGCTTGCCATGCAAGTTCCTTTCTGTGGGCCATCCAGCAAGGGGAGAGGGACAATCTTCCCGGCGGCGCGACCCTGCCTCGGGGGTGAGGCAAAAGCACCGGGTTCGATCATCCTGAGGGGGGTTGCTGGTGGGCGGCCTTCCTGGTTTCAACGCCTGCGCCGCGCCCCGGCAAGAGCCCGGGCCGACACGGTCGCGGATTATATAGCACACCCGCAACAAAATTGCGAGTCGGCGATTGCACGCATCCGCCAATCTTCGCAGATTGGCAGACAGCCTAGCAATATCAGTCGCCTTCGCCCGGCGCTTCGCTGAAAAACTTCTCGAATTTGTCCTTCTCGCCCTTGTGCGCATCGGCATCTTCGGGCGGGGACTTCTGGCTGGTGATGTTGGGCCACACCGCCGAATACTTGGTGTTGAGTTCGAGCCACTTCTCCAGCCCGTCCTCGGTATCGGGCAGAATCGCCTCGGCCGGGCATTCCGGCTCGCACACGCCGCAATCGATGCATTCGCTGGGGTTGATCACCAGCATGTTCTCGCCTTCGTAGAAGCAATCGACCGGGCACACTTCCACACAGTCGGTGTACTTGCACTTGATGCAGTCTTCGGTGACGACGTAAGTCATTGCGGCTCTTTCAGATGATCAACTTCGGAATCAGCGGCTGGCACACCAACCGCAAGAGGCGATGCTGCTATGGTCATTTGCCCTTTAGGGTCAAGCCCGTCAGCGTCAACCTCGCGATAATGGGAACAGGCCAGCGCCGGAGATTCGCGCCGGTCGGGCAGGGAGGTGATGGTGATGACCCGCACCCCGCCGCCGATCGCCAGTGTCAGCACATCGCCGACGCGTACGGGTTCGGCACCGCGCAGCACGTGGGCGCGGTTGCGGCGCACCGCGTGGGCGTCGATCATCGCGGCAGCGGCGGAGCGCGTGCGGGCGAAGCGCAGGTAGACGAGCAGCCGGTCGATCCTGATCGACGCTGCTGCGCTCATCCCTTGAGCAGGTCCGCGAGCTTGTCGAAGGCTCCGCCGGCGCGGGCCGGGCCGGTATCCACCTTGGGCGCAGGGCGCTGATCGCGGCGCTGGCTCACGCCGGGCTTGCCCTGCTGCGGACGGCGGTCCTGGCGCTTGTCGGGCTGCTTGCCCTCGGGCCGAGGCTTGCGCTCACCCTCGGGCCGCGACTTCGAGCGCTCGCCATGCCGACGCTCGCCGCGCCGGTCCTGAGTCTCGCCCGGACGGCGCGGACGCCAGTACCAGCGATCAGGCGCGGGCGCGCCGTGGGCCCCTTCGGGCAGCGCGCGCGCGCGTTCACAGCGGAAGCCCGCGCTGCCGAGCAGGCGGCGGGCATTCTCCGGCTCCAGTCCGATCGACACGGCGAGCGACAGGTCGAGCCGGAACGGCAGGTTGCGCTCCTTGGGGTGGGCGGTGGTCACCACGGCGCGGGCATCGAAGGCGGCGCGCAGTATCTTCTCGGCCAGATCGACGCGGATCGCCTGGCTTCCGGCATAGCGGTATCCGGCGGGAAGGCGGCCCTTGGCCCAGCTCCCTTCGGCCAGCACCGGCAGCATCGATTCCTGCACCGCGCGCTTGTCCAGCCCCAGCGCATGGAGCAGGCGGCGCGGGGCGGGCTTCAGCAGCGGTGCATCGAAAATGTCGAGCGCGCCGAAGGTGACGCCAAGCTTGCGCAGATAGGGGCGCATTTCCTTGGGCAGGTTCTCAAGCCCTGCATCCTCGCGGCTGATCACCCCGCGCGCTTCGATGAGCGTGATCACCAGCGCCCGCGCTTGCGAGCCGGCCTCGGGATCGCGCGCGGCATCAGCCAGTTTGCGCAAGGGGGCGAGCGGTTCGAGCTCCTTGTCGAGCCACGCGGCAAGGCCTGCTTCGAGCTTGGCCTTGGCGGCATCGGGAAGCAGCGCGACATCGCGCGTCAACACGAGGCGCGGCGTGCCGAAATGGCCTGCGCCCGGCTGGCCGGGGAAGGTGATCTCGGCGAGCGCGCGGTCCTGCCAACGGATCGCACCGCCGGAAATGGCCAGCTCGCCAAGGCCCTGCGTCAGCAGCCACTCGGCACGTTCCGCCAGCAGCGCAGGCAGCGCCTTCTCGCCCGCGGCGAGCAGCATCCGCCGGTCGGCCACGCCCGCGTTCGGGTCGACATGGAAACGGAAGCCTTCGAGCCGTCCGATGCTCTCGCCCTCCACGGTGAGGTGGCCATCGGGTTCGAGCGTGACGGGCAGAGCGCCCGCGTCCTGCCCCAGCGATTTCATCAAGAGTGTCGTCCTCCGGTTGACGAAGCGCTCGGTCAGCCGCGCGTGCAGCGCATCCGAAAGCTTCGCCTCGACCGCGCGTGCGCGTGCGGCCATTTCGTCGCGTGCCAGCACCCAATCGGGCCGCTGGCAGATGTAAGCCCAGCTGCGAATCGCGGCGATCCGCCCTTGCAGCGTGTCGATGTCGCCCTGCATCCGGTCAAGCTCGGCGATGCGCGCGGCGACGAAATCGGCGCCGAGATAGCCGCCTGAGAGGTCATCCCACAAGCGCGCAACGAAGCGCGCGTGCTGTTCGATGCCGAGGCTGCGGAAATCGGGGAGCGAGCAGGCCTCCCAGAACCGCCGCACCGCGCCTGCCCCGCGCACCGAAGCCGCCAGCGGTTCGCCCGCCAGACGGCGCAGCACGGCGAGGTCGATCGCTTCGGGCGCGGCTTTCAGCACCGGCTTGTCGGGCCGCGCCTCGAGATCGGCGATCAGCGCGGGCAGGCTGTCGAACTGGGGATCTGCATCGCGCCAGAACAGGTGGGTGAGCGGCGCGAAGCGGTGTTCCTCGATCGCGTAGACTTCCTCGTCGGTCAAGGCGAGCGGCTCTCCGTCACCCTTGCCCGTCCCAGCCAGCGTTCCGAAGGTGCCGTCGCGCTGGTGCCGCCCGGCGCGTCCCGCGATCTGCGCCATTTCCGAAGGCGTGAGGCGACGCTTGCGCCGCCCGTCGAACTTGCTGAGCGAGGCGAAGGCGACATGATCGAGATCGAGGTTCAGCCCCATGCCGATGGCGTCGGTGGCGACGATGTAATCGACCTCGCCCGCCTGGAACATCGCGACCTGTTTGTTGCGCGTCTCGGGCGAAAGCGCGCCCATCACCACCGCTGCCCCGCCGCGGAAACGCCGCAAGGCTTCGGCCATGGCGTAGACCTGCTCAATCGAGAAGGCGACCACCGCGCTGCGTTTGGGCAGGCGCGAGAGTTTGCACACGCCCGCATGGCTCAGGGTTGAAAAGCGCGGGCGGCTGGTGATCTCCGCCTTGGGGATCAGCGCCTTCACCATCGGTTCCAATGTGGCACTGCCGAGGATCATCGTCTCCTCGCGCCCGCGTGCGTGGAGCAGACGATCGGTGAAGATGTGCCCGCGTTCCGGGTCCGCGCCCAATTGCGCCTCGTCGAGCGCGACGAAGGCGTGTTCGCCGCGCGTCCTCGGCATGGCTTCGGCGGTGCAGAGGAAATAGCGCGCCTGCGGCGGCTCGATCCGCTCCTCGCCAGTGATCAGCGCGACCTGATTGTCGCCCTTGATTGCGCGCACCCGGTCATAGACCTCGCGTGCCAGCAGCCGCAGCGGAAAGCCCATCATCCCGGAGGAGTGGCCGCACATCCGCTCGATCGCGAGGTGCGTCTTGCCGGTGTTGGTCGGCCCCAGCACGGCGCGCACGCGGGCGTCTTCGGCCGGGCGGGGAGGGTTGGGCAATGTCACGACCGCGCGGTTCTTGCAGGCTTGGTGCAGCGGGGCAAGGTGGACGGGGCAGCCACCTAGGGACAACGCCTTATCGCACCCGGGACACATTTGATCGCTGGTTAACGCCGGATTTACTTTGATCGGGCAGAGAAATGGGACAAGGCACAGCCGGGCGCGTCCGCACGGGATGCGCGGTGCCCGGGGCAGGACTGTTGGATCACGCGCGCAATCTCGAGGATCTGCCCGAGGGCGAGGACGGCTCCGGCGAGGGTGCTGGCCCGCGCGGCGCCGTGCCCCCGATGCTGCCTGCCCCCCTGCCGGCTGGCCCCGTGATCGATCCCGAAACCGCGCGCGAATTGCTGCCCTATCTGCGCAATTCCCGCAAGCTCGCCCCGCCGAGCGCGGCCCAGAAGGCCAAGACCCGCCTGCGCGCGCAGCTGGGCGGACTGGGCGAGGGCTACGAGGCGTGGCGCGAGGCGGCCTCGGCGTGGTTCGACAAGCTCGATCTCGCGCCTGATCTGGCCGAGAATGTCGGCAGCCGCCGCTGGTTTCGCGGGCTCGGCACGATGGTCGGCCTCGGTGCGCTCGCGCTCGCTTTCTGGCCCGATCTCACCCCGCTCGAAGCGCGCCCCTCCATGCCGCAGGACGAGGAGGTGCACAGCGAGCTGCGCAGCCAGATGATCCTGCCGCTGGCGCTGGGCGCGGATTCGGGTCGCCGCATGGGGCCGACCGCGCAGGTCGTGCCGCTGAAGAGCGCGCCGGAGCGGCCGCAGATCCAGCTGGTCGTGACGCTCGCGCCGGGCGACAGCTTTGCCTCGATGCTGCGCCGTGCGGGCGTTTCCTCGGGCGATGTGGACCGCGCCGCCGCTCTGGTGGGCGGAGCCGTGCCGCTGGGCGAGATTACCCCCGGCACGCAAATGGATGTGCTGCTCGGCCGCCGCCCTGCCCCCGGCGAGCCGCGCCCGCTCGATAGCCTCGCCTTCCGGGCGCGCTTCGATCTCGAGCTGGAGCTGACCCGTCCGGGCGTGGGCGAGACCCTGCCGGATGGCACGCCGGTGATGCCCAATGGCCCGCTGGCGCTGAAGCGCAATGTCATCCGCGTCGATGCCACCCCGCTGCGGGTGCGCGGCTCGATCGGCAGCAGCCTTTACCGCTCGATGCGCCAGGCAGGCGTTCCGGCGAGCGCGGTGCAGGAATATCTCAAGACGCTCGACGCGCAGATGGACATGGACCGCGAGCTGCGCCCGAGCGACGAATTCGACGTGATCGTCGAGTATCGCCGTGCCGCGACCGGCGAACGGCAGGCGGGCAAGCTGCTCTATGCCGGGGTCGATCGCGGCGGCAAGCCGCGCACCCAGCTGATGCGCTGGGGCAGCGACGGGCGCTTCTACGAGGCCTCGGGCGTTGGCGAACAGCGCCGCGGACTGCTGGCGCCGGTGCCGGGGCCGATCACTTCGGGCTTCGGGATGCGCCGTCACCCGATCCTCGGCTACACCCGGATGCACGCCGGGATCGATTTCAAGGCGCGCTGGGGCACGCCGATCGTCGCGGCTTCGGACGGGCGGGTGACCTCGGCCGGTCGTTCGGGCGGCTGCGGCATCGCGGTGCGGCTGGAGCATGGCGGCGGGCTGTCGACGCGCTATTGCCACATGAGCGCGATGGCAGTGCGTGCCGGGATGCAGGTGCGCCGCGGCCAGGTGATCGGCTATGTCGGCTCCTCCGGCCTCTCGACCGGCCCGCACCTCCATTACGAGATGTATCGCGGCGGGCGCGTGATCAATCCCTCCAGCGTCGCCTTCGTCACCCGCGCCGAGCTGTCCGGCACCGAACTGATCGATTTCCGCCGCCAGCTGATGCTGCTGAAGGAGATCGAGGCGGGCAAGGCGCTCGAGGAGCTCGCCCCGCAGGCGGGCGAGGCGCAGGAACCCGATCGCGAGATCGAAAAGGTCGACGTGGCCCGCAAGGGCAAGCTCTAGGCCGCGCACTGTAACGAGAGCTTGTCGTCCAGCCGATTATCGGCGTAAGTCTTGCGCCCATGACTGGAAGCTATCCCAACACCCGCCTGCGTCGCACCCGTGCCCATGGGTGGAGCCGCGCGCTGCACCGCGAAACCGTGCTGACCCCCGGCGATCTGATCTGGCCGCTGTTCGTGACGTCCGGAAAGGGCGTCGAGGAGCCGATCGCGACCCTGCCGGGCGTATCCCGCTGGTCGGTCGACGGGATTGTCGCGCGCGCCAAAGAGGCGGTCGATCTCGGCATCCCCGTGGTCGCGCTGTTCCCCAACACCCCGCGCGAACTGCGCTCCGATGACGGGGCCGAGGCGCATAATCCCGACAACCTGATGTGCCAGGCGATCCGCGCGATCAAGGACGCCTGCGGCGATGCCATCGGCGTGCTGACCGACGTCGCGCTCGATCCCTATACCAGCCACGGGCAGGACGGGCTGGTCAATGATGCAGGCTATGTCATCAATGACGAGACGGTTGCCGTGCTGGTCGATCAGGCGGTCAATCAGGCCAATGCGGGTGCGGATATCATCGCCCCGTCGGACATGATGGACGGCCGCATCCACGCGATCCGCATGGCGCTGGAGATGAACGGGCATCCCAATGTCCAGATCATGAGCTACGCCGCCAAATATGCCAGCGCCTTCTATGGCCCGTTCCGCGATGCGGTGGGCAGCGGCGGGCTGCTGAAGGGCGACAAGAAGGCCTACCAGATGGACCCCGCCAATGCCGACGAGGCGATGCGCGAAGTTGCGCTCGATATCGCGGAGGGCGCGGATTCGGTGATGGTGAAGCCGGGCCTTGCCTATCTCGACATCATCTACCGCGTGAAGCAGCGCTTCGACGTGCCGGTCTTCGCCTATCAGGTCTCCGGCGAATACGCGATGATCGAAGCCGCGCAGGCCGCCGGGATCGGAGACCGCGATGCGCTGGTGCTGGAAAAGCTCATCGCCTTCAAGCGCGCGGGATGCAGCGGGGTGCTCACCTATCACGCAGCGCACGTCGCCCGCCTGCTGAATGGGTGACGCGGTTCTCGTAACCGAGCGGCTTGAACTGCGGCAGATCGCACCCGGCGATATCGACCTGCAGCTGCGCCATCTCAACACGCCCGCGGTGATGCGGCACCTCGGCGGGGTGAAGACCCGCGAGGCGATCGCCGAAAAGCACGCCCGCACGCAGGCGCTGTGGGAATCCGACGGGTTCGGCTTCATGATGATGTGGGAGCGCGAGACCGGCGAGTTCGTCGGCCATTGCGGGATGAAGCGGGTCGACCATCCGCTCGCGCCCAATCCCGGCGATGCCGAGATCGGCTGGCTGGTGCGCGAGGACCGCTGGCGGCGGGGCTATGCCCATGAAGCGATGCGCGCGGTGGTGGACAGGGGCTTTTCCGCCCACGCCGCGCCGCGAATTGTCGCCCTGACCTGCGAGGCCAACGTTGGTAGCTGGCGGCTGATGGAGAAGCTTGGCATGCTGCGACGCGCGGACCTCGACTTTACCGATCCGGCCGATCCGGAACCGTTCATCCAATACGCCATCACCCGAGAGCAATGGGAGAACCAGCCATGACCACGCGCCCCGGTGTCAACATCATCCCGATCCACGGCAAGACGCCAAGGATCCACGAAAGCGCCTTCATCGCACCCGGCTGCACCATCATCGGTGATGTCGAGATCGGGGCGGGTTCGTCGATCTGGTACAATTGCGTGCTGCGTGCCGACGTCTTCTCGATCCGCATCGGGGAGCGCACCAATGTCCAGGACGGGAGCGTGCTCCACTGCGATCCGCCGCGTCCGGGCGATCCCGATGGCTGTCCGCTGGTGATTGGCGACGATGTGCTGATCGGCCACATGGCGATGGTGCACGGCTGCACGATCCATGATCGCGGTTTCGTGGGTCTCGGCGCCATCGTGATGAACAAGGCGGTGATCGGCTCGGACGCGATGCTCGGCGCGGGCGCGATGCTGACCGAGCGCAAGGTGATGGGTGAGCGCGAGCTGTGGGCGGGGCGTCCGGCGGTGAAGATGCGCGATCTGCCCGAACCTGCGATTGCCGGCATGCGCATCGGCGTGGCGCATTATGCCGAGAACGCCAGGCACCATGCCGAGGCTGTGGCGGCGGCGCTCGGGCAATAATGGCGCGTCCCCCGGCGCTTTTGCCGGATGCAGATGCGCTGCGGGCGCGGATTGATGCGCGGGGCCGTCTCGCCGTCAGGGTCACCCCCGGCGCGCGCGAGGAGAGCGTGACCCTCACCCCCGAGGCCGTGCTGGTGAAGGTGCGCGCCCCAGCCGACAAGGGTGCGGCCAATCAGGCGGTGCTGGAGGTGATGGCGCGGGCGCTCGGGCTGGCGCCCTCGCGGGTGGTGCTGGAGCGTGGCGGAACCGCGCGTCAGAAGGTGCTGGCAGTAACGCTCTAGCGCTCGACCCTGAAGGCGAACCCCCACAAGACCAGCGCAGAACAGACGGCGAGGCCTGCCGCGAGCAGCGGCGCGGCCACACACAAGGCCCCGCCCGCCGCCGCGCCGGTCGCCAGCGCGCTCCACAACAGGCCATAACCGCGCGTTGACGTCAGCGGCTCGCCTGCCAGTCTGGCGGCAATGCCCTGCCCGAAGCGCACCAGCGCGCCGGTCATGTAGGTCACGCCGACAGTCACCTCCCCGTCGCGCACGAAGACATTATTGGCGCAGCCCATCGCCATCGCCGACAGCGCGAGGAACGGCAGCGGCAGGCCCGCCGCCAGCAATCCCGCGCCTGCGCCCAGCATGATGGCGACCAGTCCGAGCAGCACCCGCTTGTGCCGCCCGCGAACCCGCTTGCCGACCATGGCACCGCCAATCACGCCTGCCAGAAAGCACCCGATCAGCCCCAGCGGCGCCAGCGCCAGCGCGGGACGCTCCACCAGCTCCACCCCCATGCGGGTGGTGTTGCCCGACATAAAGGAGGTGAAATAGCCCCCCGCCACCACGAACCCGGTCGCATCCACCAGCCCCGCCAGCCCGGCAAGGCCGAGTGCGAGGCGTTGGCGGGCGGGATCGTAGCGGTGCATGGGGGGTGACCTCAGGCTCCTGCGGGCTGCTTCAGATATTTCATCATGTAGGGCACGTAGTCGGCCTTGCCGATCGGCACGCCCTCGGCGCGCAGGATCGCGTAGACGCTCATCAGGTGGAAATAGAACTGCGCGGTCGCCCAGTCGCGGCAATATTCGTGTGCCTGCATCGTGAAGGCCATGCCATTGGGCAGATCGAATTCCACGGTATCGCCCGCGGAGGGCCAGGTGGCGGGATCGGTCGCAATCACCAGATCGCGCGCCGCGGCTATCCGCGCGCGGGCATCGGGGAAGCTGGTGATCTCGCTCTCGTCGAGAGTGAGGCCGAGATTGCCCAACCGGTCGAGCGCGATCAGCACCTGCGCGATGGTGAAGCGGATCTGGGTGTGGAGCGGGAACATGTCCTCGGCCAGCCGCGCCTGCAGCAGCGCGGCGCCCTTTTCATGCGCGCTCGCCTTGACGACGAGGTTGTCGAGCGTGCCGAGCATATTGGCATAGGTGGCCAGCGCAGCGGTGGCATAGGACATGGAACTCTCCCTTTGGTGTGAGGGTGAGTTACGCCGCGCTCAGTCCTTTATCAACGCCCTCAACCCCTCGATCCGGTCCGCCTCATGCGCGGGCTTGTCCCAGCGGATGCGGTGGATGCGGGGGAAGCGCATGGCGAGGCCGCTCTTGTGGCGCTTGCTGGTGTGGACCGAATCGAATGCCACCTCGAACACCAGCGCCCGCGTCACCTCGCGCACGGGGCCGAACTTGGCGATGGTGTTCTGCCGGATGAAGCGGTCGAGCTGCTTCAGCTCGGCATCGGTGAAGCCCGAATAGGCCTTGCCCACGGGGAGCAGCTCGGCTCCGGCATCAGGGTCGCCCGCCCAGCAGCCGAAGGTGTAATCGGAATAGAAGCTGCTGCGCTTGCCGCTGCCGCGCTGGGCATACATCAGCACGCAGTCGATCAGCAGCGGATCGCGCTTCCATTTGAACCACTGTCCGGCGCGGCGTCCGGCGACATAGGCGCTCTCCCGGTGCTTGAGCATCAGGCCTTCGATCGCCTCGTCGCGCGCGGTGTCGCGGATGCGGGCGAGGTGGGCGAAATCCTCCGCCTCGACCAGCGCGGACAGATCGAAATGGCTCTCCGGCAGCCGCGCCATCAGCCCCTCCAAAGTTGCGCGGCGCAACTTCCACGGGTGCTCGCGCCAATCCGTGCCGTCGGCGAGCATGACGTCATAGAGGCGCACGAAGGCGGGGTAGTCGCGCAGCATCCTGGTCGAGACGCTCTTGCGCCCCAACCGCTGCTGGAGCGCGTTGAAACTCGCCGCACCCCCCGCTTCGCCGCCTTGTGCGCGTCCCAGTTGGGTATTGGCCCGCACCAGCAATTCCCCGTCGAGCACCGCGTCGAAGGGCAGCACATCGAGCAATTCGGGGAACGTCGCGGAGATATCGTCGCCCGAGCGCGAATAGACCCGCGTTTCCCCGCCTGCTTTGACCAGCTGCACGCGGATCCCGTCCCACTTCCACTCGGCGGCATAGTCGGCGAGATCGACTTCAGCGTCCTCCAGCGGGTGGGCGAGCATGAAGGGCCGGAAGCGCGGCACATTGGCGAGATCGGGCGGGGGCGCGCCGCTTGCCGCCCAATCGAAAAGTTCGGTGTAGGGGGCGCTGAGGGCGTGCCAATATTCCTCCACCTCCTCGACTGCGACATCGAAGGCCTGTGCGAAACCCGTCTTGGCCAGGCGTGCCGAGACGCCCATGCGCATCCCGCCGGTGGCGAGCTTGATCAGGGCAAAGCGCCCGCGCGCATCGAGCCGGTCGAACAGCGCGGGGAGTTCCTTGGGGGCGGTGGTGCGGGTGAGGCCGGAAAGCCGCTCCACCACTTCGGCGAGCGAAAGATCGCCTTGCGGTGCGGCCCCATCGGGCGCGGGCCAGAGCAGGCTCGCGGTTTCGGCCGTATCGCCGACGAAATCCCGGCTGAGCGTCCAAAGCACCGGATCGATCCGTTCCATCATCAGATTGCGGATGGTCGAGGATTTGACGCTCGGAAAATCGAGCCCGCCGGTCAGCCCCGCCAGCGCCCAGCCGCGGTCGGGATCGGGCGCGGTGCGCAGGTATGCCGCGATCAGCGCCAGCTTGCGATTGCGGCTGGTGGTGTAGACCAGCGCGTCGAGCAGGGCGGCGAATGCCTCCATCAGGATTGCGCCTGTGGTTCATTGCGCAGCCATGCAAATCCGCTAGAGCGCGATGCGGACATTCGTCCGCTCCGTGTCGCCATCAAGGAATCGCCTCTATGAAGTTCGCTCCGCTTGCCGCTCTGTGCCTTGCCACTGCTGCTGTGACCGCGCCCGTTGCCGCGCTGGCCCAGAACGATGCCCCGGCTGCTCCGGCTGCCGCTTTCACCGTCGACACCCCGATCGAAGCGCTCGTCGCCGATGCGCGCGCCAAGGCCGTGCTCGACAAGTATCTCGCCGGTATCGACCAGCACCCGGCCTACGAGCAGTTCAAGAGCCTCAGCCTCAAGGCGCTGGCCCCGTTCTCGCAGGGCATGATCAGCGACGAGCTGCTGGGCAAGATCGGCACCGATCTGGCTGCGATCAAGTAAGTCTGCCTTTGTTGCGAGGGCGAGGGGCTCAGTCATCCTCGTCCTCGTAACCAACCAGCGCCAGCGCACGGGCGCGGCGCTGGTTCAGCGCGCACCAGCGTAGCAGGGCCTCCTCGCGGCCATGGGTGATCCAGGTTTCCTGCGGGTTCACCTCGGCGATGGTCTGCGTCAATTCGCCCCAGTCGGCATGATCGGAAATCACCAGCGGCAGCTCGACCCCGCGCTGCCGCGCGCGGCCGCGCACCCGCATCCAGCCGCTCGCCATGGCGGTGACCGGATCGGGCAGGCGGCGGCTCCAGCGATCATTGAGCGCGGCAGGCGGGGCGAGGATGATGTGGCCGCGCAGCGCCTCCTTCGAGGGCGCATCGCTTACCAACCGCAGATCGCCCAGCGCCACGCCGAGCTCCTCGTAAAGCCGGCACATGGCCTCCATCGCGCCGTGCAGCCAGATGACGTCATGATGTCCCGCGGCACGCAATTCAGCGATCACCCGTTGCGCCTTGCCCAGCGCATAGGCGCCGACGAGGACGCAGCTTTCCGGCTCACCCTCCAGCGATTTCAATAGCTTGGCGATTTCATCACGGATCGGCGGATGCGCGAAGACCGGCAGGCCGAATGTCGCTTCGGTGATGAAGATATCGCAGGGGGTGACGGCGAAGGCCTCGCAGGTCGGATCGGGGGCACGCTTGTAATCGCCGGTGATGATGACCCGCTCGCCCGCGTGTTCGAGCAGGATTTGCGCGCTCCCGAGCACGTGGCCTGCGGGAACGAAGGTCGCGGTCACACCGCCGCCAAGGCTCACGCGCTCGCCATAGGCCGCCGGAACCGCGCCCTCGCGGGTGTTGTAGCGCAGCTCCATGATCGCCAGCGTCGCCGGGGTGGCGATGGTCTGCCCGTGCCCGCCGCGTGCGTGATCGGCGTGACCATGGGTGACGAGCGCGCGCGGCACGGGACGCGAGGGATCGATCCACACATCGGCGGGTGCGATGTAGATGCCCTGTGGCTCGGGCCGGATCCATGAGAAGGGCGCGGTCATGCAATCATAACCCGCAGGGCGGGCGAGGTGTTCCGAGGGGATCAGCCCTTGGGCAGAGGAACCAGCGAGCCCCAGCAGCTCTCGTTGCTGACATAGCGCACAGGTTTTCCGTCGGGCCCCTCGATCGTCGCGGGCGGCGCACAAGTCAGGGCAACGCCGCTGTTGAAGAACATCAGCACCAGGCCCGATTCCTCTCGGGGAAATTCCGCCGGGTCGCTTCTGCCGCCCATGCAATCGGGTTGGCCATTGGTGGTGAGCGAGGTGGTGTAGAGCCAGCGGTCGCCATCGCTTGTCGCGGTTCGCCAGCGCTTGGTGACGCGCTCGTCGCCGCTTTCGATGATGGCGGTGCCATCTGCGTTGAAGCGCCACACTTCGGCGCAGACCGGCTTGCCCTTGCTATCCCGATCACGGGTTTCGAAGCGCCAGCTGCCGATATCGGCGAGATGGGTTGCCATCGCCTCGGGCGTGACATCGGACGGCTGGGCAAATGCGGGAGCGGCGGGGGCGCCGATCAGCACCCCCGCCGCCGCCAGTGTCGTCAGAGCAGCGCGCATCAGCCCTCGTCGGTTTCCGTCGCGGGCTTCTTGGCGGCGGGCTTTTTCGCGGCCTTCTTCTTCGCGGGCTTCACCTTGGGCGGGGCCGGAGTCATTTCGAAGGCGGGCTTGCCGTCCTTGATGCTGACATGGACCTCGCCGCCGTCCGACAGCTTGCCGAACAGCAGTTCCTCGGCGAGCGGCTGCTTGATCTTGTCCTGGATCAGGCGGGCCATCGGACGCGCGCCGTAGAGCTTGTCATAGCCCTTGTCGCCGAGCCAGGTGCGGGCATCGCTGTCGAACTGGATGTGGACGTTCTGCTCGGCCAGCTGCAATTCGAGCTGGAGGATGAACTTGTCGACCACGCGCGCGACGATGCTCTTGCCCAGATAGGCGAAGGGCACGATCGCATCGAGGCGGTTGCGGAATTCCGGTGTGAACATCTTGTTCACCGCCTCGGTCCCGGCATCGGCCTTCGACACATCGCCAAAGCCGATCCCGCTGCGCGCCATGTCGGACGCGCCGGCATTGGTCGTCATGATCAGCACGACATTGCGGAAATCGACCGTCTTGCCGTGGTGATCGGTCAGGCGGCCATTATCCATCACCTGCAACAGGATGTTGAACAGATCCGGATGCGCCTTCTCGATTTCGTCGAGCAGCAGCACGCAATGCGGGTTCTGGTCGACCGCATCGGTAAGCAGACCGCCCTGATCATAGCCGACATAGCCCGGAGGCGCGCCGATCAGGCGGCTGACCGAGTGCCGCTCCATATATTCCGACATGTCGAAGCGCTTCAGCTCGATGCCCATGATGCTGGCGAGCTGGCGGGCGACTTCGGTCTTGCCGACGCCGGTGGGGCCGGAGAACAGGAAGGAGCCGATCGGCTTGTCCGGATCGCGCAGGCCTGCACGGCTGAGCTTCATGGCGGTGGCGAGGCGGGTGATCGCCTCGTCCTGCCCGAACACCACGTGCTTCAGATCGCGTTCGAGGTTTTCGAGCGCCTTCTTGTCGTCCTTCGACACGGACTTGGGCGGGATGCGCGCCATCGTCGCGATCACCTGTTCGATCTCGCGCGCGGTGATGGTCTTCTTGCGGCGGCTGGGCGGCACCAGCATCTGCATCGCGCCGACTTCGTCGATCACGTCGATCGCCTTGTCGGGCAGCTTGCGATCATTGATGTAGCGCGCCGACAGCTCGACCGCGGTCTTGATCGCATCGGAAGTGTACTTGACCTTGTGGTGTTCCTCGAAGGCAGACCGCAGCCCCTTGAGGATCGCGATGGTGTCCTCGATGGTCGGCTCGTTCACGTCGATCTTCTGGAACCGGCGCAGCAGGGCGCGGTCCTTTTCGAAGTGGTTGCGGAATTCCTTGTAGGTGGTCGAGCCGATGCAGCGGATCGCCCCGCTGGAGAGCGCGGGCTTCAGCAGGTTCGAGGCGTCCATCGCCCCGCCGCTGGTTGCGCCCGCGCCGATCACGGTGTGGATCTCGTCGATGAACAGCACCGCGTGAGGCATCTGCTCAAGCTCGGAGACCACCTGCTTCAGCCGCTCTTCAAAATCGCCGCGATAGCGCGTGCCGGCCAGCAACGCGCCCATGTCGAGCGAGTAGATCACCGCTTCGCGCAGCACTTCGGGCACATCGCCTTCGACGATCTTGCGCGCGAGACCTTCGGCAATCGCGGTCTTCCCGACGCCGGGATCGCCGACATAGAGCGGGTTGTTCTTGGACCGGCGGCACAGGATCTGGATCGTCCGGTCCACCTCGGGCCCGCGCCCGATCAGCGGATCGATCTTGCCGTTTTCCGCCTTGGCATTGAGGTTCACCGTGAACTGGTCGAGCGCGGTTTCCTTCTTGTTGCCGCCGGCTTCCTTGCTGGTCTGCGCGGTGTCCTCGGCCTTGTCGGTGCCTTGCGGGGTGCCCTTGCTCTCGATCTGGCGGCCGCCCTTGCCGATGCCGTGGCTGATGTAGCTCACCGCATCCAGACGGCTCATGTCCTGCTGCTGGAGGAAATAGACCGCGTAGGAATCGCGCTCGGAAAACAGCGCGACCAGCACGTTGGCGCCGGTCACCGTATCCTTGCCCGAAGACTGCACATGCAGGATCGCGCGCTGGATCACCCGCTGGAAGCCTGCGGTGGGCTGCGGATCTGCGCCGTCCTCGGTCTTGAGGGACTGGTATTCCTGATCGAGATACTGCTTCACCACCTCGCCCAGTTCGGCAAGGTCGACCCCGCAGGCGGCCATCACCTGGGCCGCGTCCTCATCATCGATCAGCGCCAGCAACAGGTGCTCGAGCGTCGCATATTCATGCTTGCGCTCAGATGCGTTGCCGAGCGCATTGTGCAGGGTCCGTTCGAGGTTCTGTGCGAAGCTGGGCATGAGAGAGGTCTCTACATTGGGGAGAGGGGTGCTCCGGAGAGGGGAGCGGCGAGAGGATGCGTCAGACTATATGGGCGCTTGCCCGGAAATTGCGAATCCGATTGCGTGCGTGCGCGAGGAAAATTTCCGCGCCTCACCCGCTGCCTTTCCCGAACAGGGCGTCGGCAGCGGCGCGATGGGCGGCGGCTTTGCTCTTGTGCGCGGCAACCCGGGCGATTTCCGCTTCGAGCAGGGCAATCCGCTCGTCCAGTTCGGCTTGCGAATAGGGGCCGAGATCCTCGGCTGCGAGGCGGCTCGCCGCGTCCCCTCTGGGTCTCGGGAGATCGGGTTCTTCCATTGCCCGCCAGCATCGCAAGCCAAACGGCTTGCTGTCAATCGGCAAGGCGGTTATTCGCCCCTCTCAAGTGGTTAATAGGGCGCTTCGGGGGAACGCAAATGGGCGACGCGGCACGATACGAGCTTCCGGGCACCATGACCGCGATCGGGTTCGACGCGCCCGGCGGGCCGGATGTGCTGCGGACCGAGGTGGTGGAGCTGCCGCGCCTGCGCCCCGATGATGTGCTGATCCGCGTCGCCTATGCCGGGGTAAACCGCCCCGATTGCTTGCAGCGCGCCGGTGCCTATCCCCCGCCGCCGGGCGCTTCGCCGCTGCTGGGGCTGGAGGTATCGGGCGAGATCGTGGCGGTGGGCAACGAAGTCCCGCGCGAGATGATCGGCCAATATGTGGCCGCCCTCACGCCCGGCGGAGGCTATGCGGAATATTGCGCGGCGCATTGGCAGCACTGCCTGCCCGTGCCCGAAGGGATGCTGCTGGCCGAAGCCGCCGCTCTGCCCGAGACCCTGTTCACCGTGTGGCACAACCTGTTCGAGCGCGGCCTTGCGCGCGACGGGGAGAGCGTGCTGATCCACGGCGGCACCAGCGGGATCGGCACGATGGCGATCATGCTCGGCAAGGCGTTCGGGATGCAGGTGATCGTGACCTGCGGCGACAAACCCAAGTGCGACGCCGCCACCCGCATCGGCGCCGACCTTGCGATCAATTACCGCGAGGCCGACTATGTCGAGGCGGTGCTGGCGGCGACCGGCGGCAAGGGCGTCAATGTGGTGCTCGACATGGTCTCGGGCGATTATGTCGCGCGCAATTTGCGCTGCATGGCCGAGGATGGCTGCCACGTCACCATCGCGGTGCTCGGCGGCGCGAAGGCCGACATCAATATGGCGGTGGTGATGATGCGCCGCCTGACCCTCACCGGATCGACCCTGCGCCCGCGCTCTGACGCGTTCAAATCCGCGCTGGCGGACGAAATCGCCGCCAACGCCTGGCCGTTGTTCGTCGATGGCGAACTCTCGCCGGTGATGGACATGACCTTCCCCCTCGCCGAAGCGGCCGCCGCCCATGCGCGGATGGAAGCGGGCGAACATGTCGGCAAGATCGTGCTGGAAGTCGCCGGTGGCTGAGGCGCTGACCCTCCACGAGGATCCGCGCAGCGGCAATTGCTACAAGATCAAGCTCACCGCCGCGCTTCTCGGCCTGCCGCTGGCGACACGGGCCTATGACATCATGCAGGGCGAAACCCGCACGCCCGAGTTTCTCGCGACAGTGAATGCCAATGGCCGCATCCCCGTGCTCCAGATCGACGCGAGCGAGGGTGCGCGCTTCCTGCCTGAAAGCAATGCCGCCTGCTGGTATCTCGCCCATCGCTCCGCGCTGGTGCCGCAGGAGCGTTTTGCTCAGGCCGACATGCTGCGCTGGATGTTTTTCGAGCAGTACAACCACGAACCCAATGTCGCGACGCTGCGGTTCTGGCGGCACTTTGTGGGCGAGGCGAACCTGTCCGAGCAGCAGCGCGGGCAGATCACCGCCAAGCATCTGGCCGGTTGCGCCGCGCTCGATCTGATGAACCGCCACCTTGCGCAGAGCGCCTTCTTCTGCGGCGATACGCTCAGCCTCGCGGATATTGCACTGTTCGCCTATACCCATGTGGCGGACGAAGGCGGCTTTGCGCTGGGGGATCATCCGCACATTCTTGCGTGGATCGCGCGGGTACAGGCGGCGCCCGGATTCGTCCCTATGCAATGACTTGAAACCGTCACGGCTCTGTGAGTCGCGTGTAACATTTGCCTGCCAATGGGAGGCCCAGCGCGACACGAACGCAAGGGCCTGCCATGACGAGTGCTGACCTCACCGACATCCTCGGCGACAACATCGCCAGCTTCCCGCTTACTGCCCCTCGCGTGCCCGAGCCCGAGGGCAACGCCCGGCGTTCCTATCGCACGATCTGGATCAGCGACGTCCACCTCGGCACGCGCGGCTGCAATGCCGAGCTGCTGATCGACTTCCTCGACCATGTCGACAGCGAGACCATGTACCTCGTGGGCGACATCATCGACGGCTGGCGCCTGAAGAAGAAGTTCTACTGGCCCGCCGCGCACAATGACATCGTCTGGCGCATCATGAAGCGCGCCCGGCGCGGCACGCGGGTGGTCTATATCCCGGGCAATCACGACGAGATGTTCCGCCAGTTCACCGGGCTCAATTTCGGCGGGATCGAGATCCGCCGCGCCGCCTTTCACGACACCGCCGATGGCCGCCGCCTGATGGTGCTGCACGGCGACGAGTTCGACGCGGTGATGCTCTCGCACCGCTGGCTCGCCTTCGTGGGGGACCATGCCTACCACCTGATGATGCGCCTCAACCTGGTGGTGAACCGGGTGCGCGGCTGGCTGGGCAAGCCCTATTGGTCGCTGTCCAAGGCGGCCAAGCACAAGGTCAAGAACGCCGTCGAATTCATCGGCAAGTACGAGGAAGTCGTCGCCCGTGCGGCAGGCGAGCGCGGCGTGGACGGGGTGGTGTGCGGCCACATCCACACCGCCGAGTTCCGCCAGTTCGAACACCACGGCCGCCCGATCGAATACTGGAACGATGGCGACTGGGTGGAAGGCTGCAACGCGCTGGTCGAACATCACGACGGGCGGATGGAGATCCTCCACTGGCCTGAGGAAATGAAGCGCCGCGTCGCCGGGGAGATCGCCCCCGAACCGGCCGAAACCGCGCGCGAGGCGGCGTGAACGCGCTCGCCCATTTCGCACCCGAGGCTCCGCTCCCCGCCTCCATCGCTATCGTCACCGATGCCTGGCACCCGCAGACCAATGGCGTGGTGCGCACGCTCTCGACCACGGCAGAGATGCTGCGCCGATGGGGCCATCAGGTCACGGTCATCTCGCCCGAGACCTATCCCTCCCTCCCTGCGCCGACCTATCCCGAGATCCGCCTTGCGCTGACGGCGCCCGGTGCGGTCGGGCGGCGGCTGGCCAAAATCGCGCCCGATGCGGTGCACATCGCCACCGAAGGCCCGCTGGGCCTTGCCGCGCGTGCCTATTGCCTTAGGCGCAAGGTGCCCTTCACCACCGCCTATCACACCCAGTTCCCCGATTACCTCGCGCGCCGCACCGGGCTGCCGGCGAGCGTCTTCTGGCCCTATATCCGCTGGTTCCACCGCCCCGCGCAGGCGATCATGGTGGCGACCGAGACGATCCGCGCGTGCTTGCGCGAACAGGGCCTCACCCATCTCAGCCACTGGAGCCGCGGGGTCGATCTCGCCTGCTTCACCCCGCAAGCCGCCCCGCCGCCCGAATATGCGCAGGCGGAAGGGCCGATCCTGCTCTATGTCGGGCGGGTCGCGGTGGAGAAGAACATCGAGGCCTTTCTCGCCTGCCCCTATCCCGGCACGAAGGTGGTGGTGGGCGACGGCCCGGCCCGCGCGGCGCTGGAAGCGCAGTTTCCCGACGCGCTGTTCCTCGGCAAGCAGACCGGGGCGGCGCTGGCGGGCTGCTATGCCGGGGCGGACGTGTTTGTCTTCCCGAGCCGCACCGACACCTTCGGCCTGGTGATGATCGAGGCGCTGGCCTGCGGCACGCCGGTCGCCGCCTTTCCTGTGCCGGGTCCGCTCGACATTCTGAATGACAGCGTCGGCGCGATGGCCGAAGACCTCGCCCGCGCCATCGACGCCGCCCGCTATTGCGACCCTGCCGCCTGCATCGCCCATGCTGCCAGCTACAGTTGGGAAGCGGCGACGCGGCAATTCCTCTCCGGTCTCGCGGCGCTCAAGGAAGAGGAAGTCGGCGCGCTTGCTTTTGCTTAGTGGCAGACCCCCCGCCCCGCCCTTTTGCTTTTTGGCCCAACCCGGCCACCATAACATAGTGGTACTATTGGTGGCTGGGCGGGGAGGCGGGGTGGGGGGTCTGCGCCACCGATAGGTGGCAAGCAAACAAGGACTCTCCCTTTTCCTTGCCGTTTCGCGCTGTTTCGCTTATCGGGGCGCGCAAGGCGGCCGCTCCGAAAGGGGCGGCCCTTCTATTTTGAACGGAGATTCCCATGGCTACCAAGGATCAGCCCAAGCCGCTGATGCCGCACGCCACCGCGACGTGGCTGGTGGACAATACCGCCCTGTCGTTCGAGCAGATTGCCGAATTCTGCGGGCTGCATATCCTCGAAGTGCAGGCGATGGCCGATGATCTTGCGGGCAGCAAGTACACGGGCCGCGATCCGGTGCACTCGGGCGAGCTGACCCAGGGCGAAATCGAGCTGGGCCAGAACGATCCGGCCTATGTGCTCAAGATGCACAAGGCTCCGGTCGAAGTGACCCGCACCAAGGGCCCGCGCTACACCCCCGTGTCGAAGCGTCAGGACAAGCCCGACGGCATCGCCTGGATCCTGCGCAACCACCCCGAGGTGTCGGACGCGCAGATCGGCAAGCTGATCGGCACCACCCGCAACACCATCGGCGCGATTCGCGATCGTTCGCACTGGAACATCCAGAACATCCAGCCCAAGGATCCGGTGACCCTCGGCCTGTGTTCGCAGCGCGAGCTCGATGCGATGGTGGCCAAGGCGGCCAAGCGCGCCGGCGTGAGCGAGGATGCCGATGCGCCGGTTAAGGCCGAGCGCAATGATCGCGAGAAGCTGATCGAGGAACTGCGCGCCGAACGCGAAGCGAGCCACAAGGCCGCCAACGAAGCTGCGCAGGAAGCCGAAGCCGAAGCATGGCTCGCCCGCAAGCGCGAAGCCGAAGCGGCCGAAGAGAAGATCGACCCCGAGAGCGGGTTTATCTGATTCTATCGTGTGCGTGCCCGCCTCCGCGGGCACATCCTCGGTGCTGTTCCTTCGCTACGCTACGGGCACCTGCGGGTCGCGCACTTGCGCTCGCGGCCCGTCCGTTGGCGGGCCGCAGCCACCCTACCTTCGATCGCCAAGCCCCGGATCACGTCCGGGGCGACGATGCGTTTGGGCAAGGGAAATCCCGCTTTTCCCGCAGTTTCGCTTGTGCGGGCCGCGATTGTGAGCCAAGATTACTGACATGATTGTCAGTAATCCGGCCTACCACCACCCTGTTCCGTCCGACACCCGCTTCGAGGCGATGAGCCTTCCGGCGATGCTGGAGCGCACGTTCCGCGCCAATCCGCAGGCGCCGTTCCTGTATTTCCTCGGCCGGACCTACACTTACGCCCATATCCATGCATCCGCGCAGGCCTTTGCCGCCGGGCTTCAAGCCGCCGGCATCGCCAAGGGCGACCGCGTCGGCCTGTTCCTGCCCAACGTGCCGATCTACGCCGCCGCCTATTACGGGGCGATGATGGCGGGCGCGGTGGTGGTCAATTTCTCGCCGCTTTATTCGGTCGAGGAGCTCGCCTGGCAGGTGGGCGATTCCGGCACGCGGTTGCTGGTGACGGTGGATGTGCCAGAGCTCTACAAGACCGCGAAGAAGGTGCTCGAAGCCTCGGCGCTGGAAACGCTGGTGGTGGGATCGCTGGCCGAGATGCTGCCGTGGTACAAGGGGCTGGCGTTGAAGCTCTTGAAGCGCAGCCAGATTGCCGATGTCGCCTATGGGCCGAGCGTCAAGAGCTGGGCCGGGATGACCCCGGCCAAGGCCCCTGCTCCGGTCGAAGTCACGCCCGCCGATCTCGCGCTCCTCCAATATACCGGCGGCACCACCGGTCGGCCCAAGGGCGCGATGCTGGGGCATGACCAGCTTTCGGTGAACGCCCAGCAGGTCGCCGCGATCAACCCCTTCGGCAATGCGGCGGGCGAGGTGTTCATGGGGGCGCTGCCGTTCTTCCATGTCTTCGCCAACACCGCTCTGCTCAATCACGCGATGGTGACGGGCGCGTCGATCGCGATGGTGCCGCGGTTCGAGACCAAGCAGGTGCTCGAGACCATCCAGCGCTATCGCTGCACCGGCTTTCCCGGCGTGCCGACGATGTTTCAGGCGATCCTCGATCACCCCGATCTCGCCAAGACCGATCTCTCCACACTCAAGGTCTGCATTTCCGGCGGTGCGCTGATGCCCGGCCCTGTCCATGTGCGCTTCGAGGAGGCGACCGGGGTGCGGCTGGTCGAAGGATACGGCCTCACCGAAAGCTCGGGCGTGGTCTCGGTCAACCCTTACGAAGGCACCCGCAAGCGCGGCACCATCGGCCAGCTGGTGCCGGGGACGGGCGCGATCCTGCTCGACAAGGAAGACCCGAGCCAGCTTGCCCCCGATGGCGAGCCGGGCGAGATGGCTGTGTGCGGCCCGCAGGTGATGCGCGGTTACTGGAACCGGCCCGAGACCGATGCCGACAGCTTTGTCGAGCGTGACGGCAAGCGTTACCTGCGCACCGGCGACGTCGCACGGCTGGATGCCGAGGGGTTCTACGAGATCGTCGACCGCATCAAGGACATGATCGCGGTGGGCGGCTTCAAGGTCTTCCCGAGCGTGGTGGAGGACGTGATCCTCGAACATCCGGCGGTGAAGGAAGCGTTGGTCATCGGCGTTCCGGAAGAATATCGCGGCGAGGTGCCGCGCGCCTATGTGACGCTGGGTGAAGGCGCGACCATCACAGGCGAGGAGCTGGCCAGCTGGCTCAACGCGAAGATCGGCAAGCACGAGCGGGTCGATCAGGTGGTGGTGCGCGAAGCCCTGCCCAAGACCATGATCGGCAAGCTCGACCGCAAGACCCTGCGCGCCGAGGTGCTCTGAATCCAGACCCTGTTTGACCCCCAGTTAGGTCGGGTTTGACCCCTCCATGAGGCGCGCGGGCGAATGTTTCACGTGAAACATTCGGGCCTTGGAAGGGGGTAAATCGGCCTATTCCGCCGCTTCGATGCTGGCCGAGGGAACGGCCTTGACCGGCTGGCGGGCATTGGGGGCGAAGCGGCCATCGACCTGCGCGCCCTGCTCGATCGTCAGCGCGTCATAATGGACGTCGCCTTCGATCCGGGCGGTCTTGAGGATCACCAGTTCGCGCGCGGTGATCGACCCTGCAACCCGGCCCGCCAGACGCGCGCTTTCGGCCAGCACCGCGCCATGGATGCTGCTCGCTTCGCCCTGCACGAGGCTGGCGCACTTGATGTCGCCCTCGATCGTGCCGTCGACATGCAGATCGGCGGTGGCGGCGATGTCGCCCTTGATCACCACGTCGGCACCGATCACCGAAAAGGTCGAACCCGAACCCATCATGCTGCTCCTATTGACCGGCCTTGGCGGCGGGGGCGCGGCCGGATCGGCTGCGGCGGACTTCTTTGAGAACATCAGGAGCAGTCTCCAGAAAGGGGCGCGGATTGACCGCGCGATCATTGATGCGGACCTCGAAATGGAGGTGCGGGCCGGTCGAACGGCCGGTGCTGCCGAGCCCGCCCAGCGTGGCGCCGGCGGCGACCATCTGCCCCACCTTCACGTCGATGCGCGAGAGGTGGGCATAGCGGGTCATCAGGCCGTTGGCATGGGTGACTTCCACCGCCTTGCCATAGCCGCCGCGCCATCCGGCATAGGTGACACGCCCTTCGGCGGCGGCGAAGATCGGCGAGCCGACCGCGCCCTTGAAGTCGATGCCCGAATGCATGGCCGCGTGGCCGTTGAAGGGGTCACGCCGGTAACCGAAGCCCGAGGTGATGCTGCGCACGCTGGCGGGCACCACCGAGGGGATGCCGTCCAAGGCGCGCTCCAGCACCGCCATGCGGGCAAGGCTGAGACCAAGCCGCTCGAAGCGCGGATCGATCTCGTCGCCACCGGCAAAGGCTTCGAACGGACCACCCATCCCGGCACGCGCCTGACGGCTGAGGGTGCCGGGATCGAGATTGAGCTTGCGGATCGCGGCCTCGGCGCGGCGGGCGCGGGCATCTGCGAAACGGGTGAGGCGTTCGACCACGGCCAGCTGGCGGGCTTCGATCTCGGCCAGGCCCTTGGCTTGCGGGATATACTGGCTGACCTTCTTGACCGTCTTGGCGGTCTCGGCGGTGGAATCGGTGACCGTGCCCTTGGCGCCCTCGGCCACGATATCCTCGGGCAGCATGCGTGCCATTTCCTCGAGGAATTCCTGGCGCTGCTGGAGATCGTCCACCACCTTGTCGAGGCTGCCGCCATAGGCTTCGAGCCGTTCTTCGGACTTGGCGATGCGGGCCTTTTCGTTGGCAAAGGCGGCCAGATCGGCCTCGGCGCGATACTGGCCCCAGGCCATCACCGCGAGGCTGACGAGCCACACCAGCGCAATCGCAACCACCGCCGCAGCGGCGCGGATCTGCAGCTTCGAGGAGATCTTGATGAAGCGCACTTGCCCGTCGGCACGCATGAAGAATTCGCGGTCGGGGAACCACAGGCGTAGCTGTTCGCCCCACTTGCGCGCTGAAAATCTGTCAGACAATTGCGGCCCCGATTATATTATCTATGCCCCACGCATGGCCCGCTATCAGGGCATTCCCTGAGGGTCGAATCGTCGGGCCCGCGCAAGAGTTGAATCGAAGCGGATTCGCGCCGAACGGTGACGGCAGAAGGAATCCCGGGCGCAATGCCGCCCGCCCTTGCGGAAATCGTCGGTGGGAAAGCCCTCGTTCCCGATTCGTCCCGTCGGCTTGGCGGGCGGGACTGACAGGCCGCGATGGGCCTGCTAAGGGCCGTGGCATGAGCGAACCCGCAATCCGGACAATTCCCGCTGAAACGGGTGATGCGCAGGCCCTGATCACCGCCCTGGCGCAAG
The DNA here is from genome assembly GCF_035194505.1 of Erythrobacter sp. NCBI lineage: Bacteria > Pseudomonadati > Pseudomonadota > Alphaproteobacteria > Sphingomonadales > Erythrobacteraceae > Erythrobacter > Erythrobacter sp. The sequence continues at coordinate 1,971,089 of NZ_CP136573.1, read as the reverse complement.
CCGCACGGGTGGCCCAGCGCCAGCTTGCCGCCCTGCCGAGCGCGGCCCGCGCCGCCGCGCTGCACCGCGCCGCCGAGGCCTTGCGCGCCGCGACTCCGGCGGTGCTCGAAGCCAATCGACGCGACCTTGCCGCAGGCCGCGCAGCGGGGCTCAGCGCGGCGATGCTTGACCGTCTGGCGCTCGACGAAGGCCGCATCGCAGGGATCGCCGATGCGGTGATCGCGGTGGCCGGTCTGCCCGATCCGGTGGGGCAGGTGATCGACACCAGCGAACCGCCCAATGGCCTGAAGTTCCAGCGGATTCGTGTGCCGATCGGCACCATCGGGATCATCTACGAAAGCCGCCCCAACGTCACTGCCGATGCCGCCGCGCTGTGCGTGCGTTCAGGCAATGCGGCGCTGCTGCGCGGGGGGAGCGAGGCGGTCCATTCCAACCGCGCGATCCACGCGGCGCTGGTGGAAGGGCTGGTGGCGGGCGGGGTGCCGGCAGAGGCCGTGCAGCTTGTCCCCTCGCAGGACCGGGCCTGTGTCGGCGCAATGCTCACTGCCAATGGCCTGATCGACATGATCGTGCCGCGCGGGGGCAAGAGCCTTGTCGCCCGTGTGCAGGCCGATGCCCGCGTGCCGGTGCTCGCCCATCTCGACGGGATCAACCATACCTACATCCACGCTGCGGCGGATCCCGCCATGGCCGAGGCCATCGCCGTCAACGCCAAGCTGCGCCGGACCGGCATCTGCGGTTCGATGGAGACGCTGCTGATCGATTCGCTCTACCCGCAAGCCGCCGCGCTGGTGGCCGCGCTGATCGAGGCGGGGTGCGAAGTGCGCGGCGACGGGCGCGCACAGGCGCTCGATCCCCGCGTGATCCCCGCCAGCGCCAATGACTGGGACACCGAATATCTCGACGCGATCCTCTCGGTGGCCTGTGTCGACGGGCTGGACGACGCACTCGCCCATATCGCCCGCCATTCCTCGGCCCATACCGATGTGATCGTCACCGCTGACACGGATGCCGCCGAGCGCTTCCTTGCCGAGGTCGACAGCGCGATCGTGATGCACAATGCCTCCTCGCAATTTGCCGACGGGGGCGAGTTCGGCCTTGGCGCCGAGATCGGCATTGCCACGGGACGGCTGCACGCGCGCGGGCCGGTCGCGCTGGAAGGGCTCACCACCTACAAGTGGCAGGTGCGCGGGAGCGGCCAGATCCGGCCCTGAGCCCCGCATGAGCGCGCAACCCGTCCTCACCGGGCTCCTCGGGGGCAGCTTCAATCCCGCGCATGGCGGGCACCGGCGCATCACGCTCTTTGCGATGCAGGCGCTGGGGCTGGAGGAGACGTGGTGGCTGGTCTCCCCCGGCAATCCCCTGAAGCCGCAGGCCGGGATGGCGCCGCTGGAGGCACGGCTGCTGTCGGCCCGCCAGCAAGCCCGCCGCGCGCGGATCGTGCCTACCACCATCGAGCGCGAGCTCGGCACCCGCTACACCGTCGACACCCTCGCAAAACTGGTCCGGCGCTATCCCAAGCGGCGCTTCGTGTGGCTGATGGGGGCCGATAATCTCAGCCAGTTCCATCGCTGGAAGGACTGGCGACGGATCGCACGGACAATGCCGATTGCGGTCATCGCCCGCCCCGGCTATGATGGGCCCGCCATGACGAGCCCCGCCATGGCCTGGCTCAGGCGCCATATCGTGCCTGCCGCCGGTTTTCGGAAACGGGGGCAATGGAGCGCACCGGCCCTGGTGTTATTGCGTTTCGATCCTGATCACCGCTCGGCCACGGCCATTCGCCGTGCCCATGCCGGGTGGGCCGAGGACACCCTCGGCAAGGATCGCGACAAGGATTGCAGGGCATTGGTGCGTGATCGGCTGACATTCCGCAAGCTCAGCTCACGGGAACAGGCATGAGGCGCGAACCACGCGCCCCGGCCTGCTTGTGGGCTGGAATGCGTTCTGTCCGCCTCCCTTGTCCTACACTCTGGAGATACCCGATTGCCAACCACCCAGGCCTTTGTCGCCTCGATTCCGCTCGGCCCGACGCAAGCCGCCGCTTCCGTGGCCAAGTCGCTGGCGCGCTCTGAGATGGGCGCCGATGCACTGCACCAGCTGGTGCTCACGCAGCTTGACGATGATCAGGCGCAGGAAATCGTCTCGATCCCGCTGGAGGGCAAGAGCTCGATTGCCGATCACATGGTGATCGCCAGCGGCCGTTCGACCCGTCAGGTCGCCTCGATGGCGCAGAAGCTGGCCGAGAAGATCAAGCAGGCCGGTTTCGGCAACGCCCGGGTCGAAGGCCTGCCGGCCGCCGACTGGGTGCTGATCGATGCGGGCGACGTGGTGATCCACCTGTTCCGCCCCGAAGTGCGCAGCTTCTACAACCTTGAGCGCATGTGGTCGTTCGAGGGTTCGGAAGCGTCGATGATGGGCCGCAACTAGCGGTCCATTGTTTGCGTGCCAGCCTCCGCGGGCACGTCCTCGGCCACTCTTTGTGTTCCGCAGCCCATCCGGGCTGCGAAATCCTCGCTCACCCGGCCTGAAGGCCGCATCGCTGCGGGCGGCCGTTCGGCCTTGCGGCGGCTCCGCCGCCGTTATCGCGCTGCTTCTCGGGGGTCGTTTCTATCCTTCTTCACATCATCGCGCGCGGGAAAATCGGGCGCTCGCCGGAGGGCGAGCTGGTGGAGCGTTATGCCAAGCGCCTGACCTGGCCGGTGAAGCTCACCGAATGGCCCGATACGGGCGCCGGCAAGGCGGCCGATCCGGTGACCCCGCTTCGCACCGTGCTGCTCGATGAACGTGGGCGTGCGATGTCGTCGGAAGCCTTCGCCGCGCTGCTCGGCAAGTGGCGCGACGAGGGCGTGCGCGAGACCCGCTTTATGATCGGCGCGGCAGACGGCCACTCCGATGCCGAGCGCGCCTCGGCCGATCTGCTGCTCGCCTTCGGCCCCGCCACCTGGCCGCACATGATGGCCCGCGCGATGCTGATGGAGCAGCTCTACCGCGCCACCACGATCCTTGCAGGCCATCCCTATCATCGGGCAGGATAGAGCGATGCGTCGCCCCGCGTTCCTGTCCGTGCTTGCTCTGGTTGCGCTTGGCGCAGCGCTGACCGCTGCCGTGCCGCAGACCAGCGCTGCGCCCTCGGCCCTGCTGCTGGAGCCGCGCGAGGCCGAAGCCCAGCTCGCCCGCGCCACGCGCGAAGGCCGGCTGGCGCAGGGCCGCGCAGCGCGCCTTACCCGCGAAGCCGAAGCCGCGACCGAGGCTGCCACCCGCACCGCGCGCGAAGCCGCGGCGCTCGCCGCCCGGATCCAGCAGGCTGAAGCCGATATCGAAGTCGCCCGCGCGCGGCTCTCGCTCACCCGCGCGGCACGGGCTGTTCTGACGGCGAGGCTCGCCGAAAAGCAGGAGCCGACCGCGCGCCTTGCCGCCGCGCTCCAGACCGCTGCCCGCCGCCCGCTGGCGCTTTCGGCCTTGCAGCCGGGATCGCTCAAGGAGGTGGTCTATGTCCGCGCCGTGCTCGACAGCGCGGTGCCGCAGATCCGCCGCCGAACGGCTGGCCTGCGCGCCGATCTCGAAAAGGGGCGCGCGCTGGAGGCCGATGCGGCCCGCGCTCTTGCTGCGCAGCGCGATGGCGAGCAGAGCCTGCGCCAGCGCCGTGCCGATCTCGCCGCGCTCGAGAACACCCAGCGCCTCGCCTCGCGTGCGGCGCGCGGACAGGCCCTGCGCGAGGCCGAGCGTGCGCTCGCGCTGGCCGAGGAAGCGCGCGATCTCGACGGCCTCGTCGCGCGACTCGATGACATTGCCGCCCTGCGGCGCGATCTCGCTGCGTTGCCCGGGCCGGTCCTGCGTCCGGCCGATCTTGCCGCCGCGCTCCCCGCGCAGCCCGTGCCAACGCCCGCCGCCAGCGCGCCGCCGCCGCGTGATGTCCAGCTGCCGGTGGACGGGCGCACGCTCTTGGGCTTCGGCGCCAAACGCGATAGCGGCTTGCCGAGCACCGGCCTGTTGCTGGCCCCGGTGGCCGGCGCGCAGGTGGTCGCCCCTGCCAGCGGGCGCGTGGCCTTTGCCGGCCCCTATCGCGGCTTCGGGCGAATCATCATCATCGAGCATGACGGCGGCTGGACCAGCCTCGTCACCGGCCTTGCGCAGGTGAATGTCACGGTCGGCGACAATGTGATCGGTGGGAGCCCAGTGGGCCTTGCAGGCGGGCGCGATGCCCCTGTCACCTTCGAGCTGCGGCGCGATGGAACGCCGGTCAACCCCTTGCAATTCCTGCGCTAGGCCCTGCGCACCGTCACCTGTCGGGGGTCATCTGTCCCTCGTCGATACGCAAGCCTGCAGTCTGCGCCTCTCATCTGGCGTTCAGCCGTGCAAGCCTATACACTCCGGCCTGAAGGAGCTTCTGCCTCATGAATATCGCCGCTCTCCTGCGCAGCGCCGCACTTGTCACTGCGGTCGCGCTGATCCCCGCCACCACTGCCACCATGGCCCAGGTCGATGGCCGTGCCGGCCCCGAATTCGCCAAGCTGTTCGCGGTCTTCCAGCGGGTGAAGTCGAGCTATGTCGAGCCGGTCGAGGACGATGTGCTGATCCGCGGCGCGATTGACGGGATGCTTGCGGCGCTGGATCCCCATTCGGCCTATCTTGATGGCGGCGATCTCCAGCGGCTGGAGACCATGATCGACGGCAATTATTCGGGTCTCGGCCTGTCGGTCGTTCTCGAGGACGGCGCGGTCAAGGTGGTCTCGCCGTTCCGCGGCAGCCCGGCCGACAGCGCTGGCATCAAGGCGGGCGATTTCATCACACACCTTGATGGCAAGCTGATCTATGGTGGCAGCCTTGATGATGCCGTGGCCCAGATGCGCGGGCCTTCGGGCACCTCGATCCGGCTGACGATCTTCCGTCCGGGCCGCGAGGAGCCGCTCGAAGTCGATGTGACGCGCGGCGTGATCGAGCTCGAACCGGTGACCCACGCGATGGAGCCGGGCAATATCGGGGTCATCACCGTCAACGAATTCTCCGCCGATGTCGGCGCTGACGTGTTTGCCGCTTGGCAGGCGATCCAGAAGAAGGCGCCGGGCGGCCGCGTGAGCGGTCTGGTGCTCGATCTGCGCAACAATCCGGGCGGCAGCCTCGACGAATCCGTCGCTCTGGCCGACCTGTTCCTGACCGACGGACGGATCGTCAGCCAGCGCGGCCGTGCGCGGGGCGAAACGATGCTTTATGATGCCGAGACGGTCTATCGCGGCGACATGGCCGACGGCGTGCCGATGATCGTGCTGATCAATGCCGGTTCCGCCTCGGCCTCCGAGATTGTCGCAGGCGCACTGCAGGATCACCGCCGCGCGCTGATCATGGGCGAACGCAGCTTCGGCAAGGGTTCGGTGCAGTCGCTGCTGCCGCTCGGCCCGGATGCCGCGCTGAAGCTCACCACCGCGCGCTATTTCACGCCGTCGGGCAAGTCCGTGCAGGAAGGCGGGATCAAGCCCGACATCGCCGTGCCGCAGCTGTCCGACCCGGATCTGGCGCTGCGGGTGAAGTATCAGACCCGCGAAAGCGATCTGCGCGGCCACCTGATCAACGAGCTTGGCATCAAGGACGAGGAGATGGAGGCGGACAAGGCCCCCGATCCGCGCTTCCAGCTGACCGCTGCGCAGCTCGAACAGCAGGGAGTGAAGGACTTCCAGCTGCATTACGCGATGGAGACCCTGCGCCGCACCACCCGCAGCACGGTCGCCCTGCGTCCGGCACGCAAGTAGAGTTCGCCCGACATGGACCGGATTGCCAAGGCGCGGCTGCTGGCCGTACTGGTGCCTGCCGCGCTGCTCGGCGGGGCCTATACTGCCCAGCTGGGTTTCGGACTTGCCCCTTGCGAGATGTGCTGGTGGCAGCGCTACCCGCATTTCGCCGCGCTGGGGCTGGGGCTGCTCGCCTTTGTCGCCCCGCCGGCGCGGGTGTGGACCATGCTCGCAGGCGTCGCGATCATCGCCTCTGGCCTGATCGGCGGGTTTCATGCGGGCGTGGAATATGACTGGTGGGAGGGCATCACGCCCTGCACCGCGCCGGCCAGCGCGCTGGATGTGCTCAACACCGCCGCTGCCCCGCATGTGCGCTGCGATGTGGCCCCGTGGGACCTCTTCGGCATCTCGCTTGCGGGCTTCAATTTCCTGATTTCCTGCACCATGGGTGCAGCCGTTCTGGCGCTGGCCGCGTATCGCAAGTAAGGCTGGCGCTCTGAAGGGAAGCGAACATGGACAAGACCGAACTCCACCGCATGATCCGGGTCGACCAGGCCGGGGAATTCGGCGCGACCCGCATCTATGAAGGCCAGCTTGCGGTGATGGGCGATCGCGGCCCCCACTCCGCCGAAATCCGCCACATGGCCGAGCAAGAGCGGGAGCACCGCGCCAAGTTCGACGCGCTGCTGGTGCGGCGCGGGGTGCGGCCGACAGCGCTGCATCCCTTCTGGTCGGCGGCAGGTTATGTGCTGGGCGCAGGCACGGCGTTGCTCGGGCCGGAAGCGGCGATGGCCTGCACGGCGGCAGTCGAGACCGAGATCGACAAGCATTACAGCGACCAGCTCGACAAGCTGGCCGAGAGCGGCGCCGATCCCGAGCTTGCCGAAATGATCGAGGCGTTCCGCGAGGACGAACGCGAACACCGCGACGCGGCGCTGGCCAATGGTGCCGAACGTGCGCCCGCCTACCCCCTGCTCGCGGGTGCGATCCGTCTGGGATGCCGCATCGCGATCAAGGTGAGCGAGCGCCTTTAGGCTTCGCACCCGCCTTGCGCGGGTGCGTCCTCGGCGCTGTTCCTTCGCTTCGCTACGGGCGCCTGCGGGCGGGCAGTCGCCCTTGCGGTCGAGTTCCGTGACCGGGGGGCTCTACCTCACGCTCTTTCACAAACTCCAGTATACCAGTTCTTCGGGCAGCACCGCGCGATCCAGCGCGCTCTTCACATCCACCAGCACGCCTCCTGACCGCACGCGGGCGACCAGCGCCTGCGGATCGGCCAGATATTGCGCGTGGTTCACCGCCAGCACCAGCGCATCAAGCTCCTGCAAATCCTCCGGCGGGCGCAAGGCTATGCCGTATTCATGCAAGGCCGCGGCCGGCTCTGCCAGCGGGTCGCTCACGAGCGCGTCGATGCCGTATTCGCGCAGTTCGGCGAGGATATCGGGCACTTTGGAATTGCGGATGTCGGGCACGTCCTGCTTGAAGGTCAGCCCCATCACCCCGACCTTCGCGCGGCAGGGGGAGACCCCGCCCGCGATCAGCAGCTTCACCACCTTCTGCGCGATCTCGCGTCCCATCGCGTCATTGATGCGCCGTCCTGCGAGGATCACCTCGGGCCGGTAGCCGAGCTTTTCCGCCGCTGCGGTGAGGTAGAAGGGATCGACCCCGATGCAATGCCCGCCGACGAGGCCGGGGGTGAAGGGCAGGAAGTTCCACTTCGTCCCGGCCGCCGCCAGCACATCGCGGGTGGCGATACCCATGCGGTCGAAGATCAGGGCGATTTCGTTCATCAGGGCGATGTTGAGATCGCGCTGGGTGTTCTCGATCACCTTTGCCGCTTCGGCGACCTTGATCGAGGGCGCCTCGTGCAGCCCCGCATCGACAATCGCGCCATAGACCGCGCGCATCCGGGCGAGAGCCTCGGGGCTGTCGGCCGCGATGATCTTGGTGATGGTCTCGAGCCGATGGACGTGATCGCCCGGGTTGATGCGCTCCGGGCTGTAGCCGAGCGTGAAATCCGCGCCCTGCATCAGGCCCGAATGGTGCGCCAGCCAGGGTCCGCAGATCTCCTCGGTCACGCCGGGAAAGACAGTCGATTCGAACACCACCAGCGCGCCCGGCTTGAGGCGCGGACCGATGGTCTCGCAGGCGCGCCCCAGTGGGGAGAGATCGGGGCGGCGTTCCTCGGTGATCGGGGTCGGCACCGTGACGATCACCATGTCGGCGCCTTCCAGCACGGCGGGACTATCCGAAACCGCCAGCCCGCAGGCCGCCAGCCGCGCCGGATCGATTTCGCGCGTGGTGTCGGTGCCATCGTGCAGTTCGCGCACACGGCGCGCAGAAATGTCGAAGCCGCGCACGCTCGCACCGCGCGGCCCCAGCCTTTCGGCGAGCGCCACCGCGACCGGCAGGCCGACATAGCCAAGCCCCACGACTGCAATGGTTTTGTCCATGCCCCCGCATATCTGCGCAGGCTTCAAGATTTCACTAATCGCGCAAGGCCTCCGGGCCTTCAGCCGCGGTTCAGCGCAAGCGGGCTAGACAAAGACCCTCGCGCGCAGGCATTGCTGCGTCTGCACCTTTGCGCACCGACACGAGGATCCACGCTCCATGAAGCACCTGCTTGTCCCCGCCGCGCTTGCCGCTGTTGCCGCAGCCGCGCCCGCATCGGCGCAAAGCGCCAGCGAGAAGATCAACATGGTGATCGCCTACAGCGCGGACGAATGCCCCGTCGCCCAGCCGGGCGAAGTGGTGGTGTGCGAGATCCTCGTCGAAGAGGAGCGTTATCGCATCCCCTCCAACCTGCGTTACAGCACCAATCCCGCCAACCAGTCGCTCGCGCGGCAGGTCGACCAGATCAAGTATGTCGGCGATTTCGGCGCGATGAGCTGCAATCCGGCGGGCGCGGGCGGCTTTACCGGCTGCACCCAGAAGTTCATCGAAGCCGCCTACAAGGACAAGGCCGAGGCAGAAGGCGTGCGCTTTGGCCAGCTGATCGAAAAGGCGCGGGCGGAGCGACTTTCCACCATCGACACCGAAGCCGCCGCCGAGCAGGAGCGGGTGGAGATGATCGAGCGCGAATATATGCAGCGGCTCGAACGCGAGCGTGCCGCCGAAGTGCCGGGCGAAGGCGCGCCGCCCCCGCCGCCGAAGTAACCCTCAGACCCCGTAATAGTCGCGGTACCACGCGACGAACTTCGCCACGCCCTCGCGGAACGGGGTTTGCGGGGCATAGCCGGTGAGCGATTTGAGCAGGCTCGCATCGGCCCAGGTTGCGGGCACGTCGCCGGGCTGGATCGGCAGGTAGTTGCGGATCGCCGCGCGTCCGCATTCCGCCTCGATCGCCTCGACGAAATCGAGCAGGCGCACCTTGTCGCCATTGCCGATGTTCACCACCCGGAACGGTGCGACCGGGGAAAGACTATCGCCCGGGGCAATATCCTCGGGGCTGTCGGGTCGCACCGGGGCGGCATCGATCAGCAGGCGGATGCCGCGCACCAGATCGCTGACATAGGTGAAGTCGCGGTACATCTCGCCATCATTGTAGATGTCGATCGGTGTGCCTTCGAGGATTCCGCGGGTGAACTTGAACAGCGCCATGTCGGGCCGCCCCCACGGGCCATAGACGGTGAAAAAGCGGAACATCGTTACCGGCAGGTCCCATAGATGGGCATAGGAATGCGCCATCGTCTCGTTCGCCTTCTTGGTCGCGGCGTAGAGGGTGAGGGGGGTGTCGACCTTCTGCCCCTCATCGAACGGCATGTCGGTGTTGGCCCCGTAGACCGACGAGGTCGACGCCATCAGCAGGTGATCCACGCCCAGTTCGCGCGCGCATTCCATCACGTTGAAGGTGCCGACGAGGTTCGCATTCACATAGGCGCGCGGGTTTTCGAGGCTGTAGCGCACCCCAGCCTGCGCGGCGAGGTGGACGATCACATCCGGCTTCTCCGCCAAAGCCAGCGCGTGGAGCTTGTCGAAATCCTCCAGCATCCCTTCGGTGCAGGTGAAGTTCGGATGCTGGAGCAGCATCTGGTGCCGCCGCTGCTTGATCCGCACGTCGTAATAGTCGGTCATCCCGTCATAACCGACCACACGGAAGCCCTCTTCCAGCAGTAATTGCGAGAGGTGAAAGCCGATGAACCCGGCCGAGCCAGTGACGAGAACGTTGCGCATGGCTCTCCTATTGCGGTCCTTCCCTGCGCGATGCAATCGCCTTGGTGGGGGTGGCCTGACCGGCTGCGGCCACTTTTTGCTTGTCTGCGCAAGGTTCTGCGCCGATTGCAGAGGTCAAGAGACACAAGCGGCGGGGGGACCGGCAATCGCGCCGCCGACGGCAACAGGCATGGCTATTCCGGCACCTTCATACAGCATCACGGCAACATCGCCCCGCCGCGCATCGCGCTGGCGGATGGCTCTGCCTGTGTTGGCCGCCGCTTTGGTGCCGGCGGGCGCTGCCTCGCAAGAAGCGGCCTATGGCCCCGAGGCTGTTCCGGCGACCAGCGAGCCTGCGCGCGAAGTGCCTGCCGGCCTGCCGCCCGCGATGGCGCTGCTGGCCGACCGCGCCTTGTCCGACAATCCGCAGGTGATCGCCAGCCGCGCCGCGCTCGCCGTGTCGCAGGCCGATCTCGATGCCGCCCGCTGGCTGCGCTACCCCAGCCTCTCGGCCGAGGCGCTGGCGGCGACCGGCGGGTCCAATGCGGCGGATATTGACGGGTTCGCCGTCAACCTTGCGCTCGAACAGCCCTTGTGGGCGGGCGGCACCATCGACAGCCGGATCGAGGCTGCTCGCTCGCTGCGCGATGCCGGGGCCGAGGGGCTGCGCGAGGCGCGCTTCGGTATTCTCATGGGGATCATAGACGCCTGGTTCGGCGTGGTCCGCGCCGATCAGCGCGCGCTGGCGCTGGAGGCGGGGATTGCCGAGCATCGCTCGCTGGTTGGCTCGATCGAGCGGCGGGTGGACGCCGAGGTCTCGCCGCAGGCCGACCTTACGCTCGCCCGTTCGCGCACCACCCAGCTGGAGATTGAACTGGCATCGGTGCGCGAGGCGGGGGACAATGCGCTGGTGCGGCTGGGCGAGCTGACCGGCGCGGTGACCGAGCGGCCCGACCTTCCGGGCTCCGACATCTTCACCGGCGTGCCGCCCGAACTGATCGCCTTTGACGAGATGATCGCCTGCACCCCCTCGCTCGCGCGGCTGCGGGGCGAGATTGCCGCCGCACAGGCCGAAGTGCGCGGGGCCAAGGGCGCGCTGCTGCCGCAATTGCTGCTGCAACTTTCGCAGAACGAGCTGACCGGCGCGCGCGCCGCGCTGGTGCTGCGGGCGCAGACCGGCAATGGCCTGTCGCGCTTTTCCGCGATTGACCGGGCCGAAGCGCGGGTCGACCAGTCCATGGCGCAGCTTGGCGCGGTCGACCGCGAGATCCGTGCGCGGCTCTCCAGCGAGTTCGTCGCGCTGCGTTCCAATCGCGCCCAGGCCGATGCTGGAACCGATGCGACGCTTGCAGCGGCCGATCTTCAGGCGAGCTACCAGCGCCAGTTTGTCGCGGGACGGCGGAGCTGGCTTGATGTGATGAACGCGGCGCGCGAAGTTATCTCGGCGCGGATCGGCGAGAGCGATGCGCGGGTCAATGCGGCGGCCAATGCCACCCGCGTTCTTGCAATGTCGTGCCGTTGGCGTCCGGCTGGGCTATAGGGATGGACATGGGGCTGCTTGCTGCAATCGAACGCTATGGCGATGCTGCTGGTCAGCCGTTGCCGCCCGGCTGGGCGCGCGACGTGGCGGTGGACGCCTTGCCGGAAGGGGCAGCGGCGCTCGAAGGGCTTGCCGCCGCGCTCGGCTGGGATGCGCCGCAAGCCATTGCCGGCCGTCCGCGCCCGGATGAATTCCCGCTCCTGCTGCATGATGCCGCGCGCGGCTGGTTGGTCGCACGGCAATGGATCGGCGAGGATGATCTGGCACTGACCGACGGCAGCGTTATCGCCTTCGCCGAGGACACCCAGACCTTTGTCCGCCTGGCATTGGCCGACCCGTTGGGCGACGAGCAGGTGACCGCTTTCCAGATTGTCGCTCGCGCTGTCGCCCGCCGCAGCCGCGCTCTGGTGCTGGCGGGGCTGGCGACGATCTTTGCCAACATCCTCACGCTCGCGACCTCGCTCTATGCAATGCAGCTGTACGACCGCGTCATCCCGCTCGCGAGTTTCGACACGCTGGTGGTGCTCACCGCCGGGGTGATGTTCGCGCTGCTGCTCGATCTTGCACTGCGCTCCTTGCGCGGCGTGCTGATCGAGGCCGAGGCGCAGGGCATCGACCGCGAGGTGGCGGAATTCTTCTTTGCCCGCGCGCAGGCGATCCGGCTTGATGCGCGGCCCGGCGGGATCGGGACAATGGCCGCGCAGATCCAGGGGCAGGAGCAGATCCGGCAGGTGATGTCGGCCAGTTCGCTGTTTGTGATCACCGATCTGCCCTTTGCGGTGCTGTTCATTGTCGTGGTGCTGGGCATTGGCGGCCCGCTCGCGCTGGTGCCGCTGGTGAGCTTCCCGATCGCAATCGGCATGGCGCTGCTGTTCGCCCGCATCATCCGCAAGAGCGCCGAGCGGGCGCAGGTCACCGGCAACCGCAAGAACGGGATGCTGGTGGAGATGCTCGATGCCTCCGAGACACTGAAGGCGAACCTTGGCGGTTGGCACATGCTGGCGCGCTGGAACCGGCTGATCGGCGAGATTCAGCATTATGATTACCCCGTGAAGCGCGCCTCGGCGGTGTCGGGCGCGCTGTTTTCGACCATGCAGCAGGTCACCTACACCGCCGTCCTGTGCTTCGGCGCCTATCTCGCCGCGACCGGAGAGATCACCACCGGCGCGCTGCTCGCCTGTTCGATCATCGTCGGGCGCATCAACGGCCCGCTGATTGCGCAATTGCCGGGGCTGATCGTGCAGTGGGGCTATGCGCGCTCGTCGCTGCGCGGGCTCGACATGCTGCTCAAGTACCCGGTCGAGAAGACCGCCTCGCAAGGCGGCCTCAGACCGGGCAAGCTCGCCGGGTCGCTGGTGGTGAACGAGGCGCGCTTTGCCTATCGCGGCGGGCCCGAGGTGCTGGCGGTGCAGGGGCTTGTGATCCAGCCGGGCGAGAAGGTGGCGGTGCTGGGTGGCATCGGGGCGGGCAAATCGACCCTGCTGAAGCTGCTCGCGGGCCTCTACACCCCCAATGCCGGAGCGATCACGCTGGGCGGGCTCGATCTGTCGCAGATCGCCGAGGAGACCCTGCGGCGCAATATCGGCTATCTGTCGCAAAGCGCGCGGCTGGTGCGCGGCTCCTTGCGCGACAGTCTGACGATGGGCCTGCCCGCTGTGAGCGATGATGCGCTGATCGAGGTGGCACGGGCGACCGGGCTTGACGGGCTGTTTGCAGGCGGAAGCCGCGGGCTCGATGCCGAGGTGCAGGAGGGCGGCGCCGGGCTTTCCGGTGGACAGCGCGCGCTGGTCTCCATCAACCGCCTGATCCATGCCGCGCCCCGCGTGTGGCTGCTCGACGAGCCGACCGCCGCGCTCGATGCCGCTTCGGAGAAGGCCGTGCTCGATGCGGTGCAGGCGCGGCTCGGGCCGGACAGCATCATGGTGATGGCGACCCACAAGCTGCCGCTGGTCGAGCGGTTTGACCGGGTGGTGGTGATGGCGCGCGGACAGATCATCAGCAGCGAGCCTGTCGACGCCTTCCTGCGCAAGCTGCGCGACCTGTCCGGACCCGGTCCGCGCCCGGCCAGCACCGAGGGGCTGGTCAGCACCCGGATCAACAAGGGAGGCAATGCGTGAACGGCTTGCTGCGGCCTGCGGGGCTGATCATCATTGCGATTTCCGCCGCGATCCTGGGCTTCATCGGCTGGTCGTTATGGGCCGAGCTCGATCAGGTCGCGCGTGCGCCCGGGCGGGTGGTGCCCTTCGCACGCGTGCAGGTGGTGCAGAGCGAGCAGGACGGCGCGATTGCGACCATTGCCGTGCGCGAAGGGGCGCGGGTCAAGGCGGGCGACCTGCTGATCGCGCTCGACACGGTGCAGCTCGAAGCCGGTGTGCGCGAGGCGCGGCTCAAGGTGGCGGGGCTTGAAAGCCGCATGGCGCGGATCACGGCCGAGCTCTACCAGAAGCCGCTGGTGTTTCCCGCCAGCCTCAAGGACTTCCCCGAATTCACCGCCAACCAGCGCCAGCTCTACACCCAGCGCCGCGCCAGTCAGGATGCGGAGATTGCCACCTTGCGCAACCTTGCGCGGCTTCAGCAGCAGGAGCTCGATCTCAACCAGCCCCTGCTCGCCACCGGCGATGTCGCGCGCACCGAGATCATTGCCATGCGCCAGCGCGTGGTCGAGACCGAAGGCCGCATCTCCGCCGTGCGCGCGCAATATCTGCGCGAATTGCAGAGCGAGTTCACCGCCACCGAGGAAGAGCTCGCCGCCGCGCGGGAGCAACTGGCGCGGATCGAGGACAGCCTCGCCAACGCCGCGCTCAAGGCGCCGACCGACGGGATCGTCAAGAATGTGCGCTTCACCACCATCGGCGGTGTGGTGCGCGCGGGCGAGGAGGTGCTGCAGATCGTGCCTGCGGGCCAGACCCTGATCGTCGAGAGCCGCGTCGCCCCGCGTGACATTGCCTTCGTCAAGCTCGGCCAGACAGCGCGGGTCAATTTCGATGCCTATGACAATGCGGTCTACGGCTCGGCGACGGGCAAGGTGGTGTTCGTCAGCCCCGACACAATCGTCGAGACCGCGCCCGACGGTTCGAGCCAGGCCTATTACCGCGTCAATCTGGAGGTCGACATTGCCACGATGCGGCAGGATGGCGGCAGCGTGCGGGTGGATCTGCAACCCGGCATGACCACGACAGCGGAAATCCTGACTGGCAAGACCACCGTTTGGAACTACCTCACCAAGCCGATCTTCAAGACCGTGTCGCAATCGATGCAGGAACAGTAGGCGAGCGCCTTTTTCAGCTTCAACAAGCTGCTGAAAGCCCTTAGAAGTCCTTGCAAACCTGTCGGCTGTCGCGCCGCGCAGGGCAGGAGATTTTGCAATGCCCTCCATCACTGGCACCACCGGCAATGATGTGATCAACGGCACCCAGGCCGACGATACGATCAACGGCGGCGGCGGCAATGACACCATCGTTGATCGCTGGGGCGATGATATCATCGATGGCGGCGACGGCGATGACGTGATCATCGACGAGGCGGGCAGCAACACCATCCGCGGCGGGGCCGGCAATGACCGCATCACCATCAGCGATCGCTATTCGGGGCTCGGCAGCGTCCTCGGCAATCCGCGCCGGACCAATGTGATCGAGGGCGGTGCGGGCAACGACTTCGTCACCATCGGCCAGATACCGATCGGCACGCTGTCTGTTGATCTGGGTGACGGCGACGATGTGCTGCGGATCGATGGCCGGGTCTTCGCGGACACCACCTATCGTCTGGGCAGCGGGCGCGACACGGTTGTGCTGACCTTCCGCTATGGCGACGGCATCCGCGCGAGCCTTTCAGCACTGACGATCGCCGATTTCACCGCGGGTGAGGGCGGCGACATCCTCAATCTGGGCGAGGCGGTGCGTGGGGTGTTCAACAACCCCTCCGCCTTCGCTGCGTTCAGCGGGGGCAATCCCTTTGCCAACGGCGTCCTGCGACTGGTGCAATCGGGTGCGGATACGCTGGTGCAGTTCGATTATGACGGGTCCAAGGGCACCGCGATCCGTCCGTTCACGCTTGTGCGCCTCCAGAATGTCACGGCCACATCGCTGACGGCTGCCAACTTTGCCGGGCTCGATCCGGCAGGCGGCTCGCCGCTTCTGCTGGCAGTCAACGGGACGGAAGGTGCCGATCTGATCTTCGCTCCCTCCTCGGGCGGCAACATCACTGCGGGTGGCGGCAATGACGAGATCATCGGCGGCTTCCGGGCCGACATCATCGATGGCGGGGCAGGCAACGACATCATCGATGGCGGCGCAGGCGACGATACCCTGCGCGGCGGCGACGGGGACGACACCATCACCGATGAATGGGGCAATGACACCATCGAAGGCGGTGGCGGCAATGACCGGATCGACATCTACCGCCCGCCGCTTTCCGATGGCGGCCTGTCCCTGCCGCAAACCGTCACCATCAATGCAGGCGACGGCAATGATGCGGTGAGCTTCCGCATCGGCGGCGATCGCAACCTCAATTTCTCCGATCGCGACATCACCCTGATCGCCCATCTCGGCGCGGGCGATGACGTCATCACGCTTACGGCGGTTGAGACGAATGCCGATCTGCCGACCACGACGCTGACCATGGGCAGCGGGCGCGACCGGCTGGTGCTGGACAATCGCACCTTCCTCTACGGCCTCTTCATCACCATCACCGATTTCGCGGCCGGCAACAGCGGCGACATTCTCGATCTCGCCCGCGCGATCCAGATCGGGCAGGGGTGGAACCGGGTCGCCAACCCCTTCGCCACCGGCCACCTGCTGCTTGTGCAGTCAGGTGCCGACACGCTGGTGCGCTTCGATTTCGACGGCGCGGGCGGTGGAAGCGGCGAGGGTACTGTCTTCACGCTTGTCAGACTGGTTGGTGTCACCGCGTCGAGCCTCACGGCGGCAAACTTTAACGGCTATAACCCCACGGGTGCGGCCTCCAGCTTCCAGATCCGGGCGGGGACCTCGGGCAATGACGTGCTCACCGGTTCCTATGACAATGACGTCATCGATGGTGGCGACGGGGATGACGTCATCACCGAGGTCTTCGGCGGATCGGACACGCTGGACGGGGGCAATGGCAACGACATCATCCGCGTCGACACGGGCTACTCGCCCACCAGCGATACGGTGACGATCAGGGCCGGGGCGGGGAATGATCTTGTCGAGGTGTTCATCAACACCTCATCCGGCCAGACCTACACCTCGGACATCGATCTGGGATCGGGCGATGATCGCCTGCTGCTGCGGATATTGCCGAGCGGCGGGACGACGCTGACGCTGGGCGCCGGGCGCGATGTGATCGTGATTTCGGAAGAGGTTGCCTCCCAGACGCTGGGCGCCTTCACGATCACCGATTTCCAGACCGGAGCGGGCGGGGACCTGTTCGACTGGAACCTGTTTGTGACCGCCGAGCTGGCCAGCAGCGATCCGTCCTTCGAGCCGTTCATCAGCGAATTCGTGCGGCTCGAGCAGGTCGGCAACGACACGCACCTGCAGCTGTCGCTCGGCGGCTACAGCCAGGGCTACGTCACCTTCGCGGTGTTCCAGAACACGGTGGCGACGAGCTTCACCGCCGAAAACCTCGGCTTCGATCCCAACCATGCGACCCACATCGGCACCGGTTCGGACGAGACGCTGGATGGCACCGGCAATCTCGATGTCATCTGGGCCGGTGCCGGCAATGACACCGTCAACGGGCTCGCCGGTGACGACCGGCTCTATGGCCAGTCCGGCGATGACATCATCAACGGCGGCGACGGCAACGACTTCATCCGCGGCGGCGAGGGCGTTGACACGCTGCGCGGCGATGGCGGCAATGACACCATCGACGGCTGGCGCGGACGCGATGCGATCTTCGGGGGCGATGGCGATGACATCATCACCGACACCTTCGGCACCGACGCGATCGAAGGTGGCGTGGGCAACGACACCATCAATGTCTCGTACGATTTCATCACGCTGATCACCAATGGCGAGGCCGCCGGCACCATCCTGGCGGGTGACGGCAATGACACGGTCAACATCACTAACGCATGGCTCTCCCAGTATACGCTCGCCAATCCCGGGCAGACGACGACGCCATTTATCTCGGTCAATCTCGGCGCGGGCGACGATACGCTGGTCTCCGACGGGATGATCGATCAGGTCACGCTGGGCAGCGGGCGGGATGTGATCCGCTTCGTCGAGGGGGTCGACAGCGCCGGCATGGTGGTGACCGACTTCCAGACCGGCGCCAATGGCGACCGGATCGATTTCGGCGGGTTCCTCTACGGGCTCAGCCCCTATGATATCTCGATTGCCCTGCAACTGCGGCTCGGCGCTGATCCTTTCGCGCTCGGTGTGCTCCAGCTGCGTCAGGCCGGTGCCGACGTGCAGGTGATCTTCATCCCCTCGGTCAGCGGTGACTACGTCGAGGAATTGGTGATGACCTTCCAGAACACGCAGGTCGCCAATTTCACCTCGGAGAACTTCTCCGGCTTCAACCCGCTCGCGACCCCGACCCTGCCGCGTTACGTGACCGCGGACACCACCATCGCGGCGGGCCAGACGGTGACGGCCAGCAACGTGGTTCCCGATGGTCTCGCTGTTTTCGGCGGCAATGCCGGTTACACCTATCGCGCGGGGGGCAGTGTCAGCTTCACCAACAACGGGACGGTCGAGACGATCACCAACCAGCCCGGCTTCGGCACGCCAATCGGCTTTGCGGTGAGCCGCAGCTCTGGCCCCGGCGCAGATGCGTGGTTCGTCAATTCCGCGACGGGGCGCTTCATCGTCGCGGCTGACAATGATGACGGCTCGGGCGTGATTTCGGAAGCGGCGACCGAGGCCTACGGATTCTATGCCCCGCAGCAGGCGCTCCACTTCCGCAATGACGGCTATTTCGAAGTCACCTCGGTGATGGGCTCGGCCACCGGGGTGCTGACCGGGTTCGATGTGAACGCCACGCGGGAGGTCATCAACAACGGCACGATCATCGCCGATGGCGGCTATGGCGGCTTCGGCGTGGTGATGGGCTTTGCGGCCAGCTTCCGCAACACCGGCACGATTGCGGCCTACGGCCTGATCGAGGCCGTGGGCGTGCGCTGGCGGCAATATGCCGGCGGTAGCTTCGTCAACACCGGCACGATCTTCGCGATTAACAGCCCCGACTCGCCATTTTTCAGCGTCGGCGTGCTGCTGATCGAGATCCCGACCGCGGGGAATTCCGTTTCGGAGCCGCGGGTGATCGATAACAGCGGGGTCATCTCGGCCGATATCGCGATCCTCTCGGCTGACGGCAGCCCGCCGGGATCGGTGACTAACCACGTCCGCAACACCGGCCAGATCGAAGGCGCGATCCTGCTCGGCTTCGGCAATGATTCGGTATTCAACAATGGCGGCGGCGTGATCCGCGGCGTGGTGCTGCTTGAACAGGGCAACGATCTCTACGACGGGATCGGCGGGACGCTGAACGGCTCCGTGCGCGGCGGGCTGGGTGACGACACCTACCGCATCGACAATGCCGCGACCGAGATCATCGAGGAAGCGGGCGAAGGCACCGACACGGTCGAGATCAACCGCGACTACACCCTGCGCGACAATTTCGAGAACCTGCGCCTTCTGGGCGGGGATGCGCTGTCGGGCACTGGCAATGCGCTGGCCAACCGGATTGTCGGCAATGGCGGGGGCAACCGCCTGACCGGTGGGCTGGGCGATGACATCATCGACGGCGGCGGCAATGTCGACACGGCAATCGTGCGCGGCACGCGCTCGCAATACACTGTGACCCAGACCTCGACCGGCGTGTTCCAGGTGGTTGGCCCGGATGGGACGGACACCCTCACCGCGATCGAGTTCCTCCAGTTCGACGACCAGATCCTGCGCCTGCGCCCCGGCACCGGCGTCACCGTCAACTTCAACACCGCCGACCGCAGCGTCTACCAGACCGCGATGAACGACATCCGCGACTTTGACGGGAACGCGCTGGGCGGCAATGGCGGTTGGCTGCGGATCGGGCAAGCCGACGTCAACGGCGATGGCGACATCGACCAGATCCTCGTCAACCGCAGCATCGGGCGCTTCGCGACGGTGGGTACAGCACCTGACGGCCTGGTCTATTTCAATGACCACGGCTGGGCCGGCGAGACCCGCGTCGCCGGGATTTACATCGACCCTCTGGTGGAGGCCGGCATCGTCGCCCCCGGCAGCGATCAGGACAGCCAGCGCCGCTTCCAAAACGATCTCCAGATCGAGAACATCAACCGCGTGCTGGGCGCCAACGACTACAACCGCGACGGGATTCAGGAGGTCTATTTCGCGCTGACCGACGGCACGGCCTACCTGCGCGCCCTGATGCATGCCGATGGAAACATCCGCTACGCCAACTACCAGAGCCAGCAGGAGGTGATCGACTACCTCACCGCCAACGGCTTCGGGCCGGACACCTGGGCGGGGTGGTTCCCGAACACCAGCGGCGGTGTGCAGGGCCTTACCGATGAAACTGTCGCGGTGTCGGAGAGCAACAATCTCGGCCGCGCCGTGCTCACAGGGATGGGCGGCGATGATGCTCCCACGCCGGGCATGATCGACATGGCCAGCCTCGCCTTTGTCGCACCGATGATCGCGCCGGAGTTCTACGGCTAGGCGCATAGCGGGGATACCCCCGAAGCGGGGGCATATTTGCTTGAGACGGAGGGGGCAGACCTGTCACAAGCCCTTCCTGACTCGCTGCCGCCTGCTTGTGGAAGCCCGCCCTATGTTGTCCGCGCCTGACAATCGATGCCTCGCCGGTCGCCTGTGCGCCGAGAGCGGCAGCCGTGGATAGTGGCGCGCCCGTGCTGCTTGACGTCACGCGGCTGGTCGCGCTCGGGTGGAGCGGGCGCCAGCCGACCGGGATCGATCGCGTATGCCGCGCCTATCTGCGCCACTTCCGCCCCCGCGCGCAGGCAGTGGTGCAGCATCGCGGAGTGATTCGCGTGCTGGAGCCGGTGCCATCGGCCGCGCTGTTCGATGTGCTGGAGCATCCCGCACCGGGAATGCGCCGGCGGATCGCACGACAGCTTTCCGCGGCGCTGATTGCCCGCCCGGCGCGGGAGCGGATCGCGGGACGCGCCTATCTCAATATCGGGCACACCGATTTCGATCTGCCCGTGCACCACGGCTGGGCGCGGCAGCACCGGCTGCGCCCGTTCTATTTCCTCCATGATCTGATCCCGGTGGTGCATCCGGAATTCTCCCGCCCGCACGCCGTGCGCCGGCACCTCGGGCGGGTGGAAAGTGCGCTGGAAAGTGCCGAGGGGATCATCCTCGGATCACACGCCGTCGCCGATGAACTCGCCGCCTTTGCAGCGGCGCGTGGGTTGCCGCTGCCGCCGTTCGCGGTCGCGCATCTGGCAGGGGAAACCCTGCCGCCCGCCGCGTCTCAGCCGCCCGCAGAGAACCGTCCCTTTTTCCTCTGCGTTGCCACGATCGAGCCGCGCAAGAACCACCGTCTGCTGCTGGATCTTTGGGCGCGCCTTGCCACTCGTCTCGGAGACGATACGCCCAGACTGGTGCTTGTCGGGCAGACCGGGCCATTGACGGGCGATATTCTGGCGCCTTTGGCGGCCAACCCTGCGCTACAGGCCCATGTCACCCACCATGCCGCCTGCTGCGACGCCGAACTCGCGCGCCTGATGCATCACGCAAGGGCGCTGCTCATGCCCACGCTTGCGGAGGGATTCGGCCTGCCTTTCGTTGAGGCACTCGCGGCCGGAACGCCCGTTATCGCGAGCGACCTTCCGGTGCTGCGCGAAATCGGGCAGGGTGCAGCCTGCCTGATCGATCCGGCCTGCCTTGATGGCTGGGAACAGGCGGTGCTTGCCGCGCTCGAACAGCCGGCCCAGCGTGCGAAGGGCTTTGTCCCGAGGCGCTGGGATGGCCATTTCGAGGTGGTGGAGCGTTTCATTGCTGACCCGGCGGCATTCCGCCGCCCTTCAAGCGAAAGAGTCCTTGCTGCGTGATAGCCCGACTGAAATCCCTCGTCAGCCCGGCGCTGCTGGTCGTGACCATCCCGACGCTGATCGCGATCCTCTATTACGGGTTGCTGGCCGAGGACGTGTACATCTCCGAATCACGCATCGTCGTGCGCCAGCCCACCCAGGCGAGCCGCTCGGCGCTTGATGCCGCGCTCGACAAGACCGGGTTCGGCGCAGCGAACGAGGGCAACAACACCGTCATCGCCTATCTGCAATCACGCGCCGCGCTGGATGAGGCGGATCGTGATGGCGGCCTCAAGAAAGCTTACTCCGATCCGGAGCTTTTCTGGTTCGACCGCTTCGGCCTGTTCGGCGAAAGCGACGAGGAATTCTACCGCTATTTCCAGAAACAGCTCGATGTGCAGGAGGGGTCGACGACCCAGGTTCTCACCATCCGCGTCCGCGCCTTCGATCCGAAGAAGGCGCAGGCGATCAACGCCCGGCTGGTCGAACAGTCGGAGGCGCTGGTCAACAGCCTGTCCGAGCGTTCGCAGTCCGATCTGATCAAGGTCGCGGAAGGCGAGGTCGAGGAAGCGGCGGCCAAGGCACGCACAGCAGCGGTCGAACTGGCGAAGTATCGCAACGCCAGCGGTATCGTCGATCCGGTGCAGGAATCGGAAGTCGGCCTGCAGATGATCTCGAAATTGCAGGACGAGCTGATCGCCGCACAGACCCGCCTGCGCCAGTTGCAGACCTACACTCCCGATGCCTCGCAGATCCCCTTCCTGAAGACGCAGGTGCGCGATCTGGAGCGCGAAATCGCCGAGGCGCGCGGCAGCCTGACGGGCGGGCGCGCCTCCCTGTCGACGACGCTGACCCGTTTTCAGGAGCTTCAGGTCGACGCCGAATTTGCCGAAAAGCAGCTCGCCGCCACCCGCGCCTCCTTGCAGGAAGCCCGGGCCGAGGCGCGGCGCAAGCAGGCCTACCTTGAAAAGATCGCCGCGCCGAGCCTGCCCGACTATCCGGTCGAGCCGCGCCGGATCCGTTCGATGCTGGCCGCACTCGTGCTCGGCCTCTTGGCCTGGGGCGTGTTGTCGATGCTTGCGATCGGGGTGCGCGAGCACCGCGACTGATGGCGAGCGCGCCCTCCCCCCATCCGCCCCTGTGGCAATCCTTGCGCATTCAGGCGCGGGTGATCGACGCGCTGCTGCGGCGCGAGATGCTGACCCGCTATGGCCGCCACAATATCGGCTTCCTGTGGCTGTTCGTGGAGCCGATGATCTTCACCATCGGGGTGACGATCCTGTGGACCGCAACCAAATCGGTCCACGGCAGCGATCTGCCGATCTCGTCCTTCGCGCTGACCGGCTATTCCTCCGTGCTGCTGTGGCGCAACATGCCCGGGCGCTGCATCGGCGCGCTGCAGAACAATCTGGCGCTGATGTATCACCGCAACATCAAGGTCGGCGATATCTACGCCGCAAGGTTGCTGATCGAGTTCGGCGGGGCGACGATTTCCTTCTTCACGCTTGGCGTGTTGTTCATCGCGGTCGAATGGATGAACCCGCCCGAGGATTTCCTCAAGGTCGCCGCCGGGTGGATGCTGATCGCATGGTTCGGCTGTGCGCTGGCGATCCTGATGGGGGCGCTGTCGCATCTGAGCGAGCTGGTCGACAAGCTGTGGCACCCCTTTTCCTACCTGCTGTTCCCGCTTTCGGGCGCGGCTTTCATCGTCGCCGCCCTGCCGTCCTTCGCGCAGGAGATCGTGCTCTATATACCCACCGTCCACGGCATCGAATTCGTGCGCGAGGGCTTTTTCGGCAGCCGCGCGCGGGCAACCTATGATCTGGCCTATCTCGTCCCGTTCAATCTGGTGCTGACCTTGGTTGCGCTGATTGCGCTGCGCTATGTCTCGCGGCGGGTGGTGCCGGGATGATCCGGGTGCGTGATCTCAAAAAGGTCTACAAGACCCGCTTTGGCGAAAATCTGGTGTTCGAGGGACTAAGCTTCGATCTCGCCATGGGGGAGCGGCTCGGGATTCTCGGCCGCAACGGGGCGGGCAAATCGACTTTGGTGCGCCTTGTCAGCGGGGCCGAGCGCCCGACCGCCGGCACGATCGAAAGCGATATCTCTATTTCCTGGCCGCTGGCCTTTGCCGGCGCCTTCCAGCACCAGCTGACAGGCATCGACAATGTCCGCTTCATCAGCCGCATCTATAATCAGGATGCCGAGGCCAATATCGCCTTCGTCGAGGAGTTCGCCGAGCTTGGCCCATATCTGCGCGAGCCGGTGATCACCTATTCCTCGGGGATGCGCGCCAGGCTCGCCTTCGCGATTTCGATGATCATCGAATTCGACTGCTTCCTGATCGACGAGATCAGCGCAGTGGGCGATGCGCGCTTTCACGATCGCTGCAATTTCGAACTGTTCGAGAAGCGGGCAGACCGGGCGATGATCATCATTTCGCATGATGCCGCCTATGTCCGCGATCACTGCAACCGCTGGGGCGTGCTGCATGACGGCAAGCTGGTCCAGTATGACGACTTCGAGGTCGCCTATGCCGACTTCAAGGAACTGATCGGGTGGAAGCCGCCGCCGGGCTGGCCGCAGATCCCGGTCGCAACTGCGTAAACAGGGTCGACTTCATGCTCAAATCTCTCTTCTGGAAGCTTCGATACGGCACGCCGTCGCTCCCCGTGGCGCCGGCACCCTCCCCCGAGGCTTCACCCGCCCACGCTCCTGCCTCCGATGCGGACGACATGCCCGAGCCGACCTTGTGGGGCGCGGTCTCGCAGGCCTGCACCCAGGCACAGTTCGAGGAGATGCACTATGCCTATTGGTGCAAGGAAATCCGCGAAGAGCCCCGGACGCACCGCAAGCAGTGGGAATTCTGCTACATCCTGCAGGCGCTCAAGAACCACGACATGCTGATGCCCGGCCGCCGGGGCCTGGGCTTTGGCGTCGGGCTCGAGCCGCTCGCTGCGGTGTTTGCCGATCGCGGGGCCGAGGTGCTGGGCACCGATCTGGAACCGGATCACGCCCATGATGCAGGCTGGGTCGCAACTGCCCAGCACGCCCACAACAAAGCGGCTATGAATGAGCGCGGCATCTGCGATCCCGAGACGTTCGACCGCCTCGTCGATTTCCGCTTCATGGACATGAACGCGATCGAACCAGACTGCCACGGCCAGTTCGATTTCGTCTGGTCGGCCTGCGCCTTCGAGCATCTCGGCTCGATCCTCAACGGGCTCGAATTCGTGGTCAATTCGGTCAAGTGTCTGAAGCCCGGCGGGGTGGCGGTGCACACCACCGAATTCAACTGCTCCTCGGATGACGAAACGCTCGACAACGCCGGCACGGTGCTGTTCCGCAAGCGCGACTTCCTGCTGCTCGAACGGCGATTGAAGCAGATGGGGGCGGTGATGGAGTTCAACTTCAACCTTGGCCAGCAGCCGCTCGATCTGCACATCGACACGCCGCCCTACTCGGTTGACGAGCATCTCAAGCTTCAGATCCAGCGCTGGGCGGTGACGTCCTTCGGCCTGATCATCCGCAAGACATAAGGCCCCGCGCCACATGAGCAGGATCCTGATCGACGGGTATAATCTCGGCCTCGAAAAGGGGACCGGCGTGGCAACCTATGCCCGCAACCTCAGCTACGAGATCGCCAATCTCGGGCACGAGGTCGATGTGCTCTACGGCAATCAGGCGAGCGCGACGCGCAACGAATTGCTGCGCGAGATCTACTTCTTCGATTCCTCGGTCGATGAACGGCTCAAATGGCTCGAGGCCGTGGATCGCGCCTATCAGGCGCTGCAAGGGCCGCTGGCGGCTGCGGCCCGGCCGATCCCGGTGACGGGCAAGGTCATCACCCGCACTTTTCAGTCGCGTCTGCCGAAGTTCGATCAGCTCTACAATTCGCCCGATGTGTTTTCGCGGGCGCAGGGGGTCTACCGCCTTTGGAAGCTCCTGCTTGCCATCAGGATGCCGGAAAAGCCGGATCTGGCCCACTGGACCTACCCGCTGCCGATCAAGGTGAGCGGTCGGCCAAACATCTATACGCTGCACGATGTGGTGCCCTTGCGCCTGCCCTATACGACGCTCGACCAGAAGCGGCATTACTTCCGGCTGCTCAAGAAGCTGGGCAAGAGCGCGGCACATATCGTCACCGTCTCGGAATGTTCGAAGCGCGATCTGGTCGAGCTGGTCGGCATCCCGGAAGAGCGGATCACCAACACCTATCAGTCGGTCAGCATCCCGGACAAATACCGCTTCAAGCCCGAGGACGAGGTCGCGCGCGAGGTCGAGGGGCTGACGGGGTTCGATTACAAGGGCTATTTCCTGTTCTGGGGCTCGCTGGAGCCCAAGAAGAACATCGGCCGGTTGATCGAGGCCTATCTGTCCTCGCAGGTCGAAACCCCGCTGGTGATCGTCGGCGCACAGGCGTGGAAGTCCGAGCAGGAGTTGAAGCTGCTGGGCGAGACGGGCACGGTCTATGGCAGCCTCGAACGCCGCCGGGGCGCGCGCAAGCGCATCATCCAGATGCCCTATGCGCCCTTTCCGCTCCTCGTCAGCCTGATCCGCGGGGCCAAGGCGGCGCTGTTCCCCTCGCTCTATGAAGGCTTCGGCCTGCCGGTGCTCGAAGCCATGCTGCTCGGCACGCCGGTGATCTGTTCCAACACCTCGTCCCTGCCCGAAGTGGCGGGCGATGCGGCCTTGATGGTCGATCCCTATGATACCCAGGCGATCACCCGCGCGATCCGCGCGATGGATGCCGATGCCGATCTGCGCGAGCATTACATCGCGCTCGGACACAGCCAGGCCGCGCGCTACAGTCCCGAAATCTATCGCGAACGCCTCAAAGCCGTCTATGACCGGCATCTGTAACGCCTTGCCCCGCAGGAACATTGCCATGCCCGCCACATTGAAGCCCCGTCTGCGTCCGGTCACTCAGGCTGCCGCGCTGGCGCTGTGCCTTGGAGCGTTGGCGGGGTGCAACACGCTCGGCGGCGCGGGCCCCTCGACCGGGGCGATCCGCGATGCTCAGGTGGACGGCGCAACCTATGCGCAAGGCGCGATTCAGGTGCTGCCGCTTGGCACGGACGTGATCGCCGGTCTCGCCAGCCATGAACGCGCGGCCAGCTTTGCCGAACTGTTCGGGGAAAGCGGCGTGTCGGCAACCGTGCTGGCGCCGGGCGATCAGGTCGACATCGCGATCTGGGAGGCGCCGCCGGCGGTGCTGTTCGGCGCGGTGCCGGGTGACCAGCAATTGGGCGGCAATAATGATGTCGCCGCCAACACCCCGATCCCGCGCCAGCAGGTGGACGAGGAAGGGATGGTTGCGATCCCCTTTGTCGGGCGCATCCGGGTGCAGGGAATGCGGCCCGAACAGGTCGAATCCCTGATTGTCGGCCGCTTGCGCCGTCGCGCCAATGATCCCCAGGCCGTCGTCCGGCTGGTGCAGAACGAGACCCGCACCGCCACGATTCTGGGCGAAGTTTCCGCAAGTCGCCAGATCGGGCTGTCTGCCCGGGGTGAGCGGCTGCTCGATGCGCTGGCTGTCGCTGGCGGAGCCAAGCAGCCGATTGAGCAATCGACCGTGCAACTCGCCCGGGGCGAGCGGCGCGCTGTCATGCCGCTCGGTCAGGTCATCAACGACCCGCGCCAGAACGTGCGCCTGCGCCCCGGCGATGTGGTGACGGTGCAGCACCAGCCGTTCAGTTTCGTCGCTCTGGGTGCGGTGGCGCGCAATGCCGAGGTTCCGTTTGAAGGCAACGGCATCACGCTGGCAGAGGCATTGGGCCGCGCGGGTGGGCTGAATGATCGCCGCGCCGACGTGAAGGGCGTGTTCGTGTTCCGGCTGGAGGATCGCGCTGCGCTTCCGGCGCTGGCTGGAGCTGATGTGCGCACGACCAGCGATGGCCGCGTGCCGGTGGTCTACACCTTGCGGATGACCGATGCGGCGAGCCTGTTCGTGATGCAGGACTTCCGGATGCGCGATGGTGACGTGCTCTACATCTCCACCGCTCCGGGCGTGGAGCTGGAGCGCTTCCTGACCACGATTTCCAGCACGGCCTTCTCGATCGTCGCCACCGGCAACGCGCTCAACACGCAATAGCGCGCGCGGCGCGTTCGGGGCGCTAGGCGGCGACCGGGCGGATAACCAGCGGCTGCGGTTGCGGCTTGCCGCCAAGGTGATGGGGGACACCTGCCTCGGCGGTCATGCGCATGTGCGGATCGTCTACATCGATCCACCAATGGCCGGTGACATCGACCGTATCGGCCATCCGGTGATCGGCCAGACGCTGCATTCCCTGCGACAGGCTGCCCGCCTCACCTTCTTCAATCGCTTCGCGGAGGGCGATGGCGAGATCAGGCGTGGCGATAAAGGCCCCGCAATCGACCGCGTCGAAACGGGTCAGGTGCTTGCCGATCAGCGCGATCTGGCCATTGGCGCGGCGGCGCACCCAGGTGGCGTCATCGGGATCGATGGTCGGCCCCATCACATCACGGTCAATCGCCAGCGAGGCTCCGTATTCGCGGCCCATATCCTGCATCAGCGTCGAAAGCAGCCCGGTGGTGAACAGGTGATCGGCCATCATCAGCAGGTAATTGCCGTCAATCCGCTCCGCTCCTGCCAGCACTGAATGGCCATTGGGGCGAGACCAGTCCGCCACCTGCACCGGTTCAAGGCTCACGCCGGTGCGGAAGGCAATACCCGGCAGCCGCGCTTCGATCTCGGAGGCCTGGTGTCCCGTCACCACCACGGCATGGCGGATGCCGACAGCGGCGGCCTGCCGCACCGACCATTCAAGCAGCGCCACGCCAGCAACCGGCACCAACGGCTTGGGCGCGGACAGGGCGGCGATACGGCTGCCATAGCCGGCAGCAAGGATGAGAGCGTTCATAGGTGGCGTCGACCGGAGAGGTGGAGAGGGAGAGGGCGGGGCAGTCCGGGGTAGGCGATATTCCTGTTATCGTGCGGGGTTATTCAGCGGCATCGAGTTCGGGCATGGCCCGCGCATCGAGCAGGGCGAGCGCAGCGTCCTCTGCCATCTGTTGTGGCGGGTGCTTGCAGTAGAAGGCGCTTTCGGCAGCCAGCGTCCCGCCTTCGCCGCGATCACGCGCAAGCTTGCAGAACCGGATCGCGTCCATCACGCAGGCGGCGGCATTGGGGCTGTCCTCGACCGAGAGGCGCAGCTCCAGATGCATCGGAACGCCGCCCCACTGGGTGCCTTCCAGCCGAAGGAAACAGATCTTGTTGTCCTTCTGCCACGGCACATATTCGGACGGGCCGATGCGGATATTCTCGTCATCCAGCCGTTCGGCCAGCGCCGCCTGTACCGCTTCTGTCTTGGACAGCTTCTTGTGGGTCAACCGGTCCCGATCGAGCATGTTCATGAAGTCGGTATTGCCGCCGGTGTTGAGCTGGTAGGTCCGCTCCACCGTGACGCCGCGATGGGCGAACAGGCTGGACAGGGTGCGGTGGATGATCGTCGCACCGACCTGTGCCTTGATGTCATCGCCCACGATCGGCAGGCCGCGCTGGCGGAAGCGGGCTTCCCATGCCGGGTTGCTGGCGATGAAGACCGGGATCGCATTGACCACGCCCACGCCCGCTTCCAGCGCGCAGTCCATGTAGAACTCGCTTGCCTCCTGCGAGCCGACGGGGAGGAAGTTGACGAGCACGTCCACCCGCTCCTGCCGCAAGGCGTCAATGATGTACTGCCGGTCCGGCTCGGGGCCGTCGGCCGGCTGGAACCCGCGCTCCCCCGCTTCGGTCATGTGCGGGGCCACGCCGTCGAGGATGCGGCCCATGATCACCTGCGCCGGCGATTGCGGCAGATCGCGTTCGAACGCCTGGGTGTTGTTGGGTGCGGCGAAGATCGCCTCGGTGAGCGGCAGGCCGACCTTGCGCCGATCGATATCGATGCCGAGCACGAAATCGACATCGCTGGCGCGGTAGGGGCCTATGGCGGGGTGGATCAGGCCGAGGGTGTCGCCGGTGCGGCGGTAGTAGGCGGCGCCCTGCACCAGAGAGCTGGCGCAATTCCCGATGCCGACAATCGCAACCCGTGCCCGGCCCATACGCTGCTTCCCTAAGTTACCCGCAGTCCATCACTGCAAACCATACGCCTGTCAACCCGAACGAATTTGCCTCCGAAAGCCTTTGGATGCCCGTTTTTTTGGCTCCAATATCAATGCAGTGCCGGGGAAATGCTTAGGATTTGCTGCCGCAAGACCCTCGGAATTCTGCGTGTTGCGCGGGTAGGGCCCGGATTGATACCTATGTGTCTGCGCGGAGGTTTCCGAAGCCCTGACGCGGGGGCTGCAACTGCGGCGGAGTGCTTGATTTTCCGGACGAACCGAAGCCCTTCGGCGGGCCCCGCAAGATGATTGGCGCGCCCCCGAGCCTGCCGGCGCGGATTGCGATCGATTGCCGCTACCTCGGCCCACGCCCGAGCGGCATCGGCGAAGTGGTCGCGGCCCTCGTGCGGCACCTGCCAGAACTTGCTCCTGACTGCGAATTCACGCTTCTGCGCAATGCCTTGCGCCGCGAGCCCCTGAGCCGCGCGCCGAATGTCCGCGAGCTGGTGGTCGGCAGTCCGGCCAATGGTCCGGTCACCTTGCTTCACCTGCCGCTGGCAGTCGATCTGACGGGCATCGACCTGTTCCATGCCCCGGCCAACATCCTCCCGGGCGGGCTCGCCATGCCGTCGATTACGACGGTTCACGACGTGATGTGGCTGACGCATCCGGAATGGTGCAATCCCCGCCCCTGGGGCCTGATCGAGCATCACTTCTATCGCCACGGCATCACCCGCGCACTCGCCCGCTCGGCGTTGGTCGCCACGGTGAGCGAGGCGAGTCGCGGGGAGATCATCCGGATTGCTCCCGAGGCTGCGGCGCGGGTGGTGGTGACACGATCGGGTGTGGACCGCGAATTTGCTCCGGTGGCGCGGGATGCGGCGGTGCTCGCGCGGATTGGCGTGCCGCTTGGCAAGCGTTACTGCCTCGTCGTCGGCCAGGGCGCGCCTTACAAGAATCACGAGGGGGCATTGAGAGCCTTCGCCCATGCCTTTGGCCGGGTGCCTGACATGGATTGTGTCATGGTGCGGCGGCGCGGCGGCAGCGGCGCGGCTCTCGAACAGCTGGCAGCGAGCCTTGGTCTGGCGGGGCGGGTGCATCTGCTCGATGCCATCGAGCGGCCCGATCTGGTGCAGCTCTATTCCGGGGCCGAGGCGCTGATCCACCCCTCGCTGTGCGAAGGCTTCGGCAATCCGGTGGCCGAGGCAATGGCCTGCGGCTGTCCGGTGGTGACGAGCAATGTCTCGGCGATGCCCGAAGTCGCGGGCGGCGCTGCATTGCTGGCCGATCCGCGCGATCCGGCAGAGATTGCGGCGCAGCTGCGGAGGGTGGTCGAGGATCGCAGCCTTGCAGCCGATCTGCGTCGTCGCGGGCTCGAACGCGCAGCCGAACTCGACTGGCGCGCCTTTGCGGCTGCCAATCTCGCACTTTACCGCCGGGTGCTCGCCTCCGAGACGTGATCGAGCACCGCACCCAGCACGCGCCGCACCCGCGCGAGGGAGGCGAGCAACACGCCGCCAAGCACGACAATCTCGAACAGGAAGTACCACTGCGGCCGGCCCGCCAGCATTGCAGCGCCGACAGCCAGCGTGCGGTAGTTGGCGCTGAGCAGGCTCATGCGGCCCAGCAGTTCGACGCCCCGATCACGCATCTCCTCGCGCAGCAGTTCCCGACGCTGAGGGTCCGCCACGCTCGCGGCAAAGGCGGCGCTGTACGGAACGATCCAGCCGGTGAGCCACAGGTAGTAGGCCACAAAGGGATGCCGCCGCCCGTCCCGCCCGGGGGGTGGCGGAGCGCTGGCCATCCACGGGGTGCCGTAGACCGCCAGCTGGTATTGCCGCCGCGCGCCCTCGTAATGCGCGGCCTGCACCACGCGGCTCGCGCCGGCCATCCACATCAGCGCCCAGCCCATCGGGCCGATCTGCTGCGCGGCGAAATAGCCCAGCGTGACATAGAGCACGATATGGCCCGCATAATCGCAGATACCGTCCACAAGCTCGCCATGCGGGGAGCTGCGCTCTGTCAGCCGAGCAAGATCGCCATCGGCCCCGTCGAGCACGTGCCAGCCCATGTGCAGGGCAAGGCCTAGCGCCACGCCCCACGGCCATGCCAGCATGCCATAGGCTGCCGCTGCCAGCATGATCGCCGCCGCGCCCGCGGCCGAGACCATGTTGGGCGTGATTCGCGTCTGCGTCAGCCGCCTGGCCAACCGCCATGCCAGCGGGTGGTAGATCCGGCCGTTGAGCCAATCCTCCAGCTCCGCCGGGCGAGGCGGGCGTGCCGGCGGGGCCGTTGCGGCAGGCGGGGAGGCGGGTTCGGTCACGCATCGGCCTTGAGGGACAGGACGGAGTTGCCCTGCCTTGGGTCAGCCCTGCATAAGGGCGCCTGATTTGCGCTGCAATTCCGCGCCGCTACGAGGACGCATGACAAGCACGCCCGCTTTCAACTTCACCTCGGCCCGCAGCGCCTGCCGGCTGGTAGCCGGCGTGCCGGCGGCCGCGCGGCTGGCGCGCAGCTTTGCCGAGGCGGGTGTCGGCGAGCAGCTGGAGTTGGTGCTGGCCGACGGGGGGAGCCTTGACCCGCTGACCCGCGCCGAGATCGCGCGGCTTGCTCCGGGCGTTTCCTGCGTGGTTGCGGGCGAGGCGCGCGGGCCGATGATCGCGGGCGAGAGCCTGCCCGGACCTGCGCAGATCGCCGCCTTCTGGAAGGGTGCTGCTTCGCCGCCTGCGCTGCCTGCCGATCCCAATGCTGCTTTGGCTGCGGCTTCGCGCGCGATCCTGCGGGCAACGGCAAAGCCGGGGGACGGGATTGTCTCGCGCCATCTCAACCGCCCGGTCTCGCAGACCTGTTCGGCGCTGTTGCTGCGGCTTGCATGGGTGCGGCCCGGCCATGCCACGGTGCTGACGGCCCTGTGCGCCCTTGCGATGGTCGCCTGCCTGCTGACCGGCACATCGGCGGGGCTGATCGCGGGCGCGGTGCTGTTCCAGCTCGCCTCAATTGTCGACGGGATCGACGGCGAGATCGCCCGCGCCACCTTCCGCACCTCGCCCGAGGGCGCCGCGTGGGACAGCGGTGTCGATGCGGCGACCAATCTCGGCTTTCTTGCCGGCGCGATCGCCAACTTATGGCTGCGCGGCGAAGTCGCCCCGGCGCTGATCGGTCTGGCCGGTCTGGGCATTCTGGCGCTGGGCATGGGCCTGCTTGGCCTCAACGCCCGCGCGCGGGGCGAGCCGCTTCATTTCGACGGGGCCAAGCGGATCCTCGGCGAGCGGGAGAGCGCTGTCACGCGCTGGCTGCGCTACCTCACCATGCGCGATTTCTACTGCCTGTTCCTCGCGCTGATGATCGCGGCGGGACAGGTCAGCGCGGCGCTGGCGATCTTTGCGCTGGCAGCGGCGGGCTGGCTGGTGACGGTGATTGCGCTGCTGTGGCGCGCCCGCGCGTCAGCCCAACGCCGCTAGGACAGCGCGATATCCGGCGCGTCTTCCTGCTTCATGCCGACCACGTGGTAGCCGGCATCGACATGGTGGGTCTCGCCCGTCACGCCCGAGGCAAGGTCTGACAGGAGATAGAGGCCCGCGCCGCCGACATCCTCGATGGTGACATTGCGGCGCAGCGGCGCGTTGTATTCGTTCCACTTCAGGATGTAGCGGAAGTCGCCGATGCCGCTCGCCGCGAGGGTCTTGATCGGCCCGGCGCTGATCGCGTTGACGCGGATGTTCTTCGGCCCGAGGTCATTGGCGAGGTACTTCACGCTGGTTTCCAGCGCCGCCTTGGCCACGCCCATCACGTTGTAATGCGGCACCACCTTTTCCGCGCCGTAATAGCTCAGCGTCAGGATCGAGCCGCCGCTTTCGGGCATCATCCGCGCGGCGCGCTGGCTGATCGCGACCAGCGAATAGGCCGAGATGTTCATGGTGTTCAGGAAGTTTTCGAGGCTGGTGTCGACATAGTGCCCGCGCAGCTCGTTCTTGTCGGAATAGCCGATGGCGTGGACCACGAAGTCGAGGCTGTCCCAGCGGCTCTTGAGGGCCGCGAAGGCGGCATCGAGCGAGTCCATGCTCGAAACGTCGCATTCGAAGGTGAAGTCGCTGCCCAGTTCGGCCGCCAGCGGAATGACGCGCTTGGCCAGCGCTTCGCCCTGATAGGAAAAGGCGAGCTCCGCCCCGTGCTCGGCCAGCTTCTTGGCGATGCCCCAGGCCAGCGACTTGTCGTTGGCGAGCCCCATGATCAGCCCGCGCTTGCCTGCCATCAATCCGTTCATTGTGTCTTCTCCTCGCTGGCCTCGTCCAAAGGCGCGATTCGCCCTTCAAGCGCCAGCGCCGCATTCAGTTCCGCGCCGATAACGAGGCCGAGCCCGACGAGCCAGAAAAACAACAGCGTCACCATGCTGCCCGCAAGGCTGCCGTAAGTGAGATCATAGGTGAAGAAATACCGCAGCACCACCGGCAGCGCCACGGCGACCGCGATCCACCACAGGGTCGTGAATAATGCGCCCGGCCAGCGCGGAGCCCCCGCCTTGCGATATTTGGGCGGGGTGAGGGTCACGAACAGGACCCATAGCGACGCCGCCACACCGAGCGCAGGGACGATGCGCGCACCGCTCAGGGTGGCGATCAGCTCGCCCAGCTGCGGCACAGCGGCAAGGATCACTTCCTGTACCGCGCCGATCACCATTTGCGCGAACAGCGAGAGCATCAGCACCACCACCGCGGCGAGGATGAGCCCGGCGGAAAACAGCCGGGTCATCCAGAAGGCCTGCACCATTGGCGCTTTGTAGGCTCGGCGCAGGATGTCGCGGATGGTCTCGATCAGGCTCGATACGGTCCACAACCCGATCCCTGCGCCGAGCCACAGCAGCATCCCCGAACGCGCGAAGATGACGGTTTCGGCCACCGGTGCGATCACGGCGGCGACCGTGGGCGGCATGGCGCGCATCACCGCCCCCACCATCGCCACCGCATTCTCGCGCCCGCCGATCAGATCGAACAGCGCCGCGCCGAGGATGAAGAAGGGGAAGATCGCCAGCATCGCCAGATAGGCAAGGTTGCCCGCATGGATGAAGCCGTCGTTGAAGGTGCCGATCGCGACGCGGCGGATGATGGCGACAGCTTGTCTCAAGGAAGCGGTCTTGCTCACCGGCCCGTCCGCGCGCCCGGCCCGTCAGAGGCCGAACTTCTCCCGCGGGCGCGCGATATCGACCCAGCCTTCGAGCCGTTCCTCAAGTGCCGCCAGATCGGCCGGCAGCTGGATTTCGAGCGTGACCAGCTGGTCCCCGCGCTCGGGCTTGCCATCGACGGTCTTGCCCGCCTTCTTGGTCCAGCCCTTTCCGCCCAGACGCAGCACCGTGCCGCCGCCCGATCCCGGCTTGATTGTCAGCATCACCGGGCCATCGACCGTGGGGCATTTGACCTTGGCCCCGCGCACCGCCTCGTCGAGCGTGATCGGCAGGTCCATGCGGATATTGTCGCCCTCGCGCCGGAAGAAGGGATGGGTGCCGACATCGACCAGCACGATCCCGTCACCATGACCGCCCGGGCCGGGGTGGCCCTTGTCCTTGAGGCGCATCATCGTGCCGTCCTCGACCCCGGCGGGGAGCTTCAGATTGATCGCCTTGCCATCGGCCAGCGTGATGCGCTGGTCGCGCCCCGCGGCGGCATCGACGAAGGGCACGGCGAGCCGGTACTGGATGTCCGCGCCGCGCTTGGGCGGCGGCGGCGGTTGCTTGCCGAAGGGGCGGCGCGGCGGGGGCTGCTGCTGGCGGGCGCGGCCGCCGAACAGGCCTTCGAACAGATCGCCCAGATCGACGTCATCTGGGCCAAAGCCGCCGAAATCGCCCGCACCTGGCCCTGCTCCGGGCCCGGCGCCATAGGTGCCCCCGCGCGAATAGCCGCCGCGCGCGCCCATGCCGGCGAAGGGATTGGCGGGATTGCCCTCGCCATCGATTTCCCCGCGATCATATTGCGCGCGCTTGGCCTTGTCCGACAGCAGATCATAGGCGCGGGTCGCATCGGAGAACTTCTCCGCCGCCTTGGGATTGTCCTTGTTGCGATCGGGGTGCAGCTCCTTGGCGAGCTTGCGATAGGCGCTCTTGATCTCCGCTTCGGAAGCGGTGCGGGGAACGCCAAGAGTGCTGTAGGGATCGCGCATAGCGTGTTAGCTAGGTGAGACAGTCGTCATGCGCAAGCGTGGAGCCACCAACGCGAACAGGCGATATTCACCATCTGCGCCTTTCGCCGGGCGGCGTCCGTATCTATGTGCGTCCCGCAACCACACCGAAAGACCGCCATGAGCAACGCCGCCCCTCTCGATGATGCCCAGCTGGCTGACAGCGTGCTGCCCGCCGGCGCTGATCCTTTCGCGCTGTTCGATGAATGGCTGGCGGCGGCCCAGACGAGCGAGCTTAATGATCACAACGCCATGGCGCTGGCCACTGCCGCGCCCGACGCTGCGCCCTCGGTGCGGATGGTGCTGCTGAAGGGCCATGGCACGGCAGAGATCGCAGGCGGCGGGTTCACCTTCTTCACCAATGCCGAGAGCCGCAAGGGCGGACAGATCCGCGCCAACATGCAGGCCGCCTTGCTGTTCCACTGGAAAAGCCTGCGCCGCCAGATCCGCATCGAAGGCCCGCTCACCGAGGTCTCGCCCGAGCGTGCGGATGCCTATTTCCACTCGCGCCCGTTCAATAGCCAGGTCGGCAGCGCCGCCTCCGATCAGTCGCGCCCGCTGCCCGGGCGGCAGACCTATCTGGATCGCGTGCAGGCCTTGTGGGCCGAGCACGAGGAAGAGGGCAAGGTGCCGCGCCCGGCGCACTGGACAGGATTTACTTTGAGCCCGCGAAGAATCGAATTCTGGATCGACCGCGACAACCGGCTGCATGACCGCCGCGAATTTACCCGGCTCGCGCCCGATGCGCCGTGGTCCGATACGCTGCTTTACCCCTGAGGAACTGCTCAATGCCCCAGACCATCCCCTACTGGCACGTCGATGCCTTCTCCGCCCGTCCGTTCGGCGGCAATCAGGCGGCAGTGATGGTGCTGGATGAATGGCTGCCCGATGATGTGCTGGTGGCTATCGGGGGCGAAAACCTCTTCGCCGAGACCGCCTTTGTCGTGCGCGATCCCACCGGTGCGGCCGATTGGGAGCTGCGCTGGTGCACCCCGACCTACGAGATCGCGCTGTGCGGCCATGCGACGCTGGCGAGCGGGCACATCCTGCTGACTCGTGACGGCGGCGAGCGGATCACCTTCCGGACCCGCAAATCGGGCATTCTCGAGGTGGTGAAGGCGGGTGAGGGTTACGAACTCGCGCTTCCGGCGATTGCGACCCAGCCCGACACGCGGGAGAATCAGGCCGAAGCGATCCGTCTGCTCGGGGTCGAGCCGCTGGAGGTCTACCGCTCGCAGCTGGGCTACAACATCTACCTGTTCGAGAATGAAGCCGCCGTCCGCGCGCTGACACCCGACATCCGCGGCCTCGAAAAGCTCGGGCAAGACCAGTTCATCGTCACCGCCCCCGGCGACAAGACCGACATCGTCAGCCGCGTCTTCGTGCCGGGCGGCGGGGTGGACGAGGACAGCGTCACCGGCTCCGCCCATGCGGTGCTGACGCCCTATTGGGCCAAGCGGCTGGGGCGCGAAAGCTTCACAGCGCATCAGGCGAGCACGCGTGGCGGCGATCTGACGCTGCGGCTGGATAACGAAAGGGCGTGGCTCGGCGGGCCGTGCGTGACGGTGGTCGAGGGTGCGTTCTACCTTTGACAGGTATCAGCAGCGGCGCGCGTCAATTTCGGCGCTGGCAAAACCCAATGCGGTGATGGCATCAAACTGGTCGAGCGTCAGCGCGCCAGACCAGCTTTGCTGTCGCCAGTCGTGACAGGCCATCGCAAACCCCGGCGCGGGAACCGATACGAGCACACTGCCTCCGCCCTTGAGCTGGAGGATAGCCTTCCCGTCGCGCTCCAATCGCCAGGGGCCGATTTTGGTCTCCACCGAGCATGTCCAGG
Source organism: Erythrobacter sp. (assembly GCF_035194505.1). Classification (NCBI taxonomy): domain Bacteria; kingdom Pseudomonadati; phylum Pseudomonadota; class Alphaproteobacteria; order Sphingomonadales; family Erythrobacteraceae; genus Erythrobacter; species Erythrobacter sp. The sequence continues at coordinate 1,933,623 of NZ_CP136573.1, read as the reverse complement.
TACCCGCAAAGCCGCCGTTCTCGCGCTTCATTTCGAGCAGCAACGTCCAATTCCGGATACGGCCGAGCAAGCCGCGATTGTCGATCGCCTGCTCGGTCGCCGCGAAAAAGGAACGCGTGCGTTGCTGTTCCCAACTCGCCCAACCACCGGCATCTCGTGCGCCGCCATCGGCGGGAAACTCCAGCGCCAACTCAACCAGTTCGGCATCGTTTTCCATGTTGATTTCCCCCGTTTGAAATAGGCCCCGTTCGCACGACCTATCAGTGATTTGGTTTTACCGCACCGGATAAAGCGCCAGCACATCAGCGGCCTGTTGCAGCATCGCCTTGCGCTCCTCGGTCTGCGAATGGCCGAGGCGCACCATCGTCACGCGCTGTTCGGGCGAGACGAGCACATATTGCCCGACATGGCCGATCAGCGAGAACAGGCTCTTGGGTGCGCGATCGGGGAACAGGGGCTGCTCCTCGCCTTCGGGAAGTTCGCGGTTGAGCCAGATCTGGAAGCCGTAATTGGCGCGCGCGGGGCTGGGCATCACCATCGCCTCGACCCAACGCTGCGGCACCAGCTGTTCGCCGCGCGGGCCACGGCCCTTGAGGCGGAGGAATTCGCCGAGCTTGGCCCAGTCGCGCGCCGTGGCATGCATCAGGCTGCCGCCGATCAGGGTCCCGCTGGCGTCGAATTCGGGCACCATGCTGGTCATCCCGAGCGGGCCGAACAGGCGCTGCTGGAGGTAATCCGCCACCGCCTTGCGCCGGTCTTCGGGCTTGCTGCTCGCGGTCAGCGCGCGGGCGGCGATATCGGCGAGGATGACGCTGGTGTTCGAGGAATATTCGAACTGCTTGCCCGGCTCCGCCTCGAGCGGCTGCTCCTCGGCCCAGCGCGCCATATTGTCGCGGCCGTCGAGGAAGATCATCCTGACCTCGGAGGATTCGTAGGGCGGCTGGCCGCTTTCGGTGTGGCGCAACCCGCTGCGCATCTGGAGCAGGTGGCGCAGGGTGATCCCGGCACGCGGATCGCCCGGGCGCTGCCATTGCGGCACCGGTGCCGGCCCGTCGAGCGCCAGCAGGCCGTCCGACACCAGCATCCCGATCAGCACGCCGGTGACGGTCTTTGCCATCGACCAGCTGACGAAGCGGGTGTCCTTGGAATAGCCCGGGCCATAGCGTTCAGCGGCGAGCTTGCCGTTCGCCATGATCACCACCGCGCGGGTTTCTCCCACGTTTTCAGCGGCAAACACGTCGTCGAGCTCGCGCGCGAGCTGGTCTTTCGGCGCGCCGGCATCGTCGGTGACAGCGGCCAGCGCCTCTTCGGACAGCGGTGTTTCGGGAGCAGGCGCGGCGCCGCATCCGGCCAGCGCAAGCAGGGCTGGCGCGAGCAAAAGGGCGCGGTTATGGAGGCAGGGTGCAGCGTTCATCGCGCCTTCAATTCCCGATGCAAGAGAGCTTGGCAATGGCGAAATCACCCACCTCTGCGGCGAGCCGCCGACCGCGCTACGGCCTGTGGCTGCTGGCGATCATCGCGCTCGGGCTGGGCGGGGCGGCCTGGGCCTTTCGCGAGCCGATCCAGGGCTATGGCAGCATCGGTTCGGCCTATGCCGCGCGGGTGGGGTGCTCGTGCCGCTTCGTTGCCGGGCGCTCTCTGGAGGATTGCGCCAAGGACAAATTGCCCGGCATGGAGGCGGTCACGCTGGTCGATGATCCGCAGGCCAAGAGCGTCACTGCCCGCTTCCCGCTGGTGGCCGAAGCGACCGCGACCTACCGCGAAGGCTATGGATGCGTGATGGAGAAATGGCCGGAATAGGCCCTGCTTACCCCCCTCGCGGGCCGCAATGTTTCACGTGAAACATTGCGCATCAGGGGGTCAAAGCGAGGCTAGGGCCGATCATCGGGGGATCAAAAACCCCCAACTTTTGGCGGTTCTTCGCGAAGTTAGCGCGCAGGGGGCAAAACCGCCCTATCCGGCCACTTTCTCGGTCGCGCCGATCCATCCGCCGCCGATCACCCGCTCGCCCGCATAGATCACCGCTGCCTGACCGGGCGCAACGCCGAATTCGGGCTCGGCGAAGCGGATCGTGACCGCAGCGCCATCCCCCAGTGCGCCTTCCAGCACCACCGGCACGGGCTTGGCGAGGCTCCTCACCTTTGCCGTGAGCGGCACATCCGGCACCGGACCGATGCGGTTGGTCTCGGTCAGCTGTGCGGCGCTGACGGCCAGCATCCGCTTGGGGCCGACCCGCACTTCGCGGCTCGGCGCATCAAGCCCGATCACATAGAGCGGTTCGGGCTGGCCGCCGATTTCGAGACCCTTGCGCTGGCCGACGGTGAAGTGGACGATGCCCTTGTGCTCGCCCAGCACCGCGCCGGTCGCGGCGTGGACGATCTGGCCGGGAGCCGCGCCCTCGGGCCGCACCTTGGTGACGATCTTGGCGTAATTCCCGTCCGGCACGAAGCAGATGTCCTGCGAATCCGGCTTGGCCGCGTTCCTGAGCCCCGCCGCTTCAGCCAGCTCGCGCACCTGCGGCTTGGGCATCCCGCCCAAGGGAAAGCGCAGGTAATCGAGCTGGGCTTCGGTGGTGCCGTAGAGAAAATAGGACTGGTCGCGCGCCGGATCGAAGGCGCGGTGCAGCTGCGGGCCATCGGCACTCATCACCCGGCGCACATAATGTCCGGTCGCAAGGCAATCCGCACCCAGTTCGCGCGCCATGCGGAACAGATCGGTGAATTTCGGCCCCATGTTGCAGCGGATGCAGGGCACCGGCGTGCGTCCGGCGAGATATTCGTCAGCGAACTGCTCGACCACTTCCTCGCGGAAGGCGGTTTCATGATCGAACACGTAATGCGCAATGCCGAGCCGGTCGGCCACGGCGCGCGCATCAAGGATATCGTCGCCCGCGCAGCACGCGCCCTTGCGGCCTGTGGCAGCGCCATAATCATAAAGCTGGAGCGTGATGCCGATCACTTCCGCGCCGCTGGCGGCGGCGAGCGCGGCGACCACCGAGGAATCGACCCCGCCGCTCATCGCCACGACAATCCGGCACTCGGCCGCAGGGCGCGGCAGATCGAACAGGGCGGCGGCATCAGGCCCGGCAATCGGGGCGGCCTTCAGGGCGGTTGGCGTATCCATGGGAATGCGGGCGCCTATAGCGATGCAGGGGCGCTTTCGCCAGTGCCGCCGCATCAAGCTTTGGGCCCCGCGTTCGTTTACCAATCTTTCCGCCGCGACCGGACTAATCCTAAGGCGGGGTAAATGGCGGTTTTACCCGATCTTGACGCACTGGCCCTATGACAGGCTCCCATGTTCGAGAAAGCCGACCCCGTTTCTGCCGCCTTCCGGCCCCCGCTCCAGCGGCGGACCGAGGAGGCTGCGCGCCTTCGCCTCGGTGGCGGCGGCGTGTCTGGGGAGCGATTCGAGCCGCGGTCCACCCGCCGCGCAGGCGATGCGCTGCGGGCGGTGGAATGGAGCGAGATCACCGCAAGGCTCAATGCCGCGCGCGATCTGCGGCTGCTGCTGCGGAGCGAATCGGCAGGCCGGATCGAAGCTGTCGCAGGCAGTTTCGGCGATGCCGCCGCAAGCTACTTCGCGATGATCGATGATAACGAACCCGATGTTAACCTCGAAGCTTTAGACTGTTCTAAAGTGGAGGATGGCATGGAGTGCACACGCACGGCGTTCGGCAAGGCTGGCGTATCGCTTGGCGATGCGACCGGTGATGCAGGGCAGCCCTTTGGCGATGCAAGAGACAGGCAATGATTGAAAACCAGGACATCCGCCCCGCACAGGTTATCGGCCCGCTTGGCGAGCCGCTGACGCTTGCCGATCTGCCCTCGCCCGATACCAAGCGATGGGTCGTGCGGCGCAAGGCCGAGGTTGTCGCTGCCGTCAGTGGCGGCCTGCTCACGCTCGACGAGGCGCTGGCCCGCTATGGCCTGACGCTCGAAGAGTTCGCCTCGTGGCAGCGTGCGGTGGATCGCTCGGGCATGCATGGCCTGCGCGTCACCAAGATCCAGCACTACCGCGATCTCTACCAGCGCCAGCTGAAGTACTGATCCGGCGGCGCGCAGCCGTGCGCGCCCCGCAACCTGTGGCCTTACCGCAGCAAACCCGTTAAATCCTTCCCCGCAAACGCGGCCCGCACCGGCCGCGTCACGGGGAGGGATGCCATGCTCGGGTGGATTATCGCATTGATCGTCGGTGGCGTGGCGGGCTGGCTTGCCAGCCTGCTGATGAAGCGTGACGCTTCGATGGGCATTGTCGCCAATATCGTCGTCGGCTGCGTCGGCTCGGTGATCGGCAATGCGATCGCCGGCCCGTTGATGGGCGTGAGCGGCTCCGTCCAGGAATTTTCGCCGAGCGGCCTTGGCATCGCGGTCCTCGGGGCCAGCGTGCTGCTGGGCATCGTCAACCTCATCAAGCGTGGCCGTCTGCGCTGAACCGGACGGGATTTGCGTTCCCGTCGGGAACCGGCGGCTGCGCTCTTCGTCTGGCGAGCAAGTCACCGGTCGATGCAGGCATTGCCCGCAAGGGTGCTGCCGCCTATCAGGTTGCGCCCGGTGACTTATCGGGATAATACACTTTCGAAGACGGATGACCGTTATGTCGCACGGCTCCGGCGAGGGAATGACAATGAATTACGAGACCACCATCCGGGCTGAGGCCGCTGACGGCGTGACCACCGAATATGCCGGTGCGCGCACGCTTGCCATGCCCGCCGTGCCGCGCTGGCTGATCGTCGGCGGTCTGGGCCTGTTCGGGCTGCTGCTGGCGATCGGGGTCTATTTCGCGCTGGCAGGCGGCGAGCCTGTGGCGGTGGGCGATGACAGGTCGTCCGCCCCCTCGGTGACAGTCATCACCCCCGGCACCACCACGGTGGCCGGCGTGATCGAAGCCCCCGGCACGCTGGCCGCTCGCCGTCCGATGCCGGTCGGTGTGGTCGGCGAAGGCGGACAGGTGGTGCGCGTCAATGTCGATGCCGGCGACTGGGTCGAGGCAGGGCAAGTGCTCGCGGTGATCGACCGTTCGGTGCAGATCCAGCAGGCCGCAGCGCAGGCTGCGCAGACCGATGTCGCCCGCGCCGACGCCAATCTCGCGCAGGCCAATCTCGATCGTGCGCTCCAGCTGGTCGAGCGCGGCTTTGTCTCCAAGGCCGATATCGACCGGCTGACCGCGACCCGCAATGCGGCCGCGGCGCGGGTCAAGGTGGCCGAGGCGCAGCTGCGCGAACAGCGCGCGCGCAATGAACGGCTCAATATCTATGCGCCGGCCTCGGGCTATGTGCTCCAGCGCAATGTCGAGCGCGGCCAGACGGTTGGCGGCGGCACCGGCCCGCTGTTCACCATCGCCAGCGGCGGCGAGATGGAAATGCTCGCGCAGGTGAGCGAGGACCAGCTCGCCGGGCTGACGGTCGGCGCTGTGGCGACGGTCATCCCGACCGGATCGAAGCGCGAATTCAAGGGTCAGGTCTGGCAGCTGTCGCCGGTGATCGAACAGAACACCCGTCAGGGCACGGCGCGCATCGCGCTCAGCTTTGCGCCCGAACTGCGCCCCGGCGGCTTTGCCACCGCGCGGCTCGGCAGCGGCACCTTCACCGCCACCGTGCTCCCCGAAAGCGCGGTGCTGGCCGATGCCAAGGGCAGCTTCGTCTATGTCGTGGGCAAGGACAACAAGGCCGAGCGCCGCGCTGTGACAACCGGTGAAGTGACCAAGCAGGGGATCGCTATCACCGAGGGGCTTTCGGGCACCGAACAGGTGGTGCTGCGGGCAGGGGGCTTCCTCAATCCGGGCGAGTCCATTAATCCCCAGCCGTTGAAGAAGTAGGGTTTTCATCCCTCCGGGGATTTAGGGCGTATCTCCACGGGCTCACAGCCGGGCCCGCGAAGCACAGGCAGGACAATTATGGCTCTCCGCGACATTTCGGCCTGGTCGATCCGCAATCCGGTGATTCCGCTGGTGTTCTTCGTTGGCCTGCTGTTCGCCGGCATCGTCAGCTTCGGGCGGATGGATGTGACCAACAATCCGGACGTGGAATTCCCGCTGGTGCGTGTCTCCATCGCCCAGCCCGGCGCCTCCCCGACCGAGATCGAGAACCAGATCACCCAGCGGGTGGAAAGCGCGCTGAGTTCGATTGCCGGGGTCAATTCGATCCAGTCGACCGCGCGCGAGGGCAACTCGCTGACGCTGGTCGAATTCGAGATCGGCACCGATCTGATCGAGGCGGTCAACGAGGTCGAGACCGCGGTTGACGGCGTGCGCGGGTCCTTGCCCGACGGCATCCTCGAACCGCAGGTCGGCAAGGTCAACGCGGTGGGCGAGCCGATCGGCTATGTCGCGGTCGAAGCCAATGACATGACGATCGAACAGCTCAGCTGGTTCATCGACGATACGGTCGCCAAGCGCCTGCTGCGGGTGCCCGGCATGGCCGAGGTCAACCGCTTCGGCGGGGTGGACCGCGAAATCGAGGTGATCCTCGATCCGGTCAAGATGCAGTCCTTCGGCGTCACCGCCTCGCAGATCAACGTGGTCCTGCGGCAGGTCAATGTCGATGCGGCGGGCGGCCTTGCGGAGATCGGCGGCACGCGCCAGTCGCTGCGCGTGCTGGGCAATTCCGACGATGCCTATGCCCTCTCGCAGATGCAGATCCAGCTGGGCGGCGGGCGCACCGTTCGCCTCGCCGACGTCGCCACGGTGCGCGACGGCTTCTCCGAGCGTACCTCGATCAGCGAAGTGAACGGCAAGGAAGTCGTCAACTTCGCGATGAGCCGTGCGCGCGGGGCTTCGGACCTTGCCGTCTATGACGCCGCGCTCGCGGAAATGGACAAGATCGAGGCCGAGACCGAGGGCGTGAAGTTCATCAAGCTCTCGACCACCACCACCTACACCCGCAGCCAGTACGAAAGCTCGATCTGGGCGCTGGTCGAGGGTGCGGTGCTGGCCGTGGTCGTGGTGTTCATGTTCCTGCGCGACTGGCGTGCGACCTTCATCTCCGCCGTGGCGATCCCGCTCTCCGCGATCCCGACCTTCTGGTTCATGGATCTGCTCGGGTTCAACCTCAACTTCCTCTCGCTGCTGGCACTGGCGCTGGTGGCGGGCGTGCTGGTCGACGATGCGATCGTGGAGATCGAGAACATCGTGCGCCATATGCGCATGGGCAAGACCGCCTATCAGGCCTCGATCGACGCGGCGGACGAGATCGGCCTGCCGGTGGTGGCGACCAGCTTCTGCATTGTCGCGGTGTTCCTGCCGGTCGGCCTGATGCCGGGCATTGCGGGCCAGTTCTTCCAGAACTTCGGGATCACCGTGGTGGTCGCGGTGCTGATGAGCCTCGCGGTGGCGCGCATGATCACGCCGCTGATGGCCGCCTACTTCCTCAAGGCCAAGGGCATGGCCGAGCATGGCGGCGGCCCGATGATCGACGCCTATATGCGCGTGCTGGCATGGACGCTCGACACCCGCAGGATGGCGCTGCGCCGGGCCGGGCTTGCCGCTCCGCGCCGCAAGCTGCTCTACGTCCCGTCCCTGCTGCTGATGGTGCTGGCGCTGTTGCTGGTCACCGCCCTCGCCCTGTTCGAAAGCTTCACCGGCTCGGTCTCGGGCGCGATCCTGACCGGGGCAGGCATTGCCCCGGTGTGGAATGGCATTGCCGGCCTGGAGATTCCCAAAGCGGTTGCTCAGGCGATCTCGAGCGATCCCACCTCCTTCATCTTCAAGCTGGTCTCCAAGATCTTCGAGATCGTGCAGGTGCTGCTGGTCTCGGGCATCGCGTTCTTCGCGGGTCTGATGACCTTCCGCCTGTTCGAACTGCCCGGAAACGGCAGCGGACGGCTGGCAGAGGGCACGCGCTGGCTGACCGCGCGGTTCTATGACCACCGCCTGTGGATGCTGTCGATCGGCTGGTTCTCGTTCCTGATGACGATCATGCTGTTCGGCCAGATCCCCGCGCAGTTCCAGCCGAGCATCGACAGCGAGAACAGCCGCGTCGAGATCGAGACCGTGCCCGGCACCTCGCTCGCCCAGAACCGCCGCATCGTGAACTCCGTTGCCGAGCGTCTGAAGCAGGAGCCCGAGGTCGAGCGCCTGCTCCAACGCACCCGTCTGGGCGAAAGCTCGGCAATCTTCGTCAAGCTCTACGAGGACCGCGCCCGCTCCTCGATCGAATTCGAGCGCGATCTCGCCCCGGTTCTGGCCCAGATTCCCGATGCCCGCGTCCGCTTCCAGTCGCAGCGCGCCGGGTTCGGCTCGGGCCGCGACATGACCGTGATGCTGGCGGGGTCTGACCCTGTAAAGCTGGAGCAGACCGCAGCCCGGCTGGTCGAGGAAATGAAGGGCCTGAAGACGCTGGTTGCCCCGCGTATCAGCGCCGATCTCAACCGCCCGGAAATCATCATCACCCCGCGCGCAAAACTGGCCGCCGAGCTCGGCGTCACCACGGCGGCGCTGTCGCAGACCATCCGCATCGCGACGCTGGGCGAGATCGAGCAGAACGCCGCACGCTTCTCCCTCACCGATCGCCAGATCCCGATCAAGGTGCGCCTGTCGCAGGAAGCGCGCAGCGACTTCAACACCATCGGCAACCTGCCGGTGCCCACCAATAATGGCGGTTCGGTGCCGCTGAGCCGCGTGGCCGACATCACCTTCGGTTCCGGCCCGACCGCGATCCAGCGCTATAACCAGAACCGCCGCGTGCTGGTGGGGGCGGATCTGGCCGCGGGCGTATTGAAGGGCGAGGCGCAGAAGCAGATCGACGCGCTGCCGGTGCTCCAGAACCTGCCGCTCGGGGTGATCCGCGATGTGGTGGGCGAAGAGCAGTGGCAGGCCGAACTCGTCACCAACCTCATCATCGCGATCATTGCCGGCGTGCTGCTGGTGTTTGCGGTGCTGGTGCTGCTCTACAAGCGGTTGATGAGCCCGCTGGTCAACATGACCTCGCTGGCGCTCGCGCCGCTGGGCGGGGTGCTGATCATCTGGCTGCTGGGCCAGGCGCAGTCCATGCCGGTCTATATCGGCATCCTGCTGCTGCTCGGCATCGTGTCGAAGAACTCGATCCTGCTGATCGACTTCGCGATCGAGGAAATGGCCAAGGGCGTGCCCAAGCTCGAAGCGATCATGGACGCGGGTCACAAGCGCGCCCAGCCGATCGTGATGACCACCATCGCGATGACCGCAGGCATGGTGCCGGTGGTGCTCAACGGCTATTTCGGCGGTGGCGACGGCGCGTGGCGTGAACCGATGGGCTGGGTGGTGATCGGGGGCCTGATCCTCTCGACCCTGCTGACGCTGCTGATCGTGCCGGCCGGTTTCAGCCTTGCCGATGGCGTTGAAAAGCGCGTCGGGCCGTGGCTGCGGGCGCGGATGCTGACCTACAAGCCGGGCGACGACACCCGGCCGCTGGGCGACGTGGTGCCGGATCTGCCCTTCCCGGGCCTGCCCGGCGGCGCCAAGCCGATCCCCGCGCGGCGCCTGCCGCCGGGGGGCGAGCCGGCCGAGTGAGCGACAAAAGCGTGACGCGGCCGCCCTTGGCGGGCTAGAGTGCCAGCATGGCGATGCGTCACTCCGTGCCTCTTACCTTTGGCGGCCAGCCGCTGACCGTTGATCGCGCCCGCCGGATGCGCTGGACCGCCACCGGCATGCTGGTGGCGATGGCGGTGGTGTTCGTCAGCACCACCGGTCTGGTCGGAGCGCACCCGGCGTGGGGCTATATCAACGCCTTTGCCGAAGCGGCGATGGTGGGCGGCCTTGCCGACTGGTTCGCGGTGACGGCGCTGTTCCGCCATCCGCTCGGCCTGCCGATCCCGCACACGGCGATCATCCCGGAAAACAAGGACCGCATCGCCGACACCATGGCGCAGTTCCTGCGCGAGAACTTCCTCACCCCTGCCGTGGTGGCTCGGCGCATGTCGGGAATGAATGTCGCGAAGGCTGCGGGAGAGTTCCTCGCCGCCCCCTCGGGAAATGGGCCCGAACGCGGGGCCGACGGCAGCATCGACGAGCGTTCGCGCATCACCAGCGGTGCGGCGGAACTGCTGGCCGAAGTGCTCGAATCGCTCGATCCTGACCGGCTCGGCAATCAGGTGCGCGCGGGCCTTGCCGGCCAGCTCGGCAAACTCGACATCGCGCCGCTCGCGGGCCGGATGATCGAAACGACCATGGCCGACAAGCGTCACCAGCCGCTGATCGACGGTTTCGTGCGCTGGGCCGGTCTGACGCTCGAGGACAACGAGGAAACCATCCGCGACATCATCCACCAGCGCGTGGCAGGCGTGCTGCGCTGGGCGGGGATCGACAAGACCATCTCTTCGAGCGTGCTTGACGGGCTCTACAAGCTGCTCGCCGAGGTGCTGGTGAACCCCGATCACCCCCTGCGCGGCAAGATCGAGGAGGGGCTGGCGAAGCTCGGGCAGGACTTGCAGCACGATCCCGAAACCCGCGCGCGGGTGGAGGAAATGAAGCGCGATCTGATCGCCAACCCGGCCGTTGCCGTGTGGTGGACGGGGGTGTGGGAGCGGATGCGCCAGTCGCTGATCCGCCGCGCGCGCGATCCCGAAAGCGGGATGGGCGAGGAAATGCGCAACATGCTGGCAGAGCTTGGCGCGGCATTGCAGGCGGACGAGCGTCTGCAACTCCAGATCAACCGCTTCGCCCGCCGCACCATGGTGGGCGTGGCCACCCGCTATGGAGACCAGATCGTGCGGCTGGTGTCAGAGACGGTCAAGCGCTGGGACGCGACCACGATCACCGCCCGCGTCGAAGGCGCGGTGGGCCGCGACCTCCAGTTCATCCGCATCAACGGCACGCTGGTGGGCGGGCTGGTGGGGATGGTGCTGCACGCGCTGAGCGAAGTGCTCTAGATCACGTAGATAATGGTTTCCGCGAAGTAGGACCGCATCGGCTTGCCATTGGCATCCAGCGCCGGTTCGAACCGGGCACCCTGCATCGCCTTGCACGCCGGGCTTTCCAGCTGCTCCGTCGTGGTCGCCTTGATGATGGTGCAGTCCTCGACCATGCCTTGCTCGCTGACGGTGACGCGCATCCGCATAATGCCTTGCTCGCCGCTGTTGAGCGCCTCGCGCGGATAGACCGCCACGATCCGCTTCACGACGACATCCTTGTTGATCCAGCGCGGCAGGCGGGTGGCTGTGCGGTGCTGCGCAACGTCGAGGCCCCACGTGCCGATCAGATCGAGTGCGCAATTGTCGAGCACGGCGAAAGCCTCGTCGAGCGGGCCGGAGAGCAGGCGGATCTCGTCGCCGCGCTGCCGCATCGAGACGAATTCGGCCTGCCGGGCGGTGTCCTTGTCGAGCTGCGGCACGCGGGCAGGGGCGGCGTCCTCTGCGGTCTCCCGCGCTTCGTCCTTGGCGAGGCTGAGTGTCGAATAGATCACTCCGCTGCCATATTCGCCGACGGTGCCGGTGAAGGGCCGTGTCTCGAACGGCTTCTGGGCCTCGGAGAAGCGGATGTCGGTGCGGATGCCGCTCTGGAAGCGTTTGTAGGACGGCCCCGCAACGGTCATGCCGAAGCGTTCGCCCGGCCAGTATTGCTCGAAGAACAGCAGGTGGCGGTTTTCGCCCTCGCCGAAGAAACGGGCGAGGCGGCATTTGTCCGCGCCGAAGTCGACGTTCCACGGGCTGCTGGGCGCAATGTCGACAGGCTTGGCCTGCGCAGGGGCGGCAAGCGGCAGGGCGGCGGCAAGAGCAAGAACGGCGTGACGCATAAGAAAACCCCCGACAAGCACGCAGCTTGCCGGAGGTTCTTTGCAATCTCAAGTCTTTAGAGCAGCAGGTGGCTTACAGCGCGCCGGTCAGCTCCGGCACGGCGGCGTAGAGATCTGCGACGAGGCCGATATCCGCGACCTGGAAGATCGGGGCGTCTTCGTCCTTGTTGATGGCGATGATGACCTTCGAGTCCTTCATCCCCGCAAGGTGCTGGATCGCGCCCGAGATGCCGACCGCGATATAGACTTCTGGCGCGACGATCTTGCCGGTCTGGCCGACCTGATAGTCGTTGGGGACATAGCCCGCATCGACCGCCGCACGGCTCGCACCGATCGCGGCGCCGAGCTTGTCGGCGAGCGGGGTGATGGTCGCTTCGAAGGTTTCCGCGTCCTTCAGCGCACGGCCGCCCGAGACGATGATCTTCGCGCTGGTCAGTTCCGGACGCTCGCTCTTGGCGATTTCCGAGCTGACGAAGCTCGACGTGCCGGCATCACCCGAACCGCTCACGGCTTCGACAGCGGCCGAACCGCCTTCGGTCGCGGCCTTTTCGAAGGCGGTGCCGCGCACGGTGATCACCAGCTTGGCATCGGTCGATTCGACCGTGGCGATGGCATTGCCGGCGTAGATCGGGCGGGTGAAGGTCTTGGGGCCTTCGACCGACAGGATCTCGCTGACCTGCATCACATCGAGGTGTGCGGCAACGCGCGGGGCGACGTTCTTGCCCTGCGTGGTGGCAGCGGCGAGGAAGGCATCGTAGCCCGCCATCAGGCCGGCAGCCAGCGGGGCCACGTTTTCCGCGAGGCCGTTGGCGTAGGCGGCATCATCGGCCACCAGCACCTTGGCCACGCCGGCGATCTTGGCCGCCGCATCGGCAACCGCGCCGCAGCCATGGCCGGCAACCAGCAGGTGGACTTCGCCAAGCTTGGCGGCAGCGGTGACGACCGCGAGGGTCGCGTCATTCACCTTGGTGTTGTCATGTTCGACGAGAACGAGCGTGTTCATCTGACAATCCTTCTAATTGGGAACGGCGGGGCGCGCTTACGCGATGCCCAGCGCCTTGACCTTCTCGACCAGCGCGGCCACGTCGGCGACCTTTTCGCCCGCCTGACGCACCGGCGGCTCGGCGACCTTGAGGGTCTTGAGACGCGGGGTCAGATCGACGCCGTAATCGGCAGCGGTCTTGGTCGCGAGCGGCTTCTGCTTGGCCTTCATGATGTTCGGCAGCGAGGCATAGCGCGGCTCGTTGAGGCGAAGGTCGGTGGTGACGATCGCGGGGAGCGCGAGCTTCACGGTCTGAAGACCGCCATCGACTTCGCGCTTCACCACCACGCTGTCGCCTTCGACGGCGACGGTGTTGGCGAAGGTGCCCTGCGGACGGCCCATCAGGGCTGCGAGCATCTGGCCGGTCTGGTTCGAATCGTCCGAAATCGACTGCTTGCCGAGGATCACGAGGCCCGGCTGCTCTTCGTCAGCAATGGCCTTGAGGATCTTGGCGACGGCCAGCGGCTCGACCTCTTCTTCGGTCTCGATCAGGATCGCACGGTCAGCACCCATGGCGAGCGCGGTGCGGAGCGTTTCCTGCGCCTTGGCCGGGCCGACGGAGACAGCGACGATCTCGGTAGCCGCGCCCTTTTCCTTGAGGCGGATGGCTTCCTCGACCGCGATCTCGTCGAACGGGTTCATGCTCATCTTGACGTTGGCAAGGTCAACGCCCGTGCCATCGGCCTTGACCCGCGGCTTGACGTTGTAATCGATCACCCGCTTCACGGGGACGAGGATCTTCATGGGGCTTGTCCTTCCTCTCAAAGAATCACGTGACGCCTGACGACGCCTTGGTCGCCCGCCTAGCTAGCGTTTACGTAAACGTCAAGCAGCCGACGCGCGGTGGGTTTGTCGTTTTCCCTTGCTTTGCACCACTCGCAGGTCAAGCCTTCAATTCGTGAGTGCCGGGGCGCGGGGCCCGGCGAAGATACGGCGTATATCGGGGAGGGATGCGGCGATGATGGCAAAGGTTTGGATAGCGGCGCTGGCGCTGGTCGCGGCGGGGCCGCTGGCGGCGCAGGAAACCAGCCTGTCCGAGGAGGGCAAGCCTCCACCTGCCGCCACGATTGCGCAGGCCGAATGGCTGGTCGGCGCGTGGAGCGGGAGCGGCATCAATGGCGCCGAGGCGCACGAAAGCTGGCTTGCCGCCTCGGGCGACACGATGGTCGGCAGCTTCGTGCAGGAAACCGCCGCGGGCGGCATCATGTTCACCGAGCACATGTATCTGATGGAGCAGGACGGCAGCCTCGTGGTGAAGCTCAAGCACTTCAACCCCGATCTCACCGGGTGGGAGGACAAGGACGGGATGGTCACCTTCCGCCTCGTCCATGCCGAGCCTTGCGCGCTCTATTTCAACGCGCTGACCTATCGCTGCGCCGAGGATGGCGGCATGGTGGTGGCGGTGCGGATGAAGAGCCCCAAGCCCGAGCCGCAGGAACTGGTGTTCCGGTTCCGCCGGGTCTCTGCCCCCGCCAAATGACGGGCGGCGCGCCTATTTGGCGCGCTTCGCGGCGACCGTTTCGGCAAAGATCGCAAGGTTCGCGTCAGCCGAATCCTTCACCGCCGCCGCCATCTCTGCCGATGCAGGGCGGACGTGCGGCAGGGGCGTGTCGTTCTTGCGGCGGAAGACTTGCGGCTTGCCCTTGATGGCGGGCCATTGCTGGAGCCAGAAGTCCATCACCAACCGGTCTCCTCCGGCAATCGCCGAGGCGATCAGCCCGCCGCCGATGCCATATTGCTCGTAAGGCGCGTTGGGATTGGGGAAAATCGCATACATGTTGGCCAGCACCAGATCGCCGTAGCACGCGCCGGTGCCGGGCGTGAGGCGCGTGGTGATCGACTTGATCGGGGTTTTGTCCATGTCGATCACCTCCGAATGGCGGGTGATCGTGACGCTGGCGGCGCCCGGGAACAGTGCCTTGAGCGGCTCATCGCCCAGCGCTTCGACGCGCTTCACGGGGGTGAAGATATTCACCGTCGAAGTGGGGTCGGCCAGCTGCTCGGGCGTGGGCGGCGTGTAGCGCACCATCATGTTCGACTTGGGCACGAAATTGGGCCGGCCGAGCGCCCAGACGTGCAGTTCGCAGGCCATCCCTGCGAAAGCGGGGGTCGCCGCAGGGGCTTGCGCGGCTGCGGGCACGGATAGACCGATGCCCGCCGCCAGCGCCGCCAGTGCGCCGACCCGCCGGATCACGCGGCCTTCTTCACTTCCGCGACAATCTTCTGCGCCGCATCGCCGAGGTTGTCGGCTGGCACGATCGCGAGGCCCGAATTGGCGAGGATTGCCTTGCCTTCGGCCACGTTGGTGCCTTCAAGACGCACGACCAGCGGAACCTGAAGGTTCACGTCCTTGGCCGCCTGGACGATGCCGTTGGCGATCACGTCGCACTTCATGATTCCGCCGAAGATGTTGACGAGGATGCCCTCGACCGCCGGGTCCTTGAGGATGATCTTGAAGGCCGCGGTCACCTTCTCGGTGGTGGCGCCGCCGCCCACGTCGAGGAAGTTCGCGGGGAAGGCGCCGTTGAGCTTGATGATGTCCATCGTCGCCATGGCGAGGCCTGCGCCATTGACCATGCAGCCGATGTTGCCGTCGAGCTTGATGTAGGCGAGGTCATATTCGGACGCTTCGACTTCCGCCGGGTCTTCCTCGGTCTCGTCGCGCAGGGCTTCGATGTCGGGGTGGCGATAGAGCGCGTTGCCGTCGAAGCTCATCTTGGCGTCGAGCACCAGCAGCTTGCCGTCTTCGCTTTCCACCAGCGGGTTGATTTCGAGCATCTCGCAATCGGTGGCGAGGAAGGCGTCATAAAGCTGCTTGGCGAGCTTCTGCGCCTGCTTGTTGAGATCGCCCGTCAGCTTCAGCGCGAAGGCCACGGCGCGGCCGTGGTGCGGCTGGAAGCCCTGTGCGGGATCGACGCTGAAGGTGGTGATCAGTTCGGGCGTGTCATGCGCCACGGTCTCGATGTCCATCCCGCCCTCGGTCGAGACGACAAAGGCCACGCGGCCCGTCGCGCGGTCAACCAGCAGCGAGAGGTAGTATTCCTTGGCGATGTCGACGCCGTCGGTGATGTAGAGGCGGTTCACCTGCTTGCCCGCATCCCCCGTCTGGATGGTGACCAGCGTGTTGCCGAGCATTTCCTTGGCGTGGGCTTCCACTTCCTCAAGGCTCTTGGCGAGGCGCACGCCGCCCTTGGCGTCGGGGCCGAGTTCCTTGAACTTGCCCTTGCCGCGGCCACCGGCGTGGATCTGGGCCTTCACCACATAGAGCGGCCCGGGGAGCTTCTTGGCGGCTTCCACCGCTTCTTCGACGCTCAGCGCGGCATGGCCCGCCGGAACCGCGATCCCGTGCTTCGCGAGAAGTTCCTTGGCCTGATATTCATGGACATTCATGGCGTATCGATCCCTTTAATACGTATCCCTGGGGAGAGGTCGTCTCGCAGGCGGCCTAAGCACGGATCGTCCCTCTTGAAAAGTGGTCTGTGCAAGGCCAACACGGCTCCTCACATGATTGACAGGTCGCGTCTTGAAGCAATCGTCCGCGAGGCGGGCCGCATCGCGCACTCGCGCTGGCCGGGGGCGGGCCATGCGCTGACGAGCTGGGACAAGACCCCCGGCAATCCGGTAAGCGAGGCCGATCTCGAGGTCGACCGATTCCTCAAGCGCGAGCTGGGCGCGCTGCTGCCCTCGGCGGGCTGGCTGTCGGAGGAAACCGCCGACGACAAGGGGCGCACCACCAGCGATCTGATCTGGCTGGTCGATCCGATCGACGGCACCCGCGACTTCGTGGGCGGGCGCAGCGGATGGGCGGTTTCGGTCGCACTGGTGAGCGCCAACAAGCCGCTGATCGGGATGCTGGCGGCGCCTGCACGCGGCGAGGAATGGCTGGCAGTGGCGGGCCAGGGCGCCAGCCTCAACGGCCAGCCGATCCGCGCCAGCACCCGCGCCGAGTTTGCCGGCGCGCGCGTGCCGACCCACACCTTGCCCCGCGACGATCTCGATCTGGTCGCGGTCGAGCAGCCCAATTCGATTGCGCTCAGGATCGCGATGGTGGCCGATGACCGCGCCGATCTGGTGGCGACCTTGCGCTGGGGATACGAGTGGGACATCGCGGCGGCCACGCTGATCGCGCGCGAGGCCGGGGCGGAAGTCACCGATGCCTTCGGCGAGCCGCTGGCCTACAACAAGCACGATCCGCGCGACTTCGGGGTGCTGGTGTGCTCTCCCGCGATTCACGCCGCTGCCGTCGAACGGCTGGCCGAGCGCGCCAAGGCCCTGCGCTGAAACGCAAACGGGCCACCCCGCTGGGTGGCCCGCAAGGCCGAACGGCCGCCCGCAGCGACGCTGGCGCAGCCAGCATCAGCGAGGATTTCGCAGCCCGGATGGGCTGCGGAACACAAAAACGCGCAGCCCGCCGCTTGCCGTTCAGAACGGAACTTATCTCCCGCGCGCCTGGCTCACATCGTCCTGGCTCACCGGAATGATCTTGATCTCGACCCGGCGGTTGAGCGGTTCGTTCACGCCGTCGGCGGTCTTGACCCGGAGGTGATCATAGCTTTCGCCGAAGCCCTGCGTGGCGATGCGTGCCCGCGCCACACCGCGCGCGGCAAGGTAGTCGGCCACGGCCTGGGCGCGCTGTTCGGACAGGCGCTGGTTGGTGGCGGGCGAGCCGGTGGTATCGGTGAAGCCGTAAACGTCGATCAGGCTGTTGGGATACTTGATCAGGGTCTCGGCCACGCTGTTGAGCGTGTCGTAGAAGCCCGGGTTGATCGCAGCCGAACCGGTCGAGAAGGTCACGCCGTCGGGCAGGCGCACGAGGATCGCGTCCTGATCGCCGACTTCCTCGACATCGACGCCGCTGCCGGCGGTCTGTTCCTTCAGCTCGCGGATCTGGTCGTCATACTGCTTGCCGAGGATGGCGCCTGCCGAGCCGCCGATCCCTGCGCCGATGATGCGCCCGGTATCGCCTCCGATTGCGCCGCCGAGCAGGTAGCCCAGCGTGCCGCCGAGGCCCGTACCGATCGCGGTGCGCGAAATCTTCTTCTCGCCGGTGTTGGGGTCGGTGACGCAGGCGGTGGTTCCGAGCAGCGCCAGTGCAGCTGTGCCCGAGAGCAGAATACGTGAAAAAGCCATGATTTTTGCCTCCCTCAATCTCGTCCGGACAATGCCATACGCCGGGGGTGGCGACAAGAAAGCGTGTCCGCTTGGGAGGTGGCATTGGACCCTGCTTGATGACCCTGAGTTGAACAGTTTGCCCCCGGCACGAAAACGCGCGGCTGGCAGGGCCACGCTTTTGTGCTAGCGAACGGGACGTGACACCTTTTCCCTGGACCGACCTTGCGATCATCATCGCGCTGATCGTGCTCAACGGCGTCTTCGCCATGTCCGAGCTTGCGATCGTTTCTGCCAAGACCAGCGCTCTGGAAGCGCGGGCCGAAGCCGGATCGGCTGGCGCGCGCACGGCGATTGAACTCGCGGCGGACCCGGGCAAGTTCCTCTCGACCGTGCAGATCGGCATCACCCTGATCGGCATCATCGCCGGTGCCTATTCGGGCGCGAGCCTTGGCGGGCCGGTGGGAGAGCGGCTGGAGGTGCTGGGCCTGCCGGCGAAATATGCCGACGAAACCGGCTTTGCGGTGGTGATCGCCTTTACGACCTATTTCAGCCTGATCGTCGGTGAGCTGGTACCCAAGCAGCTGGCCCTGCGCGCCGCTGTGCCGGTGTCGCTGGTGATGGCCCGCCCGATGGCCTTCATGGCCCGCGCCGCCGCGCCGCTGGTGTGGTTGCTCGACAACAGCTCGGCGACGCTCATCGCATTGTTCGGCCTGCGCGAGCGGGGCGAGCATTCGGTCACGGCCGAGGAATTGCAGATGATCTTCGCCGAGGCGACGCGCTCGGGCGTGATCGAGGCCGATCAGCGCCAGCTGCTCACCGGCGTGGTGCGCCTTGCCGAACGTCCGGTGCGCGAGATGATGACCCCGCGCACCGAGGTCGACTGGATCGAGGCCGATGCCGACACCGCCGAAATCCGCCAGACGATCGAGGACAGCGTCCATTCGCTAATGCCCGTCGCCGACGGCTCGCCCGATACGATCCTCGGCGTTGTCAAGGTGCGCGAGGTGCTCGCCGCGATGGTCGCGGGCGAGACCGTGTCGATCCGCGCGATGATGCGCCGCGTCGAAGTGGTGCCCGATCAGCTCGACGCGATGGACGCGCTGCGGGTGCTGCAATCCTCCGAAGTCGCGATGGCGCTGGTGCATGACGAATATGGCCACTTCGAAGGGCTGGTCACCCCGGTCGATCTGCTCACCGCGATTGTCGGCACCTTCGTCAGCGATCAGGAAGAGGGCGATCTGCCGCAGGTGGTGGAGCGCGAGGACGGCTCGCTGCTGGTGGCAGGCTCGCTCTCGGCCGATGCGCTGGCAGACCGGCTGGGGCTCGACTACGGCGAGGACCGCGAATTCGGCACGGCTGCGGGTTACGTCCTGTCGGTGCTCAAGAAGCTGCCCGCCGAGGGCGAGCACTTCCACGCGCAGGGCTGGCGGTTCGAGGTGGTCGACATGGACGGCCGCCGGATCGACAAGCTGATCGTCAGCCGCGAGGAACAGGGCGGGGAGTAGTTTCCGCTATCGTTAGGGCACTGGAACCGGTCGCGAAGCGACCGCAAGCGCGAACGCGCGCCCGAGCTTATGCGAGGAAAGCCGAAGCGAAGCTGAACGAGCGAAGCGAGGACAACCGGACGGACGTCCGCCGCCCGGCGTTTGAGGGTCAAATCAAGAAGGTATAACGGTCGTGGCCGACTGGCCGTCGCCTTCCGGCGCGGCGATGATGTCGCGGGTGACGCGGCCCTTGGCGACGGTGTTGGTGCCGGTGTCGCCCACGGTGCTGCGGATGCTCGGCGCGGCGCTGCCGGCGCGGTCGATCACGCTCGCTTCGATCCGGCTGCGCTGCGCGGGGCCGCCGAACAGGGCTTCAAGCGCCTGATCCGAGGCGGTGCCTTCGGTCGGGCGCGGGGCACCCGGAGCGGGCGGGGTGAGCGTGAAATCGGGCGGCACCACCAGCGGAGCCTGACGCTGCACAGCGAACTCGTCCGGCCGGTCACGATTGAAAACACCGCCGGAGCCGCCGCACGCAGCCAGCATCACCGAGGTGCCGGCCAGCAGGATCACGGGTGCAAGTTTACGCATTGTCAGTCTCTCCACGGGACGCATCCCCGGTTTCGGTTTCTTCCTTGTCGCGCACGAACAGGCTGCGGGCAAGGATTATGACGACACCGATGGTAATCGCGGCATCGGCAATGTTGAAGATCAGGAAGGGACGGAATGTCCCGATGTGGAAGTCGGCATAGTCGATGACATAGCCCAGATCATAGCGATCACGGATATTGCCCACAGCCCCGCCAAGGATCAGCGCCAGGCCGAGGATTTCGCCCATCGCCTTCTCGCGCATCATCCACACCGCCACGACCAGCGCGATCACCGCCGTCATCGCCACCAGCAGCCAGCGGGTCTCCATGTCGGTCGCCTGCAGCATGCCGTGCGAGATGCCGCGGTTCTCGGTGTAGGTGAGATCGAAGAAGGGCAAAAGATCAATGTGCCCGACCTGACGCAGAGCCAAAGGCCCGATCACCCACCACTTCACCAGCTGGTCGATGCCGGCGATGACGGCCGCAAAGGCGAGCCCGATCAGGCGGTTGCGGGTGAACAGCTCGCTCATTCCGCGGCATCCAGCTGGGCGACGGCATCATCGCAGCGGCCACACAGCGAAGCCTCGTCTGCCACATCGGGCAGATGGCGCCAGCAGCGCGAGCACTTGTGGTGGGCGGTCTTGGTGACGATCACGCCATCGCCCTGCCCGCGCGTGACTGTCGCGGTGATGAACAGTTCGGCGAGCTGCTCGTCCGACACGCCTTCGGGCACCATGGCGGCGGGGACGACGACTTCAGCTTCGAGGCTGGAGCGGATGGTCTTGTCGCGCCGCAGCGGCTCGATCGCCTCGTTGACCGCATCGCGAAGCGCGCGCAGCTGCGTCCACCTGGCATTGTCGACGCGCACGCCCGGCACGCTCGGCCATTCGAGCAGGTGGACGCTCCCGCGCTGGCCGTCCTCGTCCTCTTCGCCATCCTCGGGATAGCGGCTCATCCACACTTCCTCGGCCGTGAACACCAGCACCGGTGCAGCATAGCGCACGAGGGCATGGAACAGCAGGTCGAGCACGGTGCGATAGGCGTTGCGCGTGACAGAGTCCGGCCCGTCGCAATAGAGCGCGTCCTTGCGGATATCGAAGAAGAAGGCCGAGAGGTCTTCGTTGCAGAAATCGACCAGCAGGCGGGTGTAGGCGTTGAAGTCGTAGGCTTCGGCGGCCGCCTTCAGCTTGCCGTCCAGCTCCGAAAGCAGCGCGAGGATATAAACCTCGAGCTCGGGCAGTTCGCCCGCATCGCTCATGTCGCCCACGAACCCGTCGAGCGCGCCGAGCAGGTAGCGGAAGGTGTTGCGCAGCTTGCGATACTGGTCGCCCACGCCCTTCAGGATCTCGTCGCCGATGCGGTGATCCTCGGTGAAGTCGACGCTCAATGCCCACAGCCGGATGATGTCCGCGCCGTAGGTCTCCATGACCTTGAGCGGATCGACCGTGTTGCCGAGGCTCTTCGACATCTTCTTGCCCTTGGCATCCATCGTGAAGCCGTGGGTGAGAACCTGATCATAAGGCGCGCGGCCACGGGTGGCGGCCGATTGCAGCAGCGAGGACTGGAACCAGCCGCGATGCTGGTCCGAGCCTTCGAGGTAGAGGTTGGCGGGCCATTGCAGGTCCGGCCAGCGCCCGCTTTCGAGCACGAAGGCATGTGTGCAGCCCGAATCGAACCACACGTCGAGAATGTCGGTGACCATCTCGAACTCTTGCGCGTCGTAGTCCGGGCCGAGGAACGCGGCCTTGTTGGCGCTGTTCCACGCGTCCATGCCTTCCGCATTCACCGCCGCCACGATGCGGGCGTTGACGGCAGGGTCCTGCAGGTAGGAGCCGTCAGGCCGGACGAACAAGGTGATCGGCACGCCCCAGGCGCGCTGGCGGCTCAGCACCCAGTCGGGCCGTCCTTCGACCATCGCGCCGATGCGGTTGCGGCCCTTTTCGGGGATGAACTGGACGCGGGCGATTTCGGCGATGGCCGTGTCGCGCAGCGTGGTGCCATCATCCAGCGCCCTATCCATCGGCACGAACCACTGCGGGGTGCAGCGGAAGATCACCTTGGCCTTGGAGCGCCACGAGTGGGGGTAGGAGTGCGCGTAATCGGCACTCGCGGCGAGCAGCGCGCCGGCTTCGCGCAGGTCCGAGCAGATCGGGCCATCGGGCGCGTTGAACTTGGGGTTGATGACACTCATGCGCCGCTCGTCCGCGCCGCCGAGCCAGCCCCAGTCGTCGCGGTATCGCCCGTCGTCCATCACCGCAAAGACGGGGTTGATGCCGTTGGCCTTGCAGAGGTCAAAGTCGTCCTCGCCGTGGTCGGGTGCCATGTGGACGAGGCCGGTGCCGCTGTCGGTGGTGACGAAGTCGCCGGGAAGCAGCGGGCGCGGGGTTGCGTAGAACCCGCCGAGATGGTGCATCGGGTGGCGGGCAAGGGTGCCGGCGAGGTCTGCGCCTTTGAAGCGGGACTCTACGACCAGTTCAAACTTCGCATCAGGCGAACCGTACCGACCCAAATCGAGTTGGTTCAGCATTCCGTTCACTCGAGCGACGAAGCTGCTGACCAATTCTGAAGCAATCAGCACCGGGCGGACAAAGAACTCATTGAATGTGGTTGACGTGACAATGCTCCGCATCGCCTCATCGGACACGTTCACGAATTCCGGCATGCCGAGAACGTATTCGATCGTAGGCCCGTAAGCGATCGCCTGATTGACCGGAATTGTCCACGGTGTCGTTGTCCAGATAACGGCAAAGGCACCGACCAGTGCCTCAACAGGACTCTCATCGATTTGGAACGCCACGTCGATCTGGGTCGAGGTGATGTCCTCGTATTCGACCTCCGCCTCGGCCAGCGCGGTCTGTTCGACCGGGGACCACATCACCGGCTTCGAGCCGCGATAGAGGTTCCCCGCCTCGGCCAGCTTCAAAAGCTCGGCGACGATCACCGCCTCGCTCTCCTTCTGCATGGTGAGGTAGGGGTGGTCCCAATCGCCCATGATGCCGAGGCGCTTCAGCTGCCCGCGCTGCGCATCGACCCACTTCTGGGCATAGGTGCGGCACTCGTCGCGGAAGGCCTTGACCGCCGCCTCGTCACGCCCCGCGCCGGTGAGGACGGGCTTGGCCTTCTTGTCCTTGCGATACTGCTCTTCGACCTTCCATTCGATGGGGAGGCCGTGGCAGTCCCAGCCGGGAACGTAAGGCGCATCGCGGCCCAGGAGGTTCTGGGTGCGGCAGACCATGTCCTTGAGGATGTGGTTCAACGCATGGCCGATATGCATGTCGCCATTGGCGTAGGGCGGGCCATCGTGGAGGATGAACTTCTCGCGCCCCCGGCGTGCCTTGCGCAGGGCATCGTAGAGGCCGATCGCTTCCCAGCGCGCGGCAATACCCGGCTCCTTCTGCGGAAGGCCGGCCTTCATGGGGAAATCGGTCTTCGGCAGGAAGACGGTGTCCCTGTAATCGCGCTGTGTCGTCTCTTCAGTCATCGGAGGAGGCGCTTAGAAGGCGCCGCGCCTCGGCGCAATCCTTGTCCATCTGTTCGATCAGCGCCTCGAGCGAATCGAACTTCGCCTCGCCGCGCAGGAAGTGGTGGAAGGCGACTTCGATTTCCTGCCCGTAGAGATCGCCGGAGAAGTCGAAGAAGTAGGGCTCGAGCAGCTCCTTGGGCGGTTCGAACTGCGGGCGGATGCCGATATTGGCCGCGCCGTGGAGCACCTGTCCGGTCGCGAGCAAGCGGCCGGTGACGGCGTAGATGCCGTATTTGGGGCGCAGGTAGTTGTCGATCGTGACGTTGGCGGTGGGATAGCCGATGGTGCGCCCGCGCTTGTCGCCATGTTCGACGATGCCGCGAATCGCGAAGGGCCGGGTGAGCAGGCGCGCGGCCAGCTGCGGATCGCCGTCGCGCAGCGCCTGCCGGATGCGGCTGGAGGAGACGACCTCCTCGCCCGCCGTCACCGCCTCGACCACGCGCGATTGCAGGCCCCGCTCGCCGCCGAAGGTGCGCAGCAGATCGACATTTCCTCGCGCGCCCTTGCCGAAGGTGAAATCGCCGCCGGTCACCACGCCATGCGCGCCGAAGCGGTCGATCAGGATGGATTGGATGAAGTCCTCGGCGCTGGTTCCGGCCAGCTCGGCGTCGAAGTGGAACACCAGCATCGCGGTCGCGCCAGCCGCCAGATAGAGCTCCTGCCGCTGTTCGAGCGTCGTCAGCCGGAAGGGCGGCACATCGGGCTTGAAGAAGCGCACCGGATGCGGATCGAATGTGGCGATGATCGAAGGGCGGCCTTCTGCCTTGGCCCAGGCGATTGCCTCGCCCGCAACGGCCTGATGCCCGCGATGGAACCCGTCGAAATTGCCGAGCGCGATCACCGCGCCGCGCAGCGCTTCGGGGATCGGACGGCGGTGATCGAGCCAGCGCATCAGGCGGCGGCCTTGCGGTAAGTGATGAAGGAGAAGGCGGGCGTGTCGCCAGTCGCCGCGTGATCTTCCCGCGCCGTTTCGGCCCAGCCTTCGTCCGGTGCGGGCATGAAGGTGTCGCCTTCGTAATCCGCGTGGATCTGGGTCAGCTCGATGCGGTGGGCGAGCGGCCAGAACAGGCCGTAGATCGCCGCCCCGCCGATCACCGCGATTTCGCCGCTGTCGTTCGCCGCGCTCGCCAGCGCCAGCGCTTCCGCGATGGATCCGGCAGGCTCGGCCCCTTCGCCCAGTCCCTCGCCCCGCGTCAGCACGATATGGCGACGGCCCGGCAAGAGGCCCGGCAGGCTGTCGAAGGTCTTGCGGCCCATGATCATCGGCTTGCCAAGCGTCAGAGCCTTGAAGTGCCGGAGATCGGCGGGCAGCCGCCATGGCAGATCGCCCTCGCGCCCGATCGCACCATTGGCGGCACGGGCATAGATCAGGACGATTTCCGGCGTCATTTCGGCGCTCACTTCAGCGCGGGGCCGACGCGGGTCACGTGGCCCATCTTGCGCCCTTCACGCGCCTCGCGCTTGCCGTAGAGGTGCAGGTGCGGCTCGCCCGGTTCGGCGAGGATCGTGTGCGCGGTCAGCGCATCCGCGCCGACGATGTTGCGCATGTCGATGCTGGCAAAGCGCGTCGCCGTGGCGCCGAGCGGCAGGCCGGTGATGGCGCGGATGTGGTTTTCGAACTGGCTGGTGGCCGCGCCCTCGATGGTCCAGTGGCCCGAATTGTGGACGCGCGGCGCCATTTCGTTGAACACTGGCCCGTCCTTGGTCGCGAAGAATTCGAGCGTCAGCACCCCGACATAGCCGAGCGCAGCAGCGGTCTTCGCGGCAAGCTCGCGCGCGGCGGGCACCTGCTCTTCGATCAGCGCACCGGCGGGCAGCACCGATTGGGCGAGCATTCCGCCTTCGTGGTGGTTGGCAGTCGAATCCCAGAACCGCACCTCGCCGCTCGCCGAGCGCACGAGGATCACCGAGAACTCGGTCTCGAATTCGACGAGGCCCTCATAGATGCAGGTGCGCCCCGGAAAGCGCAGGCCGTGGGCTTCGTGGGCCGAGGGGATGCGCCACTGGCCCTTGCCGTCATAGCCGTCGCGCGCGGTCTTGAGGATGCCCGGCGTGCCGACCGCATCGAAGGCGCGGGCGAAATCGTCCTCGCTCTCGACCCGCGCAAACGGGGCCGATGTGCCGCCAAGTTCAGCGATGAAGCGCTTTTCGCCCAGCCGGTCCTGCGCCACTTCGAGCGCGCGGGCAGGGCAGGCGAGCAGTGTCTGCGGGATCGCGGCGACCGTGCTCAGCGGCACGTTCTCGAATTCCCAGGTGACCACATCGCACTTGGTGGCAAAGGCGGTCAGCGCAGCGCGATCACCCCAGCCGTTCTCGAAGAAATCGGCGCAGGCATCGGCGGCGACATTGTCGCCCGGCGGGGCATAGGCGATGCAGCGATAGCCGAGCTGCATGGCGGCCATGGCCATCATCCGGCCCAGCTGGCCGCCGCCCAGAATGCCGATGGTGGAGCCGGGCGCGAGCATCAGTCTTGCGGCGTTTCGGTTACGGCCGCGCTCTTGGCGGCGCGCCAGTCCTGCAGGCGTTCGGACAGGTCCTTGTCGCCGAGGGCGAGGATCGACGCGGCGAGCAAGCCGGCATTCTTCGCCCCCGCCTCGCCGATCGCCAGTGTGCCGACGGGAATGCCGCCGGGCATCTGCACGATCGAGAGCAGGCTATCCATGCCCGACAGCGCCTTGGACTGCACCGGCACGCCGAGCACCGGCAGGTGGGTCATGCTGGCAATCATGCCGGGCAGATGCGCTGCGCCGCCAGCGCCCGCAATGATGACATCGAAGCCTTCGCCTTCCGCGCCCTTGGCGAAAGCGACCATCCGGTCGGGCGTGCGATGGGCCGAGACGATCCGCGCCTCATAGGGCACTTCCAGCTCGTCGAGCACCTCGGCGGCGGCCTTCATGGTCGGCCAGTCGGACTGGCTGCCCATCACGATCGCGACGCGTCCCCCGGTCACTTCCATCATGCGTCCTTCAGGTAATAGCGGGCCCCTGTCACCGCGCTGCCGTCAAAGTCATAGATGATCGGCTGGCCGGTGGGAATCTCGAGGTCGGTGATGTCCGCGTCGGAAATGCCCGAGAGGTGCTTCACCAGCGCGCGCAGGGAATTGCCGTGAGCGGCGATGATCACGGTCTCGCCGCTGGCCAGCACGGGAAGGATGGTGCTTTCCCAATAGGGCAGCACGCGCTCAATGGTGAGCTTGAGGCTCTCGGTGTTGGGGATCGCGATCCCGGCGTAGCGCGGGTCCGAAGCAAGATCGAACTCGCTCCCGGCCTCAAGCACCGGGGGCGGAATGTCGAAGCTGCGGCGCCAGATCTTGACCTGGTCGTCGCCGTGCCGGGCCGCGGTCTCGGCCTTGTCGAGCCCGGTGAGCCCGCCATAGTGCCGCTCGTTGAGACGCCAGTCCTTGGTTTCCGGGATCCAAAGGCGGCCCGCAGCCTCCAGCGCCAGATGCAGCGTCTTGATCGCGCGGGTCTGGAGCGAAGTGAAGGCATAGGTCGGCAGCACGCCCTTGGCCTTGAGCAACTCGCCCGCAGCGGTGGCCTCGGCCACGCCTTGCGCGGTCAGGTCGACATCCCACCAGCCGGTGAAGCGGTTTTCGAGATTCCACTGGCTCTGGCCGTGGCGGACGAGGATGAGCTTGGGCATTGTGGCTCCGTCACTGTCGGGAGCGGCGTTCGTTAGCTATCGTCAGCGCGATTGGGAAGCGATTCCGTCGCCTCCGAATCACCGAGCGCCCGTGCCTGCGCCTTCCGCCGACGCAGGTTCTCGCGCAGCTTTGCCGCGAGCCGCTCTTCTCGTGACATATTCTTGCGAAGGTCTTCACGCATGCGAAACGCCTTGCAGATATAGCGCCCCCTCATCAAGCCTTGCGCTCATGTAGCGAAGCGATAGCGCAACAAGAGCGTTGACATTGCCCCAAGGCGCGACAATAGGGCGCGCCTGTTTCCGGCGCTGCTGTAGCTCAGTGGTAGAGCGCACCCTTGGTAAGGGTGAGGTCGGGAGTTCAATCCTCCCCAGCAGCACCAGAGCCCATAGAGGGCCAAAGATCGCGCCGCAGCGCGTCCATCGCACCGCCGGAACACCATTCTCCATTCAGCCCGCCCGCGCCCGTCCGATCGTGGCTTGCCCAGCCATGCATTGGCAGACCCTGTCCCTGCAGCACTGTGGCAGATTGACGACAGCCTCGCGAATTGTTGCCCGAATTGCGGGGTAGCAAGCGTTTCGGCGTTGACCGGGGGGCGTTCTCGGGTAACTTTGTTACCAGCACGCAAGGCGCACCGGGATCGCGCCATGCCGCAAATAAGCGCGATGTGCGGGCGGGATTTTGCCCCCGACAACATCGAGACACCATTCCAGGAGGGGGAATCGCAGTGTCCATTGCCGCAGAGGCGGCGGCGGGCACTTGCAAATCCTGCGCCCAGTGCGTCTCGCCACACTCGGCGGGGTTGCAGGGCGCGGGCATCGTTGAGTCCATCAGGGGAAAGCAAAAAATGCGAAAGATCTATCACGTCCTCCACTCCGGCTCGCCCGTTGCCACCGCTGCCGTGCTTATGGCTGCGTCGCTGGCCGCGGCACCGGCACAGGCCGCTGAAGCTGCTGGCGAGGGCGATGCCGACGCCGCCAACGTCGCCGTGACCAGCATCGCGCCGCTCGCGATGCTGCAGCAGGCCGCCGCCGAAGCGGCCGAAGACAGCGACAATGTGCTGATCGTCACCGGCACCCGCGCTGCCAACCGCACCGTGGCCGAAAGCCCGGTTCCGATCGACGTGATCTCGGCCGAGCAGCTGCGCCAGTCGGGCCTCACCGAAACGGCGCGCCTGCTGCGTGACCTCGTGCCCTCGCTGAACTTCCCGCAGCCCTCGATCACCGATGGCACCGACGCGATCCGCCCGGCAACCTTGCGCGGCCTCGGCCCGGACCAGACGCTGGTCCTGATCAATGGCAAGCGGCGTCACGGTGCGGCGCTGCTCAACCTCAACGGCTCGGTCGGGCGTGGCAGCACGGCAGTCGATATCAACCAGATTCCCGCATCCTCGGTCGGCCGGATCGAAGTGCTGCGTGACGGCGCGGCGGCCCAGTACGGTTCGGACGCCATCGCCGGTGTCATCAACTTCCAGCTCAACAACGCCCGCAGCGGGGGCCGCCTTTTCGTCAATTACGGCGGGTTCAACACCCGCATTGCCGGCGTCAAGGAAGTGACCGGGGTCAACGGGACTGCCGGAGCGGTGCCGACCCTCACCCCCGATGGCGTGCTCCAGCTCAACAACACCGGCCGCGATCTCAAGGTGACCGATGGCGAGGTGCTGACCGTTTCGGGCAACATCGGCCTGCCGCTCGGGCCCGAAGGCTTCATCAACATCACGGCCGAATATCGCGACCGCAACGACACCAATCGTGGCGGCTACGATCCGCGCCGCAACTATTCGCAGAGCGGCGCGCTTGATCCGCGCGAACTGACGCTCGATCGCCGCTACCACCGCTATGGCGATCCCAAGACCGAGGACCTCAACATCGTCGTCAACATGGGCATGCCGCTCGACGATCAGGTCTCGTTCTACGCCTTCGGCAGCTTCGGCACCCGCGAGGCGGAATCCGCCGGCTTCTATCGCCGCGCGGCCGACAACCGCAACGTGCTGGCGATCTATCCCGACGGCTTCCTGCCGCTGATCAACACCGACACGCAGGATTTCTCCATCGTCGGCGGGCTCGAGGGCGACTTCGGCGGCTGGAAGTGGGACCTTTCGATGTCCTATGGTGACAACGAGACGGAGTTCTTCATCACCGACACGCTCAATGCGTCGCTCGGCGCTGCGAGCAAGACCGAATTCGACGCCGGTGCGATCGCCTACAGCCAGCTGATGGCCAACCTCGATATCAGCCGCGAAATCGAAATCAGCGGCATTGACCGCCTCACGCTTTCGCTCGGGACCGAGTGGCGGCGCGAGGAATATCAGCTCACCGAAGGCGAGCCCGACAGCTATCGTGCCGGGCCGGTGCGGGTGGGCACCAACAACTCCTTCATCACCGGGGCGGGCGCCACGGCCTTTGCCGCCCCCGGCAGCCAGGTGTTCCCGGGCTTCCAGCCCTCCATCGGCGGGGTCGATGTCACCTTGCCGAACTCGCGCGAGAACGTCTCGCTCTATGCCGAACTCGATGCCGACATCACCTCGGGCTGGAACATCCAGGCGGCCGGCCGCTTCGAGGACTATTCGGACTTCGGTTCGACCATCAACGGCAAGATCGCCAGCCGGCTCGAGCTGGTCGACGGGCTTGCCCTGCGCGGCGCGGTGTCGACCGGTTTCCGTGCGCCCTCGCTCCAGCAGCAGTTCTTCGCCGCTGCGGCCACCAACAATATCGGCGGCGTGCTGGTCGATGCGGTGACCTTGCCGGTGAATAACCCGGTGGCGATTGCCCTGGGCGCGACCCCGCTCAAGGCCGAAAAGTCCGTGTCGTGGTCGGCGGGTGCCGTGTTCAATCGGGTGGCGGGCCTCAATATCACCTTCGATTACTACCAGATCGACATCGATGACCGCATCGTGCTGACCGATAACCTCTCGGCCTCCCGCGATGCGGCGGGCGTGCCGAACGGCAGCAATCCGGGCCTGGGGATCGCGCAGATCCTGAATGCCGCGGGCTTCACCAACATCTCGGCCGCGCGGTTCTTCTTCAACGGCATCGATACCCGCACCAAGGGCTTCGATGCGATTGCGACCTACCGCACCGGGCTTGGCGATTTCGGCTCGCTGTCGCTGATGGCCGGCTACAACTGGAACGACATCGATATCACCGGCCGCCGCACCAACCCGGGCAACCTTGCCCAGGTGCCGGGGATCGATCTGTTCGGCCGTCTCGAATCGCTGCGGATCGAGCGTGGCCAGCCGCGTGACCGCATCAATCTGGGCGCCGACTGGGAGTGGAACTGGCTGAGCACGACCCTGCGCACCAACCGCTTCGGCGAGGTGTTCTCGGCCGGTGCGACGCCGATCAACGACGTGTTGCTCGCGCCGCGCTGGATCACCGATCTCGAATTCCGCATCCGCCCGCAGGAAGGCTTTGCCAACCAGCTGGAGCTTGCCTTCGGGGCCAACAACCTGTTCGATCAGTATCCCTCGGTAAACCCGGTCGGGCGGACGATCGATCCGGTGACCGGCAATCCGGCCAACCTTTCGGTCAACAACTACTTCCTGCCGTTCTCGTCCTTCTCGCCTTTCGGCTTCAACGGACGCTTCTTCTACGGCCGGGTCAGCTTCATTTTCTGAGGCTTCCGACCTGAACCAATCGCGCGGGCGGTGCGGGGTGGCTTCGGCTACCGCGTGCCGCCCGCGGCATTTCAGGGCTGCCGATGCCGCAACCAAACGCCAACCCCGTCAAAATTGACGATACGCCCCGCTCCCCCACTCGGCTATCCCCTCGGGTCTGCACGAACAAGCCGGGGAGAGGCGCTATGGATCTGGGATTGAAGGGCAAGAAGGTCATCATGAACGGCGGGGCCCATGGCCTTGGCCTGCAATCGCTCAAGCTGTTCGCGGCCGAGGGCGCTGACGTCGCCTTCTTCAGCCGCAAGGAAGACAAGATCGCCGCTGCCGTCGCCGAAATCGACGCTGCCGGGCCGGGCAAGGTGTTCGCCGAAGTCTTCGACATGGCGAGCGGCACCGAGGCCTATCAGGCGTGGCTGGAGAAAGCCGTCAAGGAACTGGGCGGCTGCGACATCTTCGTCCACACCGCGAGCGCATCGGGCACCGGCGGTGCGGGCGACTGGCAGGCCTGCCTCGACATGGATCTGAAGGGCGCGGCCTTCGCGGTCGAGACGCTCACGCCCTACCTCGAAGCTTCGGGCACCGGCTCGATCGTGATGCTCTCGTCCACCGCGGCGCTGGAAACCTTCATCGCGCCCAACCCCTTCAACGCGATCAAGGCCGCGCTGATCACCTATGCCTCGCAGCTCAGCCAGGCCTATGCCGCCAAGGGCATCCGCGTGAACACCGTGTCGCCCGGCGCAATCTACTACAAGGGCGGCAACTGGGAGATCATCGAGGAGCACATGAAGCCGCTCTATGATGCGACCCTCGCCAAGATGCCGATGGGCCGCTTTGGCGAGCCGGTGGAAGTGGCCAAGGCGATCGTCTTCGTCGCCAGCCCCGCGGTGCCCTACATGACCGGCACGAACGTTGTCGTCGATGGCGGGTTCACCCAGCGGGTGCAGTTCTAAGTCCTCCCTTCTCCAAAAGGTTGAAACACATGGCGCAAATCGACCGCGACAAGCTGCTCGACATCTACACCCGCACGATGAAGGTGAACCGCACCGACGAGAAGTTCCGCGAACTGCTCATGGGCGGCAAGGTCGCGGTGATGTATTACTGCGTGCGCGGGCAGGAGCTGGTCTCGGCGGCGGCCATGGCGGCGCTGGAGAAGGACGATTACGTCGTCTGCACCTATCGCGGGCAGGGCGAGCAGACCGCCAAGGGCATCCCGATGGAGAAGTGGTGGGGCGAATGCCTCGGCAAGGCGACCGGCACCTGCAAGGGCAAGGGCGGCACCATGCACATCACCGACCCGGAGACCGGGATCATGGTCACCACCGGCGTGGTCGGCTCCGGCCTGCCGATTGCCAACGGCCTTGCCATGGCGAGCCAGAACAATGGCGACGGGCGCGTCACCCTCGTGAGCTTCGGTGACGGGGCGGCCAATATCGGCGGCTTCCACGAAGCGATGAACATGGCCCAGCTCTACAAGCTGCCGGTCATCTTCCTGTGCCAGAACAACCGCTATGGCGAGCACACCGCCTATGCCGATCATACCGACAGCCCCAACATCGCCAGCCGCGCGGCGGGTTACGGGATGCCGGGCGTGACGGTTGACGGCAATGACGTCCACCAGATCTATCCCGCGATGCAGGAAGCCGTCGCCCGCGCCCGTGCTGGTGAGGGGCCGACGCTGGTGGAAGCCATGTGCTACCGCATGATGGGCCACTTCTTCGGTTCGGACTTCAGCTACATGCCGCCCGAGCACATCGCCGAAATGAAGGCCGAGGATCCGCTGCCCAAGCTCAGGCAGGTGATGCTCGACTACCAATTCACCGAGGAGGAGCTCGACGCGATCGTTGCCGACATCGACGCGCAGATCAACGCTGCGGTCGAACACGCGCTCGCCGCGCCGCTGCCGGATACCGACGAAATCTACAAGGACGTGCTGGAGGAGACCGCCTGATGGCCCAGATCACCATGACCCAGGCGCTGAACCTCGCAATCGACGAGGCGATGGCCGAAGATCCGGGCGTGTTCTGCCTTGGCGAAGACGTTTCCGCCAAGCAGGGCGGCGGGGTGTTCAAGGTCACTTCCGGCCTGACCGAGAAGTATGGCGAACACCGCATCCGCGCGACGCCGATCTCGGAAACCGCGATCATCGGCGCGGCGGTGGGCGCCGCGCTCGCTGGCCAGCGCCCGATTGCCGAGATCATGCTGATGAACTTCGTCGGCGTGTGCATGGACCAGATCGTCAACCACGCGGCCAAGCTGCGCTTCATGTCGGGCGGGCAGACCCCGTGCCCGATGGTGATCCGCACCACCACCGGCGTTGGCGTCGGCTTTGGCGGCCAGCACTCGGACATGCTCGAAGCGTGGTTCGCCCACGTCGCGGGCATCCATGTCGTCACCCCGTCGAACCCGGCTGATGCGCGCGGGCTGATGCGCGCCTCGATCGACGCGAACGACCCGGTGATCTTCATCGAGAACATCCTGTGCTACGGCCTCAAGGCCGAGGATCCGGGCCCGGGCTACCGCGTCCCGCTCGGCAAGGCGGCCATCGCCCGCGAAGGCACTGACATCTCGATCATCACCTATGGCCGCACCGTGCTCGATGCGCTGGACGTGGCCGAGACCCTCGCCAAGGAAGGCATCAGCGTCGAGGTCGTCGATCTGCGCACCATCGCTCCCTACGACGAGGCGACGGTGCTGGCATCGGTCCGCAAGACCGGCCGCGCGCTGACCCTGCACGAAGCCGTGCGCCCCTTCGGCACCGGCGCGGAAATCGCCGCCAACATCCAGGAAAAGTGCTGGGACGTGCTGAAAGGCCCCGTCCGGCGCGTGGGCGGTACCTTCTCCGCCGTGCCCTTCGCTTCGCACCTCGAACAGGCGTGGATCCCGAACAAGGGCCAGATCATCGAGCAGATCAAAGCAAGCATGGGCAAGCTCTAATGGCATCCGAAATCCGCATCCCCAAGCTCGGCATGAGCGCTGTTGAAATGACCCTCGTCGAATGGATGTTCGGCGATGGCGAGCGCGTGGAGAAGGGCGACATCATCTACACTGTCGAGACCGACAAGAGCACCACCGAGATCGAGGCCCAGGCCAGCGGGATCATCCATCCCACCGGCGAGGAAGGCGCGGTCTACAAGGTCGGCGATCTCATTGGCACCATTGAGGAATGAGCGCACCTAGGGAAATGCTGGCGCGGGTTTATGCCACCGCCGGCACGCGCGACTGGGCGGCGGTTGAGGCGCTGATCCACCCCGACTTCGTGCTCTACGAGGCGAATTCGCTCCCCTTTGCGGGCGAGTGGCGGGGCAAGGACGCGCTGCAACGCTGCGCGGCGGCGATGTACGGCACCTGGGCCGACACCAAGCTCGAAATCCTCGATTGCACCGGGGGCGATACCCACGCGGTGATGGTGATCCGGCTGACGATGCATCCCAAGGACGGCAGCGAGCCCTTCACCCAGACGATCTGCGAAGCCGCCACGTTCGAGGACGGGCTCTTGCGGACCTTGCGCATCCACTATTTCGACGCAGCGGAGATCGCGGCGCGGGCGTGAGCCCGAACGTGAGGGGCCGCTTTCGGGCAACTCTGGCGGGCCGGTGAATGACAGAAATTGGGTGGAAAGCTGCCGCTCAATCAACAGGCAGGTAATGGCTTCCCAGCCTCGAATTCAGCCCACCCACGATGTCCGCCATCTGAGATTCTGAGAGAATAACGAACGCCCTCCGATAACGGCTTAGGAGGCTGCGGCACCTCCCACCCCGAAATCTGCTGGCCATAAGCGATGATTTTTCGAGGTGTCCTCTTGTCGAAGTCGTCATACGTAAGGCCCGTCGCCCACACCACCGCCTCTTCGTAGGATCGGCTGTCAGCAACCCTGACATAGAGTTCGTCGGGACGAGGTTGATAGTCGCGAAGCCAACCGTCGATTGGAACTATCTTAAAGCCAATGGTGTCGCCGAGTTGGCAAGCTCCGACCTCGAAGCTCTCAATCGTGCAACTGCTCAGCGACGCAGCCGCGAGCAATGGAAGCAACGCAGAAGATAAGCGGACCACCCCGCTATCTTACAAAGAAGCTGCACTTCCGCAATGGGGTCGCTAGCCGAATGGCAGGTTCTGGCCCGAAACCGCTGATAGCGGACCTTAGCCCGTGGTCCGCTCCGCCTTGTCCTTGCTGTTGGTGCCCTTGATCATCGCGCGCATCTGATCCCACTCGGCATCGCCCAGCGCGTGGAGCAGCGGGTAGAAGGTGCCGCCATTGGCCTGGAAGCCCGCGCCGTCGATCGCGATGGTCTGGCCGTTCACATATTCCGCGCCCGGCCCCATCAGGAACACCGCGAGGTTGGCGAGTTCGTGCATCTCGCCCGCGCGGCCCATCGGGTTGAGGTCGTTCTTCGAATTGCCGCCCTGCCCGCCGGGTGAGAGGCGCGCGCTCATGCCCTTGGTCGGGAAGAGGCCCGGGGCGATGGCGTTGAAGCGCAGGCCGTAGCGGCCCCATTCGGTCGCCAGGCTCTGGGTCATGGCGTTGATTGCGGTCTTGCTCATGGCGCTCGGCACCACGAAGGCGCTGCCCGACCACACCCAGGTGGTGAGGATCGAAAGGAAGCTCGCGCGCTTCTTCTCGGCGATCAGGCGCTTGCCGATGTCGAGCGTGACGTAGAAGGTGCCGCGCATCACGATGTCGGCGATGGCGTTGAAGCCGTTCACCGAAAGGTCTTCGGTGCGGCTGATGAAGTTGCCCGCGGCATTGTTGACCACGCCGGTCAGCGCCCCGCCATCGGCCCAGATCGCATCCACCATGGCGTGGATCGCGTCCGCGTCGCGGATGTCGCAGGCCATCCCGACAATCTTGCCGCCCGAAGCCTCTGAATGCAGCGCCGTCAGTTCGGCGGCGGTTTCATCCAGCTTGTTCTGCCGCCGGCCGCAGATGTAGACTGTCGCGCCGAGCTTGAGGAAGGCCTCGGCCATCTCGCGCCCGAGGCCAGTGCCGCCACCGGTGACAAGGATCCGCTCGCCCGCCATCAGGCCGTCGCGGAACATCAGCTTGGATACGTCCATTTCTTGCGTCCTCTTTGCGCGTCATTGCGAGCCTAGCGGAAGTGCAGCTGGCCGGAGGCCTACCAATCCATGGACTGCCGTTTCGCCGACTCGTAAAGTCAGTTCATGGATTGCCGCGCCGCCTGCGGCGGCTCGCAATGACGAAGTGCCGGGGTTTCAGAGCCCCAGCACGGTCTTGGCGATGATGTTCTTCTGGACCTCGTCCGAGCCGCCGAAAATCGTCGAGGCGCGGTTGTTGAGGTACTTGCCCATCGCGGTCTGGGCATATTCGCTGCCCACCGGCTCAGGCGCTTCATTGCCGTAGAGCGGGCGTTCGAGCGGCAGTTGCAGGGCATCCGGGCCGAGCAGCTCCAGACGCAGCACATCGACCTGCTGGCCGATATTCGAGCCGAGCAGCTTGACCAACGAGGTCTGCGGGCCGGGCGCGCGGCCCTTGGCGAGTTCGGCAAGGATGCGCAGTTCGGTCACTTCCAACGCCTCGGCCTCCAGCCGCACTCGGGCAAGCCGGTCACGGAAGCGCGCATCATGCGCAATCGCGCCGTTGACGCCCGAAGGCTGGGTCTGCGCGAGCTGTTCGAGCCGGTCGATCGACTGGAGCAGACGCGGGGCATAGCACGATCCGCCGCGCTCGTTTTCGAGCAGGAACTTGGCGATGGTCCAGCCTGCGCCTTCATCACCGATGCGGTTCTCGACGGAAGTGCGGGCATCGGTGAAGAACACCGCGTTGACCTCGTGATCGCCCGACATCGAATAGATCGGGGTCACTTCCACGCCCGGCTGATCCATCGGCACGAGGAGGAAGCTGATCCCCTGCTGCTTCTTGACGGTCGCATCGGTGCGCACCAGCGCGAAGATCCAGTCCGCGTGGTGGGCGTGGGTGGTCCAGATCTTGGAGCCGTTGATGATGTACTCGTCACCCTCAAGCCGCGCGGCCGTTTTCAGGCTGGCGAGGTCGGAGCCCGAACCGGGCTCGGAATAGCCCTGGCACCAGTAATCATCGCCCGAAAGGATGCCGGGCAGGAAGCGCGCCTTCTGCTCCGGAGTGCCGAAGTGGCAGATCACCGGACCGACCAGCCGCAACCCGAGGATCGCGAGCGCGGGCGCGCCGGCGAGCGCACATTCCTTTTCGAAGATGAACTTCTGCGTCGGGGTCCAGCCGGTACCGCCGTCTTCCTTGGGCCAGTGCGGCGCGACCCAGCCCTGACGATAGAGGATGCGGTGCCATTCCATCCCGATATCGGGCTCGACGAACACGCCCGGCGTGCGGCGCGCACCATCGCGCAGCCGATCGGGAAGATTGTCCTTGAGGAAGGCCCGCACCTCTTCGCGGAAGGCCAGATCCTCTGGGGAGAAGTCCATATCCATGTCGTATCGATCCCGTTCGTCGCAGTCAGTCCGTGGCCTCAGGCCCAGTTTCTCAGGCGCCGTCTCTCATGGCCCAGCGGATGGTGCGCCGCAGCAGGTCATAATAAACGTCGTAGTTCCACGCGCAGTTTTCCCTGTGCGGGTAGAAATCGGTCATGCCGGGCAGGTCATAATGCCCGCGGCAATGGCCCAATGCGTTGTATACGATCTGACCCGCGCCGATATCCCTCGTATAAACGATAGGAACCGTAGTCTTGTCCCACTGGCTGTGGGTGAAGCCGGTCGCCTCGCCTTCGAAAGTGGTCTGCATCAGTGTGTCGATCGGGGCGGTGGTCTTGGAGAGGTAAAGCTCGTCCACCACTTCGAAGTCTTCGATGCCGCGAGTGAGTTCGTGGTCCTTGTTCACCACTTCGACCGGGAACTTGCCGATCGGTGGGTGGGCGACGAACTGCGTGCCGAGCATCTCCATCACGTCGGGGCGATCATCGGGCGCATCGACGAGGCCCTCGGCGGTGAAGACGAGGATCGAGTTGGTGCCGTGCAGCGCCATCCACTTGCCGCCCTTGGCGACCCATGCCTTCAATTGCGCGGCCTGTTCCTCGGTCGGCATCAGATCGCAGGTATAGGTGATGAGGAAGCGGCACTGGTCGAGCCGCTCCAGCCCCGAATAATCCGCCGCCACGGTGGTGCGGATATGCGGGTGTTCGGCCAGCAGCTTGAGGATCTCGAGCCGCGGAAAGTCGATATCGTGATACTTGCCCGCGGCGATGAAATGCGCGTCGATCCGGGTGGCGGGTTGCTGGCTCATGTTAGCTCCTGATGCTGCCGCCGCCATCGACGGTCAAATCGCAGCCGGTGGTAAAGCTCGCCTCGTCGCTGGCGAGGAACACTACCGCGCGGGCGACTTCCTCGGGCTCGCCGATGCGGTTCATCGGGTGGGTGGCGGCGAAATTGGTTTCGATGTTCTCGGGCGTATCGGCGCCAGAGAACTTGTAGCGGTTGTACATCGGCGTGCGGATCGCGCCGGGGTGCACCATGTTGACCCGGATCGGCAGGCCGCGTTCGGCCAGATCGAGCGCGACCGATTGCGTGAGGCCGCGAAGGCCTGTCTTTGACGCGCTGTAGGCCGCCACGAAGGATGCGGGGCGCAGCGCGATCATCGAGCCGATGTTGACGATGGCGCAGGGCTCGCCGCTCGCCTCCATCGCCGGGATTGCCGCGCGCATCCCGTAGAAGGGGCCATGAAGGTTGATGTCGATGGTGCGTTCCCACACATCGAGCGCGCCATCGGGGACGTTGCCCGGCTCGGAGATGCCGGCAATGTTGCACAGCACGGTCAGCTTGCCGAAGTGCCCGCGTGTGGCGGAGACGGCAGCTTCCCATTGCCTCAGATCACGCACGTCGAGCTGACAGGCCGCAGCCCGCTCGCCCAGTTCGGCGGCGAGTTCCTGCGCCTTTTCCAGCTGCACATCGCCCAGCATCACGCTGCCGCCTTCGGCCACGATCAGCCGCGCGACCGCCGCACCAATCCCCTCCGCGCCGCCCGAGACCAGCGCGACCTTGCCCTGCATCCTGCTCATTCGCGCTCCAGGATCGCGACTGCCGAGAGGCCCGGCGCGCCGTAGACGTGGCTGTAGCCGAGGCGCGGACCCTTGCCGTTCTTGCCCGGCACCTGCCGCTCGCCGCCGCGCTGGCGCAGCTGCTGGACGTTTTCGTAGACCTGCCGCAGGCCCGATGCGCCGACCGGCTCGCCGCAGGCAAGGCAGCCGCCATCGGTGTTGACCGGCAACTTGCCGCCGCCGATCTCGGTCCAGCCATTGGCCAGCCATTCTTCCTGATCGCCATCCTTGCAGAAGCCGTTTTCGGCCATGTGCATGATTTCCGCGCCACTCTCGGTGTCCTGCAATTGCGCGACCGAGATGTCCTCCGGCCCCACACCTGCCTTCTCGAAGGCGGCCTGACTGGCGAGCACGGTTGGCTTGCCACCTTCCTCGATGCTGATGCCGGCCTGGAACACCTCGAAGGAGTTGGGCGGGCGGGTCTTCACGGCGACGCTGCGGATCTTCACGCCGTCAGCGCCGAGTTCCTTCATCTTCTTTTCGGATGCGAGGATCAGCGCCACCGCGCCCTCGGCCGGCGAGCAGAACATGTACTTGGTGAGCGGATCATTGATCATCGGCGCGTTCATGATCGTGTCGAGATCGACCGGGCTGCGCCGCCATGCGTGGGGCGTGATCGTGCCGTTGCGGAAGGCCTTTTCCGCCACGCGGCCCAGCGTCGTGCGGCTGATGCCGTGCAATTGCATGTAGCGCTGGATCTTCAGGGCGAAGAACTGCGTGGTCAGCATCATGCCGGTCTGGCCGTACCATTCGGGCAGGCCGTAATCGGCAGGCTTGGCGTTGAAGGCGCCGCGCGGGTGCTTGTCGAAGCCCACCGCGAGCGCGAGGTCATACATCCCGCTCGCGATGGCCTGCTGCGAGGCGGCGAGCGCACTGCCGCCGGTGGCGCAGCCATTGGCGACATTGGTGAAGGGGAGCGAGGTCAGCCCCAGCTCGTTGACCATGATGTCGGCATTGCCTGCCGCTGCCGAGCCGCCATAGGCGCATTCGATATCGGGCCATTCCAGCCCCGCATCGCTCAAGGCCTCGCGCACGGCATAGACGCCCTGTTCGCGGCCCGAACGGCTATCGGTGCGGCCAAACGGGTGAATCCCCGCGCCGATGATGTAGACATTCTCGCTCATGCGGCTTTGCTCTCTTGTGCAGCGACGG
Source organism: Erythrobacter sp. (assembly GCF_035194505.1). NCBI lineage: Bacteria > Pseudomonadati > Pseudomonadota > Alphaproteobacteria > Sphingomonadales > Erythrobacteraceae > Erythrobacter > Erythrobacter sp. Next base: position 1,893,727 of record NZ_CP136573.1, on the reverse strand, counting down.
GGCGGAAGGCGAAGGTGTCGTGCGTCATGTTGAAGGGCACGATGCAGAATTCGAGCTCCATGCCGAGGTGCAGATCCTCGAGCCGAGCATCGACGATGCGGCTCTCGACGATCACCTCGCCGGGCAGTTCGACATAGCCGAGCAGATAGGGCTGGAAGTCGGGCGGGCCTTCGCCGGGGCCGGAACCGGGGCCCTCATAGGGCTCCTTGGGGAGGAAGCCCTGGCTGGTCCACGACCACAGCTTGCCGCGACGCGACAGCTTGTGAGGTGTGACGCCCTCGGCCGCATCGCCCGCCGGCATCGGGAAGACGATCTCGCCCGAAGGCAGCCGCCCGCCCATCAGGTGCGGCTCGGCCCCGTCGCTCCACAGATTGGGGTCGATCTTTTCGCCCATTGTTTCAGTCCCCTCCAGCCTGCGGATCACGCCGCAAGCGCATATTCCGCCAGCACCGTATCGACATCGCCGAACAGCCGCGCGAGCAGCAGCACGCGCTTCAGGGCGTGGCCGATGGCGAGTTCGTCGGTGATCCCCATGCCGCCATGCATCTGCACCGCCTCGCGGGCGATGGCGTCGACATTCTCGCCGATGAAGGCCTTGGCCCCCGCCGCAGCCCGCTGCCACGCTGCGGTATCGCCGCGATCGCTGAGCGCGGCGCGATAGAGCATCGAGCGCGCCTGTTCCTCGCGCGCATAGCAATCGACCAGCCGGTGCTGGAGTGCCTGAAAGCTGCCGATGGCGACGCCGAACTGCTGGCGCTCCTTCACATAGGCGAGCGTATCGTCGAGCAGGCGCTGGCCGAGACCGACCATTTCGGCCGCTGCGAGCAGGCGCACTTCGGCAACGATCCCGTCGAGCGCCGCCGCATTGAGCGTCAGCCGCGCGGCAGCGGGCGTGCGGGTCAGCTTCAGTTCGCCCGCGATGCTGCCATCGGCAAGGCGATAGGCCCGCACTTCGAGGCCCGGTGCATCCTTCGGCACGAGGAAGCAGGCGATCTCCCCGCCGATATCGGCGGTGACGATGAACAGATCGCCGATCAGCGCGCCCATCACCATGGTCTTTTCGCCCGAGAGCACGAAGCCGTCTCCGGTGCTTTCCGCCTTCATGCCCTTGGCCCTGAGGCTGTAGCGCTGGCCGCGTTCGGTCCAGGCGAAAGTGGCGATGGTCGTGCCCGCCAGCACGCCTTCGAGCGCTTCGTGCGCCTGCCCGCGTTCGAGCAGCAGGGTGGGCAGCACGCCATGTTCGATCAGCGGATCGGGGGCATTGGCCTTGCCGATCGCTTCGGCCACCAGCGCCAGATCGAGCGGCGAGCCGCCCATGCCGCCTGCATCCTCGCTCGCGGCGAGCGCGATCAGGCCCATTTCGGCAAGGCTCTGCCAGCGCGCCCGGTCATAGCCGGTGGGCGAGAGCCGCAGCCGCCGCCGCGCTTCGACATCGATCGGCGCGGCGAAGCGCTCGACCGAGGTCACGAACATCTGCTGTTCTTCGGACAGATCGAAATTCATGGGCCTCAGGCTTTCCGCGTGAAGGTGATCGGCAGATGCGTGACACCGCGCAGCAGGATGTTGGGCAGGATGCGGATGGCGTTCTCGTCGGCCACCGCGAAGTTATCGAGCCGTTCGAGCAGCTCGTCGAAGGCGACCAGCATTTCCTTGCGGCTGAGCATGTTGCCCACGCACATATGCGGCCCCTTGCCGAAGCTGAGGTGTGTGCGGGCGTTGGCGCGATCGATGTCGAACTTATCCGGATCGGGGAACTTCTTCGGATCGCGATTGGCCGCGGCGTAGCGCAGCTGCACCACCGCGCCGTTGGGGATTTTCATGCCGCCCAGCTCGGTATCGGCCTTGACCACGCGCCACATGCCCGCCGTGGGGGTTTCGTAGCGCAGCGCCTCCTCGACGAGGTTCATGATCACCTTGGGATCGCGTCCGCCAGCCGCAGCCTTGGCCTTGGCCATCTGGTCCGGGTTGCGGATCAGCTGGAGCAGGCCGCCTGCCAGCGTCGAGGTGGTGGTCTCGTTCCCCGCCACCATGAACTGCTGCATCAGCGACATGATTTCGGGGTCGATGAGCGGGGTTTCCCCCTCGACCCGCGCCTCGACCAGATCGGTCAGCAGATCATTGCCGCCGTTCGCGCGGCGATCATCGATCAGGCCCTTCATGTAGTGCTGGAATTCGACCAGACTGCGCGCACATTCGAGCTTGCGCTCGTGATCGACCATCTGGCTGAAGCGGTCGACAGCGGCGTCAGACCAGCGCTTCACCCGCTTGGGATCATCGTCGAGCCCGATCTGCCCCGCGATCATCGCCACCGGCAGCGGCACGCCGAATTCCTCGACGAATTCGCATTCGCCCTTGTCGGCAAAGGCTTCGATCAGCTCGATCGACTTGGTCCGCATGTCGGCTTCGATCGCGTTCACACGCGGGGCCGAGAAGGCGAGGTTCACCAGTTTGCGGTTGCGGGTGTGGACCGGGTGATCGGCGGTCAGCAGGGTCGGAAGATCGGGCCAGCCTTCCGCGAGGATCGCCTGGATTTCCTCGTCCGATTCCCGGCCCATCAGCGCGGTGAAATCGTTGGAGAAGATCTCCGGTTTGGCCGCCGCCTCGCTACACAGATCATAGGAATAGACGACATAGGTGCCCATCCCTTCGATCAGTTCGATCTCCACCCCCGCCTCGTGCATGGCGCGGTAGTAATCGAAGGGATCCAGCAGCGTTTCGGGGGCAAAGACATTGCCTTCAGGCTTGTTCATGGCAGGCGGGCTCCAACCCTTGCAAATTAAGGGTCAAGCCTAGCCATGAGTGCCGCCCCGATGCGATGCGCGTTTGTGTTAGGGAGCGCGCAGGCGCGGCTCAGCCCCCGGCAAATTCGCGCTGGAACTCGGCCATGTCGAAATAGTCGCGCCAGCCGGTGATCAGGCCGTTTTCATCGAGATCGAAGGTGCCCATCACGCGGATCGCGGCGCGGCGCCCGTCCTTGAAGATGAAGCCGTCGGTGCGCTCGGTCAGCACGGTGTTGCCATTGGCGGCGATGGCGTGAGTCTGCCATTCGCAGGCGGAGATATTCGCGAGAAAGCCTTCGACCATCGCACGCATCGCGGTGGTGCCGGTGATCGGCTCCATCGGGATATTGTGATAGACGATGCCGTCCGCACACAGGGCGAGCATCGCGTCCACATCGCAGGCGTTCCAGTGGCCGATGAAGGCTTCGACAGTTTGCTGGGGCGTCATCCGGTGGTTCCTCCTGAGGTGTAATCGAGTGCCTGGGCCAGCATCTGGCGCACATTCGGGTTGGTATAGGTCGCCGGGCCATCGCCGCATTGCAGATAGACGAGCGGGGCGGGGCAGGTGCGGCTTTCCCAGGCGATGCAGTTGCTGCCCGGCGGATGCTCCCAGCCGTCATTGCTGAACATCGCGCCTGCGACGGCCTGTGCGGCGGAGTAGAAATTGTCGCGATTGAAGGCGAAGCCCTCGGCCCGCACGAGGGGTGTGAGGGCGGTCTCGTCAATCGGGCAGAGGTAAAGCTCGTCGGTCACCGGAAAGCTGGCGGGTAGACCGCGTGTGACCGGATGATCGGCCACCACATGCGCCTCGTAGGCGACATCGTGGCGATAGCCCGAATCCTGCCCATGGGCGCCGGGTTGATAGTGGAACTGTCCGCCCAGCCAGTCGTGCCATTCGGGCCACAGCGCCCATCCTGCGAGCGCATGGTGCATCGCGACCGCGCCCCTGCCGCTGGCAAAGCGCGCCGCGACGGCCTGCCGGAAGGCAGACGAAGGCGGGCGCATTGTCACTGCGCCATCGCCAAAGCTGTAGCCCGCCATGTCGTAGAACAGCAGCCCATCTGCCGCCGCGATGGCGTCCGCCGCATCGGCCTCCCCGCCTTCGGGGTGGATGAGGTGGGTGATGTCCCAACCGCCCAGTGCGCCCAACAGCTCGCCAAAGGGCCCGGCCTCGTAGGGGTGCCCGCCCGACAAGACCAGCAAGGAGCGCATCAGGCGATCTTGAGGATCATCTTGCCGTCATTGGTGCCCGCAAACAGCCGCATGAAGCTGTCGAAGGCGTGCTCCAGCCCCTCGTCGATATGCTCGTCGATGGCGAGCTTGCCCTGCGCTGCCCACACGCCCATCGCCTGCGCACCCTCGCCGAAGCGGGGGACGTAATCGGCCACCAGCAGCCCGCGGATATGGGCGCGCTTGACGATCAGCTGCCACAGGTTGCGGATGCCGCGCGGTTCGGTGTTGTATTCGCTTATGAGGCCGCACAGTCCGACGCGCGAGTGCAGGTTCAGGTTCATCAGCCCAGCATCGAGGATGATCCCGCCGACATTCTCGAAGATCACATCGACGCCGTCAGGGCAGGCTTCGGCAATCGCCTTGGTGAGGGCTGCTTCATCCTTGCCGCGGTAGTCAATGGCCGCATCGAAGCCGTATTTCTCGGTGAGGCGCTCGCACTTGGCAGGCCCGCCCGCAATGCCGACCGCGCGGCAGCCGTGGATCTTGGCGAGCTGGCCGACAAGGCTACCGACTGCGCCCGCAGCGCCCGTCACCAGCACGGTCTCGCCCGCCTTGGGCTGGCACACCTCGAGGAAGCCGAAATAGGCCGTCATCCCGACTGCGCCGAAGATCGACAGGTAGTTGGTGACGCTCGGCACGAGGCTCGGGTCGATCGGCTGGGTGAAGCCGCCCGCGACGCCGATCGAGTAATCCTCCAGCGCGTTCAAACCCATCACCCACTGGCCGGGCGCAAAGCCTTCCGCGCGGCTTTCCTCGACCACCCCGATGGTGCTGGCGCGCACCGGATCGCCCAAGGGGATCGGCGGCATGTAGTTGCCTTCCGCATCCATCCACCCGCGCATCGCCGGATCGAGCGATGCGTAGTGGTTGCGGATCAGGAACTGGCCTTCTTCCAGCGCCGGCGTGGGCTCGGTGACAAGCGCGAAGTCATCGGGCACCGGCGTGCCATCGGGGCGGCGCTGAAGCAGGAAGCGGCGGTTCTGGGGCATTCGGATACTCTCCATTCCCGTTCGCCCTGAGCCTGTCGAAGGGCCGCACTTCTCTTCGGAAGAAAAGGACGGGGCTTCGACAAGCTCAGCCCGAACGGATTCAGGGGTTTGAGTTCTAAGCGGGCTCCAGCTTCACCGGAATGGCGCTTTGCAGGGATTGTCCGGTAATCGGATCATAGTCGACCACCTCGCTCACCAGCCGGTTGGTCGAGGAGCCGCGCTCGCGCACATCGTCCTTGGTCGCATCGGCATCGCCATAGGCGTGCGCCATCGACACGATCCCGCGCCGCACCTTGTCGCTCGCTTTCACGACGCCGTGAATGGTGGCGTGAGACGAAGTGATCGCGACCAGACCGCCTTCCTCCAGGCCCAGCGCGGAGATATCATCCGGGTGGATATAGGCCGGGTTGGTGGTGGTCTTGGCCTGCAATTTCTTGAGCGGATGGCCGATCGAGTTGAAGCGCGTTTTCGAGCGGCGGCTGATCAGGCGGAAGTCGAAACCTTCGCGTGTCGCCGGATTTTCGGCATATTTCCCGATCTCCGCAGGCATTGCGCCCACCGCCAGATCGAAGCGGTGGAAGTCGCTCTCGTCCACCGGTTCCACCTTGGGGTGCTGTTCCGGATAGAACACCGCCGCCCCGCCATTGGCTGCGCAATCCGCGCGCACCTTGCTGGGCGGCACGAGGCAGCCAGTGACGGCGAGATCGAGGAATTCCTGCTTGGTCGGCTTCCTGTCCATCGGCAGCGGGCCGCCATTGAGGTTCATCTGAATCCCCAGGTGGTGGGCGAGCGTCCAGAACATCTCGTATTCGTCGATCACATCGCCGGGAGGCGCCACCACCGCCTCTGTGTAGCGGGCATAGGGCTCCTCGTGCCACCATTCGGAAAGGCTGGTGATGTCCTCGCGCTCAAGGCATTGCGAGGGCGCAAGCACCACGTCGGCACGCTTGGCGCTGGCGCTCATCCACGGATCGATCTGCACGAAGAGCTCGAGATCATCCAGCGCGCGGACCATCTTGGCCTGATCGGGGAAGCCCACCACCGGATTGCCGCCGACCGAGATCAGCGCGCGCACCTGGCCTTCGCCGGGGGTGAGGATTTCGTCCGCCAGCACGTTGCACGGCATTTCCCAGCCCAGATGCCCGAGCCCGCGGAAGCGCGATTTGGGCATGCCTTCCGCGCCGAACATCGGCACCGGCGCGCCGACCTGTGCGCGCCGCGCGTTCTGGTAGGGGCTGAACACGCCCGGGATGGCGGCCTTCTCGCCCTCCTGCTTGAAGCGCGCGCAGATGGTGTTGAGGCACACCACGAGATATTCGGTGAGCGTGCCATGGCCTGCCATTTCCGGCCCCGTGCCGGTGGTGGCGCAGCCCTTGGTGCCACCCGCGAACATCCGTGCAGCCGCAATCAGCTGGTCCTTGTCGAGCCCTGCGCGCTCCGCGGCGACTTCGGGCGGGAAGGCCTTCACCGCCTCGGCCAACTCGTCGAACCCGTCCACGTTCGCCGCGACGAAATTGCGATCATAGAGCCCTTCGGAAATGATCACGTTGAGCATGCCCGCCAGCATCGCGGGATCCTCGCCCGGCTTCACCGGCAGGTAGATATCCGCCAGCCGCGCCACATCGCTCTCGCGCGGGTCAGCGACGATCAGCTTGAGGCCTTCCGCCTTCTTGTCGCGGATGCGGCGCGAGGGGCTGAAGGGCGGCACCCCGCCAACGGGGGCATAGTGCGAGACAATCGGATTGTTCCCGATGAAGAAGGCCACATCGCTTTCGCTGAAGGTGTTCGGCCCCGCCATCCACTTGCCGTAGCGCGCGGTGGTGAAGACCTTGGCCGGCTGATCGAGCGTCACCGAGGTGTAGAAATTGCGGCTGCCCACGGCATTGGCGAAAGACAGCGAGGCGGCCATCGCGGCCGAGTTCTGGAACCCGCCCGAGCCCATGAACACCGCCACCGAATGGGGGCCATAGGTATCGATGATGCGGCGCAGTTCGCTCGCCACATGGGCCAGCGTCTCGTCCATCGGGGTCGAGACGAATTCGCCCGCTTCGTTACGGACAAGGCTGTGGTGCAGGCGGTTTTCCGAATTGTGCGAATCCGGCAGCTCGCGCCCCTTCATGCAGGTGTAGCCGCCATAGGCCGGATCATCCGGATCGCCGCGCACTTCGACGACCTTGCCGTCCTCGACATCGACTTCCATCGCGCAATTGGCATGGCAGAAGCGGCAGAAGGTCTTGTGAGTCTGTACGCCCATCGTCTCTCTCCTTGGAATGCGCAAACTACCACAGGCGGCAGGCGGCTCGACTGACACTTTTGGCCGTGGAGAGGCGGGCGGCGCGCTCGCAATAGGGCAGGCAAACCAAGGAGACAGTTCCATGCCCACCACCACCCGCCAATGGCTCTTGAACGGACACCCGCGCGGTCGCGGCATCGAGATCGAGAACGACTTCAAGATGGCGACGGTCGAACTGCCCGATCCCGGCCCGGGAGAGATGCTGCTGAAGACGCACTATCTGGGCTTTGATCCGGCGCAGAAGGGCTGGATGGAGAACATCGCCGATTACGTCGCGCCGATGGCGATCGGCGACGTGATGCGCGGCAGTGGCATCGCCGAAGTCGTGGCGTCCAACGGCGGGCGGTTTGCGGTGGGTGACCTCGTGTTCGGTACCACCGGCTGGGCCGAATATCTCGTCACCGATGGCAAGGAACTGACCAAGGTCGAGACCGAAATTTCGCCCACCGCCGTGCTCTCGGTGCTGGGGACCACGGGCCTCACCGCTTATTGCGGGCTGTTCAAGGTGGGCAAGCCCGTGGCGGGCGACACCGTGCTGGTGAGCGGCGCTGCCGGGGCAACGGGGAGCATCGTCGGCCAGCTCGCCAAGATCGCCGGGTGCCGCGTGGTCGGCATTGCGGGCGGGCAGGACAAGTGCGACTGGCTGGTGCGCGAGGCGGGCTATGACGCCGCGATCGATTACAAGGCGGGCAACGTGAAGGCGCAGATCCGCGAGCTCTGCCCGCGCGGCGTCGACGTGATCTACGACAATGTCGGCGGCAAGATCCTGAACGACATGCTCGCCTGCATCGCCACCAATGCCCGCGTGGTGATCTGCGGCGGGATCAGCCGTTACGAGACGGGAAGCCTGCCTGCCGGGCCGGAGAACTACTTCAACCTCGTGTTCCGGCGCGGCACCATGGCGGGCTTCATCGTGCTCGACTGGGCGAGCGAATTCCCCGGCATCCGCAAGCGGCTGGAAGGCTTCGTCAAGGACGGCAGCCTCAAGTATCAGGAAGACATCCAGCACGGCTTCGAGAACGCGCCGCAGACTTTGCAGCGCCTGTTCAGCGGGCTCAATCGCGGCAAGCAGATGCTGAAGCTCTAACGCCTCAGGCCGGGGGCAGGTCCTCCGGCCGGTTGACGTTCATCAGCGGGCGGGCGAGGTCCACCCGCCTTGCGGCGATGTGATCGGCAAAGCGGTAGAGCGAGCGGCCTCCGCCCGCGAGGAAGGCCTCCAGCATCGGCGCGGCCGAGGCTGGCCACAGGCCGACCACCGGCTGGCTTTCGACGATTGCCGCGCCTTCGCCCGCCAGCGCGCGGGCAAGATCATGCGGCAGATCGGGCGCATCCACCCCGGCCGACAGCACGCCTGCAAAGCCGTTCTCGTCCGCGTGGCGCAGGGCGGCGGCAAGCCCGCCGAGCGGGCCGAGGCCGGGCTCGGGCCAATCGGGGATGCAGCGGAAACCCGGCTCCTCGCGCCCGCACACCACCAGCGCGCCGGACTGTGCGACCATAGCGGCGGCGACCCGATCGATCAGCCGCGCGCCTCCATAGAGCGCCTGCGCCTTGTCGCTGCCGAACCGCCGCGCCTGTCCGCCGGCGAGGATCGCGCCGAGCAGCACGGACCTGATCTCAGTCGAATGCCTCGGTTGCATTGCCCTCGGCGTTGTAGACCGGGCCTTCGGCGTCGACCCGATACTTGGCGCTGACCGCCCCGGTGATGCCGAACTGGCCGATGTGATCGCGCATGCCGGTATAGGCCGGATCCTTGAAGTGCGCAGCGAGGGCTTCCTCGCTCTCCCACTCCTCGAACACGTTGACGCGCGCGGGGTTCATCGAACAGGCGCTCCAGTCGTAGTGGATGCAGCCCTTCTCCGCGAGCGCCGCTTCGATATGCGGGCGGGCGGTGCGCAGCGCCTCTTCGCGCTGGGCGGGATCGAGGTCGATCTGGGCGGAAATCAGGATTTTTGCCATGAGAATCAGCCCTCCACACCGAATTCGGCGATGATCTTGAAGGTGCGGCTGGTGAAGCGCCACTGGCCATCGATCTTCTTCAATTCGTCCTCGTAGAGCCCGCCGACATGGCGGGCCTTGGCGTCCTTGGGCTTGAGGATTTCCTGCGTCTGCACCCGTGCCTTGGCGGTATCTCCGGTGACTTCGATCATGCAGGGCACGCAGTGGAAGCTGACCGCCTCCAGCCCGCTCATCGCGCCGTTCCAGAAGGCGACGATCGCGTCCTTGCCGTGGGTCTTGTGGCCCATCAGATCCCAGTCGGCATCATCGGCCCAGACGCTCGCCCAGGTGACAGGATCGATCCGCACCACGCCATCGGCATAGGTGCCATTCAATTCATTGATCGCCACGCGATCCTCCAGCGGTCCGGTAAACATGGCTCGGCTCTCCCTTTATCGTGGCCTCGCTATCAGGTGCGGGGGGGCTGCGAACAATGGACACTTTTGGGAAGGGTGGGGGCGGGGCGGGGCGTGTTACTCGCAAGGGCAGAGAGGAGACACGAGATGGGACAATTGCAAGGCAAGACCGCGGTCATTCTGGGGGCGGCGTCGGAAGGCAACATGGGCCAGACCATCGCCCGCCTGTTTGCCAAGGAGGGCGCAAAGGTGATGGTGGCGGGCCGCAAGGAAGCGCCGCTCGCCGCGCTCGCCAAGGAGCTCGGCGGCGAATATGCCCTGTGCGACATTGCCAAGAAGGCCGAGGTCAATGCCATGGCCGACAAGGCGGTCGCCGCCTTCGGCCGGGTCGATATCGCGATCAACACCACCGGCTGGGGGCTTCTGGCGAGCCTGGAGGAAATCACCGACGAGCAGCTCGACCAGATCGTCGACCTGCAGTTCAAGGGCGTGCACCACTTCCTGCAGGCCTTCGTGCGGGTTATGAGTGCGCAAGCCCCCACTGGCGGTTCGCTGATCAGCCTGTCCTCGGCCACCACCAAGGCGATCATCACCAACCACGCCGCCTATATCGGCACCAAGCGCGGCTCCGAGGCGCTGATCGAGTGTGTTGCCAATGATTACGGGCACTTGGGGATCAAGGCCAACACGGTCTCGCCCGCCTTCACCGACAGTCCGATGACCCATGCGAGCTTCCAGGTGCCGGGTCTGACCGACGCCTTCCTGCCGCGCTATCCGATGGGCCGGCTCAACACCGTGGACGATGTCGCCCATGCCTGCCTGTGGCTCAGCACCGATCAGGCCTATGTGACGGGGGCCAATATCCAGCCCAATGGCGGGTTGATCATGCGCGGCAATCCGCAGGCGGGCGATGTCGCCGCAGCGGTGGGCGCAGCGATGGCAAAACTGCAAGGCTAGAGGGGGTGAAGGGGGCAAATGTTTCACGTGAAACATTGCCCCCGCGCCTGCCATCCGGGTGCCAACTGCGTGCTATCAGGGGGTCAAACCGACCCTGAAATTCGCGCCTCAGGCCGATTTGTGGCCTAGTACTGCGCCGTCCCGCCATCTACGCTGATCTGCTGGCCGGTGATCCCGGCACCCGCCTCGCTCGCGAGCAGCACCGCGACCGCGGCCACTTCCTCGACCGTGTTCGGCCGCTTGATCGCCGAATCCGCCGCGAACATCGCGATCATCTCGTCCAGCTCCATCCCCATCGCCTTGGCGGTGGCGGGGCCGTTGTTCTTGATGATGTCGGTGATGACGATGCCCGGGCAGATCGCATTGACCGTCACCCCTGCCGCGCCGACTTCGCGCGCGAGGCTCTTGGTCATGCCGTTCACCGCGTGCTTGGCGGCCGAGTATGCCGTCAGCACCGCCTTGCCGTGCTTGCCCTCCATCGAGGAGATGTTGATCACCCGGCCATCGCCCTTTTCCAGCATGGTCGGCAGCGCGCGGCGCGTGGCCCAGAAGGTGGAATAGACGTTCCACTTCATCGCCTCGTCGAAGGCGTGATCGGAGAGGTTCACCAGCGGCTGCAGATCGCCCGCGCCGCCGGCATTGTTCACCAGAATGTCGAGCGTGCCGAAATGGGCGATGACCTTGTCGACGAAGCCTTCGAGATCGCCCTGCTCCATCACGTCGCCCGCGATGAAGATCGCGCGGTCACCGGCACCAAGCTCTTCCAGCACCTTCGCGCCCTTTTCGGCGTTGCGCGCGAACAGCGCCACGCTCGCGCCCTCGGCCAGAAATGCCTCGGCAATCCCGCGTCCCATGCCTGCCGTGCCCCCGGTGATCGCGGCGATCTTTCCTGCCAGTTTCATAGCTCTCTCCTTTGCTTGCGCTGGGTAGCCGCCCGCGTCCCCTCGCGCACCTTGCCAAAATGACGGGTTGCCGCCTGCACTCTCAGGCGCGCTTATGGCGGCATGAGCGATTTCGACGTCATCATCCTCGGAACGGGCGCGGCCGGCATGGCGGCGGCGCTTGCGGCACATGAAGCAGGCGCGAGGGTTGCCCTCGTCGAGCGGTGGGAGCGGATCGGCGGCACCTCTGCCATATCGGGCGGGGTGATCTGGGTGGCGGACAACCCCCGGATGCGCGAAGCCGGTATGGCCGACAGCCGCGCGGATGCGCTCGCCTATTTCCGCAGCCTCGATCACGGCGATCTGGTGGACGAGACGCTGGAGGCCTTCGTCGACAAGGGGCCGGAAGCGCTGGCCTTTCTGGAAAGCATCGAAGCGCTCTCTGTCTCGGTGCTGCCGGGCTATCCCGACTATTACCTCGATCGTCCGGGCGCCAAGCCGCAAGGCTCGCGCGCGCTCGACCATGATCTGTTTGCGCTGGGGGAGCTCGGTGAATGGGCTTCGCGCATCTACGCCATCGAAGAGCCCAAGCCGCTGATGCTGCGCGAAACTCCGCTGGGCGGCGCGACCGCGATGCCGCCGCTGGAGGTGCTGGGTGAGCGCATGGCCGCGCGCCAATGCGGCTTCGGGCAGGCGATGGTGGCGCGGCTTTTGAAGGCCTGTCTTGCGCGCGGGATCGAACCGATCCTCGGGGTCGAGACGCACCGGCTGGTGCGTGATGGCGAGCGCATCACCGGGATCGAGGGCACCAGGGACGGCGCGCCCTTCGCCCTTTCCGCCAGTCGCGGCGTGATCATCACCACCGGCGGCTTCGAGTGGGACACCGAACTGCGCCAGACCTTCCTGCGCGGCCCCGTCACCGCACCGGCCAGCCCGCCCACCGGCACCGGCGGCGGGTTGAAGCTGGCGATGTCGGCGGGCGCGAAGCTCGGCAATATGACCAGCGCATGGTGGGCGCCCACCCTCGTCACCCCGGATGCGCCCTGGGCCAGCGGCGAGCAACGCGCGCAGATCATCCTGATCGAGCGCACCGTGCCGCACTCCATCATGGTCAACCGCAAGGCCGAGCGCTTCTGCAACGAGGCGGCGAATTATTCCTCATTGGGCGGCGTGTTCCACCAGTTCGATCCGCGGAGCTATGATTACCTCAATCTGCCCGCCTACCTCATCTTCGACGCGCAATATGCCGCGCGCTATCCGCTGGGCACGCGCCAGCCGGGCCAGCCGATGCCCGACTGGGTGATGCGCGCCGATACGCTCGAAGGATTGGCCGCGCAGATCGGACTCGATGCCGCTGCGCTGACCGAGACGGTGGCGCGCTTCAATGTCCATGCCGATGAAGGCCATGATCCCGATTTCGGGCGCGGCACCAGCGCCTATGACCACTTCTATGGCGATCGCAGTCGGGAGGGCACGGCGGTGACGCTCGGCGCTATCCGCGAGGCGCCGTTCTATGCGGTGGAGATTTCCTCCGGCCTGCTCGGCACCAATGGCGGGCCGAGGACGGACGGACAGGCGCGTATTCTGGGCCATGATGGCGCGCCGATCCCCGGCCTGCTGGGCGCGGGCAATGCCATCGCCTGCCCGACAGGCGGGATTTACGCGGGTGCTGGCGGGACGCTCGGCCCGGCGCTGACCTATGGCTATATCGCGGGGCGCACGGCGGCTTTGGCGAACCTCTAGATCCGTTCGTGTCGAGCGCAGTCGAGACACCGATGACTGCGGGCAGCGCATCTCGACTTCGCTCGATGCGAACGGAGGTTGTTCCTAATCCCCCAGCCAGCGATCGATCGTGTCGTGGAAGAAGCGCACCCGCGCTTCCTGCCCCGCCAGATGCCCGCCCTTGTAGCCGCGCGAGCGCAGGCCCTTTTGCTGTTCGCTCCAGATGCTGACGTCCTGATCGATCCCGGGGCCGCAGGACAGCTCGCCCACTACGCCGCGCTTGTGCGGGACGGGGGTGGAGCGATCGACCTCCTCGCCCATCGAGTAGGAATAGTAGCGGTCCTTCCCCTCGGGGAACCACGTGAAATACCACATGTCGAAATAGCACCGCTCGGGATCGGTCGGGTGCGGATCGGCGCGCAGCCAGATGCAGCCGTCGGGCTTGAGGCTGAAGCTGATATTGGGGAAGATCGTGTAGTGGAAGTGATCGGTCAGCTGCGCATCGTGGAAGTGACTGAAATCATAGCCCATATCCGCCCCGCGCTCGCGCTTGGCCGCTTGTAGCGCCTCGCGGGTGCGCAGAGGATCATCGCGGAAGTCCTCGGGATCGAGACCCCAATAGGTCAGTTCCTTCGCCATCATTTCGAGCACGGTGTCGGTATGGCCACGAAGGCTGCGCGCCGGGCGTGATCCCGGCATGAACATCCGCGCATGGCCTTGCGGCGCATAGAGATCGAACTGGCAGTCCTTGTAGCTCTGCTCCATCACGAAGCGGGTCTGCGGGTGGACGAAGGGCAGGTGATAGCTCTCGTTGAAATTGTCCTGCACGCACTTCCAGTTCCACATCCCCTCCAGCGTGACCCAGTGGGTGCGGTGCATCTGCTCCATGCGGTAGCCCGCGATCTGGTGCGCGACAGGGCCGAGATGGTCGGCGAGCGGGGTCGCGTGCGGATCGAGATTGACCCAGACGAAGCTGGCGAAGACCTCGCATTTGACCTCTTCCAGCCGCACCTTGCCGCAGGGCGAGCCGCCTTCGAAATCCTCGGGGCAGGGGACGAAGTTCAATTCGCCATCGGCCGAGAAACGCCAGCCGTGATAGGAACAGGCGAGGCGCTTGGAATGGCCCTCCTCCTCCATCACCAGCCGTTTTCCGCGGTGCGGGCAGACGTTGTAGAACGCCCGGATGCGTCCGTCCTCACCGTGGGTGACGAGAATGCTTTCGCGCCCGATCTCGTAGGTGAAGAAATCGCCCGGCTTGGCGACTTGGGCCGCAAGGCCGCCGATCAGCCACGCCTTGGTCCAGATGCCGTCCCACTCGCGGGCCATGAAGTCATGGCTCCAGTAGCGGCTGCCATCGATCGGGCGGCCTGACAGGGCGGGCATGGGCAGCGGGGTGACATCGATCCGCTGCGGCGCGGGTTTCAGCAGGGTAGCCATGTCAGCGCTTCCTCGGAATGAAGGTGATGTTGAGCTGCTTCAGACTGCGCAGCAGGAAGTGCGGGTGATAGGTGAAGTCGTTCTCGCCGGGGGCGAAGTCCATGTCCTCGAACCGGTCAACCACGGCCTGGAAGCCCCACGTCAGCTCGCGCCGGGCGAGCGGGGCGCCGAGGCAGTGGTGCGTGCCTGACCCGAAGGCCATGTGTGCGCCCGCCTTGGGCCGATCGAGATCGAGCTTTTCCGGGCATTCGAAGAAGCGCTCGTCGCGGTTCGCCGCGCCGTAACGGACATTGACGACGGAGCCTGCCGGGATCGTCACTCCGTCCAGTTCCACATCCTTGTGGGTGAAGCGCATCAGGCTCTGCACCGGGCTTTCGAGACGCAGCACCTCCTCGACGAAATTGCGCATATATTTGTCGGGATCGGACTTCAGCTTGGCCCACACATCCTTGTTCTCGATCAGCAGCTTCATACCCGCCGCGAGCGCATTGGTGGTGGTTTCCGAGCCGCCCACGAAGGTGTCGGCCATCATCTCGGCGTGGAGTTCGTTGTCGTTCAGCGGCCGGTCCCAGCCCTCGATCACGGTGTTGACCAGCACCGAGATGAGGCTGCCATCGGGATGTTCGCGCAGGCGTTCGAAGATCGGCTGGAAATAGTGCTGCGCCTCGATCTCGCGGTCGACCATTTCGAGGTGCTTGTCCTCGGGCAGCATCAGCGAGATGCGGTGGAAGAAGGCGTCGGTCCAGCCCTTGATCTTCCACATGTCCTCGCGCTTGGCGCCCATCTGCTCGCCGATGATGAACAGCGGCAGCGGCACGCAGAACTGGCGCACCCAGTCGCAGCGGCCATCAGCGATGAATTCGTCGATCAGCTCGTAAGCGAGGGTTTCGACGCGCGGGTCGATGTCCTTGATGCGGCTGGGCTTGAACGCCTCGTTGAACATCGCGCGCATCTGCTTGTGGTTGGGGTCATCGCGCCCCGCCAGCGTCGGCGCGGGCAGCCAGCCATTTGCCTTGAAGCGCTCGGCCACCTTGCGCCCGCGCTCCATATCGGTGGGGCTGGCGCGCATCAGCTCGTTTGCCGCCGTAGAGGGGAAGCGCGCCGGATCCATCAGCACCTCGCGCACGTGGTCATAACGGCTGACCACATAGATCTGCGTGCCGGGGATGTTGTAGACCGGCGCCTCGTCGCGCAGGGTCTTGTAGGCCTCGTAGGGGCACTGCTGCAGCGCGGGATCGAACAGGTTGATGGTTGGCGTGTTCATCAGCGCACCTGGATCTTTTCTGCGCCCCAAGGCGCGATTTTCTCGGCCTTGCGGAACGCCTCGGGCAGTTCCTCGACCATGTGATACGTCGCGGCGAGCCGCCCGAAACCGACGAAGAAGGCGACTGTCATGCCCAGTTCCACGATCTGCGCTTCGGTGAAGTGCTGGCGCAGTTCCTCGTACATCGCATCATCGATCGCGAGGTGATCGGTCGCCATCAGCTCGCCGTAACGGATCGCGGCTTTCTCGGCGGCGGAGAGGTCAGCTGCTTCCTGCGGGCGTTCCAGCGAGCAGACGAGCCCCTCGGTCACCCCGTCGGCGACCGCATCGGTGTAGCGGATCGCCATGCACGAACGGCACTGGTTGAAGAAGGCGACCCTGAGCCGCACCAGTTCCACCAGCCGTTCGGGCAGCGAACGGTTCATCTTCAGCGCCCCGCCGAAAGCCATCAGCCCCAGCGCCTGTTCCGGGCAATGCGCGAAATAGCGCGTCAGCCCCTGTTCGAGATCGGTCAGGTTTTCCGGCCGGATCGCGCGGACAAGGCGCTGATCCCATTGCTCTGGCGCCAGTTTGGTGATGCGGCTCACGTCTCTCTCCCGAGGGGCCTCACAAAATAGCCCGTTTCCGTAAGGGAGAGGCTGCGGGACAAGCTGTGCATCAGCAATTGGCGGATTCGCTAAGCAGGCGAGCCGCCCCGCAGGGGAGAGGCGGATTTGCGAGGCGATATCGAGGGCGCGCCGCGCTCGCTGGACGAGGTCGATCTGTTCGCCCCCGGTGCGCAGGAGCACTGGTACGATGCCTACGCGATCCTGCATGCCGAAGCGCCGGTGCAGCGCCTTGCGGGCGAGGGGCTGACGCCCGGCAGCGACGCCTTCGTGCTCACCAAATACGAAGATGTCCGCCGCGTGGTGATGGACTGGGACCGCTTCCCGCCCACGCTCTCGCTGCTGGTCGCGCATATCCAGCAATCGGGCGAGATGCCGACGCATATTCCCGATATCGACGCGATGGTCGCCTCGATCGTCTCGCTGCGGCCCGATCCCGAAATGTGGCGCGCGCATCGCAAGGAATTGACCGATCCGTGGGTCGGCCCCGGCTGCACGCGGCACGCGGCGATGATCACCGGTCATGTCGATGATCTGATCGCCGGGATGCTGGAGCAGGCGCAGCGGGGGGAACCGGTGGACTTCGTCGCCGATTTCGCCCGCCCTCTGCCGCAGCGGGTGATGGCGAGCGTATTGGGCTTCCCGCTCGCGGATATCCCGCGTCTCGAACAATGGGGCAATGCGCAGGTCATGTCCTATGTGATCGGGACGACCCACAAGAACATCCTCACCCCCGAACAAGCGTCCGAGAAGTTTCGCCTGCTTGCCGGGATGAAGGAATATGTCGCGCAGCAAACCCGCGAGAAGCGCGCGAACCCGCAGGACGACATGGTGAGCTTCCTCACGCAGGTGGAATATGCCGCGCTGGGGCGCAAGCTCACCGACGACGAGATCAACGGCGTGGTCTACGCCATGGTGATCGGCGGGCTGGAGACGACGCAATATGCGCTGGCCGAACAGGCGCAATTGCTGTGCGAGCGGCCGGGGATGTTCGGCACATTGCGCGGGGATCGAGCCGCAATCCGCACTTTCATCGAAGAAGGGATGCGGCTGCGTTCGCCCACGCAGGGGCTTTCGACCCGCATCTGCGCCCATGACGAGGTGTTTCAGGGCGTGGCGGTGCCTGCCGGATCAATGCTCCACCTGCGCTGGGCGGCGGCCAATATCGATGCCGAGGAATTCGAAGACCCGCTCGACCTCAAGCTCGACCGCAAGGCGGCCACGCGCCACCTCGCCTTCAGTCAGGGGCCGCGCTCATGCCCCGGCTCCAACATCTCGCGCCTCGAACAGATGATCGCATGGGATCGCCTCGCCGATGCCTTCGCCGATCTCGCCTACGCGCCCGGCAATGATTTCCGCCATCAGGGTGGGATCATGCTCGGCATCTTCCGACTGTTTCTGAACCTCACACCCGCCTGAAGGGAGCCCGCACATGGCCACATTGCTTGCGCACATCACCATCCAGCCCGGCAAGGAGGAGAAGTGGGAGGCGATCATGCGCGACATGGTCCACCACACCTTCGCCACCGAAGAAGGCGTGATCCGCTACGAATACTGGAAGGGGCAGGAGCCGCTGTCCTATTACTGCCTGCTGAGCTTCAAGGACAAATGGGCCTTCTACCATCACCAGATGTCGGACCATCACGAAGGCCATGACTTCGCCGACGTGCTGGCGGGGATCAAACTCGAATATATCGACCCCGTGGAAGGCGCGGGCGGGGGCCTCCCGCACACCGCTGATCCGGCGCTGCCCGCCGATGCCTCGGAGAACATGACAATCGCGCAGGAACGCTTCCCGTTGTCGATCCCGGCCTGGTGGAGTGCGCGCGCATGAACGTGGAAGCTGTGCTGCAAGAGCTGCTCGACAAGCAGGCGATCCAGGAACTCATCGCGCGTTATTCGCGCACCCTCGATTGGCTCGACGACGAGGGACAGGCGGGGTGCTACTGGCCCGATGCCGCGATCGACTACGGCTTCTTCAAGGGAACGGCGGCGGAGTTTGTGCCGGTGGTGATGGCGGTGGAACGCTCGACCGGGCGGCGCTGGCACCTGCTTGCGCCGCTATCGGTCAAGCTAACCTCGGCCACCACCGCGGAGGGCGAATGCTACGGCGTGGCGCTTGGTTTCCGCCGCGAGGGCGAGGAGCCCTACAAGGGCAACATGTATGGCGGGCGCTATCTCGATACCTACGAGAAGCGAGAGGGCGAGTGGCGGATTTCGAGCCGCCGCTACATCATGGACTGGACCATGGCGATGCCCGATCAGCCCGATGCCAGCCCCAACGCCGCCTTCCCGCTGCCGATGCTCGATCTGCGGGAAAGCGGCCATCCGGATTACCGGCGGATGTGATGTGAAAGTCCCTCCCCGCTCGCGCAGCGAATGGGGAGGTGGCAGACGCCAAAGGCGGCTGACGGAGGGTTTCCGCCGTGCCGCCTTACCCCTCCGTCACCGCTCCGCGGCGACACCTCCCCATCCCTTCGGGACGGGGAGGGACTGATTGCTACTCGCCCGCCGGGTCCATGTAGTCGCGGTAATAGGTCATCTTGCCGCCTTCGACCTTGTAGATGCCCACGCCGCCGCGCGGTTCGTGGCCGTCCATGTGCATCGTCCAGCGTGCCCAGACGGCGTGGTCATCGCCGCAGATCTCGTCGACGGTGAAGTGGACTTTGCGTGTCCCCATTTCCTTGACCATCGTGGTCATGAACCCGAGGATCGCATCGCGCCCGCGATACTGGCCCCAGATCGGGTCTTCGAGGAAGGCGTCCTCGGCGAAGAGATCGACCAGTTTGGTGTAGTCGCCATCATCCTGGATGCGCCAGAATTCCTCGATCACGCGCTGTGCTTCGCCGGGCATGTGCTCACTCCCTCGGTTGGTTTCTTGTTCTTTTGCCATGCGTGCGGCGGCCTTCCCCCCTGCGAAAATGGCGAGGGTAACGCAGCTGCACCGCCTGTTATCTTTGCGGGCAAAGGAGACACCACATGTCGACCACACCCCGCGTATCCTCGGCCATTGCGGGAGAGCCTGCGCATTTCGGTTCGGTGCTGGCGCACCAGCCAGCGATCGCGGAAAGTTTCTTCGCGCTCTATGGCCGGTTCTGGGGCTCGGATGTGCTCGCGGCGCGGATCAAGGAAGTGGCGCGGATGCGCAATGCGCGGGTCACCGAATGTGGCTTCTGCCGCAATGTCCGTTTCGACAAGGCCGTGGCGCAGGGCCTTGGCGAGGAGGTGCTGGACGACATCACCGATGGTTACGAGACCAGCGCCAAGCTCACCGACACCGAAAAGGCGGTGCTGAAGTTCACCGATGCGCTGATCCATGATCCCGAACTGCTGAACGGCGATGCGCGAGCGGCCTTGCAGCGCCACCTCACGCCGGCGCAGATCGCCGAGCTGGGGCTGGGCGTGACGCTGTTCCTTGCGCTTGCCAAGGCGCTGATCACGATGGGGCTGGAGCCGGAGGCGATGGACCGCACAGTGCTGCCCACGCCCGCGGTGCTGGAGGCAGCAGAATGAGCGCCGTCTGCGCCGCGCTGGCGAGCGATCCGGTGCTGGCCGAGCACTACGCCACCTTCCGCAACCGCTCCGAGGGCGCGCTCGATCCGGCGCTGGTCGCGCTCGTCAAGCAGGCGGTCGCCACGGTCCACGGCATCGATGCCGCGCCGATCGACGAGAGCGCCCTCGACGAGGGCACGCGCGCGGCAATCGCCTATGCCCGCCGGATGCCGTTCGAGCATACCGCGATCACCGATGAAGAGGCCGCCGCCGTGGTCGCCCATCTGGGCGAGCCGGGGTTTGTCGCCTTTTCGGTGGTGACAGCGCTGGCCGACGCCGAATGCCGCGCGGCGCTGGTCGATCTGCCGGGGTTGGCTGGGGCCTAACCCAACTCGCGGATCAGATCCGTCCCGTCCCAGCCCTGCGCGGCGGCGGCGACGAAATCGTAGAACCCGGTCAGCTGCGGCGTCGGCTCGTAGAGTTCGAGCATATGGCCGAGGGTTTCGCGCGTATCGATAAAGGCGAAGGCCGTACCGGTCTGCGTGACCGACAATTGTGCGAGCGGCGCTCCTGCGGCTGCGAACCGCGCAATCTCCGCCTCCAGATCATCGACGAACAGCGCCGCGTGATGCAGCCCCTCGCGGCCCGAGCCATGGGGAAACATCTCGTGCAGGGCGGATGGCTCGGCATTGTGCTGGACAACCAGCTCCACCATCACGCTGCCCCATTGGCCATAGGCGCTGGAATGATCGAAGGGTCGCGGCGTCCCGCGATGGTGCGAGGAGGAAAGCGCCACATGGTGCAGCACGAAGAACGGGCCTGAGCCAAACTGCCGGTGGTGCGCCGCTGCTGCTGCCTCAAGGTCGTTCACCTTGTAGGCGAGTTGCCTGACCGCCAACCCGACCGCCAGCACTTCAGTTCACCGCCCGGTCCTTGCCGACCCAATAAGGCGCGCGCAGCTCGCGGCGCAGGATCTTGCCCGAGGGGTTGCGGGGCAGGGCCTCGATGAAATCGACCGACTTGGGGCACTTGTAGCCCGCAATCAGCGTGCGCGCGTGGGCGATCAGGTCTGCCTCGGTCAGGGTCTCGCCCTTCTTGACGACCACGCAGGCCTTCACCGCCTCGCCCCATTTGGCATCGGGAATGCCGATCACCGCGACATCGGCCACTTTCGGGTGCGAATAGAGCGCGTTTTCGACCTCGGCCGGGTAGACGTTCTCGCCGCCCGAGATGATCATGTCCTTCACCCGGTCGTGGATGTAGAGATAGCCGTCTTCGTCGAGATAGCCCGCATCGCCCGTGCGCAGCCAGCCATCCGCGTCGATGGTGGAGGCGGTGGCATCGGGGTTGTTCCAGTAGCCGCGCATGTTCTTGCTGGAGCGCGTGGCGATTTCGCCCACGGTGCCCACCGGCACGGGGTTGCCCGCCTCGTCGATGATCTTGATCTCGACGCCGGCCAGCGGCTTGCCGACCGAGCGCATCCGGGGACTGCCTTCGGGCACGTGATCTTCGGGATCGAGCGCTACGATGGTGCCGCTGGTCTCGGTCATCCCGTACATCTGCACGAAGCCGCAGCCGATCACCCGCATCGCCTCGCGCATGAGTTCGAGCGGGATGGGGGAGGCGCCATAGGTGATATATTTGAGGCGGCTGAAATCGACCTCGTTCACGCGCGGGTGATTGAGCAGGATCTGGATTGCGGCGGGGACAAGGAAGATCTTCGAGATGTTGAAATTTGCGATCAGGTCCAGCGCCTTGGTCGGATCATATTCGGGCAGGACGATGGAATTGGTTCCGGCCACCATCGTGCCGATGCCGGTGCCGGTGCCGGAAATGTGGAAGCACGGCATGGCCAGCAGCGTCACATCGCCCGGAATCGGTTCTTGCCAGCCGCGCATCTCGTCTGCCGCCGCCAGTGCGTCGCGGCTGGAGAGGATCGAGCCATGGGTCATCACCGCGCCCTTGGGCTTGCCGGTGGTGCCCGAGGTGTAGAGCTGAAGCGCGTCGTCCTCGCTCTTCACCACATGCTTGGGCGGGGTGGCGGGGAAGCCATCGCGCCAGCTGCGGTAATCAAGGCCGTCATGCTCGGGCGCGTCGATGCCGATGATGTGCTGCACATGCGGAACCGCCTCGCGCACGCCTTCGATCATCGCGGCAAAGCCTTCCGCGACGAAGACGACATTGGCCCCGCAATTGTCGAGGATATAGGCGACTTCGGGCGGGGCGAGCCGCCAGTTGACGGGCGTCATCACCGCGCCGATCCGCGCAGCGCCCACGAAGGCCTCGAAATAGAGCGGGTGGTTCTTGCCGAGGAAGGCGACCCGGTCCCCCGGCTTCACCCCCAGCGCGATCAGGCCGTTGGCGGTGCGGTTCGCGCCCGCGTCGAGCGCGGCGAAGCTGAACTCCTCCTCGCCATAGGTGAAGGCGATCACATCCCCCTGATTGCGGGCGTGATCCGCCACGATGTCACAGAAGGATGATGCCGCGATTGCTGCCGTGTCTGCCATGCCCTCGGAGATAGCCCGCGTGCGGGGGCGCTGTCATTGGCACAATTCATAGCGGCACGCGCGCGCGGCTGCGTTAGGGTGCGGGAATGGACGCACCTTCTGGCTTTGAGCCCGCCGGTTTCACCCCGGGCTTTCTCGATCACGGCGGACCCTATTATCTCGGCGCGCCGGTGGACGGCGTTCGGGTGGTGGGCCTGCGCATCGTTCCGCACCACATCAATTATCAGGACGCTGCTCACGGCGGCGTGATCTCGACCTTTGCCGATGTTGCCCTCAGCCATGCGGTCTATGATGCCGAACGCCCGCGGCTTGCCCCGTCTACCGTGACGCTGACGGTGAATTATCTGCTGGGCGCGAAGCTGGGCGACTGGCTGGAGGCGCGCGTCAGGATCGACCGGTTGGGCGGGCGCACCGCCTATACCTCGGGCGGGATCTGGCGCGGGGACGAGCAGATCGCGACGATGAGCGGCGTGTTCGCCTTCAAGCGGCCCTAGTCTAGCCTAGCCTAGCCTAGCCGAGCCAGTGCCGCACGGCCGCGGACGAAGGATCGCGTTCGTCGTGATAGCCCGCCGCGCCCTCGGGCGTGTTCGACAGGTCCACGCCCTCCACCACCCGGAATTCGCGCCAGTCGTAAAGGCCGGTGCGTTGGGCGATACGCCACTCACCCGCCCGTTTCTCGAAGCGATCGACATAGCGGCCCGCGACGATGGCCGAGTAGATCACGCCCTTGTCCGGGAAGGCCGCCACCAATGGGTAGCCGGGCGGGATGGTGTGCATCGCGGTCATGTAGGTTTCGGTGTGGCACACCGTGTCGCCCTCGAACCCGAAGATCGTCTGGCCGAGCTGGTGCTGGGTCGCAAGGCAAGGGTCGATCACGCCGCGGGCCTGTTCGACAAACCCGCGCCAGTCGCCTTCGATCACCCCGAACTTGAAGACGGCATCATAATGGAACAGGCGCTCCATCATCTGCCAGCGCCGCCGGTCAATCGCATGGGCGTAGGCTGCGAGAATATCGCGGATGGCTTCGCGGTCTTCGAGGGTTCCCATCATGCATCCAGCTCCACTATCACCTTGCCGATATTGCCGCCGGTGAAGAGTTTTGCATAGGCGGCGAGCGTGTTTTCAAGCCCGCGCGTCACGTCATAGGGCATGACGAGCGCGCCGCTCTCGGTCCAATCGCGCAGGCGCCGCGTAAGGCCGGGGCCTTCGTGCATGAAATCGGGCGAGAAGAAGCCCTCGATCCGCAGCCGCCGCATCAGCACCTGATCGAATTCCTGCGGGGCGGTGCGCGTGCCGGCGGTGTAATCGGCCAGCAGTCCGCACACCGCGATCCGGCCATAGTGGTTCATGCGGGTGAGCACCTGATCCAGCAGCGGCCCCCCGACATTGTCGAAATAGACGTCGAAGCCGGAGCCATTGGCACAGGCTGCGTCGAGCTGCGCGGCGAGATCGGCTGCCTTGTAATCAATCGCCCCCGCAATGCCGAGATCATTGGTGAGGTAAGCGCATTTGGCCGCGCCGCCCGCGATGCCCCAGGCCTCGCAGCCGAGCAGCTTGGCGATCTGCACCGCGAGGATGCCGGTCGCTCCGGCGGCGGCGGAGACCAGCACCTTTTCGCCTCGCCTCGCCGCGCCGGTGGTCTCGATGCCCCACAATGCGGTCCAGCCGTTCATGCCGAGCGGGCCGAACCATGCGCGGCGGTCCGCCACCGAAGGATCGAGCAGGATCGCGCCCGACATCACCGCATCGACGGTGCTGATATCGCTCCACTGGCCGAAGGCGCGCACCAGATCGCCGGGGGCGAATCCATCTGCACGGCTTTCGATCACCTCGCCCAGCACGAGGCCCGTCATCGGCCCGCCCACGGGGAGCGGCGGCTGGTAGCCGTCCTCGCGGTCCGACAGCCACATCCGGGTGCCGGCATCCATCGACAGTTGCGAATTGCGGATGCTGATTTCGCCCTCGGCCAGCGGGGCGAGCGGGGCCTCCACGAGCTCCAGCGCGGCGGCGAAATCTGTCCCTTCGGGGCGGCGGGCGATGCGCCAGGCACGGTTCTGCATGGGGAGCACTGTCCGCAGCCTGCGCCGCTACGACAACCCCGTCTTTTCGCTAGGGGCTTCACCCGCGCGGCTATCACTTTGGCGCGGTGCGCAGCTTCCGAGCGCTTCCTAGTCTCTTGCCCATAAACACTTAGGGGAGAGACATTCATGGCACTCATCACAGTGATCGGCGCGAGCGGAAGGCAGGGCCTTGCGCAGATCCGTCAGGCGCTTGCTGCCGGCTACGACGTGCGCGCCATCTCGCGCCGTCCGGATGCGCTGGAGGGCGCGCCGATCGACGGGGTCGACAAGGTCGAGATCCGGCCGATGGACCTCTACGACACATCGACCTTCAAGGACGCGCTCGAAGGCTCGGACTACATCTTCTACACCCATCCGCTGCAGGCCCGCGCAGACCGCGCCTATCTGGTCGGCGAAGTGGGCAAGGTCGCTGCGCATCTCGATGTGAAGCGCGTGGTGTGGAACACCTCGAGCTGGATCCCGGACAAGCCCGGCGATGCCTTCACCTATGCCGGCAACACGGCGGGCATCAACGCGCTGTGGCGCTCGGGTGCGCCGGGTACGGTGTTCGGCTCGGTGCTGTTCATGGACAACCTGCTGACCGGCTGGGCGCGGCCCTTCATCGTCAACGAGAACCGCTACGTCTATCCGCACAACCCCACGCTGGAAGCCAACTGGATCAGCCTCGACGATGTCGCGCGCTTCATGCTCGCCAGCATTGAGCGCCCCGACATGGAAGGCGCGTGGCTCAATATTGGCGGTCCGGAGCGGCTGGTGGGCAAGCAGGTGACGCAGTGCCTCGCCGAAGCGCTGGGCAAGGACATCAAGTATGATCCCTGCACCCCGGAAGAATTCGGTCGCCTGCTGGTGAACGCGGCCGGGGATTCGATGCCCGCCGAAGCGCGCGAGGAGTTCGCCAAGGGCATCCAGGCCTTCTACGAATACAACAACACCGCGCCGACCAAGCCCTTCGCGGTCGACATGGACCACGTCTACGAACGCTTCCCCGAGCTGGAAGGCAAGCTGGAGACGATGGGCGAATGGACCAAGAAGCAGGACTGGGGCGAGAGCAATTATCGCCCTGCCTTCGGGTAAGAGCATGAGCGATCTGCGCGCGGCCAATATCGCGGTCGCCACGCGGTTCTACGAAGCACTGGCGGCGGGCGACTTCGATGCGCTCGCCGCTTTGCATTCGGACGACATCGTGTTCAATCTGGTCGGCACCACGCCGGTTTCGGGCCGGTGGGAGGGCAAGGACGTGTGCTTCGGACCCGTAGTGGCCGATGGCGTGATCGGCAAACTGGTGCCCGAGACGATCCGCTTCTCGCGCGAGTGGCGGATCATGAGCGCGGACGAGAATTGCGTTGTCGGCCTGATGCGCGGCGGCGGCACGGCCACCAACGGCCACGAATATCTCCAGACCTACTGCCAGATCATGACGATCCGGGACGGGCTGATCGTGGAGCTGCACGAATTCTTCGACACCGCGCTGGTGGAACTGGCGCTCAACAGCAACCCGACGCAAAAAGGGCCGAGCGTTCCGGCCCGGCCCTTTGCGTTCTGACAGTTTTGCGGAGGGCGCATCTGCGCCCTCGCACAATCATTCCGCCGCCTGACGCTGCTCCGCTGCGAAGAATGCCACCAGATCATCGTCGCTGGCATTGACCAGCCGCTCGACCCAGCCGTGGAAGACCTGTCCGCCCTTCTCGTTGCGGCCGAACAGCACGTCCTTCATCAGCCCCGATTGCAGCGCCTGATGCTGGCGCTTGCCGGTGGCATAATCCTCGTCGCGCACCACGATTTCGAGGAAGTTGAACTGGTCATGCGCGGCCTGGACCTGTTCGGGCGTCTCGGGCTGGTTTTCCATGACATAGAACTGGGTGGTGTAGCTCTCTCCTACGGTCGCACCGGGGAACAGCTGGCTGATCATCGCCCCGCGCTGGCCGCCGCCGTAGAAGCTGGCGATCGAGATGTGCGGGAAGATCGTCCACACGCCCTGCACCAGCACTTCCTGCGGCAGTTCCTCGTCGCTCATCGCTTCCAGATCGATCTGCTCGCCGTCATCGCTCTGCACCTTGATCGCGAACTTTGACGGGGTCGAAAGGCGCTGGTGCGGGCCATAGGCGAAGTAGTTGGCGCGGTTGTAGAAATCCGCCCCGAAGGTGTTCGCGTGGAGCACCGGCAGGTGGTAGAAATCGAGATAGCCGTCATAGGCGGTCTTCCAGTTCGGCCCCGCCAGCGTGCGCTGCGAGAACAGCGTCCAGCCTTCGAATTCGAAGGCCTTGAGCAGATCGTCGAAGCCGCACAGGTAATCGGCGATGCTGAGCTTCGATTCCGGATCGAGCGTCACCCAGATGAGGCCGGCGTTCTCGTAGACCGGGAACTTGACGAGGCAGTGCTGGCTCTTGTCGATCGCGCCGAAATCCTTCGGGGATGCGACCCCGATCAGATCGCCATCCGCCTTGAAGGTCCAGCCGTGATAGCCGCAGGTGAAGCGGCTGGCATTGCCGCAGCCGCTCGCGAGCGGGTTGCCGCGGTGGGTGCACATGTTGAGGAAGGCGCCCATGCTGCCGTCCTTCTGGCGGGAGAGCAGCAGCGGCACGCCGCAGATGTCCATCGCCTTGAAGTCGCCGATGTTCGGCAGCTCGCAAGACGGCGCGACCATCAGCGGCAGGCGGCGGAAGATCTGCTTCTTTTCCAGCTCGAACACCGCTTCGTCGGTGTAGGCGCTGGCGGGAATGCGCACGACCTCGTCGGCATATTCCATCGTATCGGCCGCGCCATGCGCTACCAGACTGCGCGTCATGGAGATCAGTTCTTCGCGTGACATGGTTTCCTCCCAGAAGCCGCGATTTTCGTGGCGAGCATCTGCCTTCGCGTGGGCAGCGGCAATGCTCACTTTTGGCGGGAAGCGGCGCCCTTTCGCCTTGATCCAAAGCAAATGGGCGAAAAGCAAAGGGGCCAAAAGCAAAGGGGCCAAAAGCAAAGGGGCGAGCCATTGCTGGCCCGCCCCTCGCATTTCCCCTGTTGGCGTTATCAGAAGCGGAAGCTCATTTCCGCGAACACCTGACGACCGCGGTTCTGGGTCATCACGAAGTCGTCGCCCACGCCCGCCTGCAGGAACGGACGCCCGCCGGTGGTGATGGTGAAGATCTCGTCGGTGAGGTTCTGTGCGACCAGCGCCAGCTTCCAGTTGCCGTCCGGATGGCCGATCGAGACGTTGGCGTCGAGCAGCCAGAAGCTCGGCTGGACATAGTCGTTCAGCGTCGCTTCGTCGGTGATGTAGCCATCATTATAGGCCGCGTTGCCCGACAGGAACAGCTCGAGGCTGTCCGACAGCGGGATGTTCCAATCGACCGCAAGGTTTCCGGACCATTCCGGCGCCTGGCTGCCACGGCGACCATTGAGGTCGACGGTGCTGATGCCGAGCGGCTGGATGAAGGTGTCAGTGTACTGCGCGTCGAGGTAGGACAGGTTGGCCGACAGGCTCAGGCCGTCAATCGGCGTGATCCAGCGGGATTCGATGTCGACACCCTTGGTGGTGAGCTCGCCAGCGTTGCTGGTCGCGAACTGCACGCTCACCGCGTTGAAGTTCTGCACCTGAAGATCGGTGAAGACGTAGTAGTACGCGGTGGCGTTGAGGGTGAAGCTGCGGCCAGCCCACTGCGACTTGAAGCCTACTTCACCGCCCTCGGCCTCTTCCGACTGGAAGATCAGCGCGCTGAAGTCACCCGTAGCGGCGGCCTGGCTGAGGCTGTTCGACGGCAGCGCCGAGTTGTCGATCCCGCCCGACTTGAAGCCGGTCTTGTACGAGGCGAAGAAGTTGAGATCGTCGTTCGCCTGGTAACGCAGAGTGACTTCCGGCGAGATGTTGTCGTCGGCAAAGTTGATCGGGCCCGAGAAGAACCCGCTCTGCAAGAACGCCGGGCTCGGGCGGAACAGACCGCCGCCAGCCGAGACATAGGCCAGCGAGTTGTGGACGTAGGGCACCGAGATCGTCTGGACCTTCTTTTCATCGGTCCAGCGGATACCGCCCGAGAGTTCGAGCTTGTCGGTGATCTCCCACATCACGCTACCGAAGAACGAGAGCGCTTCGGTCTTGGTGATGTGGGTCTTGTCCCAGTCATAGGTGAAGCCCGTGCCCGGAGCGGTCCCGCCGCCGACCAGCGGACGCGCGGTGCTGGGGCCGAAGAACGAGATGTTCACGCCCTGCTGGGCGGTGTCGAAGGTAAAGGTGCGGTCTTCGTAGAACGCGCCGAGCATGAAGTTGAAGCCGCCATCGAAGTCCGAGGCCAGACGCAGTTCCTGCGTGTACTGTTCGAGCCTGTTGATCGGGTCAGATGAACCGGCACCACCCGGCAGGATGGTTCCGTTGGGGCCGGCAAAGACGCCGCCATAGGAGTAGGGGTCGAAATCGATCGCATCCATGTTGAGCAGGCCGGTGACCGAGGTCAGGGTCAGCGTGTCAGACAGGTCGAGATCGAACTGCAGGCGACCGAACCAGATCTCGGTTTCGCCGAAAGGCACGCCATTGCGGCCCGCTGCCGGCGAGTTGCCCGGAACACCCCCGGCAAGCTGCGCCGCAGCATCGGGCAGGAAGTAACGCTGGTCGTTGGTGTCGCAGTTGTAGCCAGCCGGGATCTGCACCGCGCCGCTCAGCAGGAACACCGAGTCGGCCCGGCCGTTGGCGCCGCAGTTGATTTCTGCGGTACCGATGGCGCCGTCGTTCTCGTTCTTGGTGTATTGCAGCTTGAAGTTGGCCTTGAACCGGTCAGACGGGTTCCAGTCGAGGGTCATGCGGCCGATGAAATCGGTCAGCCCGCGCTCCTGGTTGACCGCGGGCGTGCCGGGCTGGAGCAGCTGGAATTCGTCGATATCGTTGAACTGGGCGGCCACGCGGATGCCCAGCGTGTCGCTGATCGGACCCGAGATGTAGCCCGAGAGCAGGTAGCCCTTTTCCTCGAATTCATAGGAACCGCGCATCCCGACTTCCCAGTTGGCGGTCGGGTTGGCGGAACGCAGCGAGAGCACGCCGGCGGTGGCCGACTTGCCGAAGAACAGCGATTGCGGGCCGCGCAGCACGTCGATCTGCTCGACGTCGAAGAAGCCGGCCTGCACCATGCGCATGGTCGAGACGACAACGCCGTCATACTCGAAGGCCACCGCCGAATCGAACGCCGCCGAGATGTTCGACGAGCCGACGCCGCGCAAGCTGAGCTGGCCGCCCGAGCCCGAACCACCGACCTGCACGTTGAGGGTCGGCACGCGGCTGGTCACGTCGGCGACCTGGTCGATGCTGTAGCGCTGGAGCGTCTCGCCGCCGATCGCGGTGACGGTGACGGGCACTTCCTGCAGGGTTTCGTTCTGGCGGCGGGCCTGAACGATGATCACCCGCTCTTCCGGAGCGGCATCTGCGCTGGCATCGGCGTCCTGGGCGTAAGCGACGCTCGGCACGGCGGCGAGGCCGCCAAAGGCTGCACCGCACATCAGCGCGGTCCGCATCCCGCGGCCGCGGGCTCCGGATGCAATTCGGGCACGAAGTGTGTTCATGATGCTCTCTCCCCTGAAGGCGGCCGTCATGGCGCACCTTTGGATTCCCCAAACCGTGACACGTTTCCCCGCGTCTATCGGTATGGGTGGAAGGTGTATGTCAGGCAGGGGAACGCGCTATCAGCAAAAGCGATAGTAAGGCGGGCAATGTGCGACAAAAACGTCACAACTCCCTGCGAAAGCGGCATTCCGTAGCGTTATTCCGCCGCTTGCGCCTGCTCGCGCTCCATCTGCGCGACGCGCGGGTCGTTGGGCCACACCCAGTCCGCGCCGATCACCTGCTCGACCCGCAGCCGCTCGGGCACGTTAGCGATCCCGATCATCCGGTCGAGGCTCTGGTGGAAGGAATAGATCCGCGCCTCCTGATAGGACAGCGGCACGGAGCGGAAGGCCGAGCCCTGCACGGAATGCTGGATCGCTTCGCCGAACTGGGTGTCTTCAAGGATGATCGGGCTCATTTGCCGCCCGTTCGGCTGGCTGGCATCGGGCACGGTCCACAAGTCCGGCGCGGGCGCATCCCCCCAGTCCAGCGCCATGGTCACCAGCTCCAGCCGCGTGGTGGTCAGCGAGGTCGGCCAGAACACCAGCGGCGGCACGAAGTAGTTGGAGAGCGGGCTGACCCAGTTGGGAAACAGCGTGTAGCTCTGGGTGCAGGTGCGGCCCAATTCGCCCACGCTCTCGATCTGCTGCCATCCGGACGGCGAGTCGATCGCGCGCACGTGTTCGCGGTCGGTCGTGTGCGGCGGGGGCGCCAGCATCCGCGCAT
This sequence comes from Erythrobacter sp., assembly GCF_035194505.1. Classification (NCBI taxonomy): domain Bacteria; kingdom Pseudomonadati; phylum Pseudomonadota; class Alphaproteobacteria; order Sphingomonadales; family Erythrobacteraceae; genus Erythrobacter; species Erythrobacter sp. The sequence goes on along the minus strand of NZ_CP136573.1, from coordinate 1,862,840 downwards.
GGCCGTTGGGGTAGATGGTGTTGAGATTGCGCGTGCTGTCGACCAGCGGGGCGACGGTGTTGGGGTGGATGAAGGGCACATGGTAGACCTCCATGTTGGCCTCCATCGCGATCTTCCAGTTGCACTTCAGATCGAACGAATGCCGCGCGGCGAGCTTGATGCGATCAAAGGCGAACTCCTCCCACTCGCGCGCAATCGGCCCGAGCCAGTCGATCAGCGGCATCGCCTCCATGTCGAAATTGACGAAGATCACCTTGCCGAACATCTCGCAGCGCACCGGCAGAAGGCCGCGGCAGCTCATGTCGAAATCGGCCGGAAAGTCGCGCTTCTCGGGCACGCCCACCAGGCTGCCGTCGGTTTTGTAGGTCCAGTTGTGATAACCGCACATCAGGCGGCTGGACTTGCCGCGATCCTCGGTCACCACCGGCGCGCCGCGGTGACGACAGGTGTTGTGGAAGGCGCGCACCACCCCGTCCATGCCGTGCACGATGACGATCGGATCGCCGGCATTGTGCCAGCGCATGTAGCACCCCGGCTCGGGGATCTCGTCGAGGTGGCCGGCGAACAGCCAGCTCTTGCGGAAGATGTGCTGCTGTTCGAGCGCGAAGTATTCCGCGCTGGTGTAGCGGCCGGCGGGCATGTCGGGCAGGGCGGGAAAGCCCTGCGGCGGGGCGCGGCGCTTGCCTTCCCACTCCATCAGCGCCTTCAGCTGCGCGACTTCGGCTTGGTCCATCATTGCGCCTCTCCCTTTCGGCCTCGCGAGAATACATCGCTGCGGCCCGCCCGCGCCCTCGCGCTTTCGACAGTGGCTTGCGCCCGCCCGCCCGATAGGCTGGGCTCAAGAAAAAGCTTTTGGGAGAGAGCGAAATGGCGGGAAGGGTAGCGGGCAAGGTTGCGCTCGTGACAGGCGGGGCAATGGGGCTGGGCAAGGCCGATTGCGAGGCGTTGGCGCGCGAAGGCGCGACGGTGATCGTCACCGACCGCGAGGTGGAACTGGCGCACAAGGTGGCCGACTCCATCGGCGGCGATGCCATGGCACTGGATGTCACCAGCGAAGAGCAGTGGATCGAAGTGATGCGCGCGGTCGAGGAACGCCACGGCGGGCTCGACATCCTCGTCAACAATGCCGGCAACGTGATCTTCGAGAGCATCGAGGATTGCAGCCTCGCGCATTTCAAGCTGCACCTTGATATCCACGTGGTGGGCACTTTCCTCGGCTGCAAATATGCCGCGCCGCTGATGAAGCACCGCCACGAGAAGGTGGGCGGGGGCGGCTCGTCGATCATCAACATGGCCTCCACCGCGGCGCTGATGGGCTATGGCAACATCCCCGCCTATGCCGCGTGCAAGGCCGGGATCGCGGGGATGACCCGCAGTCTGGCGATCGATTTCCAGGATCGCGGCTACGGCATCCGCGTCAATGCGCTGGCACCCGGCGGGATCGAGACCCCGATGGTGATGGGCATTTCCGGGCGCGGCGGCGAAAAGCCGATGGATATCCCCGAAGGCCCGCTGGCGATGGATGCGCTGGGCCACCCGCGGGATGTGGCAGGTTGCGTGCTGTTCCTCGCTTCGGACGAGGCGCGGTTTCTGAATGGCCTGACGATCCCGGTGGACAATGGCCTCTACGCCAGACCGCACCACTGAGGACGGCGAGGCCGACAAGCCCGGCCTGCACCGTTGGTACGTCCTCTCGCTGCTGACGCTGACGAGCGCCTTCAGCGTTGCCGACCGGCTGGTGTTCGGCATCCTCGTCGAGGACATCAAGTCCGCGTTCCAGCTGTCGGACTTCCAGCTTGGCCTGCTGGGCGGGGCGGCGTTCAGTCTCGTCTATGTGCTGGCCGGCTTTCCCGCGGCGCGGCTGGCGGATCGTTCGGTCCGCAAGAACATCGTTGCCGCCGCGATCAGCTTCTGGAGCCTGATGACCGCCGCCTGCGGCATGGCGACGGGCTTCTGGACCCTGTTCATGGCGCGCACCGGCGTGGGCGTGGGCGAGGGCTGTTCCGGCCCCTCCTCGCAAAGCCTCGTCGCGGATTTCTTTGCGCGGCATGAACTGGCCAAGGCGATGGGCTTTCTCACGCTCGGATCGACAGTCGGCACGGCCACAGGGCTGATCGTGGGCGGGCAGCTGGCCGAATGGTTCGACTGGCGCTGGGCCTTCGTCCTGATGGGTCTCCCGGGCCTGCTGCTCGGCGGGGTGCTGTTTCTCACCGTGCGCGAGCCGCCGCGCGGGCGCTATGCCCCCAAGGGCACCGACATGACGCAGTTGCCATTGGGGCGCACGATCATGAGCCTTGTCACCAATCGCGTGTTCATGGGACTGGCGCTGGGCTGGGCGGTGCAGATCATGATCGGCTATGCGCTGGCCTTCTGGATGGCGGCGGTGATGCTGCGCCAGTTCCCGATCTCCACCGGCGACGTCGGCCTCTATCTCGGCTTCACCTTCTTCCTCGGCGGGATCCCGGGGCCGATCCTCGGCGGATACCTGACCCATTGGCTGACCTTGCGCGACGAGCGCTGGCGGGCGTGGCTGCCGGGGCTGGTGAGCCTAGGCTGCGTGGTGCCGCTGGCGCTGAGCCTTTCGTCGAGCGGGTTTGCGGCCTTTCTCGGCTGGTTTGGGCTGGCCTATGCGATCTATGTCGCCAGTCAGGCCGGCATCCTGTCGGGTATCCAGACGGCGGTGGAACCGGCCAGCCGGGGCTTTGCCGTGGCCTTCGCGCTGTTCTTCAACAACCTCGTCGGCCAGGCGCTGGGCCTTGCGGTGATCGGCGCGGCGAGCGACGCGCTGACGCCTGCCTATGGCGCGAGCGCGCTGGCGCTGGCGGTGTTCGGCGTATGCCTCGCCTCGGGCCTCGCGAGCCTTGCGATCTTCGTCTGGACCGCCGCGCAGATGGGGCCGAGCGGTTATCTGGAGAAGATGCGCGGGGGTTAGCCAGAACCTCCAAACCCTTTCGCCTCGAGCGTAGTCGAGAGGCCGTGCGCAGGTGTCTCGACTGCGCTCGACACGAACGGAACTTGCTTCAGAACCCCGGATGGATCGCCAGTGCGGCGCCATCGACCAGCATTTCCGCGCCAGTCATGAACGGGCACTCGTCGCTGGCCAAGAAGGCAATGGCCGCCGCCGTTTCCGAAGGATCGGCGAGGCGGTTCAAGGGCGAGGTTGCAGCCACGGCCGCGATCAATCCCGGCATGCGCTGTTCGGCATCGGCGATCATGCCGGTCTGCGTCGCACCGGGGATCACGGTGTTGCAGCGGATGGCGAGCCCCGCCTTTGCGCACCACGTGGCGACGGACTTGGACAGCACCCGCACCGCGCCCTTGCTCGCCGAATAGCCGACATCGGTGGGAAGCGGCGCGATCGCGGTGGTCGAGGCGATGTTGATGATCGCGCCCTTGGCGCCGCCCTGATTATCGCGCATCGCGGCAATCGCAGCGCGGCAGCCGGCCATGGTGCCGGTGAGATTGACGGCCAGCACCTTGTCCCACGCGGCGAACATGGCGTCATCGTCGAGATCGCCGATCCCCGCGCCCGAGACCATCCCGGCGTTGTTGACGAGGATATCGAGCCGCCCGAAGGTCTGGACCGCGCGGGCCACGATCTGCGGCCATGCCGCGCGGTCGGATACGTCCTGCACCGCGAACAGCGCGCCGGTTTCGGCACAGAGCGCCGCGCCCTTGACGGCGTCGAGATCGGTGCCGAGCACCTCGGCTCCGTCCGCCCGCAGCCGCCGCACCGTCGCCGCGCCGATCCCGCTCGCGCAGCCGGTGACGATCGCGACCTTGCCCGCCAGCCGCGCCATTATTCGGACTGCTGCCACACGCCCGCGCAGGGGCGCTGGTTATGCGTGTCGATGAAGCGGGCGAGATTGTCGGTGCCTTCAGGCAGCTTCCAGCCGATGGTGAAGCCGAAATTGGCGAAGGCGAAGATGATCAGATCGGCAAAGGTGAAGCGGCCCAGCGCGATGTGGTTGCTGCCGCCCAGAATGGCGTCGAACATCCGCCACTTGGCATCGGCCATCGCGGTCAGTTCGGCGCCCGCCTCCACCGTGACCACGCTCATGCGCGGCTCGAACATCGGGCGTCCCGCGCCGGCGCGGAAGCCCATCGTCATCGGCACCACCACTTCCTGATCGAACAGCCGCACCCACTTGCGCACCTCGGCGCGTTCGAGCGGAGTTTCGCCGAACATGTTGTGCTCCGGGTGCATCTCCTCGACATATTCGCAGATCGGCCAGCTTTCGGTGAGGCAGGTGCCGTCATCGAGTTCGAGCGTCGGTGTGGTGCCCTGCGGGTTCTTGCCCATGTAGGCGGCATCCTGCCGGTTTTGGCCGGTGATGATGTCGTAATGCACGCGGGTGAAATCGCGCCCTTCCTCAAGTCCCTTTTCGATCATGAACATCCGCACGAGGCGGGGATTGGGCCCGAGGCTGGAGTGAAGAATGGTCATTGCGGTCTCTCCGACAAGATTTTGCCGAGGGTTCTAGGGGCCTTGGCGCGGCCCGTCGCCCTCATAAATGCGCTAGGGTTTGCGGCAAAATCGCTTGCACACAGGCGCTGTATTGCGCCACTAAGGCACCACCATGGATCATCTCCCCGCCTCCGTTCCTGCCTCCGTGCCCGCGCCGCTCGACGATGATGGCGAGCTGACGAAGCTCCATCCCAGCTATGCTCACGCCTTGCGATTGCAGACGGCACTGACCGCGATCCCCTTCCTGATTGGGTCGCTGGTGCTGGAGTCGGCATTCCGCGGCGAGGGCCTGTTTCCGAGTGGCCTCATCGCCGGGCCGGTGCTGCTGATCGCGCTGGCCCTGATCATCCGCGTCCCGGCCCGCCGCTACGGCTCGCGCGGCTACCAGATCAGCGCTGACCGCCTGCGGGTGGTGCGCGGCCTTCTGTTCCGGTCCGACACGGTGGTGCCGTTCGGCCGGGTGCAGCATATCGATGTGAATCAGGGCCCGCTCGACCGGTTCTTCGGCCTTGCCACGCTCACGCTTCACACCGCCGGCAATCACAATGCCAGCGTGTCGCTGCCCGGCCTCGGCGAGGAGCTGGCGCGCGAGATGCGCGAGGACATCCGCGCCCATATCCGCCGCGAGACGCTGTGAGCGACCTTCCCGAGGACACCGTCCAACGCACCGCTCCGCTCGGCATGGCGGTGGGCGCGCTGGCGAATATCCGCAGCGCGATCATCCCCGCCATCGCGATTGCCTTTTCGGGGATCGGCGGGAGCGGGCGGCTGCTGGTGGCGCTCGGGGTTGGCCTTGCAGCGGTAGTGATCGGCGGGCTGTTCACCTATCTCGGCTGGCGCCGCACCACCTATATCATCGGCGAAACCGACATCCGGCTCGAAAGCGGGCTTCTGAGCCGCTCGGCGCGTTCCGTCCCCTACGAGCGGATCCAGGACGTCAGCCTCGAAGCCAAGCCCCTGCCGCGCCTGCTCGGGCTGGTGGCGGTGAAGTTCGAGACCGGCGCGGGGGCGGGCGAGGATATCGCGCTCGAATATCTCACCAATGCCCAAGGCGAGGCGCTGCGCCAGCTGGTGCGCGAGCGCCGCGACGAGGAAGCGCAGGCCGGCCCAGCCGCCTCGCCCGAGGATGCCGCCGCTGCCCCTTCGCCCGATCCCGAAGGTGAAGTGCTGTTCGCCATGTCGCCCCGGCGGCTGGTCACTTTCGGTTTGTTCGAATTCAGCCTCGCGGTTTTCGCGGTGCTCGGCGGCGCGTTGCAATATGTCGACAATGTCACCAGCATCGACGTGTGGGACGTCGATATCTGGTACGGCTGGCTGAAGGAGCAGGGGCCGGCGCTCGCCAGCCTTGGCCCGCTGGTGCAGGCGGCGAGCGCGATCGCGGGGCTGATCGCGCTGGTGATCCTCGGGTTCGGCACCGGCGTGGTGCGCACGGCCTTGCGCGACTGGGGCTTCACGCTCACCCGCAGCGCCCGCGGGTTCCGCCGCCAGCGCGGCCTCTTGACCCGCACCGATGTGGTGATGCCCGCCCACCGCGTGCAGGCGATGGTGATCGGCACCGGGCTGCTGCGCTATCGCTTCGGCTGGCAATCGCTGAGCTTCGTCAGCCTGGCGCAGGATGATGGCGGGGAAAGCCATGTGGTTGCGCCCTTTGCCAAGCGCGCCGAGATCGCCCCGATCGTGGCGGCGGCGGGCTTCCACCTGCCCGATGCGGCGACGCAGTGGCACCGCGCCAGCACGCAATACCGCACCGACACCGCGCTTGTCCCGGCAGCGCTGATTGCGGCGGCGGCGATCCCGGTGGCGATTTTCGCCTCGCCCTGGCTCGCCCCGATTCCGTTCGTGGTGGCCGGCGCGGTGCTCGCCGCCAGGCTCTATGCCTGGCAGTTCCATCGCTATGCGCTCGACGCGACCCAGATTTTTTCCAGCAGAGGCTTCCTGTCGCCCACCAACACCATTGCGACCCGGCTGAAGCTCCATTCGATCGAGATCGCACAGGGCCCGCTGGCGCGGCTGCGCGGCTATGCGACGGTACATTTGGGGCTAGCGGGCGGCACTCTGGCCGTGACCGGCGTGCCGCTGGCCGAGGCACGCAAGCTGCGGGCCAGCGTCATCGAAACCATCGCCGCGACCGATTATTCGCGGCTCGATGCGCCTGCCGTTCAGGCCCTGAGCGGCGCCCAGTCCGGGTTTTCGGTGAACTTGCGCGCGACATAGGAGCAATCGGGACGGATCACGAAGCCGCAGCGCTGCGCGTCCTCCACCAGCCGCTGCACCAGCGCCGCCGCGACCCCGCGCCCGCCGATCGCGCGCGGCACGATGGTATGGGCGGCAACGCGGATTTCACGCCCTTCGCGCATTCCGCCTGCTTCCCATTCGAGATAGCCCTGTTCGGCGCTGTCAGCGAGGGTAGCGACATAGCGCCCGCCCGTGCCAGCCACGTGGTGGGTGATGGTAAGCCCGGTGGCTGCGTCGGCCATGTTTCGTCCTCCCGCTGGCGCCAATCGCTTGCAACCCGCGTAGGGCGCGATAGAGGCGGATTGCGATGACCCTCTCCAAGCCCTTTCTCTCCGACAATGCCGCCGCCGTCCACCCCCGCTTGTGGGAGGCGATGCGCGCGGCGGATCATCCGGACAATCCCTATGACGGGGATGCGCTCTCGGCCGAGCTCGACGCGCGCTTCTCCGCGCTGTTCGGGCGTGAGTGCGCTGCCTTGTGGGTGGCGACGGGCACGGCGGCCAATTGTCTGGCGCTGGCGACGATGTGCGCCCCCCACGGCGGGGTCGTGTGTCACCGCGAGGCGCATATCGAAGTGGACGAGGGCGGCGCGCCGGGCTTTTTTCTGCATGGCGCCAAGTTGATGCTTGCAGAGGGCGAGGGCGCGAAGCTGACGCCCGCCGATATCGCTGCGCTGATCGATCCGATCCGCAATGATGTGCATCAGGTGCAGCCCCACGCCATCGCGATCACGCAGGCTTCCGAATATGGCCGCACCTATCGCCCGGAAGAGCTCGCGGCATTGGGCGCTTTCGCCAAGGAGCGCAGGCTGGGCCTGCACATGGACGGGGCGCGGTTCGGAAATGCGGCGGCTTTCCTTGGCGGTTCGCCCGAGGAAGCGGCGCGCGCGGCAAGCGGCCCGGTCGACAGCCTCGCCTTCGGGTTCATCAAGAACGGCGGGATGGGCGCGGAAGCGGTGATCCTCTTCGATCCCGAAGCCGCGCATCAGGTGCGCTATCGCCGCAAGCGGGCCGGCCACCTGCAATGCAAGGGCCGCTATCTCGCAGCGCAGATCCTCGCGATGCTGGAAGACGGGCTGTGGCTGGCCAATGCCGCCCACGCCAATGCCGCCGCGCGCGAAGTGGCGGCTGGCTGCGCTGATCGCCTGCTCCACCCGGTCGAGGCGAACGAGCTGTTCGTGCGCCTCACCGAGGCCGAGCGCGCGGCGCTGCGGGCGCAGGATTTCGCCTTCTATGACTGGGGCGCGGACAGTGCCCGCTTCGTCACCGCGTGGAACACCCGTCCCGAGGATGCCGCCGCGCTCGGCAAGGCGATTGCCGCCCTATGAGCGAGGCTTCCGCGCCGTCGATGCTCAGCCCGAAGGTGCTGATCCCCTTCATGCTGACCGGCACGATCTGGGGCTCGACCTGGTTCGTCATCACCGGGCAGATTTCGGATGTGCCCGCCGCCTGGGGCGTGTTCTACCGCTTCATGCTCGCGACCCCGGCGCTGTTCGTGCTGGCGGCGGTGATGGGGCAGCGGCTGCGGCTGAACCGGCCCGAGCACCTGCTGGCGCTGGGCGTCGGCATCGCGCAGTTTTCGGGCAATTTCCTGTTCGTCTATCATTCCGAACAGCACATCACCTCCGGCATCGTCGCGGTGATGTTTGCGCTGCTGATGGTGCCAAATGCGGTGTTCGCGCGGGTGTTCATCGGCGAGCGGGTGGCGGGCGGCTTTGTCGGCGGGAGTCTGGTGGCGATTGCCGGGGTGGCGATGCTGCTGGTGCACGAGTGGAACGCCTCGCCGCTCGGAGGCAATATTGCGTTGGGAATTGTGCTGGCGGTGGGCGGGATGCTGGCGGCCTCGATCGCCAATGTGGTGCAGGCCAACCCGACGGGGCGCGGGGTGCCGATGGTGAGCTTCCTCGCCTGGGCGGCGCTTTATGGAACGATCTTCGATCTCGGCTATGCCTTTGTCACGGCTGGCCCGGCGCAGGTGCCGGGCGCATGGCAGTTCTGGGCAGGGACGGCCTATCTTGCCATCATCGGTTCGGTGGTGACCTTCCCGCTGCACTATAATCTGGTGCGCGAGATCGGCGCGGGGCGCACGGCCTATAACGGCATCGTCACCGTGTGCGTCGCCATGCTTCTTTCGACCCTGTTTGAAGGGTTCGTGTGGGATGCGCTTTCGGCAGGAGGCATGGCGCTGGCGCTCATCGGCATGGGGCTGGCGCTTAAGTCCAAGCAGAAGCGCTGAACCTGCCCTCGGGCTACGGCTCTATACCAGTCCCTCCAAACCCTCGACATAGGTCGGATAGTTCGGCTCCCACCCCAGCACCCGCTTGGCCTTGCCGTTGGCGACGCGGCGGTTCTCCATGTAGAAACCGCGCGCCATTTCGGAGAGATTGGCCTCCTCCAGCGTCTCCAGCGGCGGCAAGGGCAGGCCGAGCAACCGGCAGGCGTGCTCGGTCACTTCATTGCCGCTGCACGGGAAGTCATCGCCGAGGTTGTAGGCCCCTGCAGGCGCATTCTGCTCCAGAGCGGCGATCACTCCGCTGGCGATATCATCGACATGGACGCGGCTGAACACCTGCCCGGGCAAGTCGATCCGCCGCGCCTGTCCGGCCCGCACGCGGTCCAGCGCAGAGCGGCCCGGGCCATAGATCCCCGGCAGGCGGAACACCCGCGCGCCGAGGCGCAGCCATGCGAGGTCGGCTTCGGCCCGCGCGTTGCGGCGGCCTGCTCCGGTCTCGGCGATGGTCGGGGTCGCCTCGTCCACCCATGCGCCTGCCTGATCGCCATAGACGCCGGTGGAGGAGAGGTAGCCGATCCACGTGCCCTTGCGCGCCGCTGCCTCCAGCGCCCCGCCATAGGTCAGCAGCACATCATCCCCGCCTGTCACTCGCTCGGGCGGCACCGAGGAGAGGATCGCATCGCAGGTGCCGATGATGCTGCGGATGGCCTCGAAGTCGGCGTCGAAGGCAAGATTGCCTGCGCGGCCCGTGGCATCCACCCGCCAGCCCTTCGCCTCCAGCGCGGCCTTGATGCGCGCGGCCGTGTAACCCAGTCCAAAGATCAAAAGATGTGACATGGCCTGCATAGTGCCGTTCGTGTCGAGCGAAGTCGAGACACTGCCGACACTGCCTCTCGACTTCGCTCGAGGCGAACGGGTAAGAGACCCGCATGGATATTGCGACCACCCCGACGAACCCCGAAGGCAACCCCGAACTCGCCGATGCCGCGCACTCGCCTCACGCGCCGCAGGTGATCCTGCGCGAGGATTATCGTCCTTTCGGCTGGCTGGTGCCAAGCGTCGCGCTCGATTTCGATCTCGGTATCGAGGCGACGCGGGTGCGCGCCACGCTTGACCTCACCCGCAATCCCAAGGCCGACCGCGAGGCGGCGATCCAGCTCAACGGCGATGATCTGAAGCCCCTGTCGGTGACGGTCGATGGCGCCCTTGTGACGGACTGGCGGATGGACGGTGCCGATCTGATCGTCCCGCTCTCGGGCGACACCCACGTCCTGACCATCGAAACCGCGATCAATCCGGGCGCCAACACCCAGCTGATGGGCCTCTATGCCTCGAACGGCATGCTCTGCACCCAATGCGAGGCCGAGGGCTTCCGCCGCATCACCTTCTTCCCGGATCGGCCCGATGTGCTCTCGGTCTATTCGGTGCGGATGGCCGGTAGCAAGGCCGCCTTCCCGATCCTGCTGTGCAACGGCAACCGCACCGCGGCGGGAGAGGGTGCTGATGGCACCCACTGGGCCGAATGGCACGATCCCTGGCCCAAGCCGTCCTATCTCTTCGCGCTGGTGGCGGGCGATCTGGTGGCGAACTCCAAGCCTTTCACCACTGGTTCGGGCCGCGTGGTGGAGTGCAATGTCTGGGTGCGTGCGGAGGATATCGAACGCACCGATCACGCACTCGAATCGCTCCACCGCTCGATGCGCTGGGACGAAGACGTGTTCGGCCGCGAATATGACCTCGATCTCTACAACATCGTCGCCGTCAGCGATTTCAACATGGGGGCGATGGAGAACAAGGGGCTCAACGTCTTCAACACGAAGTATGTGCTGGCCGATCCCGACACTGCTACCGATGCCGATTTCGACGCGGTGGAAGGCGTGATCGCGCACGAATATTTCCACAATTGGTCGGGCAACCGCATCACCTGCCGCGACTGGTTCCAGCTGAGCCTCAAGGAAGGCTTCACCGTGCTGCGCGACCAGCTGTTCTCGCAGGACATGCGGGGCGAGGCGGTCAAGCGGATCGAGGATGTGCGGATCCTGCGCGCGGCGCAGTTCCCCGAGGATGCAGGCCCGCTCGCCCACCCGATCCGTCCGGATTCCTACAGCGAAATCAACAACTTCTACACCGCGACTGTCTATAACAAGGGCGCCGAGGTGATCCGCATGATGCGCGCCATGGTGGGCGAGGCGCGGTTCCGCGCCGGCACCGATCTCTATTTCGACCGCCACGACGGCGAGGCCGCGACCTGCGAGGATTTCGTCAAGGCGATCGAGGATGGTGCGGGGATCGACCTTGCGCAGTTCCGCCGCTGGTATTCGCAGGCGGGCACGCCGCGCGTCGCGGTGTCGCAATCGGTTGCGGGTGACACGCTGACCCTCACCCTCTCGCAGACAGTGCCTGCCACCCCCGGCCAGCCCGAAAAGCTGCCGGTGCCGATCCCGCTCCGGCTCGCTGTGCATTCACGCAGCGGCGTGCTGGGTGCGGAGCAGCTGGTGGTGCTGGAGGGCGAGACGCAGAGCTTCGATCTGCCGCTTGCAGGCCCGGACCCCGTGGTCTCGATCAACCGCGGCTTCACCGCGCCGGTCGTGATCGAACGCAGCCTTGCGCGCGAAGACCTCGTGTTCCTCGCCGCGCAGGACAATGATCCCTTTGCCCGCTCGGAAGCCTTGCAGGAGCTGGCGGTCGCCCACCTCGTCGGCGTGGCCAGCGGCGCGCTGGCGGTCGGGGAGCAGGCTGCGGGCGAGGCAGCGATCATCGGCGCATTCCGTGCGAGCCTTGCCGACGAGCGCCTTGATGATGCGATGCGCGGCGAGCTGATGATGCTGCCGAGCGAGACCTATCTGTTCGAAGCGATGGCAGGTTCGGGGGCGACAGGCGGGCGACTGGCCGATCCGGGCGCGATCCATGCGGCGCGTGAAGGGCTGAAGGCGGCGATCGGCACCGCGCTGGCGGGCGAGCTCGAAGCACTTCACGCACGCGCTTCGGCCATTGCGCTCGACGATCCCGCAGGGCGCGGGGCGCGCAAGGTCAAGACGCAAGGACTGGTGTTCCTCGCCGCCGCCGATCCTGCCCGCGCCGCCCGGCTGGCCGCGCAGCAATATGATGCGGCCGACAACATGACCGACCGGCAGGGCGCGCTGATGGTGCTGTGCAGTCTCGCCGGCCCCGAGCGCGAGGCACGGCTGGCGGCCTTCTATGATCGCTATCGTGACAATGCGCTGGTGATCGACAAGTGGTTCACCTTGCAGGCGCTCTCGCTCAATCCCGATGTGATTGCCGAGGTCCGCAAGCTCGCCGAACATCCCGATTTCACGCTCAGGAACCCCAACCGCGTGCGCTCGCTGCACATGGCCTTTGCCGGCAATCCGCAGGGCTTTCATGCGGCGAGCGGCGAAGGTTACCGGATGATCGCCGACGTGATTCTCGCGCTTGATCCGATCAACCCGCAGACGGCTGCCAAGTTCGTGCCCGCGCTCGGGCGCTGGCGGCGGATCGAGCCGGGCCGCGCTGCGCTGATGAAGGCGGAGCTGGAGCGGATCATGGCCGCGCCCAGCCTGTCGCGCGATACCTTCGAACAGGCCAGCCGCAGTCTGGACGGCTAAGGTGACGGAGTTCCAGATCGAGCGCAGCCCGCTGCTTGACGGGGTGCCGCACGGCTTCTTCGGCAGCGCGGGGGGCTGGCACCAGTTCGGCTTTGGCGGGCCGGGCGATCCGGCCGATGTGCAGGCCCTGCGCGCGGCAGCGGCAAAGGCGATCCGGCCCGGCGGCGTGCTGGCCGCGCCGCATCAGGTGCATTGCCCCGATGTCGTGACGGTCACCGCCGCGTGGGACGATGCCGCCGAAGGCCGCCCGGTCGGCGATGCGGTGGTTACGGCGACAAGCGGCGTGGTGCTCGGCATCGTCACCGCCGATTGCGGGCCGATCCTGTTTGCCGACACGCAGGCAGGCGTGGTCGGCGCGGCCCATGCCGGGTGGCGCGGTGCGGTTGACGGCGTGCTCGAAAACACCATCGCCGCGATGGAGGCGCTGGGAGCAGACCGCAGGAATATCGCCGCGGTGCTCGGGCCAACGATTGCGCAGCCGAGCTACGAGGTCGATGCGCCCTTCCGTGCGCGTTTTGCGCCTGAAGATGCGCGCTTTTTCGCGCCCGCGCCTGCGCGCGACGGGGTCGACCGGTGGCAGTTCGATCTGCCGGGCTACATCATGGCGCGGCTGGCTACGGCTGACCTCGGGAAAATTGCTGATCTCGGGCGGGATACATTCTCACATCTCGCGCGTTACCATTCTCACCGCAGGTCCACGCAGGCGGGCGAGGCGAATTATGGCAGACAGATCAGTATGATCGCCCTGCCTTAGACGCCTCTTGCACAAGCGCGAACGGGCCTTGCTTAAAACACGGTTGGATTCTCGCAGGATTGCCGTTAATTGCCCCCGCGAGTTTCGGGTGAGGTGCGTGGACAAACACCGCATCTTGCGCCGGAGCGGGGATCAATCGACGTCAATTGTCGTGGGGCTCACGCCCCGCATTTCGAACACCACGCCGCGCAGGCCGTTTTCCGGCGCGGCAAGACGAGCAGGGTAAGACGACATGGCTTCTGACACGGCCGTAACCAGCGAAACGGGCTCTGAAGAGGGCGTCCGCCGCCGCGACTGGATTCACATTGCGGCGCTCAGCACGGCCGGGGTTGGCGGTGCGTCCGTCCTGTTCCCGCTGGTGAGCCAGATGGCCCCTTCGGCTGACGTGCTCGCAGCGAGCACCACCGAAGTCGATGTCAGCGCGATCCAGCCGGGCCAGAGCATCAAGGCCGTGTTCCGCAAGCAGCCGCTGTTCGTGAAGCGTCTCACCGCCGAAGAAATCGCCGCCGCCAAGAAGGATGACGCTGCATCGCTGCGTGATCCCCAGACCGTGGCCGAGCGCACCAAGGAAGGCCACGAGGACGTGCTGGTCACCATGGGCGTCTGCACCCACCTTGGCTGCGTGCCGCTGGGCGCTGCCGAAGGCGAGAACAAGGGCGAGTTCGGCGGTTACTTCTGCCCCTGCCACGGCTCGCACTATGATGTCGTGGGCCGCATCCGGAAGGGCCCTGCGCCCAAGAACCTGATGGTGCCTGAGTACGAGTTTACGTCCGATGCGGTCATCCGCGTGGGCTAAGCCTGCGTAACTGACCGACACCGAACCCTTTTCGACCATTCCCTTCGATAAAGCCGAGAGAACGCCATGAGTTTCGCCTGGGCCAAGCAATACGAACCGAAGACCGCTCTGACCAAGTGGCTTGACGAGAAGCTGCCGCTTCCGCGTCTCGTCTACAACGCGGTCGGGGCCGGTTATCCGGTGCCGCGCAACCTCAACTACATGTGGAACTTCGGCGTGCTCGCCGGCTTCTGCCTGATGATCCAGATCGTCACCGGCGTCGTGCTGGCGATGCATTATGCTGCCAACGGCCTCGTCGCATTTGCGACGGTCGAGCACATCATGCGCGATGTCAATTACGGCTGGCTGCTGCGCTACGCCCACGCCAACGGGGCAAGCTTCTTCTTCATCGTGATCTACCTGCACATCTTCCGCGGGTTCTTCTATTCGTCCTACAAGGCCCCGCGCGAGATGATCTGGCTGCTGGGTGTGGTGATCTTCCTGCTGATGATGGCGACCGCCTTCATGGGCTACGTGCTGCCGTGGGGCCAGATGAGCTTCTGGGGGGCGCAGGTCATCACCGGCCTGTTCTCGGCGATTCCGCTGGTGGGCGAGCCGCTGCAGGTGTGGCTGCTGGGCGGTTTCGCGCCGGACAACGCCGCGCTGAACCGCTTCTTCTCGCTGCACTTCCTGCTGCCCTTCGTGATCGCGGGCGTTGTGATCCTGCACATCTGGGCGCTGCACATCCCGGGCTCGTCGAACCCGACCGGCGTGGAAGTGAAGCAGGAATCGGACACTGTGCCGTTCCACCCCTATTACACCGCCAAGGACGGCTTCGGCCTCGGCGTGTTCCTGGTGCTGTTCGCTGCGGTGGTGTTCTTCCTGCCGAACGCGCTGGGCCACCCGGACAACTATATCGAGGCGAACCCGCTCTCGACCCCGGCCCACATCGTGCCCGAATGGTACTTCCTGCCGTTCTATGCGATCCTGCGCGCCTTCACCGGTGACCTTTCCATTCCCTTCATGGGCATCACTCTGGTTCCGGCGAAGCTGCTCGGCGTGATCGCGATGTTCGGTTCGATCCTCGTGTGGTTCATCCTGCCCTGGCTGGACAAGAGCCCGGTGCGTTCGGGCCACTTCCGTCCGCTGTTCCGGAAGTTCTTCTGGGTGCTGGTGCTCGATATGGCGGTGCTGACCTATTGCGGCGGCGCTCCGGCAGAGGAACCCTACGTGGTGATCAGCCAGATCGCGACGGCGTACTACTTCCTGCACTTCCTGGTGATCCTGCCGATCGTCAGCCAGATCGAAGTACCCAAGGCGCTGCCCTTCTCGATCACCGAAGCGGTGATCGGCAAGGACACCGGCGCCGCCGAGCCGCGCACCGGCACTGCCGATGCAGGCGATACCGGCGCCGCGCCCGATGGTTCGCTGCAACCTGCCGAGTGATCGGCAGGCCGCAGTTCACAATCTGACCCGATAACGAGAAAGAGTTCGGTCATGACTATTCGTCTCGGAGGCATCATCTTCGGCCTGGCCATCACTGCGGTGCTGGTGCTGTGGTCGCTGATTCCCGGTGTCTACAACCTCGCTTTCGGCCCGGCGCCGGAACAGCAGCCCTCCTATGCCTTCTACGAGCATGGCGAAGGCCCCAAGGGCGGCTTCTCGTTCGACGGTCCGTTCGGCAAGTGGGACACGGCCCAGCTGCAGCGCGGCTACCAGGTCTACAAGGAAGTCTGCTCGGCCTGCCACAGCCTGAAGTTCGTTGCCTTCCGCAACCTCCAGCAGCTCGGTTACACCGAAGCCGAGGTCGACGCCGAAGCTGCGAGCTGGACGGTTCCGGGCATCGATCCGGCCACCGGCGAGACCACCACCCGTCCGGGCGAGCCGACCGACGCTTTCCCCAGCCCCTATCCCAATGCGATTGCAGCGGCTGCGGCGAACAACAACGCCATCCCGCCTGATCTTTCGCTGATGGCCAAGGCGCGTCACGACGGTTCGAACTACATCCATGACCTGCTGGTCGGTTATGTCGAGCCCGACGCGGAGAAGGCGGCCAAGGTCGGCTTTGAAACCCCGGCTGGTCTCTACTTCAACAAGCACTTCCCCAACGTGAACATCGCGATGCCCCCGCCGCTCGCGATCGACGGGCAGGTGACCTATGCCGACGGCACCAACGCCACCATCCCGCAGATGGCGACTGACGTTGCGGCCTTCCTGACTTGGACGGCGGAACCCTCGCTGGTGACCCGCAAGCAGACCGGCTGGTTCGTGATCGGCTTCCTGCTGTTCGCCACCACTCTGGCCTTCCTCAGCTACAAGCAGATCTGGGCCGGGATGAAGCCGAAGAAGAAGTAAGCTTCTTTCGCCTCGGGCAAGCATTTGCGCCCCGTCATCCCTTGCGGATGGCGGGGCGCTCTGCTTTGAAAGGCACGAAAGGGGCTACTTCGACATGACGCCGCCGCAACTCTCGCTGCCCGAGCTCAAGGCGCTGGTGCGCACCGTGCCGGACTTTCCGCATCCGGGCATCCAGTTCCGCGACATCACCACGCTGATCGGGCACCATCAGGGGATGGCGGCGAGCGTGCATCACCTCGCAGCAGTGGCGAGCGAAGCGGGGGCGCACAAGATCGCCGGGATGGAAGCACGCGGCTTCATCTTCGGTGCGGCGGTGGCGGTGCAGCTTGGGGTCGGCTTCGTTCCGGTCCGCAAGCCGGGCAAGCTCCCGATCGCAACCATCGGCATCGATTATGCGCTCGAATACGGCACTGACCGGCTGGAGATGGATCCGAGCGCGGTTGTGCCCGGGCAAAAGGTCGTGATCGTCGACGATCTGATCGCGACCGGCGGCACCGCGCTCGCCTCGGCTGAGCTGCTGCGCCGGGCTGGCGCGGAGGTCACGCACGCGTTGTTCGTCATCGATCTGCCCGATCTCGGCGGCGCGGACCGGCTGCGCGAAGCGGGCATCGAAGTGCGCGCGCTGATGGAATTCGAAGGCGATTGATCCCGCCCGCTTTGGCTTGTCCTTTGGCATGACCCTCGGCTAGGGTCAGCCAGGCCACTGCAACTGGCTGTAACGCCACGCCCACTTGGCCGGAGGAGCTGATCGGACCCGTCCATGGCTGATGGCTTGATGCTCACCACGCTGGCGGCCTTGCCCTTTCTCGCCGCACTGGCAATCGCGCTAGCGGCCGGAGGATCGCGCGCGGTTCATTCCGGCATTGCGGGCTTCGCGAGCGCCGTAGCGTTGGCCATCCTCGCCAGATTTGCAGCGCCGGTCATCGGCGGAGACGTGCCGTCTGTCACGATCAGCTGGGTGCCCGCGCTGGGCCTTGATCTGACGCTGATGATCGATCCGCTGGGTCTCATGTTTGCCGGTCTCATCCTCGGCATCGGATTGCTGGTGGTGATCTTCGCCCATGCCTACCTTGCGCAAGGTGAGGCGAGCGCTCGGTTCTTTGCCAGTCTTATGCTGTTTCAAGGCGCGATGCTGGGGATCGTGATCGCGGGCAATGTCCTGCTGTTGCTGGTGTTCTGGGAGCTCACCAGCCTTGCCTCCTTCCTCCTCATCGGTTTCTGGCAGCACAAGCCGGAAGGGCGGCAGGGTGCGCGCATGGCGCTGGCGGTGACGGGCGGCGGGGGTCTCGCACTGATCGGGGGAATGCTGCTGCTGGGGCAGGTCACGGGATCCTATGACCTCGCGACGATCCTCGCGCAGGGTGACGCGGTGCGCGCATCGCCGCTCTATCCGGTGATCCTCGGCCTGATCCTGATCGGCTGCTTCACCAAGTCCGCGCAGTTCCCGTTCCACTTCTGGCTTCCCCACGCCATGGCCGCGCCGACGCCGGTGAGCGCCTATCTCCATTCGGCGACCATGGTGAAGGCCGGGATCTTCCTGCTCGCGCGGCTGTGGCCGGTGCTGGCAGAGACCGAGGCCTATACGGCGATTGTCAGTAGCGTGGGCCTTGTCACGATGGTGTTCGGCGCAGGCGTCGCGCTGTTCCGGCATGATCTGAAAAGCATCCTTGCCTATTCGACCATCTCGCAGCTCGGGATGATCGTGATGCTGCTCGGCTTTTCGCAAGCCGCCGCGGTGGTGGCAGCGATGCTGCACATCCTCAACCATGCCGCCTTCAAGGCCGCACTGTTCATGAGCGCGGGGATCGTCGAACACGAGACCGGCACGCGCGACATCCGCCGCCTTGGCGGGCTGGCCAAGGCGATGCCGGTCACTGCGCTGGTCGCTACGCTCGCGGCGGCCTCCATGGCAGGGCTGCCACCGCTGGGCGGGTTCATCTCGAAGGAGCTGATGCTCGAACAGACCATCGAACTGCCCTTTGCCGATCCCGCGTGGGTGGTGCCGTTGCTGGCCACAATCGGCGCGGGGTTTTCGGTCACCTATTCGCTGCGCCTTGCCGTGCACCTGTTCTTCGGCACACCGCACGAGGCGGAGCCCTTTGCCCGCGCGCATGATCCTGATGCTGCAATGTGGGCGTCCCCGGCGCTGCTGACGGCGCTGGCGGTGCTGCTCGGGCTTGCCCCTGTTGAGCTGGCCGCCCCATTGGTGGGCGCCGTGACGGAAGTCGTGGTCGGCAATGCGCCGCCTCCTCTCGACTTCGCCCTGTGGCACGGCTTCAATCTGGCGCTGATGCTGAGCCTTGTTGCCGTTTTCGCGGGCACGGTGCTGCTGTGGCGACACGGGTCGTTTCTTGCCGTGTGGGAGCGCCTTGCTCTGCCCGACGCCAAGCGCCTGTTCGAAGCCACCATCGCCTTTGCCGATCGCTGGACCCGCAAGGCGATGGTCGCGGTGCACACCCCCTCGCTCCAGCGGATGATTTTCGCCCTTTTAGCCGTGGTCTGCGCGCTGGTGATCGAGGGCGCGGTGACAGGCGGCGGGGCCATCACGGGCACGCGGCCCGGCCTTCCGGCTCCGCCCGCTGCACTGGCCGCATGGGCGCTGCTTATCGCGGCCACGGCGGCGGTGATCAATGATGCGCGCCACAGGCTCCGGGTGCTGATCTTCATCAGCGTCATCGGGCTGATCGTCACGCTCGCGTTCGTGCAGTTCTCCGCCCCCGATCTGGCGCTGACGCAGATTTCGGTCGAGGTGGTGACTGTGCTGCTGTTGCTGCTCGCGCTCAATCTCCTGCCCAAGCAACCACCGCAGCTTTCCTCGCCTGCGAGGCTGTGGCGGGACGGGGGGCTGGCGGTCACCGGCGGGGTACTGGTGGGCGGGCTTGCCTGGGCCATGCTGACCCGCGATGCGGGCGCGTCGATCGCGGCGTTCCACATCGCCAATGCCAAGCCCGGCGGCGGCGGGACCAATATCGTCAACGTCATCCTCGTCGACTTCCGCGCCTATGATACGCTGGGCGAGATCATCGTGCTGGGGATTGCGGGCCTCGCGATCTTCGCTCTGCTCGATACCGCCGCAACCGGGAGCGCGGGCGCAAGGCTGGCGCGCTGGCGCAAGGATTCGGTTCACTCGCCCGAGCGGCACCCGATGATGCTGGTGATGGCCAGCCGCCTTGCCCTGCCGCTGTCGTTGACGGCCGGCATCTATCTGTTCCTGCGCGGGCATAACCAGCCGGGCGGCGGGTTTATCGCGGCGCTGGTGGTGGCGATCGCCTTCCTGCTGCAATATCTCGCCGCCGGACACGCATGGTCTGACAAGCGCCGCGCCTTTGACGAGCACCCGATGATTGCGGGTGGCGTGCTGGTGGCGATGGCGACGGGGCTGGGTGCGGTGGTGCTTGGCGCGCCCTTCCTGACCTCGTGGTTCGACTACTTTTCGCTCCCGCTGATCGGCAAGTTCGAACTGGCGAGCGCGATGCTGTTCGATACCGGCGTGTTCCTGACGGTGCTGGGCGCGGTGATGCTGGCGCTCGAAAAGCTCGGCAACATCGCCCAGCGCGCCGCGCGGGCCGACGCGGTGCAGGCGCAGGCGCAGGCGCAGGCACAGGGCGAGGAGCGCGGGGCATGACCTACGAATTCCTCGTGGCGAGCAGCATCGGCGTGCTGGTGGCGGGCGGCATCTATCTCGCCCTGCGCGCGCGCACCTTTCAGGTGGTGCTGGGCCTGACGCTCATTTCCTATGCGGTGAACCTGTTCCTGTTCGCGAGCGGCAGGCTGGTGCTGAACCGCCCGCCGATCTGGGACAAGGCGGCCGCCGGCTACACCGAACCGCTGCCGCAGGCGCTGGTGCTGACCGCAATCGTCATCACCTTCGGCATGACCGCGCTGGTGGTGATCCTAGCGCTGCGCAGCTTCCTCGAAACGGGCAGCGATCATGTCGATGGCGCGGCGGTGCCGGACGATGATGGCGAGGAGGGCGGCGCATGACGCTGGCTCAGCACCTCCCGATCCTTCCCGTGGCGATCCCAGCGCTGGCTGCACCGTTGATCCTGCTGGTGATCCGCCGTTACCGGGTGCTGGGGCTGGCGCTCGGCTTTGGTTCCTGCGCGGCGATGCTGGCGGCTGCGCTGGCGCTGATGGGTGCAGGCAGCAGCGGCGCGATTGCGGTCTATGCGCTGGGCGGATGGGCCGCGCCTTTCGGCATCGTGCTGGTGGCAGACCGGCTGGCTGCGATCATGCTGGTGCTGACCGCCTGTCTCGCGCTCGTCGCGCTGCTCCATGCGGTGCTGACGGGGAGTGATCGCAAGGGCGCGCATTTCCACGCCCTGTTCCAGTTCCAGCTGATGGGATTGAACGGCGCGTTCCTGACCGGCGATCTGTTCAATCTCTTCGTGTTCTTTGAGGTGCTGCTGATCGCCTCCTACGGCCTGATGTTGCACGGGCAGGGGCCGGCGCGGCTCAAGGCCGGGGTGCAATATGTGGTGGTGAACCTGGTCGGCTCGGCGCTGTTCCTGATTGCGCTCGGTTTGCTCTATGCGCTCACCGGCACGCTCAACATGGCGGATATGGGCCTGCGGGTTGCGGCAATTGCGCCGGCCGATCAGGGCCTCTTGCGGATCGCGGCGCTGCTGCTGGCGAGCGTCTTCCTTCTCAAGGCGGCGGTGGTGCCGCTCCACCTGTGGCTGGTGCGGACCTACGAGACGGCGACCCCGGCGGTGGCGGGCCTGTTCGCGATCCTCACCAAGGTTGGCGTCTATTCGCTGATCCGGGTGGTTCCGCAGGTGTTCGGCGAGGGCGCGGGGGCGGCCGCATGGGTGCCTTCACCCTACCTCTGGCCCGCCGCGCTGGTGACGGCGGGGATCGGCTTTGCGGGCGTGTTCACCGCGCGCAATCTGTCGCAGCAGGCAGCCTATGCGATTATCGGGTCGACCGGCACGCTGCTGATCGCGGTTGCCGGGTGGCAGGCAGAAATGCTGGGCGCGGCGCTCTATTACCTTGTCCATTCGACCATCGCGGGGGCGGCGCTGTTTCTGGTGGCCGACGTGGTCGCAAGGGCCCGCGGCGCAGCGGGCAATGCCACTGCCCCCGGCCCCGACTTCGCCGGTCGCCAGACCATCGGGCTTCTGTTCATGGCCACCGCAATTGCGGTGTGCGGTCTGCCGCCGCTGTCGGGCTTCATCGGCAAGCTACTGATCCTCGGGTCCGTCACCGCTCTGCCCGAATGGGGCTGGGCCTGGGGCGTGATCCTCGGCACTACGCTGATCGGGGTGATCGGCTTTGCCCGCGCGGGGAGCGCGATCTTCTGGAAGGCGGGCGCGCCTGCCGCTTCGCTGACCCGGCCGATGGCGCGCGCCGATTGCGCAGCGCCGGTGATCGCCTTGCTGTTGCTGGCTGCGCTCACGATCTGGGCCGGGCCAGCCAGCGCCTATGCCGAGGCCGCCGCCGCGCAAGTCCTCGATCCCGCTGCCAGCGCGCGCGCGGTGCTGGGGGAGGCCGGATCATGAGCCGCCTCATCCCCCATCCCGGCCTCAGCGTGCTGCTCGTCATCGTTTGGATGGCGCTGGCGGGCGAGGCCAGTTTCGGCGCGCTGTTTCTCGGGCTGTTGGCGGGCCTTGTCGTCCCGCTGTTCACCGCACCATGGTGGCCAGGCCGGCCGCGCCTGCGCTTTCTTCCCGGCCTTTCCTATGCCCTGCTGGTGATCGGCGACATCATCATCGCCAATTTCGAGGTTGCCGCGATCATACTGTTCAAGCCCGCCCGCGAGCTCAAACCGGCATGGCTGACGATCCCGCTCGATCTTGCCAGCCCCGAGGCGATCACGGTGTTTGCCGGCACCATCAGCCTGACGCCGGGCACGGTCTCGGCCGATATCTCGGCCTGCGGCAAATATCTGTTGGTCCACGCGCTCCACGCCCCCGATCCCGCTGCCGAGGTGGCCAAGGTCAAGGCGCGTTACGAAGCCCGGCTGGGGAGGATTTTCCTGTGATCGGCTATGCGCTCGCCTTCGGCTTCGCGGCATTGGGCCTCGCCCTCGTCCTCAACCTGTGGCGCCTGCTCAAGGGGCCGGGGGAGGCCGACCGCATCCTCGCGCTCGACACGATGGTGATCAACGCGATCGGGCTGATCGTGCTCGGCGGGATCGCTCGCGGCAGCGGCACCTCGTTCGAGGCGGCGTTGCTGCTCGCCATGGTCGGCTTTGTCGGCACGGTGGCCTACGCGAAGTTCCTCCTGCGCGGAGACATCATCGAATGAGCGGCGCGGTATCTCTCGGCGAAGGGCTGGCGAGCGCGCTGATCGTGCTGGGCGCCGGATTTGCGCTGGTGGGCAGTTGGGGGCTGGTGCGCCTGCCTTCGCTGATGGAGCGGTTGCACGGTCCGACCAAGGCCTCGACCCTGGGCCTCGGGGCAATGCTGGCGGGTTCGATTCTCTGGTTCCGGCTGGCGCAGGGGGTATGGAGCCTGCATGAATTGCTGGTGACGCTGTTCCTGTTCGTCACCGCGCCGATCACCGCCAACATGATCGCCAAGGTGCACCTCCACCGCCTGCGGCAGGGCGAGGCGCCCGGTCCGGCAGGCGCGCCCGCAGCCCCCGGAGAGGCGGGTGACTGGGCAACCTACGAAGCCCCGCACAAGGGCAGCCCGGGACATTTCGACGAAGAATAGTGCCTTGTCGGCCCTGGCGGTGACGCGATGGCTTTGCGGGACGGGGCGTTTCGATGTAGCAAGGCAATATGGATAAACACGCAGGCGCAGTGGCAGGTGATGGCGGGGATGCTGCGCCCGTGTCTGCGCCGTCCGTTTTCCTGAGCTATTCGCGCACCGATCTGGAGCGCGCCCGCCCGGTGATCGCGCTGCTGGAAGGCGCGGGCTTCGATGTGTGGTGGGATGGCCGGCTGGAGGGCGGGGAGAATTACCTCGCCACCACCGAAAACGCGCTCGAAGCCGCCGATTGCGTGGCTGTGCTGTGGTCGCAGACCTCGGTCGCATCGCACTGGGTGCGTGACGAGGCGCAGCGCGGACGCGAGCGCGGGTGCCTGGTGCCGCTGTCGCTCGACGGGACGATGGCGCCGCTCGGCTTCCGGCAGTTCCAGCTGCTCGATATTGCGGGGTGGAGCGGCGATCCGGCCGATGCGCTGGCGGCACGCATTCTTGTGGCGGTGCGCACCCGTGCGGGGCAAAGCGCGGCCGCTGGCGAGGCGCCTGCCGTTACAGCGCCTGCACCGCCTGCCGCCACACCGGGCCTTGCGGTTTCGCGCCGTGCGCTGATGATCGGCGGTGCGGGGCTTGTCGGCACGGCCGCGCTGTTCGGGGTGTGGAAGTCTGGCCTTCTGTCCGGCGGCGGATCGCAAGCGATTTCGATGGTGGTGCTGCCCTTCGCCAATCTCACTGGCGATGTCAGCAAGGCGTGGTTCTCCAACGGCCTTTCGAACGAGTTGCGCGCCGTGCTGGTGCGCAATCCGCGCCTTCGGGTGGCGGCTCCGACTTCCTCGGTCGCGCTCGATGGCGAGGACGAATTCGCGATCGGCCGCAAGCTCGGGGTCGAACACATCCTCCGCGGCTCGGTGCAGCGCGATGATACCCGCATGCGCGTTTCGGCCGAACTGGTGCAGATCGAGGGCGGTACGGTGCGCTGGGCCGAAACCTATGATCGCCCGCTGTCCGATGTTTTCGCGCTCCAGACCGAGATCGCCGAGACAGTCGCGCTCTCGCTGGTCGCCCAGACTGTCGGCGAGAGCGAGGCGCGCAGCAGCCTCGAAGCGCAGCAGGCGGTGGGGGGCACGCAGGATATTGCGGCCTACGAGGCCTTCCTGCGCGGCCATGCCCTGTATGATCTGTCAGCCGGGGCCCAGACAGACCGCGCCGCGCTCGAGCAGTTCGATACGGCCATCGCCAAAGACCCCGGCTATGCTGCCGCCCACGCCATGCGCTCGACCATGCTGGCAGCGATCGCGAACACGGCGAACACGGCGGAGGAGGCGCGCGGGCTCTTTGTGCAGGCGATTGCCGCTGCCGAGCGGGCCATCGCACTCGAAGACCGCTTGGCGCAGGGCCATCTCGCGCTGGGCTTTGCGCTCAACAACGGTCAGCTCAAGCGGGCCAAGGCGATGGTGCATTACCGGAAGGCCGAAAAGCTTGCGCCCGGCGATGCTGACGCGCTGCGGCAGGTGGCGACCTTCTATTCCTTCGGGACAGAGATCGATCTTGCGCAGCAGATGATCAAGCGCGTGATCGATCTCGATCCGCTCAACGCGCGGACGTTCCGCTCGGCCGGCTTCGTCAATCTGTTTGCGCGCGACTATGCTGGCGCGATCGCCCAGATGCAGCGCGCGTTGCAGATCAACCAGAGCCTTGCCAGTGCCCATTTCGTGATTGCCAATGCGCGGCTGATGCAGGGCGACGCGGTGGGCGCGCTGGCGGCTGCGAAAGCCGAACCGGTCGCGCAATTCGCGCTCACCATGACCGCCATCGCCGCGCACAAGCTGGGCGATACCGCCAAGGCCGATGCCGAATATGCCAAGCTCCTCGCCGATTACGGCGACGCCGCGCTCTATCAGCAGGCGCAGGTTCTGGCGCAGCGCGGCGAGGGCAGCGGGGCGGTCGCACGCCTTCAGGCCGCTTATGCCGCAGGCGATTCCGGGATGCTGCTGGCCCGCAATGATCCGATGCTCGATCCGATCCGCAGTGACCCGAAGCTTGGGGAATTGCTTTCCAAGCTCGGCTCGTGATACCTCCGCTGCGCCCATGGAGGGCGTAATGAGGGGAAATGGACATGAAGAAGATTGTGACCTTCGGGTTTGTCGCAGCCACCGCGCTGACGCTGGCCGCTTGCGGCGGCAAGACCGAGGAAGCACCGGCTGCCGAGCCGACCGCCGAAGCCACCGAAGCCGCACCTGACGCGATGGCGTCCGAAGATGCCGCTGCTCTCGAAGCGGCTGCCGCTGCTGCGGAAGGCACCGACACCAACAGCAACCCGGTTCCGCCGGCTGCCGCAGGCGCAGAAGCCGCTCCGGCCGAGTAATCGAACTGCAAGGACGCAGCCCGGCGACCGTGCCGGGCTGTGTCCCTATCTGCCGCGCGGTGCCCGCGTGGTTGTTCCGGGGCGTGGCCCCATGGTCTTGTCGAGCCAGTCGCGCACCTTGGCCACCCGCGTATAGCGGCTCGGGACCCCGGTCGTCCCGCATTCCTCGCCCGCACTCACCACCCCGATCACTGTCGGAATCCGGTCAGCATCGCCATAGGTGATCAGCGGTCCACCGCTGTCCCCGTTGCAGACCTGCGAGCGATCCGGCGCGCTGGCGCATAGCAATCCGCCTTGCAGCAGCGGGGCGGTAAACCTGTTGCGCTTGGCACAGGCATCCGGGTCCTCCAGACTGAGCTTAACTCCCTTGAGGTAATCGCTCGCCTGGCCGCGCACCGAAGTCAGGCCCCAGCCATAGGAGTAGACGGTCATCCCGCCTTTCACGGGGCGCGCATCGAGCGGTTGCGGATCGAGCCGGATGGTCGCGATCTGCTGCACCGTCTTTTCCTTCACGCCCCTCACCGGATCGAGCTGGATGAGGGCGATGTCAAAGGCGCGGCTGGCTTCGTGATACATCGGGTGCGGGATCGCGCGCAGGATCGGATAGCTGATGCCTTCCGCCGCGCCCGGGGTGGTCAGCCCCAACCGGATGCGGTGTTCGGGGGTGAGCAGCGGCTTCTTCTTGGCATCGACAATGCAATGCGCTGCCGTCAGCACCCAGCCATGGCGGATCAATGCGCCACCGCATTCGACACGCAGCCGGGCGTTGAGCGTTTGGCCGTTCAAGACCTCCGGCCGCCACAGCAGCGCCTGCCAGGGCGCGGCACCGGGCTGGACGCGGAAGCCGCCGATCGCGGCCGGGGGCTCCTCGCAGATCGTATCGGTGTAGGCTGCACCGCGAAACAGCACATCGGTGGCAGTGCAGAACAGCGCGCGCCGCTCCTGATATTCGGCCTCTTCCTTGGCGGCGCTTTCGGCATAGAAAGCCGCCTCTTCCTCGGGGCTCATGGGCGGCATGAAGCTCGCGTCGGCCAGCTGCGCAGGACTATCTGGCTGATCTGCCCCCTTGAAGGCCATCAGAGAGCAGGAAGCGGCATCATCGTTGTCGCAGGCGGCGCTCATCAGTTCCAGCCCGCGGGCCCGGTCTTTGGGCAGGTAAGTGCCATCGACCATCCACAGGCCCAGGGTGCCGCATGCGCTGAACCGGCCCGCATCGCAGGCGCGGTTCAGCCAGCCTGCGGCTGCCGCGAGGCTTTGCGGATCATGCCGCTCGAGGACATAGGCCACCAGTGTGACCGGTGTTTCGCAGGCTTCGACGGTTCCCGCATCGCAAGCCCGTCCCAGCAGCCGCAGCGCTTCTTCTGGGGCGTAGAGGAGCGATGTGTCATCCGCATAGAGTTCTCCGAGCGCGGCGCAATCGGCCTGCACATCACGCGCGCAAGCTTCGGCGAGCCCGGGGGCTGCGCGAATGGCCTTGGCCTCCCCGCATGCACTCTTGCCGATGGTGCAGGCCCGCTCGAGCAGGGCGAGGGCCTCTACCCGCTGGGCCGGTGGGCCGCTGCCATCGGCAAAGATCATACGGCCGAGATAGGCACAATAGAGCGCATCGCCGGCACGGCAGGCCCAATCGAGAACCTCGCGCGCATAGGGCGATGACACGGGCTTGTCGTTTTCATCCCACTCGACGAAGCGCAAGGCCAGCGCAGTGCAGGACTGGCCATCGCCATCGCGGCAAAAGCTCTCGAGCGTGGCCTTGCCTTCGGCTTGCACGGCGGGCGAACCCTCCGCGTCGACCGCCTGCTCGGCAAGTTTGCGGCAGGCCTCGCGGCTGCCCTTTGCGCAAGTTTCGCGGCGCAGGCGCAAGGCTTCGACGCTCCGGTCGATCTCGGGCGATACCAATGCGGCATTGGTTTCGTAGTAATCGGCGAGCCCGTCGCAGGCATCGCGCGAGCCCAGTTCGCAGCCCTTTGCGTAAAATCCGGCCACGGCATCGAACAGGGCAAAGTCACGTACACTGAACAGCAGGCCGCCCAATTCGAAGCAGGCATCGGCAGCGTTTGCAGCGCAGGCTTCGCGCAGCAGCAATTCGGCCACCGGGCGGTTCTGCGGCTTGCCTTCGCCAAACTTGTAAGCCCGTCCAAGCCTTGCGCAGCCCGCCGGGTTGCCCGCGGTGCAGGCGGCTTCGGCGGCCGCGGCGCTGGCTTCTTCGCGCGCGCGTACCTCGGCCGGCTTGGCCGGATCGGCGCGCTCGATCAGGGATTGCTCCGAATAGACCAGCGGCGCGGGCGGCTCCTGCGACGCTGCCGGTGCGGAAGTGGCTGCCGCAGCCAATCCCAGCGCGATCCAGAATGCTCTCACCTGTACCATTCTTCCCCCGTCTTGCCCGTCATCGCCTTGCCGGCGGCGCGACCGGGCGCTCGACCCCGCGCAGCACCCGCGCGATCCAGTCGGTCATCTTGCCCACCCGCGTGTAGCGGCTGGCGACCCCGGTCTCGCCGCAATTCGTGCCTGCGCTGACCACGCCGATGACCACCGGGCTGCGCATCCCCCCCTGTTCATAGCGCACCAGCGGCCCGCCGCTATCGCCGTCGCAGGCCTGCGATCTGTCGTCGGCCTTGGCGCAGATCAGCGCCGACTTGAGAAAGCCCTGATCGGTCTTGGTGCGCTTCTCGCAGTCGCTCGCGGCCTCGGTCTTGAGTTCGGCAGCCTTCAGGATGTTGCTCGAGGTTCCCTCGAAGGCGGTCAGCCCCCAGCCATAGACGAACACCGGGATCCCGGCGCGGATGACGCGCTGCTCCACCGGGGTATCGTCGAAGGGGATGGTCCGGATCTCGCCGACTGTGCCGCGCCGGATGCGGCGCGAGGTGTTCAATCGCACCAGCGCGATGTCGAACACCCGCGCTCCTTCATGGTAGTCGGGATGCACGAAGACCTGGCTGATGTCGTAGCTCTCGCCCTGCAATGCCTGCGCCTCGTAGACGCCGAGCCGCACTGTGTGTCCGGGGGTGAGCGTCAGCCGCTTCTTCTTGTCCACCACGCAGTGCGCGGCTGTCAGCACCCAGCCTTCGCGCACCAGCGCGCCGCCGCATTCGACCTGCTGTGCGCGGGTCAACTGGCGGCCATCGGGGAGCCGCTCGGGCCGCCAGAACAGCGCCTGCCAAGGTGCTTCGCCGCGGCGCGCTGCACGGCCCTCTACCATCGCCACTACGCGCCCCTGACAGAGCCGGTCCAGCCATACAGATCCGCGATAGCTGACCTCGGTGACGGTGCAGCGTGCCGCTTCCTCGCGCGCTTCCTCTTCGTCCTTCAGCCTCCGTGCCTCGGCTACCTCCTCGGGAGTCAGTGGCGGCCGGAAGCGCCAGTCGACCGAAAGGATCGGCGCATCGGGATCGGTGAAGGCGCGCCTGTCGAGATCCGCGCAGGTCCTTTCCTCACCGCGTCCGCAGGCCAGTTGCAGCAGCGCATAGCCGCGCTCGCGTTGCTCGGGCGTCGGGTCGCCATCGAGCAGTTCCTTGCCGAGCCTGTCGCAATCGGCATCCTGTCCGTCCTGACATCCCAGATCCAGCCAGAACGCCCTGCGCGCCGCTTCCTCGGGCGTTTCGGGGATGTCGTCATTGGCCACCACCCGGGCTGCATCGCCGCAGGCTTCGGCGAGCCCGGCTTCGCAGGCCGCGCCCAGCAATTGCACCGCCTCGGCAGGGGAATAGAGCAGTGAACTGCTGCTGGCGTAGATCCGCCCGAGCGCAAGGCAATCGGTCTGCACCTCGCGCGCGCAGCTTTCCGCCAGCACCGGACGGCTGCGGATGATTGTGGGGGTGTAGCAATACCCGTCTGACAGGGCGCAGGCGCGATCGAAGGCAGCCAGCGCCGCGACGCGCTGTTCCGGCGGCCCGCTGGCCTCGGCAAAGCGAAGTTCGCCAAGCTCGCGGCACAGATTGGCAGCTCCCGCCTCGCAGCCCTTCTCGGTCATCTCCCGCACAAGGGCGGTGGGCACCGGCGTCTGCCGCTGGAGGGGGTAGATGATCCAGTTGCAGGCACCAGAGTCACCGCTGAGGCACTGGCGTTCGAGCAGGCGGAGGCCCTCGTCGCGGCGCTCAGGATCATCGCTCCCCGCAAGTTCGGAGCCGAGCCAGCGGCAGGCGCTGATGCCGCCTTTGTCGCAGGCCGCGCGGCGCATGGCTTCGGCCTTTTCCTTGTCGCCATCGCGGCCGTCCGTGCCATAGGACACTGCGGCCGCCTCTTCGTTGCAGGCCTCGGGATTGCCGAGCCGGCAGGCGCGCCCGAGCACCAGCGTGCCCTCCATCCGGAGAGCGGCCTCTTCGATCGAGCGCAGCAGCAGTCCGAGATCGCGGCAGCCTGCCGCCTCGGCTGCATCACAGGCCGGACGCAGCAGCAGTTCGGCCACCGGACGGTTCTGCGGGCGCCCCTCGCCATGCAGGAAGGCATGACCCAGCGCTGCACAGCCCGCGCTATCACCGGCATTGCAGCGTGCCTCGGCGGCATCGGCAGCGGATTGTTCGGCCGCGATCTGCGCAGCGGGCTTGTTGCGCGGGGCGAGCTTCAGACCATCGCCAAGACGCTCGTCATAGATGTAGGGCACCGGCGCCGGCATCTGGGCACTCGCCGGGGCGGCGATCCCTGCCGCCAGCATTGCCGCCAGCCATGAAACGAACAGCAAGCCTACCCGCATCGCTCCCCTCCCGCGCTCTGGGTATTGCCTTGGCATAATGCGCTTTTCGCGGGGCAGGGTCAAACCGCTGTCTCGGGCCTTGTAAGCAGGCACTTGGCCGCGTTACAGACGGCCATAAGCCTGCGCGCCTGACCGGCAAGGAGACCATCTGCCAATGCCCTTGCTGCCTTCCGTGTCCCCGGCGGCGTGGCATCGCCCCGACAGCTGGCAGCCGCACCTGGCGCTGGGCATCACCGGACATCGCGCCAGCAACCCCTCTTTCGGAGCCCATGCTGCCGGGATCGCCGATGCCCTCGCCGCGCTGTTCGCCCGGATCGAGGAGACGGCAGCCGCTCTGCCGGGCACGCGCGGCGCGCTGCGCCTGCACAGCCTGCTGGTGGACGGGACCGACCAGATTGCCGCCGATCTGGCGCTTGAGCGCGGCTGGGAGCTGGTGGTGCCGCTGCCTTTCGGGGCCGATCTCAATCTGGCGATCAATGCCCATCCCTTAGCGCCCGCAGATGCCGCCGCACTGTGCCGCGGCGGGCCGGCCGCTGATCCCGCTGTCGAAGCCCGCGCCGCCGCGATCCGCGCGATCACCGCGCGCGCGCATCTGTTCGAACTGGCGGACCGCGATGCCGAGGTCGAGGCCTTGTGGCTCGCCAGTCTCGCCGCACCGGAAGATCGCGTGGCTGCCCGCGCCTTCGAGGCGCTGGCATCGGACAATGTCGCGCTCGCAGGCCGGGTGATGATCGAGCGCACCGATCTCGTGATCGCGGTGTGGGACGGCAAGATCGCCAATCTGCCGGGCGGCACCGGCCATACGGTCACCACCGCGCTGGCGATGGGCACGCCGGTGCTGCTGATCGATCCCGCAACGCCCGAGAGCTGGTCGATCCTGACCCGTCCCGAGGAACTCGCGCAAGCCCGCGACAACGCGCCCGATCACGCGCGGCTCGAAGCGATTATCCGCGCCGCCGTGGTGGCCGAGGGCTGGAGCCCGCAGCTGCTCGACCGCGAGACATGGCGTGGCAGCAGCAGCCGCGCTTTCGGCTTTTACCGCAGGATCGAACGGGTGTTCGGCGGCGGGCCGGGCGCGCTGGCTTCGCTCAAGATCGATTACGAGGCGCCTCAGGCGATTGCGAGCGGGAGCGCGGCAAGCCTGCTGGCGGCGGCCGATGCCATGCCCGGCGGCGATGCCGGCGTGGCCGGGCGGCTGCGCGGCGAGGTCTTGCCGATGTTCGCCTGGGCTGACGGGATCGCGAGCCACCTCGCCGATGCCTATCGCAGCGGAATGTGCGTCAACTTCGTGCTGGCAGCGCTGGCGGTGATGATCGGCATCCTGTTCCTTCCGGCGCGGATGGCCGACTTCAAGTGGATCTTTGCCGGCGTCGAACTGCTGGTGCTGGTCGGGATTGTCGTCATGACGGCAGCCGGATCGCGGCGCGGCTGGCACCGCCGCTGGTTCGAACTGCGGCGCGTCGCCGAATATCTGCGCCACGCGCCCGGGCTGCTGCTGCTGGGGGTTTCGCGGCCCACCGGTCGCTGGCCGCGCACAGGCGGCGGAGGGGGCGGCGGGGCAGGCGGCGAATGGCCCGAACATTTCGCCCGCCACGCGCTGCGCTCGGTCGGCCTGCCGCGCGTCCGCGTCACCCGCGACTATCTGCGCGCAGGGCTCGCGGGCGTGGCCTTGCCCCATGTCAGCGCCCAGCGCGCCTATCACGAGGCCAAGGCGCACCGGCTGGAGACCGTCCACCACCGGATCGACCGTGTGGCAGAAACCTGTTTCGCGCTCGCGGTCGCCTCGGTCTCGACCTATCTGGTGCTGAAGCTGGGCACGGTTGCAGGCGTAGTGCCCAAAGCCCTGCCTGATGACATCTCGCCGGTCCTGACCTTCTTCGGCGTCGCCTTCCCGACGTTGGGCGCCAACCTTTCCGGCATCCGCTATTTCGGCGATTTCGAACGCTTCGGGGCGATCTCGCGGGTGGCGGCGGAAAAGCTGGGCGAGATCGAGGCGCGCATCTCCCTGCTGCTGTCGGGCGCGGAAAGCGCGCTGACCTATGCCGCCGCCGCGGATCTGATCCACGCGCTCGACGAGGCGGTGGTGGACGAGATCGAGAGCTGGCAGTCGGTGTTCGGCGCCAAGCATCTCTCGCTGCCAGCGTGATTTTGACCGCCACATAATCAGGGGAAATCCGGCTTGCTTTCACGGCAGCAAAGCCCTGATAAGATTTCCGCACCAACGCGCGAAGGGTTGAGGGGCTCTCGCACGTTGGCCGGCTGAAAGAAGGGGGATGTATGTATCGTCCAGGCGGTGAGCCCGAAGCCACTTTGAACGACGCGGAGGCGCTCCAGCCGCTGCCGCAGCACGAGCCCTCCCCAGGGCCTTCCCCCGCGCCTGCGGCACCGCTTCCAGCCAAAGCCGCTGCTGTCAGCACGCTCGCGCTGGCCGTTGCCGCTTGCGGCGGCGGCGGTTCGGGCACCAGCACGGGCGGCGGCACCCCCCCGCCGGTTTCGACCGTGCGCAAGCCGCAGTCCGATGCCGAGGCGGCTCGCTTCCTGCTTCAGGCCTCGCTGTCCGCCTCCACCGGCGCGATCACCGATCTGCGCAGCGAGGGTTACGAGCCCTGGCTCGATCGCCAGATGGGCATCGCCAATGACCAGAGCGGCCGCGAATTCCTTGCTGCGCGCGGGTTCGACAGGGTCGATGCCAACCGCTTCTATGATGGCCTGATCACCGGCGATTACATGGTCTGGTCGCAGCTGCTTTCGGGCGGCAACGGCGTGCGCAAGCGGGTGGCCTTCGCGCTTTCGGAATTCTTCGTGGTCGGGCTCGGCGGGATCGCGATGACGTGGCGCGGACCGGCGATCGCGGAATATTGGGACATCCTCAACCGCCGCGCCTTCGGCAATTTCCGCGATCTGTTGCAGGACATCACCCTGAACCCGGCGATGGGCGTGTTCCTCAACACCCGCGGCAACCGCCGCGCGGACGCCAGCGGGCGGGTGCCGGACGAAAACTACGCGCGCGAGGTGATGCAGCTCTTCACCATCGGCCTGTTCGAGCTCAATCCCGATGGCTCCCAGAAGCTTTCGGGCGGCAATTCGATCGAGACCTATACCAGCGCCGATGTGTCCGGGCTGGCGCGGGTGTTCACGGGGTATGACTTCGATTTCTTCGGGCTGACCGCGACGACGGAAGTCGGCGGGACGCGGCAGATTCCCGATCCGGAATATGCCCGCCGCCCGATGACCAGCAATCCCGCCCGCTGGCAGCCCCCGCGCGCCAACGGGTTCCACTCGACCGAGGCCAAGACCTTCCTCGGCCTGACGATCCCGGCTGGCACCGATGCGACCGAGAGCCTGCGGCTCGCGCTCGATCATCTGTTCAACCACCCCAATGTCGGCCCGTTCTTTGCCAAGCAGATGATCCAGCGGCTGGTGACGAGCAACCCGTCAGCTGCCTATGTCGGGCGGGTCGCGGCGGTGTTCAACAATAACGGAGCGGGCCGCCGGGGCGATCTGGCGGCGGTGTTCAAGGCGATCCTCACGGATAACGAAGCGCTCGATTCGGCGGGCCTGACCAACGCCAATTTCGGCAAGCTGCGCGAGCCGGTGCTGCGGCTGGCGCAGCTGGCGCGCACCTTTGGCGGACGGTCGAACAACGGCAACTGGCAGATCGGCGATCTCACCGATCCGGCGACTGCGCTCGGCCAGAGCCCGCTGCGATCGCCATCGGTGTTCAACTTCTTCCGCCCCGCCTACTTCCCGGCCAACACCGAAATCGCCAATCGCGGCCTGCTGGCGCCCGAGTTCCAGCTGGTCAACGAGACCTCGGTGGCGGGCTATATCAACTTCCTCGAACGCGCGGTGCAGGGCCAGCGTGCGCCGGTAGCCGATCTGGTGCTCGACTATTCGAACGAGATCGCGATCGCGCAGGACGCCGCCCAGCTGCTCGACCGGCTCGATCTGCTGCTCACCGGGCGGCAGCTCAGCACCAGCGTCCGCGATGCCGTGCGCACGGCGATGGAGAGCGTGACGGTGACGGCGACATCAAGCAACGAAGTCAAGCTGCAACGGGTGCGGATCGGGGTGATGCTGATCCTCGCTTCCACCGATTACCTCATCCAGAAATAGACGGCAGAGGACGCGGGCATGTTTATCGGCAAGGGTAACGAGATCGCACGGCGCGCTTTCCTGCAGCGCACCGGCCAGCTGGCAATGATGGGGACGGCCTCGTCCTATGCGCTGGGCCTTGCAGGGCTGAGCGAGGCGGCGGCCTTCAGCAATGCCGGGGGCTACAAGGCGCTGGTCTGCGTGTTTCTCTATGGCGGGAATGATCACGCCAACACGCTGATCCCCTTCGATGCCACCAATTACGCGCGCTATCAGACGATCCGCGGCACGGCGGGATCGGAAGCCGCCAACGGGATCGCGCTTGCGCGGGCCTCGCTCGCCAACACGGTGCTGATGCCGCCCTCGGGCCAGACGCTGACCGACGACATCACCTATGCCATCGCGCCGACCATGCCGCGCCTGAAGGCGCTCTATGATCAGGGCGTGATGGCCCCGCTGCTCAATGTCGGCCCGCTGCTCGCGCCGCTGACCCGCGCGCAATATGATGCCGGCGTGGTGCCGCGCCCGGCCAAGCTGTTCTCGCATAATGACCAGCAATCGACCTGGCAGAGCTCGCAGCCCGAAGGCTCGCGCACAGGCTGGGGCGGGCGCATCGGCGATCTGGCGCTGACGTCGAACACCAATTCGATGTTCACCGCGATCAATGCCACCGGCAATGCGGTGTTCCTGAGCGGCCAGAACGCGATCCCCTATCAGGTCTCGCCTTCTGGAGCGACGCTGTTCGCGCCGGTTCAGGCCGGACAGGTGTTCGGTTCGGCGACCGCCGCGCAGACCCTGTCGAGCCTGCTGCGCACCGGTACCGGCAATGTCCTCGCCGCCGATTATGCGCGCTTCAACGATCGCTCGCTGCAGTTCGGCACCTTCGTCAACAGCGCGCTTGCAGGCGTCACACTCAACACCAGCTTCGGCACCGGCAACCGGCTGGCCGACCAGCTGCGGGTTGTCGCCCGGATGATTGCGGCGCGCGGCAGTCTGGGCGTGACGCGGCAGGTGTTCCTCGTCTCGCTCGGCGGGTTCGACAATCACGACGGGCTGATCGGCACGCATGACGCGCTGCTCGGGCAGGTCGATTTCGCGATGGACGCGTTTTACAAGGCGACCGTCGAGCTGGGGGTGGCCGGCAATGTCACCACCTTCACCGCGTCCGATTTCGGGCGCACGCTGTCCTCCAACGGCGATGGCTCGGATCACGGCTGGGGCGCGCATCACTTCATTGTCGGCGGTAACGTGCAGGGTGGGCGGTTCTATGGCCGCGCGCCGCGGGTCTCGCTGACGAGCGATGATCAGGTCGGGCAAGGGCGCCTGTTGCCCGCGGTGTCGGTCGACGAATTCTCGGCCACGCTCGCGACATGGTTCGGGGTATCGTCAACCGAGCTGCCGCTGATCGCGCCCAACATCGCGCGCTTTGCCTCGCCTAATCTCGGCTTCATGCGTGCCCCTGCGACACAGGCCGCGCGCAAGGGCGGCATGATCTGACACAGCACACGAACGCGGAGAAGACTGCCCCCGCGGCGTGGCTGAGCGCGGCGCTGGCGGGGTGTGTTGTGCCCGCTTGCGCCCTGCTGCTGCTGCCGGGAACCCCTCCCGTCGCCCCGCTGGTGGCGGTTGGCATGATGGGCGCGGGGATGATCGGGGCAGCGGCGGCAGGCCGGCTGACGATCGGGGTTGTTCTTGCCCTGGTCCCCGCGGCAGCATTCGTTGCGCTCGCGCACATGCAGGGCAAGGCGGCACTGCCGCACCCTGCATCGCTCGCCCTTGCGCTGCTCATCGCCGCCATCAGCTTTGCCGCGCGCGGCGCGCTGTTTGCTCGCAGCGCACAGGCGCGCGGCTGGTGGATCGCGCTGGCGGTGGTCGGCGGGGAGGGGGCGATGCTGTTTGTCGCTGCGGCCCAGCCCGGCGCGCTGCCCGACTGGCTGCTGGCGCTCCTGCCGGCGCAATGGGCGAGCGCGGCGATCCGCACCGCGCTGAGCGGGACGGGCGCTTCGCTTGCGGGATCGGAACTTGCCGCGCTGGCCGGAACGGCAGCGGCCACCCTGCTCGTCGCCAAGCTATGGCCGCGCCGCTGGCCCTACCTCATCATGTTCACCGCATGGCTCGGGCTCTCGGCGCTGGTGTTACACCACCCGAGCCTGCCCGAGTCCGCCGTGGCTCAGGCAGCGCCCCCTGCCGCCGCCAGATAGAACGGGTTGTCCGCCGAGTAGTAGTTGCAGTGGAAGCCCGAAGGCACGCGGAACGGGATCCGCACCGTGGCAATCGGGCCGGCGGCAATATCGGTGGCAGCGAAGATTGCCAGTTCGCTGGTGGGCGAATTGGCGCGGTGCACCAGCGACATGGCATAGCCATCGGCCTCGTGGGTCGCCCCTACGCGTGGGGCAAACACCAGCTCGCCCGCGGCCGAACCCGGACCGAAGTGGTAGAAATCTTCCTTCCCGCTCTGCGTGTCGAAGCGCAGCACCGCGTCCATCCCGTCGACCCGCCCGTCGACCGAGTTGAGGTTCATGTTGCCATAGGCCTGGCGGGTCTTGCGGGTCATCAGCCGGTCATCGGGGCGCGGGAACTGGATGTCGCGATCATTCAGCGTTTCCTCGCGCATGCTGGCTTCGGCGAGATCAATCGTCCAGCGGCGCAGCGAGAGCGTGGTTTCCGCGTGGGTCAGCCAGTTGCCGTCCTGATCGGGGAACAGCGCGGTGCCGTTGGCCGCGGCAACATCGGCGATGATCTTGCCGTCCTCTTCCCAGGCGTTGCATTCGTGGAACATGTGGCGCGGATCGAATTCGAACCAGCGCACGTCGGCAGCCGTGCCCTCGCGCGGCAGGAGCGCAAGCTTGGTCGGGCGTCCGGTGTTCCACGCGGTCATCGGGCCGCCGCGCATGGCGCGCTGGAGATCGGAATCGAGCGGTATCACCGGTATCACCACCCAGTTTTCGGTGAGCAGGAAGGTGTGGATCAGCGCCATGTGCGGGATCGGGATCACCGCCGCATGGCGCACCACGCCTTCGGCCGTCGTGATGGTATATTGCAGCTCGGCCGCGCCGGTGAAGCCGTTGATGTTGGCACCGATATTCACCAGTTCGCCGGTGGCGTAGTCGATCTTCGGGTGGGCCGAGAAGGTCGAGGCGATGGTGCCGTCATAGTCGTGCACGCCCAGCGTCGACAGCTCGAAGGGGTCCATCGCGACCGGCTGCGAGCCTTCCATCAGCGCCAGAAGCTTGCCGCCGTGCAGGATGATGTTGGTGTTGCCGGTGTTGTAATGCTTGCCCTGCACCGAGGGATCGGCGGTCATGGGATTGCCGAACATTCCGAACAGACGGCGGCCCGCGGCCTTTTCCAGCTCGAACTTCTCGGTCCGCACCCAGCGGTTGCGAAGCGACACCCGGCCGTTTTCGAAGTGCATGGCGTAGACCATGCCGTCCCCGTCGAACCAGTGATAATCCCCCTCGCGGGTGGGATAGAGCGGCTCCGGCCCGTTGCGGTAGAACACGCCGGCCAGGTCCTCCGGCAGATCGCCGTCAACGATGAGATCGGGCGCGGTCGCCTCGAACCGCACCGGCTCGTGGTGGCCTGACAGGTAGGGATGGTTGAAGAACGGCTGGGTCATGGTGCGTTGCTCTCCGGTTTGGGCGGAAGCTGCCACAGGGCGGGCGGCGCTTCTGCTAGCAATATGAGGGGCCTGTCAGCTCGCGATCAGAGCGTCGGTCGCTGCGCGGTCAAGCCACAGGGCATGAACCCCGAACGGCACGGGCTGCGGGAGCGGGATGCGGCAGCGTTCCTGCATGGTGGCGGCATCGGCCACGATCAGCACCGCGCGTGTGCCATCGGCGAGCAGATCGACGATCCATCCGTCACCCTCTGCGGTGCCATCAGTGCGCGGCACGAACACCGGCTCGCCGCCGAGCAGGCCGCCATAGTCGACGTATCCGGCCTCGCGCTCCTCGAAGAGATCATATTTGAGCACGCCCTTGCCCATCACCCCGCCGCTTTCATCCAGCAGCCAGGTGTAGCGGGTCGGCTGGCCATGGCGGCTCCAGTCGATGCCGGGGCGTTCATAGTGGTGATCAAGCAGCACCCGCTCGCTCACCGCGCCGCTGCCTAGATCGAGCCGCCAGTGGACGAATTGCGAATGGGGTTCGGCCGGAGTGTGGATCGGCATGAACGGCGGGTAGTCGCGGAACACCGGGGCATAGACATGGAGCGCGCCGTCTGCCTCCCAGCCATTGGCGATGTGCCAGATGTGGCCCGGCAGGGCGGTCTCGAACCAGCGCACCGGATCTCCTGTCGCATGATCGCGCGCGATCATCCCGAAGCGGAGCGGCCGGTCGGCGTCGAAACTGGCAACGCTTGCGTCCGGCCCGGCGAGCCCGGCGGGGTTGAAGCGCAGCGAGCTGTCGGGGAAGATGATGTGCGTATCGGTCAGGATGTAGTCATGGATGAAGAAGGCGGCCGGCTTGCCTTCCATCACCGTGCTCGTCGCGATCGTGCCGCCCCGGCCGAGCCGCGTCAGGTGGGTGGTGCCCGCGGTGAAATCCTGCCCGATCGAAAACACCGTGCCGGAGGCCTCGTCGGTCTTGGGGTGGGCGCTGAAGGGGCAGTCGAGCTGGCCGCCGAATGTCTCGTTGCGCCCGCGCCCGTCCAGTGTCAGCCAGCCCTGCGCATCGCGCGCCACATCGAGCAGGAAGGGCAGGGCGGTTTCCTGCAGGCAATAGAGCCGATCGTCATGGTGCAGCACCGCCGTGCCGTTGCTGCCGGCCTCGATCGCGCTCATCCGGGGCAGCAGGCCGAAGCGCGTCTTGAGCCGCTCCAGCATCAGGCCGGCGAGCGCGCCCTTGCCGCCGCTGGTGAGGTCGGCGATGCCCAAGAAAGGATTGCGTCCGGCGGCCTCGATCCATGCTGTGCGCGGAGTACGCACATAGGTGTTGGAATAGCGCGCTTCGCCTCCTCGCAACTCGATCATGTGGAGCATGGCCTCGCCATCGAACATGTGGCGGCGGCGGCGCGGTGCGAACCGCGCATTGGTGCCGTTGCGCAGGAACACTCCGTCCAGTTCGGCCGGCAGATCGCCCTCGATCGCCAGCGGCACGCCGCGCAGTTCTTCATGCACCGGATCAAAGCCGGGATGGCCATAGGGATCGCCCCCTTGCGGCGGAACAATCTTGCCGGGTGCATTCATGGCGCGGCTCTTCCTTTCTGCGATGCGGCGAGCGGATTGATTGCAGTTATAGCAAGCTGGCGATGACGGACTGCCCCCAGAAGTGTCAGGCGCTGGCGCCCCGGAAAATCACAAAGCGCCTTTGTGCCGTAACGGCATGATCGCAGGCGATGTTCTCCGCTCATTTTGGACAGTTGTGGGCGGCGCGGAAAAACAGTTCACTTATTGCAATAATGGCACTTGCTGCGCGAGCCGGGCAGCAGGGGGAAAGCCCGATAATTCCGGCTCATCAGGGGAGAGAGCGATGACGTTTTTCAAGAGCGCGCGCGTGGCGCTTTACCGGGCAGCCCTGCTGGGCACGGCCCTCACCGCCACCACGGCTTTCGCACAGTCCAATGATGCTGCGGCGCAGGATGCGGAGGCCAGCGACGGCTCGCTCAAGGAAATTGTTGTCACCGCACGCTTCCGTACGGAAACCCTGCAGGATACTCCGATCGCGATCAGCGCGGTTCCTGCCAAGACGATCGAGAGTGTCGTCATCACCGACGTCAACAGCTTGCAGCGCCTGCTGCCCAACGTGCAGCTGTCCCGGATCAACTTCAGCGGTCAGGCACTGGGTGCCTCGATCCGCGGGATCAGCTTTGCCGATCTTGAAAAGACCTTCGATCCGGCCATCGGCGTGGTGATCGACGGGGTGTTCCTCGGCACCAACACCGGCGCCAATATCGACTTCGACGATCTGGAATCGATCGAAGTGCTGCGCGGGCCGCAGGGCACGCTGTTTGGCCGCAACACCATCGGCGGCACCATCAGCGTGCGCCACACACGGCCCACGGGCGAGCTCGGCGGCAAGTTCAAGGCACGCTATGGCAGCTTCAATTCGCTCGATCTGGAAGGCGTGCTCAACCTGCCCAAGATCGGCGACGCCTTGTCGGTCAAGCTGGCGGGCCTGCGCCGCACTTCGGATTCGCCGACCATCAACCGCTACACCGGCAAGCGCGAAAATGGCCGCGACATCTACAACCTCAGCCTTACCGCGCTGCTCGAAGTCGACAATTTCACCGCGTTGGCGACGGTCGGCTACAACAAGGACCGCTCGCAGTTCCCCACCGCGATCAACCTGACCCGCGCCTCTGGCCTGCCTTTCGGTGCCGGTGGGAACATCTGCGATTACACGCGC
Source organism: Erythrobacter sp. (assembly GCF_035194505.1). NCBI lineage: Bacteria > Pseudomonadati > Pseudomonadota > Alphaproteobacteria > Sphingomonadales > Erythrobacteraceae > Erythrobacter > Erythrobacter sp. The sequence goes on along the minus strand of NZ_CP136573.1, from coordinate 1,822,269 downwards.
GCGATCGGGCTCGGTGATCTGGGCTGCGACACGCAGGGCGCGGTGCGGCAGGCGACGGAGAATTTCCGCCTCGCCAACACCAGCATTCCGTTCAAGAGCTTCTTTGAAGGCTGGAATGCCTCGCTGGAGATGAACACGACGCTCGGCGGTCTCAACCTCACCTCGATCACGGGCTTCCGCAAATCGAATGACCAGCTGACCGAGGAAAACACCGGAACGCCGCCGGTGTCCTATACCGGGGTGCCGGGGGCAGGCGTGCCGCTGTTCGTCGCCGCGCGCGATCAGGATTACCAGCAGTTCAGCCAGGAAATCAGGGTCGCGGGCGATATCACTGACTGGATGGATATCGTTGCCGGCGTCTATTACCTCGACACCAGCTATTCGATCCAGCCGGGCATCTTCAACGGCGGCCGGGGCGGGCTGGCCTATCTCGCCTTGCCGCTGTTCCCGCCGCAGGTGCCCGCGCCGACCGCGATCAACGTCCCGATCCAGAGCGCGACCGCCTCGCAAGACCTGCAATCCTTCGCGGTGTTTGCCGAAAGCATCTTCAAGCTGAGCGACGATGTGCGGCTTACCGCAGGCGGGCGCTACACCATCGAAACCAAGGAGTTCGAGCTCAACCAGACCCTCGCCGTGCCGTTCGCCGCGCAGGGCAAGGAGACCTGGCGCGATCCGACCTGGCGCGTCATCCTCGACTGGAAGCCCGATGACGATACGCTGCTCTACGGCAGCTGGTCACGCGGGTTCCGCTCGGGTGGCTGGAACGGCCGCGCCACCACGGCGGCCGCGATCGGCCCCTACGAGCCGGAAACCGTCGACAGCTTCGAAGTCGGCGCGAAGACCGCCTTTGCCGATGGCAGGGTGCAGTTCAATCTGGCGGCCTTCATCGTCAACTACGACGACAAGCAGGAAGAGATCATCCGTCCGGCCGTGGGCGGCGGGACCGAAACCATCGTCGACAACGCCGCCAGCGCGCGGACCAAGGGTGTCGAACTGGAAGTGATCGCCCGACCCACGCCCGAGCTGACCCTGCGTGCGTCAGGGGCCTATCTCTCGGCCAAGTACAAGGACTTCCTGATCCCCGATCTCGCCAATCCGGGGCGGTTTGTCGACATCACCGGGATCGCGAATTTCCGCCGTGCGCCGGAATGGACCGCCAACGTCGGGCTCGATTACGATCGGCCGCTGGATGATCGCAACAGCATCAACTTTAACACAAACCTTGCCTATCTCGATGAATTCTTCACCTCGCCGCGACGCGATACGACGGGCCGCAACCGCGACATCATCGCCGCGCACACCACGCTCGATGCCTCGCTCGCCTTCATCCATACGGGCGACACCTTCAAGCGCATGCGGCTCGCGGTCTATGGCCGCGATCTGCTGAACAAGGGCAACCGCATCACCAACACGCTGGATGCGGGCGTGTTCTACTTCGGTGTGGTGAGCGCCAACCGCGAAGGCGGGGTGGAGTTCAGCATCGAGTTCTGATGCCGTCCTGGCCTGATAGCCGTGTCCGCCCCGAAGGGCGGCGCGGCCTTCAGGCCTGGTGGATTGCCTTGGTCACCATGTAGCTGTCGAGCCCTTCCGGTCCGCCTTCGCTGCCGAAGCCGGATTCCTTGACCCCGCCAAACGGCGCGTCCGCCACCGAGATGGCGAAGCTGTTGATCCCGACCATGCCCGCTTCGATCGCATCGCCGACCAGATTGGCGGTGCGCAGATCATTGGTGAAGGCGAAGGCGGCAAGGCCGAAGGGCAGACGATTGGCCTCCGCAATCGCCTCGTCCAGCGTGGCAAAGGGCCGGGTCACGGCGACGGGGCCGAAAGGCTCGGTGTTCATGATCGCCGCATCGTTCGGCACATCGGCGATGAGGGTCGGCTGGAAGAAGAAGCCTTCGCCATAGGCGCTGCCGCCTGCCAGCAGCCGCCCGCCTTGCGCGGTGGCATCACCGATCAGACCGGTGAGCGCCTCAGGACGGCGCGGATTGGCGAGCGGGCCCATCTGCACCCCGGCATCCAGCCCGTTGCCGACCTTCAAGGCTGCGGTCCGCTCGGCAAAACCCGCAAGGAAGGCTTCGTAAATCCCCTCCTGCACATAGAAGCGCGTCGGCGCGACGCAGACCTGCCCTGCATTGCGGAACTTCTGGTCCACCAGCATGTCGAGCACCTTGGCGAGATCGACATCATCGAACACCAGCACCGGCGCATGGCCGCCAAGTTCCATGGTGATCCGCTTCACCCCGTCCGCCGCCAGCCGCATCAGGTGCTTGCCGACTGCGGTCGATCCGGTGAAGCTGACCTTGCGGATCACCGGCGAGGCAATCAGCGTGCGGCTGATCGTGTCGGGTACGCCGTAGACCATCTGGGCGACATTGGCGGGAACGCCCGCATCGGCCAGACAGCGCATCATCGCCGAGGTCGAGGCGGGGCACTCCTCGGCAGGCTTGGCAATCACCGAGCACCCGGCGGCAAGCGCGGGCGCGAGTTTCTTGGCCAGCATGTAGACGGGGAAGTTCCACGGCGTGAACACCGCCACCGGCCCGACCGGCTGCTTGATCACCAGCGCGCGCTGGCCGGTGGGGCGCACCAGCACCCGACCATAGGCACGCCGCGCTTCCTCGGCGTAGAAATCGAAGAACGAGGCCGCCCCTATGATCTCGCCCAGCGCTTCGGGTTTGGGCTTGCCCTGTTCGGTGGTGAGCAGCACCGCGATCATCTCCGCCCGCTCGCGCAGCAGAGCGGCAGCCTTGCGCAGGATCGCAGCCCGCGTGTCGACATCGACCGCGCGCCAAGCCCGGAAGCCCTGCTCGGCTGCGGCCAGCGCTTCCTCGAGATCGGCGGGCGTCGCCACCGGCAGATCAGCGATGCCAGCGCCCGAGGCCGGATTGCGCACAACCAGAGTCTCGCGCCCCTCGCCGCTGCGCCAGCTGCCATTAATGAAGAGCGCAAGTTCGGAGGTGTATTGCTGGGTCATCGCCATTCTTTCTGCCTGCATCTTGCCCCCCTGCCTAGCCGATGCCCGCTGGCGGGAGACCTGTGCTTTTTGCAGGAGGCGCACCGCTTGCGCGCCCGGCGCCCGCGCGTCTACGATGGCGCAATCACGGGCGGGGGGGGATCGATGACGACCAGCAACACAGGTGATGGCCCGGCGCACAGTTCCGCCAACCCGCCGGCTATGGCGCCCGAACTTGCCGCACTCGACAAGCGGCTCGGCAAGCTGGTGGTGAACCGCTTTACCTACCGGCTCCTGCGTCTGCTCGGGCGCTATGTCCGTCCGCCCTTCGATCCTGCCGGGGTGAGCCTTGGCTGGGACATGGCGGGCGGCCAGCGCATGGCGATCATCACCCCGGACCAGCGCAAGGGCGATGGCGCGCTGATCCTGTTTCACGGCGGCGGCTTTTTGTTCGGACGGCCGGAAGATATCTTTCCCAAGGCTGCGCTGTTCGCCAAGGCGCTGGGCGTGCCGGTGATCTGCCCCGCCTACCGGCTGGCCCCGCAGGAGCCCTTTCCTGCCGCTCTGGATGATGGCCATGCCGCATGGCACCGCGTGCTTGCCCGGGCCGGAGAGCTGGGGATCAACTCTGCGAAGCTCGTGATCGGCGGCTTCAGCGCGGGCGGCGGGCTTGCCGCAAACCTCGTGCACCGCCTGCATGATGAAGGCGGCACGCAGCCTGCCGGGCAGCTACTGGTCTACCCCATGCTGGATGATCGCACCGCCGGACGGCGCGAGCTTGACGCGATCAATCACAGCATCTGGCGCAACACCAGCAACCGCTTTGCCTGGCCGGCCTATCTCGGTGCGGGCCGCGATGCTGCCGCAATGCCTTACGCCGTCGCGGCGCGGCGCACCGATCTTGCGGGCCTGCCGCCGACATGGATCGGGGTGGGCACCTGCGATCTCTTCCTCGACGAGGTGCGCGCCTATGCCCGCCGGCTGGAGGAGGCCGGGGTTGCGGTGTCCTATGACGAGGTGGCCGGCGCAATCCACGCCTTCGACATGGACGACAACCCGCTCGCCCACGCCTTCACCGCACTGCAGACGGAGTTCGTCCGGCGGCATGTGGGGTGACCTTGCCAGCACTCTGGCATCTGCGCCGGTTCTAGGCCGCCTTGCGCCGATATAGGCCTGCGCGGGCGGATTGCAGAAGGCAAAGCCATCGATCGGGCTTTGCGAGACCGTGCTGTTCGAGGTCATTGCCTGCGCTGTGCCGTCGGAGTTGTTGAAGCCGGTATAGCCGCCGCCGACCTGCAGTTAGATCGAACGCGGTCCCGCGGTGATCATTATGACATAGGCCTGCGCCGCCCGGTCAATCGAACCCGCGCATGTCTCGGGGTGGAAGGGGCTGCGTGCTTATGGCGCGATCGCCCCATGCTCGCTTTGCGCACCCTTCTCCGTAGAGCCGAATAAGCGGACGGACCTTCCAGCCACGAGTCCTTCATCCGCTGCGCGCTTTTGCTTATCCGATCGGGGCGCCAAGAAAATCGGACTAAAAAGCTCACAATTTCTTGTGAACGTTACCAATTAAAAGGCAAAAAATTACAAGTTCGTGCGAGCGATAATCAAAATCATACAAAAAATCGATCACCATTTAAAACTATGGAGAATTTATTTTCCATATTTGATCTGCCTCAAATAGCCAACCTTGAAGCTCATCCTATTGATCAATAGGTTCCAAATGGGATCAATGAAAAGTCTTCTTGATTTATCAATGAGACAAATATGGGAGCAAATCATGGGATTTTATTCAAAGCGCACCACACTTGTCTTGAGCGCATCCGTCGTGGCGATGGGGCTGGCCATGCCGGCGCTCGCGCAGCAGGTTTCGGACACGGTTCCGGGCGTGAGCTTGCCGAAGGTTGCGACCATTCCGGGAGCAACGCCGATCAATAGCGGTGTAACCAGCACCGGCACACCGGCCGCCACCGCCAATGTCGACAGTGTCGCGACCGGTACGATCGAACAGGTGGTCGCCGGCGAAGAGGGCGGCGCGACGTCGGATTCGGCTTCGCTGACCAATAATGGCAGCACCACCGTCACCGCCCGCGCGACCGCGACCAACACCGACGGGCAGGCGATCGCCAACGCCTCGATCACCGATGCGATCAACCAGAACATCGCCGGACCCTACACAAGCGTCTCGGCGGCCTTCGTCAACAGCGGTTCGCTGACGATAGGATCGGTGGCGAGCGCCACCGGCACCACCAGCCCGGGCGAAGGCGATGCCTTCGGGGCGCGGGCCTTCTCCTCGGCCATCGGCGGGGTGCACCAGGAAGCAGTGATCGAAGGCAACAAGACCGGCACCACCACCGTCACCCACACCAATAGCGGCACCTTCAACTTCACCTCCACCGCAACTGCGGCGGCGACGGATTCGGCCATCGCCACGTCGGAGATGGAAGAAGCCGTGTTCATGCGTGCGCAGGGCAACGGCAGCGGCAACGTGACGGCCACAACCACGTTGACCAACAACGGCACGATGCTGGCCGCATCGAGTGCGACGGCGACCTCGTCGGCGGGCGATGCTGCCGCGACCGCCGGGGCCGGGGGCGGCGAGCACGGGCTGATCCACATCCGCAGCGCCGTCAACGGCACGGGCGTGGACGTGGGCAGTGCCAGCCTCGTCAACAATGCCGGGCGCACCATCACCATCACCGGCTCCTCCAACGCCACCGGCTTCGGCACTGCGACGGCGACCACGCTGGGCGGCGACGGCTTCTCGAGCGAAGAGGACAGCAAGGGCTCGGTGATCCTCGTGCAGGCACAGGCCAGCGGCTCCGATGAAGGCACCGCCAACTCGACCATTACCAACGCCGGGACGATCACCGCGACCTTCACCTCGCGCGCGACCCAGACCGGCACGGTGTCGACCGGTGCCAACGCGACCACGATCTCGAACGGCACAATCCGCCAGATCGTCGAAGCCGGCGGGCCCGAAACCTTCGTCGGCCGGATCGGCACGGCGACGCTGACCAATGCGGCTGGCGGGACGATTTCGGTCCAGCTTTCGTCCATCGCCAACGGCGTCGGCCCTTCGGGCGCGACCTCGTCGCTCGGCGCGGCGGTGCTCCAGAACGGCGAGATCATCGGTGTCTCGAACGTCACATTCAACAATGCCGGAACCTTCACTGCAGGCTCGACCGCCACGGCGACCGGCTCGCAAGCCGGAGCCGATGCACTGGCCGAGGGCGTGCGGCAGGCGGGCATTTCCGTCGGCGGCTTCAACGCCTCCCTGTCGAACAGCGGCAGTTTCACCGTCGCGGCGACAGCCAATGCCACCTCGACCCCGGCCGGTTCGGCCCAGTCGATCGCTGATGCGACCGGCTATCGCATCATCAGCGAGCCGCTCACCCTCAATGTATCGAACAGCGGCACCTTCACCGTCAATTCCACCGCCACCAGCAACGGCACTGCCGAAGCGACCGCGCGGGGCATGGTGATCCTCGCCAACATCGATCCGACCACTCTGCCGCCCGAGGAAGGCGGTGGCGGCAATGGCAGCGGCGGCGGCAGCGGCGGCCATGGCGGCGGAGAGGGTGAGGCCCAGGCCCCGCTTGCCTTTGCCGACACCCCGCCGGCCGAGGAGGAACCCGAGGATCCGTGGGAAGGCTGGACCAACCGCATCAGCGGCTCCATCGCCAACAGCGGCACGTTGTCGGTCAACGCCACGGCGACCGGCGCTGCCGGCTCGGGCAACACCCAAGCCAGTGCCACCGGCGTGACCTTCGAATCCGCGGTCAACACCGCGACCTTCACCAACTCGGGCACGATCCGCGCCACCGCCATCACCAATGGTGGCAGCGCCGACGCGACCGGCATTCTGGTGCGGGACTTCGCCATCTCGCCGGTTGTTCCGGGATCGACCGACCGCATGACGATCGTCAACGCTGGCGGCACGATCATCGCCCGCACCAGCACCAATGGCGGCACCACCTTCCGGCGCGGCATGGCGATCAACACCCGCTTCGCGCCGAACCCGGTCGACATCCGGTTCACCGGTGCCAGCAGCGTCTATGGCAACATCCTGCTGAGCGATGCTGACACCGTGACGATTGCCAGCGGGGTCACCACGTTCGACGGGATCGTCAATCCCGCCGTGGCTGTGATGACAGGCGACATGGCGACCGGAAACGGCGTGATCCCGACCAACTTCGGTGCCTTCACGGTGGCGAACGGGGCGACGCTCTATCTGGTCGACAATGCGCTCGGCAATGCCAGCTATGACGGGGCGGCGCGGGTCAACGTGAACACCTTCACGCTGGCGAGCGGCAGCACCTTGCGGCTCCAGATGCCGAGCCTGCTGGTGGATTCGGCGCAGGCCTCCTACCCGCGGATCACCGCCAACACCGCGACGCTGACAGGTGCCAACCTGGTGCTGCAGCTGAACACCCCGAACGGGCTCTACGCCAACCAGTACACGTTCAACGACGTGATCGACGCGCAGACCCGCATCGGCCAGTTCGGCAGTGTCACCACCAATACGCGCTCGGTGCTGCTCACTCCGGTTGCGGTCTATGATGCCAATGCCAATGTCGACATCACGCTCACCCGCGTGGCGTTCGATGCGGTGGCTGGGCTCACGCCCAATCAGGCTGCGGTCGGGGGTGCGCTGCAGGCGGTCTACAGCCCGACCCAGGCCGCGGACTACGGCAAGCTGCTCGCCAACCTGTTCCTGATCAGTGACGCCGCCACCTATGGCGATGCCATGAACCAGCTGAGCGGCGCGCAATATGCCGGACATATGCAGGCGCTGCGCAACAACGCTCTGCAAGTGAGCACGCTGGTGGCCGACCAGGTCGACTGCGCGGTCAACTATGGCGGGATCAAGGAGTGCCAGGATAACGCCGGCGGCTTGAGGTTGTGGGCCTTGGGCGCGATCAACGATGCCCGCGTGCAGAGCGATGGCAACGGCATCGGGCACCGCAGCGACGGCGCGCATGCGCTGCTCGGGGTCGATTACACCGTCAGCAACTTCACCTTCGGTGCCTTCGGCGGTTACCGCGAGGTGCAGTCGGAGTTCGATCTCTACGGCGGCGAGGTGAATACCGACGGCTTCCAGATCGGCCTGCTGGCCGGTTACGACAGCGGTGATTTCTACCTGCGGGCCAACGCGAGCTACTCCAAGCTCAACGGTGACGCGACCCGTACCATCGGGGTGCTGACCACCGCCGGTACCATCACCAGCGAACCGGACTTCCGCGTAACCTCGTTCTACGCCGAGGCCGGTGGACGTTTGCCGGTGGGTCAGACCTGGGTGACCCCGTTCGTCGGCCTTGAATACACCAAGGTGAAGATGAACGCCTTCACCGAGACCGGCGTCAGCGGCGCCAACCTTGCCTTCGGCAACCAGAGCGAAAACGACACCGCGTTCCTTGCCGGGGTGAAGTGGGCCGGGAAGCTGGGGATCGTCGTGCCCGAGGCCAAGATCGCCTATCGCCACGATAGCAACGCCGCCTTCGGTACCGTGCAACGCTTCAGTGATGCACCGGGCAATGCGCTGTTCAGCACGGTCTCGCCGCAGTCGGACAAGGACACGGTGATGGCCGGCCTCAGCCTTGCAGCCTTGTTCAGCGAGAAGGTGACCGGGCGGATTGGCTATCAGGGCCGTTTCGGATCGGATCTCAAGGACAATGCCTTCTACGGCAGCCTGGTGATCAGCTTCGGCGGCGGAAAAGCTCCGCCGCCTCCGCCTCCTCCGTCGCCCCCGCCTCCGCCGCCCCCGCCGCCGCCTCCGCCGCCGCCGCCTCCGCCGCCGCCCGCGCCGCCAAAGGCGCCGTGCAACACCGGCCCGTACATCGTGTTCTTCGACTTCGATAAGTCGGATATCACAGCCGAAGCGGCGACCATCCTGAACAACGCGGTCACGGCCTATGGCAACTGCGGCAGTGCGCGGGTGATGCTGGCCGGTCACACTGACCGTGCGGGCAGCGTGACGTACAACGTCGCTCTCGCCGAACGTCGTAACGCATCGGTGCGCAGCTACCTGACCGGTCGCGGCATCCCCGATGGTGGCCTCAGCGGTGAAGCCTTCGGCGAATCGCAACCGCGCGTTCCGACTGCTGACGGTGTGCGTGAAGCGCAGAACCGCCGCGTCGAAGTGACCTACGGCCCGGGCTCGGGCATGTAAGTCACTCCCACCAGGAAATAAGGAGGGGCCGGAGCGATCCGGCCCCTGCCTATCCGGACTGCATTTCAGTCTGGCGTTTCTTGAGTTTTATCTGGGAGGTACCAATGGTTGGAGTGAAACGATTGGCCGGAGCCGCTGCTCTGGCATTGCTCGCCGTCGGATGTGCGGGCAAACCCACACCCTATCAGCCGATTTCCTCGTCAAGCCGGGTTGCAGGCGGATATTCGGAAACCCGGCTCGCCGCCGATCACTTCCGGGTGACTTTCATCGGCAACAGCTTCACGTCGCGCGAGCGGGTCGAGGCTTCGCTATTGTACCGCGCGGCCGAACTGACATTGGCTGAAGGTTACGACTGGTTCGTGATCGAAGATCGCGAGGTCGAGCATCAGGTCGAACGCGATTTGCGCCCCGATCCGCTTTACCGTCCCTGGTTCTACGACAACTACGGCTATTGGCGGCCCTATTGGCGTTACTTCGGCCCGCGCACGGGCTGGCGCACATGGGACCCCTATTTCGGCGACCCCTTCTGGGCTGACCGGATCGACACGCGGACCATTGAACGTTTCGAGGTCTCGGCCGAGATTCGGATGAACCGCGGCGCGCTGCAGCCGAGCAATCGCAAGACATTTGATGCGCGCGATGTGATCGCCCGGATCGGGCCACAGATTCGCGACCCTCGCTGAATATGCGTACACAGGGCTGGCAGGTCCGGCCCTGTGATATGCTATGGGGGATCAGGCACGCATGCCGCATCCGGATGGGCGGTTTTCTGCGGCTGTGGCGGAAGTGGAGCGGTAGCGGGAAGCCAAATTTTAGCTTAATTAATCGATATTAAAGGCAAAATTCTGACTATCAAATCTCTCTGGCCCCCAACCGGCACCCCAAATTTGCTGGATGCATGTGGAAAACTTGGGACAGTCCGGTTCGGATTCGAAGTTAGGAATCGTCAATCAGATTGGGATGACTGAGCTTTGCAGAGTTGTGTGGCTTTTTCAGACACATAGTGTCCAAATTATCGAATCCGATTGGCTAGTCGGATTTGATTGAGAAGCTGCCATATGCATTTTGCGCCTTTTTCATAAACAAATTCAAGGCAATAGAGCAGAGACTGGTCGCGTACGGTGTGCCTGAATTTGTTCCCAATTTGTGCGTGTTGTGTTCGAGATTTTGCAGTGCCTGCTTTTGATGGATATGGCCCACAATCCCGCAGGAAACCTAGCCGATCTGGCGCCTGAGGGAAAGCGAAAGCGTCGAGCGCAAATTGTGGATGTTCCACGCTACGGAAGCAAATAGCCATTTTGGAAGCTCGGCCTCGGGATGGCCCGAGGTCCCAATATCGCGGTCGGGAATTAACTTTGGAATGCCGAACGAGCACGCGCAAACCCCGCCCTGGCAGATGTCCAGAACGGGGTTCATTCAGGGTTTCGATGTGGGCAGCGCTGCTAATTCACGCGCCGCTTCTTGGGTTTGTCCTTGCTGGCTTCCTTGGCTTTGGCGAGGAAATCGACCTGCTCGGCGATGATCTCACAGCCATAACGAGTCTGGCCTTCACTGTCGGTCCAGCGGGAGTAGTGGATCCGACCGGTGACCATGACCATAGCGCCCTTGGTGACGTGCTCGGCGACGCATTTGCCAACGCCGTTGAAGCAAGTGATACGGTGCCATTCAGTCTCGGCTTGACGGGTACCCCAAGCGCCTGCGCTCAATGCCCTATCGGCATGCCGCCACTCCGCTTGGGGCGCGGCGAAAGCCAGATCAGGGCCGCGGCGATCAGCAGGATTGCCGAGGTCGTCCAGAATACATGGAGCACGGCGAGGGTGGTGGCTTCAAGCTCGGCCATATTGCCCAGCATTTGAAGCGCCGCTTCGGGTGAGAAGCCCAGTCCGGCAATCGCGCCGCCTTCAGCGTCCGGTTGCAGAACGCCCGCTATGTCGTTGCGCGCGGCGCGCTGGGTGTCGCCCCAGTAGGTCAGTGAAACCGAAGTGGCGAATGCCGTCGCAATCGTGCGCATGAAACTTTGCAAGCCTGCGGCAGACGCAACCTCATGCTCATCGACGGTATTGAGCGTAAGGTTGATGATCGGCAGCATGAACAATGTCATGCCAAGGCCTTGCAGGAATTGGGGCGCGCTAAGCGTCCAGAAATCGCTGTCGGTGGTCCAGAATGTCCGGGTCAACCCGATCAGTGCCAGCCAGACAATGCCCGCCGAAACCAGCAGACGGGGGTCGAACCGCGGCATTAGTATCACGACGATAGGAGCCGTCAGCAATCCGGCGATGGCGGTAAATGACGACGAATAGCCAGCTTGGGTCGCAGTGAAGCCAAGCCACGCCTGTTGCCATTGGGGGACAATGACAAAGCTGGCGAAATAGGCTCCAAAGCTGATGGCGAGGACAGCAAGAGCAACGCTTAGCCCCCGGTGCCGCAGAACACGCAGATCGACGACCGGATGGTCTTCGGTAAGTTCCCAGACGACGAAGATCAGGAATGCGATAGCCGACGTGATGGCGAGCACGACGATCAGCGGGTCGCCAAACCAATCGCGGTTGCGGCCAATATCGAGGATGATTTGCAGGCAACCGACCCAGACCACCAGCAGCACGAGGCCGATATAGTCGATCGGCAACACCTTGCGTTCGGTTTCGATCGGGCGAAGAAGGGCCGCACTGCCGAAAATGGCAAAAACAGCGACTGGCACGTTGATGAGAAATATCCAGTGCCATGACCAGTTGTCGGTCAGCCACCCCCCGATGATCGGGCCGAGTGCAGGCCCCAGCAACAAGGTCATCGCCCACATGCCCATGGCAATATTCTGCTGCTCGGGCGGGAACACGCGCAAAAGCAGGGTTTGCGACATGGGCATCAGAAAGGCCCCGAAAATGCCCTGTCCGATGCGGCACATAACGAGCATTTCGATTGAAACCGAAAGCCCGCAGAGCATCGAGAATAAGCCGAACCCCAACATGCTGAACAGGAAGGTGCGAACCGAGCCGAACCGGAACGCGATCCACGCCGTCAGCGGCACGCAGATCGCCTCGGCAATCGCATAGGAGGTGATGACCCACGCGCCTTGTTCGAGCGTGATGCCGAGGCTGCCTGCAATATGGGGGATCGAGACATTGGCAATCGTCAGGTCGAGGATCACCATGAAGTTTGCAAAGGCCAGGGTCAGGCCCGCGATCAGTCGCAGCGAGGGCGGGATGCCCGTCGAAGCCGTCGCGGTGCCATCGGCCATAGTCAGTCGCCCGACACGTCGATTTCGACTTCCATCGAAAGCCCGACCCGCAGCGGGTGGCGTTTCAGCTCGGCAGGATCGAGTTCGATCCGCACCGGCAGGCGCTGGACGACCTTGATCCAGTTGCCGGTTGCATTCTGGGCCGGGATCACGGCCATCGACGCGCCAGTCCCGCCCGAAAAACCGACCACCTTGCCGCGATAGGTCACGCTCGAACCATAGAGGTCAGCCGTCAGCTCGGCAGGCATGCCGATCCGCACCCGCCGCAACTGGTTTTCCTTGAAGTTGGCTTCGACATAGACATTGGCCAGCGGGACAACCGCCATGACAATTTGGCCGGGATTGAGCCGCTGCCCGATCTGGACCTGAAGCTTGCTGACGACACCGTCGATGGGCGCGCGGATTTCGGTGCGGTCGAGATCGAGCTGTGCCGCGTCGCGCCGCGCCATCGCGGCAAGTACGGCGGGATCGGTATTCTCGCTCAGCCCGCTTACCAGCGCGGTGTTCGCGGCAAGCTGGCCTTGTGCCGCGCGCCGCGACGAACTGGCCTCATCGATCGCGCCGCGCGCTGCATCGAGTGCAGCGAGGGTGGTGGCAAAAGCCTTGCGCGCTTGGGTGAGTTCCTCGCCCGAAACCGCCCCGCTAGCGGCGACGTTTTCTCGGCGTTGCAGGTCGATCCGGGCCTTGTCATGCTCGGCCTGCGCCGTGCGATAGCGTGCCTGGGCTTGGGTAAGGCCTGCGCCTGAGCTGTCCACCTGTGCCGCCAAGGCAGAATTGTTGGCGACCGTCTGGCGGAACCGCCGACGCGCTGCGGCCAAATCGGCTTCTGCCTGAGCCAGCGCAATCTTTGCGTCGGCCTGATCGAGCCGGACTAGCACGTCTCCCGCCTTGACCTGCTGGGTGTCGCGCACCAGCACTTCGGTTGCCGACCCCGCAACCAGCGGCGTGACCTGCGCTGTCTGCGCGTTGACATAGGCATTGTCCGTGCTCACGAAATTGCGGGCGACCAGCACATACCAGACCCCCCAGGCAAGTCCGATCATTGCGAGGATGACGGCAAGGCGCACAAGCCATCGCTTCCGCGCCGCCTTGCGCGATTGGGTGAGCGCCGGATCGACGGCGGGGGTTTCGGGCGAAGTGTCGGTCATGGGTTGGTCGGTTCCGGTGAAGGTTGAGCGTCGGCAACAAATCCGCCGCCGAGCGCGCGGATCAGGGCAAGCGTCGCGCCGCGCTCGAAGGTTTCCAGCCCGATCACGGCGAGCCGCAGTTCGTGAACACTCTTTTCGCTGGTCAGAACATCCAGCCGGCTGGCCAATCCTGCCGTGTAGCGATTGCGCACCAGAGTCAGCGCATCTTCGCTCGCGTTCAGGGCTGACCGGGCTGCCGCAAGGCGCTTATCCGCCGACTCGCGCTGCGTCACCGCGTCGGCGACTTGCTGGAACGCGGAAATGACCGTCTGGTTGTAGCTCGCAACAGCCTCATCATAGTCGGCACCGGCGCGGCCATATTGCGCCCGAAGCGCGCCGCCCTGAAAGATCGGCAGGCTGATCGCCGGGCCGACGGTCCCGAACTGCGAGCGGGACTCGATCAGGTTGCCGAGGCCAAGCGCCTGCAGGCCGATCAAGGCGCTCAGATTGACCGATGGAAAGAATCCGGCGCGCGCCACCTTGATGCGGCTAGCCGCAGCCTCGACCCGCTCGCGGGCAGCCACAATATCCGGACGCCTGCCCAGCAGGTCCGTTGTCAGCCCTGGCGGAAGGCTCAATGGGGTTGAAGGCGAAAGGGGCGGCCTGGTGACGGCAATGCCACGATCCGGCCCGGCTCCTACCAGTGCGGCCAACTGGTTTCGGCGCAGACCAATGCTTTCATCGACCGCAGCCAAATCCTGCTCGGCACCAGCCAGCTCTGCTTCGGCACGGCGCACACTTATCCGATTGTCGAGGCCGTTGCGCTCACGCTCGGCAACAAGGGCCAGCGTGGCGCGGCGATTGGCCAGCACGGCGTCGGCATTGTCGCGTTCGCGATAGTGCCTGCCGAGTTCGGCATAGGCAGCGGTGATCGCAATCGAGAGCACCAGCCGCGCCTGGGCGGCATCGACCACCGCTGCGCGCGCGTCAGAAGTCGCGGCGGCATGGGCGGCGCGGTTGCGGCCCCAAAGGTCAAGGTCGAAGCCGAATGATAGCGAAGCCTGGCCATAGTCCCGCCAGCTATCGGGGAGGAATTGCGCAGGAATGCCGGTGTTGCCGCTCTGGCGGCGCAATCCGCCTTCCGCCCCGCCCGTGACGGTCGGGAGCCGCGACGCGCCCACGCGCTGTGCCTCTGCTTCCGCGCGCCTGATCCTGGCCAGGGCAATCGCCACTTGCGGCGAGTTGGCGAGACCTTCCTCGATCAGCAAAGTCAGCTGCGGATCGCCCGCAAGCCGCCACCACTGGTCTGGCAACCAACCTGTATTGCCGCGAGGAGCGAGCGTCTGCGTAGCGTCGATGGTCTCGGCAGTCAGAATGGCGGGCCTGTCCCCGCGTTCCGGGATTGATGCGCACGCCGACAGCGCAAGCGCCGCGCCAACAACCGGGAATAGCCTCAGGTCAGCTAACATAGGCCCCCCTGCCACTCGCGAGCAGTCGCTGCGCAGAATCCTCGATTCTGGTTTCCGCGACGCTCAACTGCTTGCCCAGTTTGACCACACTGCCAATCGCGCGCAACGGCCCGGAGGTTGCAGGACGGTGAAAATCGACGCGAAGGTCGGCGGTCGCCCGCGCGGTGCCGCCCAGCGCGTTGACGGTGTAAAGTCCGGTCAGGTCGATCAATGCCGACAAGATGCCGCCATGCGCCGACCCGATCATCGGGTTGGAGACGATCTCGTCCCGCCACGGCATTTCGAGGATCAGTTTGCGCTCGGTCAGATCGACAATATCGAGGCCGAGCCAGCGGTGAAACGGCGCGATGTGGAGCATCTTGCGCAGTTCAGCGAGTTCGGGCCGTTCGGTGCCGCTGCTCATCGTGCGTCGCTCGCGGCACGAGTGCGGACCAGGAAATCGACGATCGCGGTTCCGAAGACGTCGTTCTGGTCGCCGACCACCATGTGCGTGGCATCGGCAATGTCGCTGTAGGCCGCATGCGGGACCAGGTTGCGGAAATGCGCCACGGCTTCCGGCGAGACGAGATCGCTCGAACCGCCCCTGACCAGATGCACCGGCAGCGAGAGGTTCATCGCGGCTTTGCTGAGTTCGCTCCGCCCGTGATCGCCCAGATCGCCGTTCTGCGCGTGGCGACGCATGATTCCGTCGATAAAGGCCGGATCCCAGTGCCAGTAATAGCGCCCGTCGGGCTTTTGGCGGAGGTAGTGGGCAAGGCCCGCCGATGCCTTGCGGCTTGGGCGATGCGGCAAATATTCGGAAATGATGCGCGCGGCTTCGTCCGGGGAGGCAAAGCCCTCGCGCGCATGGGCGGCCATGAAGCCGACAACCCGGGCAACGCCGGTTGCTTCCATCTGCGGGGTAATGTCGACGAGCGTAAGCGAGGCAAATCCGCCCGGCGCAAGCTGCCCTTCGGAGACAATCCCGGCGAGACCGCCCAGCGACGCGCCGATCAGCGCGGGCTTGCGGTCCAGCCCGGCGGCTATGGCGACAAGGTCGCTGGCGAAGTCGGCAATGTCATAGGCCCCGTCGCTGGCCCAATCGCTGTCGCCATGTCCGCGCAGATCGATGGCGATGGCGCGGAAGCCATGACCGGCGAGCAGGGTCGAAATCTTCTTCCAGGCCCGCCGGGTCTGCCCGCCGCCGTGCGCGAGAATGACCGGCATTCCATCGCCTGCGCCTTCGATGGTGGCGGCAATGGCATGGCCGGACTGTCCGGCCAGCTTGATAGACTCAATGCACATTCAGTCTTCTTACTGTAAGATGTCTTACAGTAAAGTCTTTTCAATCGACCGATCGGCGACTATGGCACTTGCCCTATGCCAATGGAAATCGACCAAGACAGCTACGTCACTGAAACCGACGAGATCGTTTTTCTCGTCGAGGAAGTCCCGCGCAAGCTGCGCAAGCTGTTCGATGCATCAACCGCCAAATTCGGCCTTTCCCGCACCCAATGGCGCGCGCTTGCCTACATCTTTCGCTCGCCGGGACTGACCCAGACCGAACTCGCCAAATGCCTCGAACTTGAACGCGCCAGCGTCGGGCATGTGATAGATCAGTTGGAAAAGGCCGAGTATGTCGAGCGGCGCTCGGTCGAGGGCAACCGCCGCGTCTGGACACTACATCTGCTGCCACGGGCAATCGAGATTTTGCCCTCGTTGCGGTCGGAGGCAGATGCCATCTACGCCCGTTTGCTGTCGGGAATTTCCAAAGCCGAGTTTGCCGCAGTCAAGACGTTGCTTGCAACGATGTCGAGGAATCTTGAGGATTAACTGAGGCGCGCCCTGGGCGATTTGGGAAGCGCACTGCGCGGTTGCGCATCCAGCCTGATTTCGGTCGGCGCAACTATGCAGCGTGGCTCGCGATCTGAACTGCTCGTGCAATCCGAAGGACGTGTTCGGACGCGGAGCTTGAAGGCAGTACGCGATTCAGCCGCGAATCTAACTAACCACCCAGTGCTCCGACTGGCTGCTTTTCGCTTAGCTCATATTGCTTTCTGCCGTTCCAGATTGTCCGACGAAGCTGCCTAAGAGATAGCGTCCAATCCCTTGCGCTGAACAATCGAAAGCAACCTCAACGCTGGGCCTCCAGGCCGCTTCTTCCCCCGTTCCCAATCGGACACGAGGTTCTTCGACACATTGAGATAGCGCGCGAACACCGGCTGCGAAACGTGCTCAGCCTCACGGATCGCCTTGATTTCATCGGGTTGCAGCGGTGTCGCCGGAACAAGGCACGCTTCATCAAATTCGCGCAGCGTGCGCTTGTCGATCGCACCACCTACGTGGAGCCCTTCGATCATCTCGTGGACGGCGGCGAGCGCCTCGCTCTTATAGGTCCTGGGCATCGTCATTCACCTCGAACAGTCTTTCTTCGCGTACTTCGGCATCGATTTGCGCCTGCGTTAGCGCGAGCACGATCTTCGCGGCCTTCTTGTAAACCTTCAGCTCGTTCGCGCTGAGGTTGGCCTTGTCGCTCTTGGCAAAGCCAAAGGCGAATATGGCCCGCTCCTCGTGGCGGAAGAAGACCAGCGTGCGGTATCCGCCGGACTTGCCTCCGCCTTCACGCGCGACGCGCTGCTTGATCAGGCCGCCGCCAAGATCGGCATCGATCAGGCCGCGATTGGCCTGCTCGGTGGCCGCAACAAGTGTCGCATCGCTGATCCCTTCCCGGCTTGCGAACTTCGCGAACCAGCGGTTCTTGTAGATTCGGGTTCGCGGCTTACCGGTCTTGATTCGCCACTCCGATATCACACATAGTATTATGATTCAATGAACGATCCTCGCCCATCGCTTCAGCGATCAGAGCACCGATCCGTTCAGCCGCTTCCAATACTGGCCCGTCGTCGAGGTGTGCGTAGCGCGACGTGGTTTGCAGCCGGGAGTGGCCCAGTAGCTTGCCGATCATCGGCAGGGTTTCGGATCGCGCTGCGGCATGGCTGGCAAAGCTGTGGCGAAGATCGTGCAAGCGTACGCCCGGCAAATTGGCTTCGGCCCTCACCTCCGCCCAGAATCCGTGCATTTCCGCAACAGGCCGCCGAGTCTGCTTGTTCCAGAACACCCGGTCTGAACTGCCGCGCCGTTCGAGTGATGCAAGCAGCATCTGCGCCTCATCGCCCAGCCAGACGGTGCGCGGACCGGTCTTGCTGTCGTGCAGGAGCAGCCGCCCGCCCCTCACCTCGCTCCAGGTCAGGTCCTTGATCTCTGAGACACGGCATCCAGTCAGCAGAAGCAGATGGACGATTGTGCTATGGAGCGGGTGGGTACGAAGCCTGCGCCGCAGGACTTCGCCCAGACGGGCGATTTCCTGATTGGACAGGAAGCGCTCGCATTTGCGGCGCTTGTTTGGCCGAATGTAAGTGCACGGATTGCTGCCTTCGGGGCGCATCCCCCAGCGCTCGGCATGGTTGAACATCGATCGCAGGATCTCGAAACAGCGATTGCCCGATCCCGGCCCGCCGTTGACCGAGACCTTGTTGAACCAGTTCAGCACGTGCGACTGCTCGATTTCGTCGATAAACATGCCGGAAAAGGCATGGTCGAGATGAAGCCGGCGATAGCAATCGTGGGTGTAGCACGTGCTCGGCTTCCACTTGGCCGCAGCCTGCTTCCAGTAGATCGCCAGGAAGTCGTCATAGGTCGGGACCTTGCGAACCTCCTTGCGCCTGGTCGCCGGGTCCTCCCCGACCTGTGCGCGCAGCAAAATGCGCCGCGCGCAATTGAGCGCCTGGCTCTTGCTGAGGACATTGGCATTGCCCAGCGTGATCGTCCGCGTCACGCCGTTCATCCGCGACTGGACGATGTAGGTGCTGCGCCCCGAGCCATAATAGCGGATGCCAAAGCCCGGCAGCTTCTCCGACCATTCCACCCGGCGTGCTTTGCCGGTCGGGCGTCTGCCCGGATCGAAGCGGCGCAGGGTCGCGAGCTCATCCGCAATGATGCGAGCGAGGGAGACCCGGGTCATGCCGCGAGCCCCAAGTGCCGGGCGAGCGAACCCGAGATGCGTTTGGCGGCGTCGGCAATCGCTTCGTCCGCGAGGTGCGCATAGCGCTCGGTGGTTTCGGCAAGTGCGTGGCCGAGGAGCTTGCCGATCACGACAAGCGAAATCCCATCGGCAATGGCGATCGATGCGAAGCTGTGGCGCAGGTCGTGAAGCCGGACATCGGGCAAGGCCGCGTGCCGTCTGATTTCATGCCAGATCGGGCTTAGCGCGATCGGCTTGTCCCCGCGCAGCGAGGAAAAGACCAATCCGGTATCCGCCTTGTTCGGCATGGCATCGAGAACCGCCTGCGCTTGCCGGTTGAGATAGACGATCTTTGCACCGGTCTTGCTGTCGGGCAGCATGAGGCGCGGCGGCTGCACCCATTCCCAGCGAAGCCCAACCACTTCGCCGTGGCGCGCGCCGGTGTAGATCAGCAGGCGGATCGCCTGGACCGCGATCGGGTTGCTTTCCTCGAAGTTGCGCAAGCTCCCAGCGAGCCGATTGAACTCGCGGGCGCTCAGAAATCTATCGACTAGCTTGCGCTTGTACCGCGGCGTTCCCCGGCACGGGTTCGAGCCGCGCGGGCGCATGCCCAATTGCTCGGCATAGCCCATCATCACCGACATGATCGGGATCGTCCGGTTGAACGCGCCCGAGCGATCTGCCCAGCTATCGCGCCAGCGCAGCACATCGGCCTTGCGGATCGCATCGACCCGCAGGTGGCCGAAGATGTCGGTCAGGTCCTTGAAGATGCGGGCGCGATTGCCCTTGCGGGTCGAGGGCTTCCAATGCCGCGAATAGTCCGCCCAGAAGCGCAGCGCGAAATCACGAAACAGCGTCGCACCTGGATTATCCCGCCTCGCCTTCTGCGACACCGGCAGCCCATCGAGCATGACCTTGGCAAGCTGTGCGCGCGCCAGAGTGCGCGCCTCCTCCGCGCGAACCTCCGGCGGGCGGCCGAGCGTGATCCGCATCTGTTTGCCGCGCTGGCGAAACTGGACGAACCAGCTGCGCGATCCGCCGGCAAAGACCCTCAGGCCGAAGCCCGGCAGCTCGGTGTCCCACCAGAAGAACTCTCTGCCCCTGATCTTGCGCCGGGCGATGTTGCCGTCGAGCCTGACTTTCTCGCTGGTTCGATTGCTTTGGTAGTGCCGAGTCGTCTTGAGAATTTCGACCGGATTTGGCGTTACCACAGGGCCATTCGTTGACATCGATCTTGCTCCTTCATAGAAGGAACTAATTCACGGCAATCCAATGGTTTATTTTCTATTGCTGCGACAAGGTCGCGTACGGTGTGCCTATGTTTCGGGCTTTTCAGCTAGAGCCCAGCCCCCAACTCGACCAGGAAATCGAAGTTTGAAAACGTTGACCCTGAGATCGCCCCGCGCAGGGGACCAGCGGGTCTCAATTGCCGGTTCTGGGACATTGCGGTCAGTCCGAACGCTATGCCGAATGACTGATATTGCCAAAAGTGGATACTACCATGCGCAGGAGCGCAGACGGCTGCTGTTCGGGGTTGGCTTTCTGGAATCCGGGAGTCCGTAATCGGAACCAAAGCCGCCATCTAGTTCAACACCTGAATGCCAGATGGCTTGACCTCATTGCCTACCTGGCAGATAGACAATTCGCCATGCTGTCCCAGAAGACCCGCTACGCGATCAGAGCGATGCAGCACCTCGCCGATCATTATGGCGAAGGTCCGGTGCAGCTGGCGGCGATTGCCGAGGCGCAGAACATCCCGGCCAAGTTCCTGACCGTCATCCTGTCCGAGCTTACCCGCGCAGGGCTTGTCGAATCCCAGCGCGGGCGTGACGGGGGTTACTGGCTTGCGATCCCGCCGATCGACATCACCTATGGCGATCTCATCCGCCACATGCGCGGTTCCCTGGCGCTGGTGCCGTGCGCCAGCCGCTATGCACACGAGACGTGCAAGAACTGCCTCGATGAAGGCGAGTGCAGGACGCGCGCGCTGTTGCTCGACGTGCGCGACCGGACGGCGCAGATCCTCGATGGCATCCGACTGTCCGATCCGATCGCTCCGGTGCCGGCGTTTACCGCCGAGGACTTCTGACGGCCTCCGCCTCGACTCGGCGCACAAACCTAACCTTTCATCGGTGCACAGAAAATCTGTCTGCCTTGCCTATTGTCAATCAAATCGCTTGAGATTAGTTTCTTCGTTGCGGACCGAATCCGTGTAACGAAAGGCCCATTCATGGACCGTAACGAGCAACAATCTGGCGCAGGCGGGATTCTGCCTGACGCTCTGGCGCTGGTCAGCGAGGCGCTTGGCCGCCTGCGCTACGGCGCGATCCAGCTGACCGTGCACGACGGCAAGGTCATGCAGATCGACGTGACCGAAAGGAAGCGGCTGACCGATTGATCGGCACCGTGATCCAGCATCACCACACATCAACAGGGACTGGCAGACCGGACCACCGGATGCATGCCCGCTTGCAAAGGCGAGACCATGTATTCGATTTCCATCCGCAGCGCCCTGCTGCTCGGCGCAGGGCTGACCGCTCTGCTTTCCACCCCCGCCCATGCGCAGGACGAGATACCTGCCGACCCGACCCCCACCGTCGAGGAAGAGCAGGACAGCAATGACATCATCGTCACCGCCCGCCGCCGCTCCGAAAGCGCGCAGGACATTCCTCTAGCGGTGTCGGTGCTGGGGGCTCAGCAGCTGGACGAGACCGGGGCGTTCAACGTGAACCGCCTCCAGCAGCTCGCACCGACCTTGCAGTTCTATTCCTCCAACCCGCGCAACACCGCGGTCAACATCCGCGGCCTTGGCGTGCCCTTCGGGCTCACCAGTGACGGGTTCGAGCAGGGTGTCGGCATCTATGTGGACGATGTCTATTACTCGCGAGTCGCCTCGGCCACGTTCGATTTCCTCGATGTGGCGCAGATCGAAGTGCTGCGCGGGCCGCAGGGGACGCTCTACGGCAAGAATACCACCGCAGGCGCGATCAACATCCAGACCAACCAGCCGACCTTCGACTTCGAGGGCCGCGCCGAGGTGAGTGTCGGCAACTACAACTTCCAGCAGGCGCGGCTTGCCGTCTCCGGGCCGCTGTCGGAGACGGTTGCGGCGCGGGTCGCGTTCTCGGGAACCAGCCGCAACGGCACGATCCGCAATGTCACCACTGGCGAGAACATCCAGAGCCTCGACAATATCGGCCTTCGCGCCCAGCTTTTGTGGGAGCCGACGAGCGATCTCAAGATCAAGCTGGTGGGCGATTACAACAAGCAGGATGCGGTGTGCTGCGGTTCGGTGTTCGTGCGCACCGGCGCGACCCAGCGGCCATTGAACCGCCAGTTTGCCGCGCTGGCCGCAGCGCAGAACTACGCGCCGCCGTCCACCAATCCGTTTGACCGGCTGACCGATCTCGACAGCAATCTCAACGCGGGCAACGTCATCGCCGGCGCGGCGCTGAAGATCACGTGGGACGTGGGACCGGGCACCTTCACCTCGGTCAGCGCCTGGCGATACTGGGACTGGAAGCCGGAAAACGACCGCGACTTTACCGGACTTTCGATCGTCGCCCTGTCGCAGAACCCCTCGCAACAGGATCAGTTCACGCAGGAAGTCCGCTACGCCTATACCGGCGACACGTTCGACTTCGTGCTCGGGGCCTTCGCTTTCAACCAGCGGATTGACACGCAGGGGACCGAACAGCACGGCATCAATTCCAGCCGCTGGACGATTGCCCCCAATAACGTGCTGTCGAACGATCCGAGCGTTCTGAACGGCCTCACCGCGCGCAACACGCAGTTTCTCAAGAGCACCAGCGCGGCGTTGTTCGGGCAGCTGAGCTGGAAGGTGACCGATGCCTTCACCATCCAGCCGGGCGCGCGTCTGAACTATGACAAGAAGTCGGGCTTCTACCAGCGCCGGGTGTTCACCGGCACCGGCGTGGAGCTGACCGGCGCGGAAACCGATGCACGTTCCCGTGCACAGCTGGGGGTGTTCACGCCCCAGACCAGCGCGCCTGCGGATACCGACTGGAACCTCACCTACGATCTGACGCTCAGCTATGAAGTCGTCCCCGATGTGCTGGCCTATGGCACCTATGCCAAGAGCTTCAAGACCATCGGGATCAACCAGAACGGGTTGCCGACCGACGCCAATGGCCAGCCGATCGCAGCAGCAGGCACGATCCGGCCTGAACAGGTCGATCACTTCGAGATCGGCCTCAAGAGCCAATTCTGGAACCGCAAGGCGACGCTCAATCTCGCCGCCTTCCGCACCGACATCCGCGATTATCAGGCAACCGTGAACAACGGCCAGTTCGGCGTGCTGCGCGGGTTTCTTGCCAATGCGGGCAAGGTGCGATCACAGGGGATCGAAGCCGATTTCAGCATCCGCCCGAGCCAGCGCCTCAATGCCTATGCGAACGCGGCCTATACCGACGCCAAGTATGTGCGCTTTGTCGATGCGCCCTGCCCGCCCGAATTGTCGGGCGGCACAACCGCCGCGCCGGGGCAAACGCCGTCCGCTCCCGGCACACCCGGCGGCATCAGTCCGCCCAATTGCGACATTTCCGGCCAGCGCCTGCCGGGCGTGTCGAAATGGGCTTTCTCTTTCGGGGCGGAGGCAAATGAGCCCGCTACCTTCCTCGGCAAGCCGGGCGAGGTCTATCTCGGCTATGACGGATCTTACCGCTCGAGCTTCTCTTCCAACCCCTCGCCTTCGATCTACACCTTGGTCGATGGCTACAGTCTGTCCAATTTCCGCCTCGGTTTCCGTGCAGATGACGGACTGAATCTGTTTGCCTGGGTGAGGAACGCGTTTGACGAGGATTATTTCGAACAGCTCTTCGTCGGTCCGGGCAACACCGGGCTGATCGCTGGGCTTCCCGGAGATCCACGCACCTGGGGCGCGACAGCCTCGATCACCTTCTAGCCCTGCCAGCACGCAAAGAGGACCACCTCATGCCTGATTTTCTCCCCCTCCTGATCGAAATCGCGCCCTTCATCGCCATCGGCATGGCGGCGCAGATGATCGACGGGGCGCTGGGCATGGCCTTCGGGGTCATCACCCAGACCCTGCTGGTGAGCGCGCTCGGCGTGCCGCCAGCGACCGCCTCGGCGAGCGTGCACCTTGTGGAGCTGTTCACCACCGGTGCCTCGGGCGCGAGCCATATCTGGCACCGCAATGTCGATTGGGGGCTGTTCAAGCGGCTGGTCCCCTTCGGCGTGCTGGGCGGGGTGACGGGCGCTTATCTGCTGTCGAGCATCGATGCTTCGGCGGCGCGGCCTTTCGTGATGCTCTACCTGACGGGTATCGGCTTCTATCTGCTGTGGCGCGGCATCCGGCTGTCGACGCCCAAGTTCGAGGACCCGCGCTACACTCGCCCGCTGGCGGCGGCAGGCGGTTTTCTCGACGCGGCGGGCGGGGGCGGCTGGGGGCCCGTGGTGACATCGAACCTGCTGGTGCAGGGCGGCGATCCGCGCAAGGTTATCGGGACAGTCAATTCGGCCGAGTTCCTGCTGACCCTGTCCATCTCGATCGCCTTCATTGCCACGCTCGGCTTTGCCGCCTTCACGCTGATCACCGTGGGGCTCATCATCGGCGGGGTGATCGCCGCGCCGTTCGGGGCGCTGCTGGCCAGCCGTGTCCAGCCGCGCGTCCTTTTGCTGGTAGTTGCCGTGGTGCTGATCGTCACCAGCAGCTACAGCATCTACAAGGCGTGGCTCGCAGTCTAGCGCCCAACACCGAAACAAGGCCAGTCCGTGGATACCGAACTACTATTGATCTGCGCGCTGACCGTGGTGATCAACCTGATCGGCGCGCTCGCCTATGCGGCACGGATTGCCGGGGTGCGCACCGGGCGGATCGCGCTTAGCTTTGCGCTGTTCAACATCCTGCTGTTGGTCTCGCGCACCTCGAACGGGTTCCTCGGGCCTTTCCTAGCCAAGCGGATCGAGACCGCGCTGGCGAGCGGCGGGGCCGAGGCGCTGCTGTGGGATCTCAGGCTGGTGCTGTTCTCGGCCGCGGCGGCGGTCGCGCTCGGTATCGTGCTGGTGCCGACCGGCCAGCGGCTGTTTGCTGCCGCGATCACCTTCTTTCAGGCGCGGCGCTCGACCACCCGGCTGATCCTTGCCAGCATGACCCCGGCGGGCCTTGCTACGCTGCGCGATTCCATCGCCATTCCCTCGGGCGAGACGTTGCGGTCGCTGTCCAAGCCGCGCGGGGTGAGCTGGACTGTGCTCGCCGCCAACGCTGCGGCGCAGGGGCTACTGGCGGTGGGGGTGCTGGCCTCGCTCTATGCGGGCTTTCTCGTCCCTGAATTTCGCGTCACCGCCTCGCAGATGACCGCGATCGTCAACGGCTTTGCCACGATATTGCTGTTCGCGCTGATCGACCCGCAGATCTCGGCGCTGACCGACGACGTGGTCGATGGCAGCGTGAGCGAAGCGACCTTCCGGCGGGCGATGATCTGGGTGTCATTGAGCCGCCTTGTCGGCACGCTGATGGCGCAGGCGTTGCTGGTGCCTGCTGCCGTGGTCATCGCGTGGACGGCCGGGTGGCTCTAAACCAGGTGACCTAACGCCAGCCCCCCGGCGGCGCAGACGCCAAGTATGCGCAGCACCGACCAATTGAGCCCGAAGGCCATGATGCCGGCTAACACGGCGAGCGCAGCCGCGCGCCAGTCAAAACTCGTCCAATCGGGCACGTGTAGTCGCAGCGGGCCAAATCGCGTCTCGCCCACCGTTGCAAACAGCACGTGCAGGGCAAACCATGCGGTCAGGTTGCCAATGACGCCAACCACTGCTGCCGTGACGGCGGCCAGCCCGCCCTTGATCCGCACCGCATTGCCCAACCGATCGATCCACGGCGCGAATGCGAAGATCCACATAAAGCACGGTGCGAAGGTGACCCAGGTGGTGATGGCAGCGCCCAGCACGCCGGCCACCAGCGGCGAGAACGGCTCGGGTGCGCGGAACGCAGCAAGGTAGCCGACGAATTGCGTGACGAGGATCAGCGGTCCCGGCGTCGTCTCGGCGAGCCCCAGCCCGTCGGCCATCTCCCCCGCTCGCAACCAGCCGAAGCCCTGCACCGCCTCCTGCGCCATGTAGGCAAGCACGGCATAGGCGCCGCCGAAGGTGACGATTGCGAGCTGCGAGAAAAACGCGCCGATCTGCCACAGCACATGGCCTTGCCCCAGCGTCAGTGCGATCAGTGCCATCGGAGCAGCCCAGACGGCACCCCACAGAATGATTGCGCTGATCGTGCTGCGCCATGGACGGGCAGGCAGGTCGGGGCTTCCCTTGCCTTGCTTGAGCGCAAGCCATTCGGGCCGCGTCGCTGCCACCGCCATGCCGATCGCCCCTGCCCCCAGCACAATCAGCGGAAAGGGCAAGTCGAGCAGGAACAGCCCGATGAAAGCCGCCACCGCCAGCGCGCGCTTTACGCCTGTATCGAGTGCGCGTCCGGCGATCCGCAACAATGCCTGCACGACAATCGCCAGCACCGCGGCCTTCACGCCGAGAAAGAGGGCAGCGACCCAGCCGAGGTTGGCGGCGATGGCATAGAGCATTGACAGGGCAAGGATGATCGCCGCCCCCGGGATGACGAACAGCAGCCCCGCTGCCAGACCGCCGCGCCAGCCATGCAACCGCCAGCCGATCCACGTCGCAAGTTGCTGGGCTTCCGGGCCGGGCAGAAGGTGGCAGAAATTGAGCGCGTGGAGAAAATCGTCCTCGCCGATCCAGGCGCGCTCCTCAACCAGCTCGCGGTGCATCAGCGCGATCTGTCCGGCCGGACCGCCGAAACTCAGCAGACCGATGCGGGAAAACGCCCGCAGCAGATCGGTGAAGCGGATATTCGGGACGATGTCAGGGTGGGGCACGACTACCTCGCAAAAAGCAGCCTGCCGAACCCGGCAGGCTTACGAGGCAACGCTTGGGCTTTTCTCGGCCTGAACGGGAGGTTGCTTCGCCCCGTTGCCCTGACGGTTATCGATGTGGCTGCATCGAATCAAGCGGGTTTGAATTGGTCTCACAACCACCCGGTTCCAGTCATGAGAACGGTCGCTCCGCGATCCCGGAGGTGAGGTGTCAGCTTCTCTAGAAACCAGACTTTCAATTTGGCGGAAGTGAAAGACCGGGTATGGGTCGACAGCTGCCGTCTTCGACGGGCTGATCGGGCAACTGCTTTTCGCCCCTGTTCGCCGAAACACTCATTCGGCAAACGGCCAGTATATGACGCCCCGCAGTGGCGGGAACATCGCAGCCCTGCTACCAATACTGCATCAGCCCCTCTTCCCAAGCGTCGTAGATGTCAGCTGCTTTCATCCAGCGCCGCCATTGCTGCTCGCGAGTGGGCATGCGTGCGTATTTGGACATCTTCTGCCCCTCGATCTTGCGCATTGTCCGCACAGCTCTGCTGACCTTGCGCTCTCGGGTTGAGGAGTAAGGCACGCCCCAGCCGCGCACCGAGGCGAAGAGCGTCTCTCCGGGTGGCAAGATGAGTACGGTGCAGCGCTGGCCATTGAGAGGACAGATGGCATAGAAGCGCTCACCACCCAGCGGCTGGGGTTGCGCGACTAATGCCTCGACGAGACATTGTTGATTTCGCTGGCCTTTGGCCGGTTCTGCCTAGTCGCCTAGCGGTGCGATTGCAACACGGTCAGGCCACACTCGATACTGGGTGGGAAGACCCCAGCCGAGATCGCCGGCCACCGTGTCTGGGGGCATGCCCCCAGATACGTTGCCATCCCATCAAACGACCATCATGAAGGAGCCAGACTCTATTTTTGACTGGTAGCAATCAAGGGAGCACGTCACTTGATAGAGGCCGTCTTCGAGATGTTTCCACGATGCGCTTGCGGCTGCGGCGACCGAGCCTAGCGCCATTCAGGGGTGCCACATGAAGCTAGATCTGAAAACTTTTCTCGCGTTCGCCGTCGCGGCGATATCGGCCGATACCTTTGCTCTGCCTCCACCCCCGCCGATCAACATTGTAGTGCTGTCGCGCGATCCGGACGCGCGCGCCCTGCTCCTCGCCTATCTTACATACCTAGAACAGAAGGGCGAATTTCGCTGGGAGGCCAACCAACTGAACGCCGCTGACTTCGCTGACTGCCTCGCGAACGAAACATACGACAGCGCCTGTGTTAAGCGGGTCCTGAAGCACGCGCAGTTCCCCGGCGCAGGCGTGGCGATTATGGTTGAGGGGGCTGCCGGATTGCAGCGCTGGCGCTGCGCCGGCAGGGGTGTTGACTGGCGCAGCGAGGCGAACCAGCAGATCAACGTCGATCTGCGCGCGGCGCTTTTCGCCAAGGGGGAGGAAAGGTTGGCGGCACGCAATGCCGCCTACGGCTGCCTGATTTCCGCTGCTGCGGAAAGTGGATGGTAGTGGCACTGGACGCCAGTATAAGTACGTAATCGACCTGAAGGAATTTGACTAAGCCTTTGAAGCATATCGAGAGTTCCAGAGGCGGGTTCATCGAGGTCCTGCGACCATATCGAGGGTGTCTCGGGCTGCCTGGTACTTTCAATATCCTACCCCTCGCAATAGCGATAATCGGATTCCTGGGTTCGATATCGTATTGGTTACCGAGTAACTTCGGGGAAACTATGCAAAAGTTCGTAGTAATTCTTTTTGGTGTCGTTGCACTCGCTCTATTCACGTTTGGGGGTAGTGGGGCGACCACACCGTCGGCAGCTGCCGCAGTCTCGCCGGTCGCTGTCGCCGCAACCGCGCAGGCCTGTAACGATGGCCAGGACCGTAGCGTGACTATAATCAACGAAACCGGCGTCACCATGTTGGCATTCTTCGCCTCACCGCCGGACGTCAACGATTGGGAAGATGACATTCTTGGAGACGAAGTGATCCAGAGCTATAGCTCGTTCGTGGTCAACTTCGATGATGGGCGCTGTCGCTGCATCTATGATTTCAGGGCGGTGTTCGCCAATGAGTTCGCCGATGACGATGTCGTGATCCGCAATAAGATCAATGTCTGCGAGATTTCGACTTATCGCTATGACTGATAACGACCTACGGCAGGTGGCGCCGTAAGCCGCCCTGGCCACTCCTCAATCGAAGCCGCAAGGCAACGCAAATAGCCCCACCCCTTCCCGACCGCTGACCGCGGAAGTTTGCACGACACAATGGAATTGCCGTCGTCTTCGTGACACTACGCCGCCATCATGGGTGGCGGGCCCGATACCTTTGCCCCACGGTCTATCACGTGTGATTTGAATTCGCGCTAAACTGTTCGCGGCAGCAGGGGGGCAGGTCATTCGCTTGAACCAAGCCTCTCAGCCACACCCTATGAAATCTCGGCTTCGCTCTTATCGTCCGGCTCAAGCGCGATTTCAGCTTCCGCTTTCGATCAAGCTGAAGGGTGCCCAGGCCCAGGGGTCGGCCCAACTCGGCTCCCATCCGGGGATGGCATCGCCCAGCACTGAGGTTCCACTTCGGATGCCACGCAGCGCCAGCTGCAGCGCCTCGGCGCGGGACAGGTCGGGATGGGCCGCCTTTATGCGGAAGGTCTCGCTGGTGATCGCGGCGCCAACCGTGTCGAGCACCGGCCAGTGGCTCACCAGCAGCGAACGGGCGCCGGCGAAAAAGAACGCCCGCGCCAGACCGGAGAGGCTTTCGTTGCTACCGCCATCGGCCGGGCCGGCGGTGTTGCAGGCCGAGAGCACGACCCAGTCGGCGTTGAGCTTAAGCGCGGCCGCCTCGCTCGCGGTCAGGTAGCCGTCATCGCCAATGCTGGCTTCGTAGGGCGGGGTCATGACAAGGCCGGGCTCGGCGTTCCCCTCGATCTGCCCGGGCAGCATCGCATGGGTAGCGAAGACGATGATGCCGGCATTGGCGAGCAGCGCGGGGGACTTCACCCGGCCCTCGGTCGCGGCCTCGGCAAGCAGCAGGCTGTCTTCCGGACTGCCGAGCGTGCGCGCGATGGCGAGCAATTCGCGCCTTGTACCGGGCAGCGAGCTCAATTTCATTAGCGCGGCGGGCTCGGCGAGGTCATCGCTGCCGCGGACATTGGCGGTGGTGGCGCTCGAACTGCCCCGCGAAATCTCCTGCGCCGGGCCGAGGACGGGATCGCCAATCCCGACGAACCCCGGCGCGCCCGCCTCGCCGCCCTCGGCCGCGGCATAGGCGCGCAGGCTGGATACCGACGGCAAGGTCGCCAGCGCATAGCGGTCGCTCAGCCACTGGGTGCCCGCCAGCGCGGCGAGTTCTGCCTGCTCGTCGAAGCTTTGCCGCGGCGGCTCGCCCACCACCAGAATGCCCAGCGGAATGCTCCCTAGGCTCCCCCCGGTCACCGGGTAGAGCGTCCCGGCATCGCCGAGGCCCGACACAACCGGCGCGACGAGCTGCTGGTAGAGTGCCGCCGCCGCCTTGCCCTCGAACAGATATTCGCCCGGCAGGTTCAGCGTGCAACTACCCGGATCGATCCGGCAGCGCACCGATGCGACCAGCCGGTCCATCTCAGCCCTGC
This sequence comes from Erythrobacter sp., assembly GCF_035194505.1. Lineage (NCBI taxonomy): Bacteria > Pseudomonadati > Pseudomonadota > Alphaproteobacteria > Sphingomonadales > Erythrobacteraceae > Erythrobacter > Erythrobacter sp. The sequence continues at coordinate 1,791,833 of NZ_CP136573.1, read as the reverse complement.
TGATGTCAGCCTTGTGCCAGGCCTGACTGTCGGCCGAAATGGCGAAGCTGTAGACCGCATCGCCGATCGGCTGGATCATCAGCACGGCCTCGCCCGCGCGTAACCTTGACCGGGTTTGCGCGATCGACAGGCCGAAGGGGCGCGAGGTGTTGGCATAGGCGGGATAGCGCTGCCTGAGTTCCTCGGTCAGCTCCGCCAGCGCCCGGCGATCGCCTTCGAGCGACGCATCGCCGGCTACAGCGCCGGCTCTGTTTGCCAACGCGGCCTGATCGGAAGCATAGATCTTCGCCGCCAGCGCTGCCTGCCGGTCGATCAGCGCACCGAGTTCGGGATCACTGACCGCCGCCCTCGCCGCCGCTTCCAGCAGCGATGCCGCCGCCCTGCTCTGTGCGAAATCCTGGGCTGCACGAAACGCCTCGTCCATCCCCTGCGAGGTGATGGTGCTCGACCCGAGCCGCACCTGCTTGCCTTCATAGGCCCAGTTGAGCGTGATCAGCGTCGAGAACGCCACCGCCAGCGGATCGGCGCCCGTGCCTGCCGAAGCCGTGCGGAAACCGAGGGGCTTGCCGGATGAATCACGGGCCGGCGTATAGCGCCGCTCGCGCGCATAGAAGGCGGCATTCCGCGCCGCGAAAAAGGCAGCATCATAATAGTCGGGGTTCTTCAGCAAGGCGAGCGCAAGGCGCGCTTCCAGCCGGGCGAGATTGGAATCGTGGAACGCGATTCCGTCGCTCACGCTTTCGAAGCTCAATTGCTGGTAGATCGCCGCTGCTTCCTTCCACTTGCCCTCGCAGGCCAGCAGGATCGCATGGGCTTCATCCGAAGGTCGCCTGAAATCGCCCACCAGCGCATAGGTCTCCGCTGCGACGAGCTCCTCGACCTCCGCGCGCTTGGTGTCGTTGCAGCGCCCCTGATAATGCGCGTTGAATACCTGTCCGGCGAGGATATCGATGGCGAGCCGCAGCGACTGCTTTGGCCCCTTCTCGAACGCGGCGGCGGCCATTTGCCACTGGGCGGCTGCCTGCTGGTGTTGGCCCAGCGTATCCAGCCGGCGGGCGTTGAAGCTGTGGGCCTGCGCGGGCAGCACGGCGGCGGCGCGTCTGGCGAGCGCCTCGGCCTCCTGGCTACGTCCCATGGCGGAGAGCGTCTGTGCATAAAGTAGCATCGCCCGCGCAGTGGCGGGGTGGGCGAGGCCATTGACCTTCTCGCGGGCGGCCACCAACCCGCGCGCTTCTTCCAGCGCAGGCTCTGCATCGCCCATCCGGTCAATCACCTCGACCAGTCGCTCCCGCACTTCCAGCGTCGCCGGGGCGTCCGGACCATGGCCGCCGGCGAGAAAATCGCGGATCTTTTCGAGGCAGGCCCTCTGGTCCTCTCCGCGAAAATCCGTGGCGGCTCTGGACAGCCGCAATTCAGCCCCGGACAGGCTGTCCGGTGCGCCGTCGCATTGCCCGAGGTCGAAAGCGATCGGCAGACCGTCGGACACGATGCTGGTGGCGACCATCGGCGAGCGGCCCAGTGCCTCGACCAGAGCCAGCCGCGCCCGTGCGGTGGCCTGCAGCGTGTTCGGCGCGTCATAGCCCTCGATATCGAGCAGCAGTTTGGCGGCCTCGGTGTAATGCTGCTGGGTTTCGAACATGCGGCCGGCTTCCCCGTCCGCCTCGGCGAGGGCAAAAAGCAGGCGCGCCCGGCCGACATCCTTTTTTTCATACCCTTCCAGCAGCGACCGGACCAGCGTGGTCGCCTCGTCGATCCGGCCGAGCCCGGTGAGCGACCGCGCGAGCGACGCGCAGGCCACGGCAACCGAGACCGGCTCCGGCGCGGGGGCTGCGCGTTCGGCATCGCAGGCCAGCCGCGCCAGCCCTTCGGCTTCGGCAAAGCGGCCCTGCATTCGCCGCGCATAGGCGATATCGAGCCCTAGTCGCGCCTTTGCCAGCGGATCGAGCCCCGGCTGCCGGGCGATGACCTGCGCATTTTCCTCGAACAGGGCGACTGCTTCTGCCAGCCGGCCCAGCTGGACGAGATTGCGGGCGCGATCCTGCCGCGCGAGATAGGTCCAGCTTTTGTCCGGGCCGAGGCGCCGTTCAAGCGCCGCAACATTCGTCGCCAGCGCCGCCTCTGCCTCCTGATGCTTGCCGATCCGCGACAGGCTGCCCGCCCGCAGCGTGTCGAGCCGCAGCGCGAGCGGATGGTCCGGCCCGTAGGTCTCGTCGACCAGCGGCTTGATCTTGTCGATTGCCGAGATCGTGTTGGCCGGAAAGGCCGATGCTTCGTGGAATCCGATCGTCTGCCAACCAGTATCGAGCTGCCGTGCTTCCTTCTCGGTGGGCTGACGCAGATCGGGCGCAATAGAGTCCGAGGCTGATTGCGGCTGAGCAAAAATTGCAACGGGCGCTGTTAACCAGACTGTCAAACAGATCATGGCCAGCCATCTCATGTTCCTGAGACTAACAACCAGTGGGAATGGTGCAAGCCTGCTTTCGCGCATTTGCGGATCACGCTCTACGTCCTAGCTGGGGCGGTGTGAGGTAGTCATTGCAGGGGCGCTAACTCCACGGCGGCAGGTGTGCGCCTGTGCGCCAGAGACAACAACCCAAGCCTGCCCCGTTGCGCTCCAGTCCAAGAGCATCCCGTCGACCAGCTAGCGCCTCCAATCCGGCCTTGGAGCTTTCGATTGATGACATCCTGAAGCATCTCACGGTCCGGCGTCAGGTCAGCGACGATCTTCTAGAGTCGGCTGTTCTCGTCCTCCAGCTAACGCTGCCGCCGCATCTCTGATGGCAGCAGCCCCGCGCACCTCTTCTTCCGGTTGTAGTAGCTTGGCTGGCTAATCCACCCCTTACGCAAGATCTCAGCACCCGGCGTTCACTGCTCGATCAGCCAAAGATGTCTAAAGCGGAAACCTCTACCGGCGAATGGGCCAGTTTTCAGGCGGCAGAGCAGTCAAGGTGCGCAACCTGCTACCGCAGGCGGGGACGCAGCTGAAGCTTCTCGGCCCAGCTGCCCTCCAGCCAGACGAACAGATGTTGCAGCAAGGCCCGCTGCATGCTCCGTTCGAGCGCTTCCTCGCTGACGAGCCCCTTTGCCCAGTGGGCTACCGCTGCGTATTGGGCGCGGGTAATCTCATCTGCTAGCTCCGCAATGTCAGTGTCACCCCGCAGTGCGCCCAGCTCGTGAAGTTCCAGTAACCCCTTGCGCAGCTCGCTGGCCGGGTAGTCGTGAAGAGCTTCGGCAAGCCCGGCGTTCTCGTCGGAGGCGGCACCGAAATAGCAGGCGGCCATTGTGCGTGCGAACGGTGGACGCCGCCGGATCTCCGCGACCGCCGAGGCAATCCTCTCCATCATCCGGTCGATCACGTCTTCATTGGCAGTCTGTTCCCAAGGCACCACGCGGTTGCGGAAGACGTCGATCACCGCTTCCAGCGCTACCCGCTCTTTGCTGCCGAAGCGATTGTAGATCGTCCCGAGCGCCACACCGCTGCGCTCGGCCAACTCGCGCATGCGGATGGTGCCGTCGCCTTCGGTCAGCATCTCCCGCGCGGCCGCAAGGATCTCCTCCTGCCTGCGGCCCATGCGATCGCTGGCGTAGCGGCGGTTGGGCGAGCCTGGTTCGTTCATAAGCATCGCCTAGCGAAAAGTAGAACTTGTTTCAATTTGTGAGTCGCCATAGCTTCGTGGTCGGGAGAGAAACCGACATGGTCACTGACTTCGACTTCTACGACGAGAAGTTCCAGAATTTCCCGCATCAGACCTACCGCACCATGCAGGACACCTGCCCTGTGCACAACAATACCGAGGTCGGCTGGTATGCGGTGTTCCGCCATGCCGGCATCATGGCCATCGTGCGGGACAACGAGATGTTTTCGGTGCGGCATGGGCCAGGCACCAACTACGCGGACGAGCATTCTGTGCCGGTTCTCGTCGGCGCTGATCCGCCGCTCCACACCAAGCAAAAGAAGGCCATCGCGCCCGCATTCAACCCCAAGATCATTGCCGCGCTTGAAGAGCCGATCCGTGCCTTCGTGCAGCAGCGTATGGAGGCGCTGGCCGAGCTGGTAGAGTGCGACCTGATGGCCGAACTTGCCGACCAGGTGCCGATGTTCGTCATCAGCGAGTTGCTCGATGTGCCATTCGCCGACTATCCGATGCTGCGCGATTGGGTAGACGTGATGGCGGGCTCCACCCTCCAGAAGGCGCAAACCATGGAGGCCGACCGGCTCGACAAGCTGCGTAAGATCGCGGACTATTTCCTCCCGCGAGTGGAGGCCAAGATCGCACTTGACGAAGCTGGTGAAGATCCCGGCGACGACATGGTGTCGCTGCTGGTCAAGGGCCGCATCGATGGTGAACGCATCCCGACCCCGCAGATCCTGGGGTTCGCGCAGTTCCTGCTGGTGGCAGGTGCGGCGACGACCACGGTCTTCATCGGCAGCTTCTTCAACCTGATGATGGATCACCCTGACCAGTGGGCAAAGCTCAAGGCCGATCCCTCGCTGCTTGATCAAGCTCTGGAAGAGACATTGCGGATCGAGAGCCCGGTCCATGGGTTGTTCCGCACCAACAACGAGCCGATCACCCTCGGCGGGCATGACATCCCCGCCGACACCAAGATCGGGTTGATGTGGTTCTCGGGCAACCTCGACCCGGAGGTGTTCGACGATCCGCTTCGGTTCGACATCGCGCGCGAGCCCAAGGTGCTGCGCAAGCACCTCTCCTTCGGCCATGGCCTCCACACCTGCATTGGCGGCCCACTGGCGCGCATGGAAGCGCGAGTGGTGGTCGAAGAGTTCATGAAGCGCTTCGACGGGCTGAAGCGAGCAGGGCCACTGGTGCCCTATCCGTTCCCGACCCTCAACGGTCCCTACAAGCTGCCGGTGCGGCTGATCCCGCGCAAGGAGAACTGAGTATGGAAATTGCCGGAACCGTCGCCATCATCTCGGGCTCCGCTGCCGGGATCGGACGTGCCACGGCTGTCGCTCTCGCAGAAGCCGGTGTCCGCGGTATCGTGCTGGCGGATCTCGATGAGGTCGGCAATGGCGAAACCGCGCGGGTGGTAGCCGAGGCGGGCGCGGAGCCTATGGCATTGAGGATCGATGTCACCGACACTGCCGATCTGGAGCAAATGTATGCCGAGGCGGACGCGCGCTGGGGCCGCATCGACATCGTCTTCAACAATGCCGGTATCGTCTCAGGGCCGCCGCCCTATCCCGACAGCAGCCTCGCAACGATCCGCAAGGTTATCGAGATCGACCTCATCGCCGTAATCCAGTCGAGCACGCTGGCGATCCGCTACATGCGCGAGCGCGGCGGCGGGGTGATCGTCAACACCGCTTCTACCGGAGCGCTGAACCCTCTTCCGAGCGATGCGCAATATGCCGCTGCCAAGGCGGGCGTCGTGCATTTCGGCACGTCATGCAGTGTCTTTGCCGAACAGTTCGGTGTGCGGGTCAATTCGGTTTGCCCCGGTGTCACCGAGACGGCGATCCTCGACAAAACCGGCGGCGGTGTCCGGCCTGACTGGCTAGCGCCGATCCTTGAGCAGATCGAGATCCTCACCCCCCAAGACATCGCGGCAGTTGTGCTCGAAATCGTCCGCGACGACAGCAAGGCGGGAGAGCATGTCGTCGTTCATAACCGCATCAAGGATGCGGCGGCGTGACGGCGTCCGCCCTTCAGGTCGTGCTCGCCCGGCGCCCCCAAGGCTCGCCAACCCCGCAGGACTTCACCATTCGCAATGTGTCGCTATCGGCTCCCGCCGAAGGCGAAGTGCTGGTGCGCAACCTGTGGCTCTCGATCGATCCATACATGCGTCTGTTCATGGGTGACCAGGGCGGCGTGCACGGCTCCGTCCCCCTGGGCGAGCCGATGCCGGGCGGGGCTGTCGGCGAGGTGATCGAAAGCAGGAGCGCGGCCTTGCCGGTGGGTAGCCATGTCGTCTCGATGGCGCATGGCTGGCGCGACCATTACGTAGCGCCCGCCGAGCAGCTTCAGCCGGTAAGCGCTTCGGCGGGGCCGCTCCACCGCTTCCTCGGCCTCTACGGCCTTACCGGGGTCACCGCGTGGGGTGGTATCCACGGCGTTCTGAAGCCGCAGCCTGGCGAGACCATGTTCATCAACGGGGCTGCTGGCGCGGTCGGCTCGGTTGCCGTGCAGCTCGCCCGTCGAGCGGGTGCGCGGGTCATCGCTTGCGCCGGCTCCGATGAGAAGGGAGCCTGGCTCACCGGCGCACTTGGGGCCGAAAGCTTCATCAACTATCGCAGCGAAGATGTTCGCGCGCGCCTCGCCGAGCATGCTCCGGAGGGGCTCGACATGATGTTCGACAATGTCGGCGGCGAGCAGCTTGAGATCGCCATCGACGCCATGAAACCCAAGGGCCGCATCGCCCTATGCGGGGCGATCGCGCTTTACGACGGCGACAACTACCGCGCCGGCCCCCGTAATCTCTTCGCGATCATCGAAAAGCACGTCAGCATGACCGGGTTCAACGCAGGTTTCTACTTCGCCGAAGCACCGAGGATCATTGCCGAGTTCGCCGTGGCCGAGGCCGCGGGCGGACTGATCGACGAGGTGACATTCGTGGAGGGGCTCAACGCCATGCCAGATGCATTCGTTGCCATGCTGGGCGGTACGAGCCGCGGCAAGGTGCTGGTGAAGCTGTGATGATGGATCTGGATGACGTCCTGACCGAACTGTCGATCCGCCGCGCGATCTATCGCTATTGCCGCGGGGTCGATCGCGGGGACGTCCATATGATCGCCAGCGCCTATCACGAACAATCAGACGAGAACCATGGCCCCTTCCAAGGCACAGGCCGCGAGTTCGCGGAATACCTCGTTCCGCTGATGGACGGCTCGCCCACGACCGGCGGCCACCATGTCACCAACATCCTGATCGATCGCACCGGCGATGAGGCGCGGGTGGAGAGCTACTTCATCGCCTTCCATGGCCAGCCGGACGGCAGCCGTGCCTTCGTGACCGGCCGCTATCTCGATAGATTCGCTTTGCGCGGCGGGGAGTGGCGCATCGCGCAGCGCGAGGTCGTGATCGACAGCGACACGCCGCCGACCGGCACTATCGACCTCAGTGGATATCCCCGCGGCGCGCGGCGGGACGCCGACCCTTCGCACGGATGGTTTGACTGACATGAGCCTCACCAAAGTCTTCGAGCCGATCACGATTGCCGGATGCACCGTCCCCAACCGTGTGGTGCGCACCGCACATGCCACCGGCATTGGCGGCGGCACGATGAGCGATGACCTCATCGCCTATCACGAGCGCCGCGCGCGCGGCGGTTGCGGGCTGACCATCCTCGAGATCCTCGGGGTTCATCCGACCAGCCTCGCGCCGCTCAACATGATCGATCCGACGCTGGACGAGGGCTACGCCAAGCTGATGAAGGCGGTCTCGCCCCACGGCATGGTCGTCTTCCAGCAAATCTGGCACGCGGGACACAACGGATCGACACTCGACGGCGGACCGCCCTGGGGACCTTCCGCAGTGCCGAACCCGCTGGGTGCCGACGTGCCGATTCCCATGACCAAGGGAATGATCGACGAAATCGTCGGCTGCTTCGCGGCGGCCGCGAAGCGCTGCGAAGCAGCGGGGCTCCACGGCGTCGAGGTGCATGGCGCCCACGGCTATCTGATCCAGCAGTTCCTCTCGCCCAACATCAACAAGCGCACCGACGACTACGGTGGCAGTTTCGAGAACCGCATGAGGTTCATGCTGGAAGTGATGCGCGCCTGCCGCGATGCCACCAGCAGGGACTTCGCGGTGGGCATTCGCCTGGCGCCGGACCTCACCGAGGGCGGCGTCGGAGTCGAGGACCACATCCGTGCCGCCCAGATGCTGGAAGCCGAGGGACTGGTCGATTTCGTCAATGTCAGTCTCGGCAACTACAACAGTTTTCCGAAGATGATCGGCGGTATGCATGAGCCGACCGGCTATGAGGTCCCTACCTCCGCACCGATTACCGCGCGCATCGTGGTGCCAACCATCATCACCGGCCGCTTCCGCACGCTCGAGGAGGTGGATCAGGCGCTTCGCAACGGGGATGCGGACCTGATCGGCATGACCCGCGCGCACATCGCCGATCCCGACATCGTGCGGAAGACCCAAGCCGGGAAGGCCAGCGAAGTCCGCCCCTGTATCGCCTGCAACCAGGGTTGCGTGGGCGGCTTGTTTGACAAGGGGAGGCTGGGCTGCGCCGTCAATGTCGAAACCGGCAACGAACTGCGCCTCGATCAGGACAAGGTTGGCACGGCCGAAACGCCAGGCAAGGTCGTCGTGGTTGGCGGCGGTCTTGCAGGGATGGAGGCGGCCCGCGTCGCCGCTTTGCGAGGACATACGGTGGTGCTGTTTGAAGCCTCACCAAGGCTCGGCGGCGCGCTCAACCTCGCAGCACTGCTCCCCAAGCGCCATGGTATCGCCGACATAGCGGCTTGGCTCGAACAGGAGATCTACCGTCTCGGCGTCGATGTGCGGCTCGCGACATATGCCGAGGCTCGGGAGATCCTGGCTGAAGCACCCGGCGCCGTGATCGTCGCGACCGGATCGCAGCCGCGCATGGACGGTATCCAGCACTCTAACCCCGGCGAGCCGATCACGGGGCACGACGCACCGCATGTGCTTTCGAGCCAAGACCTGCTGATGGCCGGACGCAACTGGCAGACCCGCAACGCGGTGGTCGTGGATGACAGCGGCCACTACGAGGCGCTCGGTGTCGCCGAACAGCTGGTCAGCGAGGGCGCCGATGTCACATTCGTCACCCCGTTCAAGCAGATCGGCTTCAAGGTCGAGAGCGCGCTCATGGTCGAGCCGGTGCTGGAGCGGATCGCCGCCGCCGCTGGACGTATAACGGTCCTCACCCGTCACCGGGTGCGCGCCGTGCATTCAGACACGGTCGAGATCGCACCGACCTATGCCGGCCCTAGCCGTGCGCAGCAATGCGACACGGTGGTAATGGTAACGCCCAATGCACCCATGCGCGATCTCTACGACGAGCTTGCTGGACAGGTGCAAACCCTCGCCATCGTTGGAGATGCCAACAGCCCCCGCAATCTTCAGAAGGCTGTTTACGAGGGTCATGTGGCAGCCCGGTGCATCTAGCGCCGCGCCGGCCTTAAGCCTCTCAACCTAAACGTGGCTCGAGAGTGTCACCGACGGCTTTTGGCGAAAGCAAACATTTAATCGGGCAATCGCGAACGATCGTTTCTGGGTCGGATGGCGCCCCGGCATTATCAGTATTTAAGCCGACGGACATTCTTTGGGTGACCATTGTGGTCACTGGAGAATGCTCATGGAGACGCCTGAAACAGAAATGCATGCCGCCAAGCGACCGGTCTGGAACGCCGGGCGAAGCGTGGGCGCGAAGCGCGCACTAAAGCCGAAACAGATTTGGGAGATCCGCTTTTTTCTCAATGAACGACGCCGCGTGCGTGATCGCGCGTTGTTCGACCTGGCGATCGACAGCAAGCTGCGTGGCTGCGACCTTGTTCGAATGAAGATCGGCGACATCGTCAATGGTGGTCAGGTCAAGACGCGCGCGATTGTGATGCAGCAAAAAACAAGCCGCCCTGTGCAGTTCGAGCTCCTGCCAGATGCTCGAGCCAGTCTGCTGGCATGGCTTGAACGCCGTGGCGGGACGGTAGACGATTATGTCTTCCCAAGCCGCGTTGATCGCAACGGCCACATCAGCACCCGGCAATATGCCAGACTCGTCGATGAATGGGTGACCGGGATTGGCTTGATTCGATCCGAATATGGCACCCACTCTCTTCGGCGAACCAAGGCATCGATCATCTACAGGGCGACCGGCAATCTACGTGCGGTCCAGATCCTTCTCGGTCATAGCAAGATCGAGAATACCGTGCGCTATCTCGGGATCGACGTCGAAGACGCGCTTGCCCTTGCCGAGAACACGGAGATTTGAACAATCGGCTCCTCGCTGCCTGCGAGGAGCCGATCTAACACCACTGGGACTTAGAAGACATGGCCGCGGGATTTATTGAACGACTGGTTTCGCCAAAAGCAGACAGGCAGCGTTCATGCGATCAGCGCAGGCATAGCAATAGAAATCAGGGTGGCTGATGACGCAAGGCGCATAAGCAGCGTCAAAGATGCGAACTAAGGTCGCTTACGACCCGCGGGTTCAAGGGAGCCCCGCTTCCTTGCTCACAATTCCTTGAGCAAAGAAATCGGCAATCGATGCAGCAACTCTCTTTGGATCGCAGGTGCCAATCTGGTAAATCCATTTCGGAATCCACATGAAGGCCCCCGCTGTGATCGTGGCAATCATGCGGTGATCGCAGTCGCGGCAGCTACCATCTGCAACTCCCGATCGCAGCATTCCGTCCGAAAGTTCCCACAGGCGCTGCGAGCGTTCAATAAAATGGGCGCGGGGGGCCTCAGGGAGGGAAAACAGGCCCGCTTGCAGGATCAGCGGCGGTTCTTCACCCGCCTGAGCCTCGCTGTTGAGGTGCATGACGGTGAGCGAGCGCTCCAGTCCTGATATCGCAAGGCCGCTCGCCGTGTCGAGAATGCGCTCGTATAAATCGAAAGCCATGCCGTAGCAGCGCAGCACAAGGTCGGTCTTGTCGTCGAAATAGTGATAGACCGCGCCCTTGGTCGCCCCGAGGCTGGCGCCGATCTCGTCAAGCGAGGCACCGTCCAGCCCCTTGCGGTTGAACAGCCGAGCGGCGGCGATGGCAACCTGCGCGGCCTTTTCCTGCGTAGCTTCGGCGCGGTCGAAGGCGTTGAAGGAGCGGGCGGTGAGCATGGATAGCTCGATCGGGCACACGAAATCGCGCGCCGGGTTAGTGGCGAGACCGTTGAAAAGGATGTCGATGATCGCTGCCGCGGCGCGCGCGCGGACTTTCGCGGTATCGTGATATCCCAGCCAGGCCGCCGAAAGCTGCGCCCAGTTGAGCATCCCCACGAGGCATTGGGCAACGATCGCGTGATCGACTGCCCGGAAACGGCCTTCGCTGGCCCCGGCGTTGAGCAGAGTCTGAATGGCTTCGGTGTTCCTGCGGCTGAGGTCTGCGATGGTTTCGCGCTGGCTATCGGGCAGGAAGTCGATGTCCGTCAGGATCGCAGGCGGCGGGCGGCGGTTGCACAATACCCGTTCGATGTAGAGCCGCAGGCTTTCGACCGAATCGTGCCCTTCCTCGAAAGCGATCGCAAGGTCATCGGCGGTGGTCTCGCAGGCGCGCAGATAGGCGCGAAACACCAGATCGCTTCGATCGGTGACGTAGTAATAGAGCGCGTTGCGCGACAGACCGAGCCGGTCGGCCAGCGCGTTGAGGCTGACCGCCGCCGCGCCGCGCAGGTTTATCTCTTCGGCCGCAGCATCGAGTAGCGCCTCGCGCACACGGGCGCGCTGCTTGGGGCGTCCTCTGCTTTTCGGAGCATCGCCTGTCATGGTCATGGATGCCGGAATAAGCGCAAGCACATCGTCGCGCCAACTGTAAATCGGGTTTAGGTGCATACTTTGATGTCGAAAAAGCCTTGCCGTGTATTTCGAAGATAGTGTAGGTGAGCATACCATAGCGTCGAAAAACGATGCATGGGGAGGATCACAGGATGATAAAGGCAGTGGCAGCGCGCTTGCTTGCGCGCACAGGGCTGGCGGGGATCATGGTAGCGGGCGCCGCCACGGGATTGCACGCGCAGGACATGAGCGATCCGTCTGCGGCGCCGGCGGAAGAGGACAATGTCATCCTCGTCACCGCGCAGAAGCGGTCACAGAACGTGCTCGATGTCGGCATCAGCATTTCGGTCGTTGATGCCGAGGCGATCGCTGCCCGGCGGATCGAGTCCGCCACCGAAATCGTCGCCTTCACCCCCAACGTGTCGGTCAAGGAGAACGTGCCGGGCCTGGTGCCGGTGATCACCATCCGCGGCGTCGGGCTCAACGATTTCAGCGCCACCAACAATCCCAGCGCCGGGGTCTATGTGGACGAAGTCTCCCTCAGTTCGCTCGCCCTGATGAATTTCGACCTGTTCGATCTGGAGCGGATGGAGGTGCTCAAGGGGCCGCAGGGCACGCTCTATGGCCGCAACACCACGGCAGGCGCGCTCAATGTGGTCAGCGCGCGGCCCGATATCCGGGCGGTGGGGGGCGGGTGAGCGCGAGCCTTGCCAATTATGACACCAAGGATTTCGAGGCGATGGTCAACCTGCCGCTGTCGGATAACGCGGCACTGCGGCTGGCGGGCAAGGCCATCATTCAGGATGAGGGCTTCTACTTCAACGATGCCACCAATCGTGACATTGGACGTAGGGAAGTGTTCCTCGGCCGCGCGCAGCTGCTGATCGAGCCAACGGACAGCATCACGGCGCTGTTCAAGGCCGAGATCCAGCGAGGCCGGTCGGAGATCGGGCAGCCGGAATTCTTCGGCCTTGCGCCGCCGGTGCCGGCGGAACCTGGCCTTGTCTGTCCCGGCTCGCCAAGTTGCACCGACTTCTTCGGCTATCGCGACACAAATGGCGATCCGTTCCGCGGTAGCTGGTCGGTCGATCCGACATACGACGTCAACCAGCTGAACCTGACGGCCCGGATCTCCGCGGACCTCGGCTTTGCCGAGCTGACGTCCGTGACCGGCTACATCGACTTCGACCGCGTGTGGGGCATTGATGTCGATGCCACCCCGCTGCGTCAGACCGATTTCGTCACTGCCGACGATGTCAAACAGTTCTCACAGGAGTTGCGCCTTGCAGGCGAGACCGACGGCGTGAACTGGCTTATCGGCGGGTTCTATTCGTGGGACCGGGTGCAATCGACCTATGATGGCGACCTACGCGATCTGTTCAATACGACCACCTTCACCTCCTCCGATCAGGAAACCGAAACCGCCGCCGCCTTCGTCAACGGGGAATGGCGCCTGACCGACAATCTCGATCTCATCACCGGCGTCCGCTACACTTGGGAACAGCGCAGCAATGTCGGCGGCACGCGCGACCTCGTCTCGGAAGCCCCCGGAAGCGCATTGACAGGCGCGCCCTTCGGCACACCGCCTATCCCGCTCGCGGTGGTTAACGATACCATCTCCGACCGCAACTGGTCCTACAAGCTTGGCCTCAACTGGAACATCGACGGCGATACGCTCGCCTATGCCAGTATCTCGCAAGGGGTTAAGAGCGGCGGCTTCTTTGCCGGCGTCGCCACCAATTCGGGCCAACTCATTCCCTATGAGCCGGAGCGACTAGTGTCCTACGAAGCGGGTGTAAAGGGCCGACTGGACGCACTCGATGCGGTCTATGCCTTCAGCGCCTTCTACTACGATTACAACAACGTCCAGACCTTCATTCGCGACACGGTAGGCAATCTACCGATCCAGCGTCTAGGCAATGTCGACAAGGCAAAGATCTACGGGCTCGACGGGGAGCTGACCTTTCGGCCCTCGTTCCTGCCCGGACTGGACTGGGCGGTGGGCTTCGGCCTGCTCGACAGCGAGCTGGGCGCGTTCACGTCATCGGGCGGGGCGGTGCCAGCCGGCAACCGGCTTCCCGACGCGCCGACGTTCAGCTTTAACACGCTGCTAGGCTATGAGTTAGATCTGAGCAGCGATTTCTCGATGCGTTTTTCCATCGATGGGCGCTATCAGGGGCTGACCTTCAAGGACGGGCTCAACGATCCGCTGATCGCAGCCGATGCCTTCTGGGTCTGGAACGGGCGTATCTCATTAATGCGGACGGGTGGATGGGACTTGTCGGTGTGGGGCAAGAACATCGCTGACGAGCGCTACGTGACCCAGGGCATCAACCAGCTCGCGCTGGGCACTGGCAACCGCGTCTACGGCGCGCCGCGCACGTTTGGCGTCAGCCTTACCAAGACGTTCTGAGGTCATGAGCGGCGTGACGATGAAGGGCACCTGCGCCCCGGGCTTCGAGCCTTTGGCGCAGGCCTTCGACGACAATTTCGCCGAACGCGGCGAGGTGGGCGCGGCGCTATGCGTGGTGCAGCACGGCGAGGCCGTGGTCGACCTCTGGGGAGGAATGGCCGATCCTGCGCGCGGCACCGCTTGGCAGCATGACACCCTTGTCAACGTCTGGTCGACCACCAAGGGACTGACCGCAATCGCGCTTGCGCTGCTGGTCGATCGCGGACAGGCGGATTACGACGACCGGGTTGCGGACATCTGGCCGGAGTTCGCCGCGCACGGCAAGGGCGATGTCACCATCGGCCAGCTGATTTCACATCAGGCCGGGCTGACCGGCTTCCGCGAGGCGGTGGACATCACCGCCTTCTACGACATCGAACAGGCGGCCGACCGGCTGGCCCGGGCCGCGCCCTTCTGGGTGCCTGGAACCGAAGCGGGCTATCATGCAATTGCTGTCGGTTTTCTCGCCGATGGACTGTTCCGACGGATCGATGGACGATCCATCAGGCAGTTCTTCGCCCAAGAATTCGCCGCGTACGATATCCATCTGGGCCTGTCCGAGGCGGAGCGCCATCGCCATGCGCCAGTGATCGCACCGCCCACCATGTCGTCCGAGGCGCTAGCGCATGAACTGACGCCGGCGCAGATTGCCGCCCTCGTAAACCCGCCGCTCGATCCGCTTATTGCCAATGACCCGGCGTGGCAGGCGGCGCAAATCCCCTCTGCCAACGGCTTTGCCTCGGCACGAGGGATCGCCGCGCTTTATGAAAGCTTTCTCGCCGCACGCTACGATCCGGCGCGCGCTCTGGTGAGCGGCGCAACGCTCGCGGCGGCGACTGCTGTACGCTTCGAGGGCTCCGACAGTGTGCTAGGCCAACCGGCCCGCTGGGCCGCCGGGTTCCTGCGCAATTCCAGCGGCGCATATGGCCCGAACGAGGCTGCGTTCGGCCATTCGGGATGGGGCGGCTCCTTTGCCTTTGCCGATCCCGAGCGTGGCTGGGCTGTCGCCTACACCATGAACCGGATGGGGGACGACCTCATCGGCGACCCGCGCAACCTTGCGCTTATGGACGTCCTTTACAAGGTCCCAGACGGTACGATGTAGCGCGTTTCCCAGCCAAACGCGCCTTGCTTTCCGCCAAGATCGGCGCGCTGAAATGGCAACTTTTGCCAACTTCGGACGATTGCTCATGCAATAGCGAACGACCGCCTCTGGGTCGACAGCCGACGGGCCCCAACTCGGGCCGCGAATGACGGCAATTGCGGTTTCTTTTCCCAAGAGCCGACATTCTGCAATCGACCCCTTTCCGGTCGGATTGCTGACCACAAGGATTCATATGGCGGAATGTGCCCGCCGCGCTAATAGGTCTCCATGGCCGACCCCGATTTCGCCTTTGATCGCGAAGCCCTTAGCTGGGCACTTGAACTCATGGGCGGGCAAAGTGAGGGCAGTGAGGGCTTGCTTTCCTTGCCTGCCGAAATGCCGGAGTTGGGCCTCGGCGGGCGTGCCACGTTGGATTTTCTCGCGCCCGCAGTTCTCGGCAAAGCCAGCGCGCTGGGCGATGCGACCGCATTTGCCCATATGGATCCGCCCACACCGTGGATCACCTGGGCGACTACCCTATGGAATGCATCGCTCAACCAGAACCTGCTTCATCCGGCAACCGCCCCGGCAGCGCGTGAGATCGAACACAGGGTCATCGGCTGGCTCTCGCCATTTTTCGGAATGAGCGGCGGGCACATGGTGCCCGGATCGACAATCGCCAATCTCACTGCGCTGTGGGCGGCGCGGGAATGTGCGGGGGTCAAAGAGGTGGTCTATGGAGAGTCCGCCCATTTGTCCGTGGGTAAGGCGGCCCACATTCTCGGCCTCGCCGCACGTCCGCTCCCCTGCGGGCCATCGGGCGCGCTGGTGCCGGAGGCGGTGCCTGAGGACCTGCGGCACACGGCTCTGGTGCTGACCGCAGGCACGACTAGCACGGGCGCGGTCGATGATCTGTCCCTGTGCGGACGCGCCGCCTGGACCCATGTCGATGCGGCTTGGGCTGGGCCCTTGCGGCTCAGCGAGGCCCACGCGCATGTGCTCGGCAGCATCGAGAACGCGAATTCGGTCGCGGTATCGGCGCACAAGTGGCTGTTCCAGCCCAAGGAGTCCGCCTTGGTGCTGTTTCGCGATGCGGCCCCTGCGCATGACGCGATTTCCTTTGGCGGGGCCTATCTTGCCGCGCCGAATGTCGGGGTTCTGGGCTCCCACGGGGCGACCGCTGTTCCGCTGCTTGCCACCTTGCTGGCGTGGGGGCGGCAAGGGACGGCTGCCCGGATCGACGCGCTGATGGAGGCGGCGGGCGACCTTGCATCGCTGATATCGTCCCACGACCAGCTCGAACTTCTGGCTATGCCGCAGACCGGGGTGGTGGTCTGGCGGCCGAAGAGAACGGGCCTCACCGAGCCACTGTTTGCCGCAATGCCGCCGGGATCATGTTCGGTCACCAACCTGGGCGGCGAACGCTGGCTGCGCAATGTCGCGGCTAACCCGAACTTCGAGTTGGACGCCTTCGCCACCGCCATGAAAGTGGCGCTGCGTGGCTTGGGCATCCTATAAGCCGCCATACGCGTTCCCACCCAGCTGCGGTCATAGACGCTGCCGATGCTCGACTCGAAATCGGAAAGGCAGCTGTTGGCGGAAGCCGACGCTCAATCGGGCGATCGCGAACGACTGAGGCTGGGTCGGCAGCTGCCGTCTTCGGCTAGCTGATAGGGCTGCTGTTTTGGGCTCCTGTTCGCCGAAACAATTCATTCGGCAAACGGCCAATGGCCGACATCTTGAATGCCTTTTAACCGCCAAAACCCGATCCCGGCTTTGCAGCCCAGCCTGCCGGAGGCTCCGTTCTGGGCGGATGTCTAAGAGCGCCAAGCTGAAAGCGTCAGAGGCATTGAATCCGAACCGCGCAATTGGGGAACAGTGAGCACACCCTACCCCGCGAATTCGGGTTGCATATCTCTTATATTTCGATGGAAACACGGTTTGTGCACAAATGATCCGCCTGCGAGTTATGGGGGTTTGCGGCGAGTTGTGGGCAACTCGCTTAGTCATAACAAGTTGAATAGATGTCGAAATTCGTCGATTTCATGCGGGTCGCAGACGAGTTGCGGCGTTAATCGCCGGTCACCGCTTCCCCGTCTTGATCGGCACAATCTCGGCCCCCTTCCGCAGCCGGTCTAGGTGGTCGCTCCACCATTGCGCCATGGCCACGCGCTCCTTCCAGTGTGCGCCCCGGTGGTAAGCGGCGCGGACCCTGTCGCTGTCGCCGTGGGCTAGGGCGCGCTCAATTGCATCCGGGTTCCATTTCCCGCTTTCGTTGAGCAAGGTTGAGGCCATGGCCCTGAAGCCGTGGGCGGTCATTTCATCGGTGGAGTAGCCCAAGCGGCGCAGGCCTGCGTTGATCGTGTTGTCGCTCATCGGGCGCTTGCGGGAGCGGATCGAGGGAAAGACGAAGCCGTCGGGACCGGTCAGGGCATGGAGGTCTTCTAGGATCGCAATCGATTGGCGTGAGAGTGGGACGAGGTGATCCTTGCGCATCTTGGTTTTGCCTGCCGGGATCGTCCACAGCGCGCCATCGAGATCGAATTCGTTCCATTCGGCGTGGCGCAACTCGCCCGGGCGGACGAAGACATGCGGGGCCAATTGCATCGCCAGCTTGGTGATCGGCTGACCTTCGTAGCCGTCGATGGCGCGCAGCAGCTCGCCCACACGCGCTGGGTCGATGATTGCGCCGTAGTGGGTGACGGTCGGCGCGGTCAGAGCGCCGCGCAGGTCGCGGGTGGGGTCCGACGAAAGGCGGGCGGTCGCTACAGCATAGCGGAACACCGCGCCGGCAAGCTGCAGGGTGCGGCGGGCGCTTTCCAGCTGGCCTTTGCGCTCGATCTTGCGGACGGCAATCAACACGTCGGCAGGCTCGATATCGGTGATGGGAAGCTTGCCGATCGATCCCTTGAGCAGCGACAGCAGATACTCGCTGCGCGTGGCCGTGCTCACCGCCCAGGCCTTTTGACCATCGCGCCGCCGCTTCTGGCAGAACTCGGCGGCGATGGCGTCAAAGCTTGTCTCGGCCTGAATGCGCGACCGCACCTTCTCGCGTTGCTTTTCGCGGCCCGGATCCTTGCCAGCGGCCACCAACTCGCGGGCAGCGTCTCGCCTGCGTCGTGCCTCGGCCAAGCCGACTTGAGGGTAGATGCCGATCGCTAACTTCTTCTCCTTGCCGTCGATGCGATATTTGACCCGCCACAGCTTACCGCCCGACGGCTGCACCAGCAGGAACAGGCCGAGAGTGTCGCCCACCTTATAAGGCTTATCGCGCGGTTTGGCGTTCCGGATCGCAACATCTGTCAGCGGCATGGCTCTCGGTCCTTTCCCAGCTCGTGGCCCCCACGTGGGGGCCAGTCCAATTGCCCGAAATGCTTTGGTCCCGTGATGTGGCCCCCAAGGGCCCCGGATGCAGCGGGAAGAATAGGGACATTCTCGGACGACCGAAGGCCTAAATCCCTCGGATTTCCAAGGGTTTTATAGACTTTCTGGGGCTGTTTGGGAAGGCAGGGCTGGAGCGGGTAGCGGGAATCGAACCCGCATAGCCAGCTTGGAAGGCTGGAGCTTTACCACTAAGCTATACCCGCCCGCTCGGCTGCGCCAATGCCACTATGCGGGGGCAATCGTCAATATGGGGTTAGGCCCCCACCGCCATGTTGTCGATCAGCCGCGTGCCCCCGATCCGCGCGGCGACGAGCACGCGGGCGGGGCCGGTGCCAAGCGCCGTCAGCGGAGCGAGGCTCGCTGCGTCCGCCAGATCGGCGTAATCGACGCTGGAAAAGCCCGCAGCGATCACCTCGGCCTCCAGTGCGGCGAGCGCGCCTGCCACATCGCCTCCGCCCTCGATCGCGGCAATCGTGCGGCGCATCGCCTGCGGTAGCGCGGCGGCGGCGGCGCGCTGCTCGGGCGAGAGATATCGGTTGCGGCTCGACATCGCGAGCCCGTCAGCCTCGCGCACGGTCGGCACGCCGATGATGTTGCGGGCCTCGGGCAAGGCCAGATCGCAGTCGCGCGCCATGCTGCGGATCACCGCGAGTTGCTGGTAGTCCTTCTCCCCGAACAGCGCGATATCGGGCTGCACCTGGTTGAACAGCTTGAGCACCACGGTTGCCACGCCGTCGAAATGGCCGGGGCGCGCCGCCCCGCACAGCCGGTCGCTCACGCCGGCGACGCTGACATTGGTGGCAAAGCCGGAGGGGTACATCTCGGCGACCGTTGGCGCCCATAGCAGCGCGACGCCTTCGCCCTCCAGCAGCCGCGCATCCTCGGCGAGCTGGCGCGGATAGGCGTCCAAGTCCTCGTTCGGGCCGAACTGCTTGGGGTTCACGAAGATCGAGGCGACCACATGATCGGCCAGCTCGCGCGCGCGGCGCACCAGCGTGAGGTGCCCTTCGTGGAGCGCGCCCATCGTCGGCACCAGCGCGATCCGCCCGTCGCCTGCCTGCCGCAGTCCGGCAACCGCATTTCTCAACACATCGCGGGTCGTTGCAATTTGCACGGGGCTTCCCCTGCCACTAGAACCGGCCGCACCCCTAGCCGCGCCCTCACGCTTTTGAAAGCATGGCGCCTGCGCGGCGGGGCAAAAGCGTGAAACAAGAGGTTTTCGATCATCATGGCCAGCACTGCCCCGGCGCGGCGCATCCCCGGCAAGGCCCATCGCATCGTTTTCGCCAACGAGAAGGGCGGCACCGGCAAATCGACCACGGCGGTGCACGTGGCGGTCGCGCTGGCCTATCTCGGCGCGCGGGTGGCCTGCCTCGATCTCGACCCGCGCCAGCGCACCACCCACCGCTATATCGAAAACCGCCTCGGCACGCTGGAGAAGCGCCGCCTGACCTTGCCCACGCCCGAGTGCGAGGTGTTCCGTGGCACCACGCCCGAGGAACTGATCACCATGATCACCCGGCTTGAGGCGACCTGCGATTTCCTCATCATCGACAATCCGGGGCGCGACGATCCCTTCGCCCGCATCGCGGTGGAGCACGCCGATACGCTGGTGACGCCGATGAACGACAGTTTCGTCGATTTCGATCTCATCGGGCAGGTCGATGCCGAGACCTTCAAGGTCAAGAAGCTGTCCTTCTTTGCCGAGCTGATCTGGGAAGCGCGGCTGAAGCGCAGCCGGATGACGATCGAGGAACAGCGGCCCGAGATGGACTGGATCGTGGTGCGCAACCGCACCGGCCATGTCGAGGCGCGCAACCAGGCGCGTCTGCACAATGCCCTCACCGAAATGGCCAAGCGCGTCGGCTTCCGGGTGACGCAGGGGCTGTCAGAGCGCGTGATCTACCGCGAGCTGTTCCCTTCGGGGCTGACCCTGCTCGACAAGGGCCATCTGGGTGAACTCGGCACCAGTCACCTTGTGGCGCGGCAGGAATTGCGCAGTCTGGTGAAGGCGCTGAACCTGCCCGAATTCGCCCGTCCGCAAATCGAGTTGGAGCTGGCATGAGATACCTGCTGCTGCTTGCCGCCCTGTGCGTCTTCTGCCGCTGGGCGCTGGGCAAGTGGCCGTGGGAATATCTGCGCCCCGCCTCCACCCGCAGCCAGGCGCTGTTCCGGGCGCGCAAGCTGCTCGGGGTCGAGGCAGGTGCGGGGCGCGATGAGATCATCGCCGCGCACCGCCGGCTGACGGCGCTGGTGCACCCCGATATCGGCGGCACCAATGCAGCCATGCAGGAAGCCAATGCGGCGCGCGATCTGCTGCTCGCCGAACTGCCCGGACTGCGTGGATCGGACCAAAGTTAGGCCGTCAGGGCTGAATGTCGGGTCCAGCCTAGGCAGGATCGCGGACTTGACACAGGCGCGTAGCAGGCGTTTGGCATGGGGAACGGCGGATAGGGTGAATTGTCAGCGCCTTGCCGTCATTTGACAGGGCGTTGCTCAACCGGCTCCCGCCCGATGTCCGCAAGCCATTGCCACAAGGAGGTGCCTTCGTGATGCAACACCAGTTCCACCCCACCGTTCTGCGCGAATATGATATTCGCGGGATTATTGGCGAGACGCTGGGTGCGGAGGATGCGCGCGCAATCGGCCGTGCCTTCGGCACGCTGCTGCGCGAGGCGGGCGGCAGGACTGTCGCGGTGGGATATGACGGGCGGGTCAGCTCGCCGATGCTGGAGCACGCGTTGGTCGAAGGGCTCACCGCAAGCGGGTGCGATGTGGTGCGGATCGGCCTGGGGCCGACCCCGATGCTCTATTACGCCGAGGCTTCAGCCGAACAGGTGGATGGCGGCATTCAGATAACTGGCAGCCACAATCCCCCCAATTACAATGGCTTCAAGATGGTATTTCTGGGGCGCCCGTTCTTCGGCGCCGATATCCAGAAGCTCGGGAAACTGGCAGCAGACGGGGCGTTCGCGACCGGCAATGGCGAAGTCACCACGCGCGACATCATGGGCGAGTATGTCGAGCGCCTCCTCCAGGGTCTGGCCGGGTGCGAGACCAAGTCGCTCGAACAGCTGCGGGTTGGCTGGGACGCTGGCAACGGCGCTGCTGGCCCCGCGCTCGAAGCGCTGGCGGCCCGTCTGCCCGGGGAACATCATCTGCTGTTTACCGAAGTCGATGGACATTTTCCAAACCACCATCCTGATCCAACCGTGGAGGCCAATCTCGCCGATTTGCGGGCCCTCGTCGCGGAGAAGCAGCTCGATTTCGGAGTGGCTTTTGACGGGGATGGTGACCGGATCGGCGCGATCGACGGCACGGGCCGGGTGATCTGGGGCGATCAGCTGCTGATGATCTATGCCGAGGATCTGCTCAAAACCCGTCCGAATGCGACGATCATCGCCGATGTGAAGGCCAGCCGCGCGCTGTTTGACCGCGTCGCCGAGCTCGGCGGGCAGCCCCTGATGTGGAAGACCGGCCATTCGCTGATCAAATCCAAAATGAAGGAAACCGGCGCGCCGCTGGCTGGCGAGATGAGCGGCCACGTGTTCTTTGCCGATGACTATTACGGCTTCGACGACGCGCTCTATGCCGGGGTCCGGCTGCTGGCGGCGACGGCGCGGCTGGGCAAGTCGGTGACCGAGCTGCGCTCCGCGATCCCGCCGATGCTCAACACGCCCGAGCTGCGCTTTCAGGTCGACGAGGCGCGCAAATTCGCCGCCATGGCGGAAATCGCCGAGCGTCTCACCACCAGCCCGGGGCCGGAGGTCGAGAGCGTCAACGCCACAGACGGCGTGCGGGTGAACACGGCGGACGGCTGGTGGCTGCTGCGCGCCTCGAACACGCAGGACGTGCTGGTCGCCCGTGCGGAGAGCGACAGCGAAGCGGGG
The DNA here is from genome assembly GCF_035194505.1 of Erythrobacter sp. Classification (NCBI taxonomy): domain Bacteria; kingdom Pseudomonadati; phylum Pseudomonadota; class Alphaproteobacteria; order Sphingomonadales; family Erythrobacteraceae; genus Erythrobacter; species Erythrobacter sp. The sequence goes on along the minus strand of NZ_CP136573.1, from coordinate 1,769,593 downwards.
CTCGAACGCCTGCTCGCCCAGATCGATGCCCAGCTCGCGGCATCGGGGCTCGAACGCGGGGAAAGCGTCGGGCATTGATGTCGGGCGCGCGGCGCGCCATGTCGCAAGGGTGACCGCGCCGCCCGACCAGCTCCCGCCTTCAATTGCCGCGTGGTTCGCGCAGCGCGGGTGGCGGGTGCGGCGGCACCAGTTCGAAATGCTGGAGAAGGCGCGCGAGGGCCGTCATGCGCTGCTGGTGGCCGATACCGGGGCGGGCAAGACGCTCGCCGGGTTCTTGCCGACGCTGTGCGACTTTGCCGGAGGCGCCTCGCCGCCGGACGGCCTCCACACCCTCTACGTCTCGCCGCTGAAGGCGCTGGCGCAGGATGTGAAGCGCAACCTGCTTGCGCCCATCGAGGAGATTGGCCTCGCCATCCGGGTCGAGACCCGCAGTGGTGATACCCCGTCCGACCGCAAGAAGCGCCAGCGCGAACGGCCGCCGCATATCCTGCTGACGACGCCCGAGAGCCTGTCGCTTCTCCTGTCCTATCCCGAAAGCGCCGATCTCTTCGCGGGCCTCAAACGCATCGTGATCGACGAGGTCCACGCCTTCGCCACCGACAAGCGCGGCGACTTGCTGGCGCTGTCGCTGGCGCGGCTGAACGCGCTGGCCCCCGATGCGCAGCGGGTGGCGCTCTCGGCGACGCTTGCCAACACCCGCGACTTTCAGGAATGGCTCGCGCCGCAATCGGGCGGGACGGGCGAGATCCATGCTGCCGATCTGGTGGTCGGCGAGGAGGGGGCCGAGCCGGAGGTCGAAATCCTTCTGCCGCAGGAGGAGCGGGTGCCATGGGGCGGGCACGCCGGGCGCTGGGCGATCCCGCAGCTTTACGAGGCGATCAAGGCCAATCGCACCACGCTGGTCTTCACCAACACGCGGTTTCTGGCCGAGTTCATCTTCCAGTGCCTGTGGGAGGAAAACGCCGATCACCTGCCCATCGGCATCCACCATGGCAGCCTCTCCACCGAGGCGCGCCGCAAGGTGGAGGAGGCGATGGCGCGGGGGGAGTTGCGCGCGCTGGTGTGTACCGCGAGCCTCGATCTCGGGATCGACTGGGGCGATATTGATCTGGTGGTGCAGATGGGCGCGCCCAAGGGGAGCTCGCGCCTGCTCCAGCGGATCGGGCGGGCCGGGCACCGCCTCGATGTGCCGAGCCGTGCGGTGCTGGTGCCGGGCAACCGCTTCGAATTTCTCGAAGCCATGGCGGCCAAGGATGCGGTCGACGAAGGGCAGCGCGATGGCGAGGCTTTCCGGCCCGGGGGGCTCGATGTGCTGGCCCAGCACATCATGGCCTGCGCCTGTGCGGGGCCGTTCCACGAGGACGCGCTGCTGGCCGAGGTGAGGAGCGCGCTGGCCTATAGCTGGGTCGATGCAGAGACCTTCGCGCGGGTGCTGGGGTTCGTCTCGAACGGCGGTTATGCGCTCAAGGCCTATGAACGGTTCCAGCGGATTGTCCGCGATAAATCAGGCGTTTGGCGGCTCACCCATCCCAATCAGGCGCAGCGGCACCGGATGAATGCCGGGATCATCGTCGATTCCGAAATGCTCACCGTGCGCTTCAAGAACGGCCGCAGCCTCGGCAAGGTCGAGGAGCGTTTCGCCGCCCAGCTATCGCCGGGGGACACCTTCTTCTTTGCGGGCATGAGCCTTGAGGTGGAGGGCGTGAAGGACATGGACGTGGTGGTGCGCGCCGCGAAGAAGAGCGCTACCATCCCCTCCTATGGCGGCCTCAGACTGCCGCTCACCACGCATCTTTCCACCCGCGTGCAAGCGATGCTGGCCGACCGTGCAGGCTGGGGGCGCTTTCCCGATGATGTGCGCGAATGGCTGGAGATGCAGGACTACCGTTCGCGCCTGCCTGCGCCGGGCGAACTGCTGGTCGAGAGCTTCCCGCACGGGGGCAAGCACTACACCGCCTATTACACCTTCGAGGGGTGGAACGCGAACCAGTCGCTCGGGATGCTGATCACCCGGCGGATGGAGGATCGCGGGCTGCTGCCCGGCGGGTTCGTGGCGAACGATTACTGCCTCGCGGTGTGGGGCTTGAAGCCGGTGGCGGACCCCAAGGTGCTGCTATCGCCTGATATTCTGACGGACGAGTTCGTGGAGTGGGTCACCGAAAGCCACCTGCTGCGCCGCGCTTTCCGCGAGGTGGCGGTGATCTCCGGCCTCGTCGAGCGCCAGCATCCGGGGCAGAAGAAGACCGGCAAGCAGGTCACTTTCTCGACCGATCTGATCTACGACGTGCTGCGCAAATACGAGCCCGATCACGTGCTGATCGAGGCCGCCTGGGCCGATGCGCGGGCGCGGATGACGGACGTGGGCCGGCTCGCGGATCTTCTGGGGCGGTCGCAGAGCGAGCTGGTGCATGTGGAGCTCCAACGGGTCTCGCCGTTGGCCGTGCCGGTCATGACGATGATCGGGCGCGAGGCTGTGCCGCAGGGGGCGGTGGACGACGAATTGCTGATCGAAGCCGAGGGTCTGATCGCTGCGGCGATGCGGCCGGATGTGCCGTTCGACGACTGAGAATGTTTCACGTGGAAGCGTAGCTGTGCCGCAGGCACAAACATTGCCGGGGATGGAGAATGTTTCACGTGAAACATTGCTCCACACCCCCTAAATCGCCCGCCAAACCGCCTCAACTGCCCATCATCACGACGTCAAACCGGGGCTAGCGGGGGTCTTGCGCTCATCATCCGAGAGGCAGCGCAACATAGCAAAAGGGCGCCGCGATTGCTCGCAGCGCCCTTTCATGAACACCCTATGTGGCACCCAAGCGGGTACCAAAGGCAGCTTACTTGGCGAAGCTGCGGTAGCGTTCGTTGCCGACGAAACCGAACTTGGTCACGCCCGAGCTCTTGATGATCTGCAGCACCTTGGCCGCAATATCATAGCTCGCGAGCGCTTCCGGCTCGAACTGCAGTTCCGGTTCCACCGACATGCGGGTGGTTTCCGCAAGCAGAGTGACCAGCTGGCCCGAGTCCACCGGGGTGCCGTTCCACAGGATCTGGTCGGCCTGGGTCAGAACCAGCTTGTTCTTGACCGGATCGACCACAATGTCCTGCGGCGGCGGGTTGCCCTGCGGAAGATCGATGTCGACCGAGTGGGTCGCCACCGGGATGGTGATGATGAACATGATCAGCAGAACGAGCAAAACGTCGATCAGCGGCGTCATGTTCATGTCCATCATAGGTTCGCCGTCGAGTTTTCCTCCGGACATACCCATGTCAGTTACTCCTCTTCCTCAGGCTCAGATGCCGGGCTCGACCGGGTTCGAGATGAACCCGACGGTCGGATAGCCGGCGGCCTGAACGTTGTAGATCGTACCCGCAACGCAGCGCCACGGGGCCTGCACGTCGGCACGGATGTGCACCTGCGGGATCTTCTCGGGATCGGCCATGATCGCTTCAACGCCGCCGGCAGCCTTCACGATATTGTCGAGGCGGGTGAACGCCTGATCGTAAAGTTCTTCCGAGCTCACCGGAGTGATGTTGTTGAAGTAGACCCGGCATTCCCCGCTACGCGATGCGCCTTCGAAGCCCGGTTCCCCGGCGCTCCGACCGGCGGCATCGGTGGTGCTGACGGTCAGCTGGAGGTTTTCCACCTTGTTCTTCGATTCAACCGATACGAACACGGGGATCTTCAGCTTTTCGATCGTCTGGATCGCCACCGGGACCGCGATGAGGAAGATGATCAGGAGCACCAGCATCACGTCCACCAGCGGCGTGGTGTTGATGTCGGACATAGGGGTATCTGCCCCGCCTCCCGTCGAAATCGCCATTGTGAATTCCTACCTTGTCAAAGCAATGACTGCGTGTGTTCGCCCTTGGGGGGCGACCCCCCGGCTGGTGGCCCTGCCGAGGCAGGGCTTGGGCCGGGAAGCGGCGGGAGTGCCGGTGAGGGCAGGCTCCCGCCGTCTTGCGGTATTGGCGATCAGGCCTTGGTGGCCGGAGCGTTCGCCGGCTTTGCAGCAGGCTTGGCCGGAGCGGCAGCAACCGGAGTCGGCTTCACGGCGCCGTTCGAGTTGATGTAGGCGAGGATGTCGGTCGAGAAGCCCGAGAGCAGCTCGTTGATGCGACGGTTGCGCGACTGCAGCCAGTTGAACGCAAGCACCGCAGGCACAGCGACGAGCAGACCGATGGCGGTCATGATCAGCGCTTCACCGACCGGGCCGGCGACCTTGTCGATCGAGGCCGAACCTTCGATGCCGATGTTGATCAGCGCGCGGTAGATCCCGATCACGGTGCCGAGCAGACCGACGAACGGCGAGGTCGCACCGACGGTCGCGAGGAACGGCAGGCCGCCTGCGAGCACCGAGTTGATCGAATCTTCCGAACGCTGGAGCGAACCGTGCATGTAGTCATGCGATTCGAGCGCGTCGGTCATCTTGCCGTGGTCTTCCTGGGCCTTGACAGCGTCGTCGGCCAGCTGGCGCCATGCGCCGTCCTTCTCGAGCTTGGCAGCGCCTTCCTTGAGGCTCGCCGCGCGCCAGAAGCTGGTCTGCACGGTCTTGTACTGCTTCATGATCTTGTTCTGCTCGAAGATCTTCGTGAACATGATGTAGAAGGTGCCGACCGACATGATGATCATGACGGTAAGGATCGACCAGGCAACCGGGCCGCCTTCCTTCATGGCTTCCATGAAGCCGAACTGGTTCTTGGGCGCTTCGCCGGCAACGGCGGCAAGGGTGTAAAGGTTCATTGCGAGTAGTCCTCTTGAAAGAAAGTTCCTGGGGGCTCCGGCCTTCCCACAAGGCCGGGGCCGGATTGATCCGTCAGTTCAAACGATAGGTGATGCGCGTCGAGTAGCTGCCGTTGGTCGGGTTACCGGCCGCGTCAAGCGCCGGATCGAACCGGGCGTAACGCTCCATACCCTGACATGCGGCCGCATCGAGGATGTCCGAGCCGCTCGAAGCGGTAACCGAACAATTCGCTGCCCGGCCATCGGGGGTAACGGTGACGCGAAGGCCAACCGTGCCTTCGATTTCTTCGCGCAGGGCGCGGGCCGGATAGTTTTCCTGAATGCGGGTCGCCCAGCTGCGCTCGTTCTTGGTGCGTGCACCACGGGCCTGCGACGGCGCCGGGGGAGCCGGCGGCGGGCCGACCGGAGCCGGCGGCGGAATCCGCAGAGCCGGCGGAGACGGCGGCGGAATCGTCGGCTGGGTCTGGATCGGCGGCGGAGCCGGCGCGATGCTGATCGGCGGCGGAGGCGCGACCGGCGGCGGCGGAGCCGTGTTTTCCTGCGGTGGCGGCGGCTCGTCCGGTTCCTCGGGCGGCGGCGGCTCTTCGATGTCGACGGTGGTAACCCGCTCGATCTCTTTCTTGATGGCGTTGATCGCAAGGCCGATGACCATCACCGCCCCGATGCCACCGACGATCGCAAGCGCGATGATCAATGCAACGAGCTTGGTGCCGGTCAATCCTTGTTGTTGGCTAGCGTAGGACATCCAGCGCTTTCTCTCCAATTGCGAGCCGGACAGCGTTACCCATCCGGCACAATTCCTGCCCGTCGACCAAGCACGTCGGCGGACAGATCCCTAGAATTTCGGTCCTCCCACGCCGGGAAAACGGACTGCAGGTGCATGCACCTTGCGCAAGTGTCCATCCCCGACTGGCACGCCCTGAACATGATTCGCAAAAGCGCCAATCCGTACAGAGCACAACCTCGCTGACCGCACGGGCAGTGTCCCCAGCCCCAAGCGGTCAGTCCTCGGGGCTTTAACGGGCAACCCCTACCCAATCAAACGCTTTATCGGTTCATCACGGATTCACTGCGCGCAATGTGCAATCACGCCTGCTAGAGAATGCGCAACAATCGGTCAGACGAGGCCCCACGTGAAGCAACAGGTTAACGGCAATTTAAAACCTTTTTTCAAGCGACTGGCGCTGCTGCCGGTGGTGATGGCGGGGGCTGCGCTGGCCCCTGTGGCGGGTGCGGCGCAAGCACCTGCCGTACCTGTGCAAACCTCTGCAACCGGGCCAACTTATGCCGATCTGGCAAGCCTTTCGGACGCTGCGGCGCTGGTGATCCGTGCGCAGATTCGCAAGACGACCACGCTCCCGCCCGAGCGTGCGCCGGGCCTCGCACCCGGATTCGCGCGGCTTTATGTCGAGGCCAACACGGTGGCGCTGATCGCCGGGCGCGGCACGCTGGGCGCGGGCTTTGCCTATCTGGTCGACGTGCCGCTGGATGCGAAGGGCAAGGTGCCCAAGCTCAAGCAGCGCGAATTCGTGCTGTTTGCCGATCCGGTGCAGGGGCGTCCGGGCGAGGTGTGGCTGGTCGCGCCCAAGGCGCAGGTCGATTACACCCCCGCGCTCGAAGCGCGGCTGCGCCCGATTCTGACCGAGCTCTACGGGGCCGACGTGCCGCCGCGGATCACCGGGATCAGCGATGCGCTGGCGGTACCGGGCACGCTGGCGGGCGAATCGGAGACGCAGATCTTCGTGGCGACCGAAGACCGCTCGCCCGTCTCCCTCACCATCCTGCGCCGACCGGGCCAGCAGGTGCAATGGGGTGTTTCGTGGGGCGAGATCATGGATTCGGCCGCCCGCCCGCCCGCGCCTGAAACGCTGCGCTGGTTCCGCCTCGCCTGCTTTCTGCCCGCGCAATTGCCGAGCACTGCCAACCTCGCGCGCGATCCGGCGGCGCGGCGGCTGGCGGCGGGGGACTATGCCTTCGTCAAGCAGTCGCTGGGCGCGTGCGAGCGGCGGATCACCGAGGCTGCGCCCGCATCCTGACGGCTTGACCGGACAGGCAGGGCGGGTAAGCGCCTGTCGCGAAACCTTGAGGAGGGCCGCTTGACCACCACTGCATCTGCACCGCTGCGCATTGCTATCGCCGGGCTCGGCACGGTGGGGGCGGGAGTCATCCGGCTGCTCGATACCAACCGGGCGCTGATCGCCGCGCGCGCCGGTCGCCCGATCGAGGTGGTGGCGGTCTCGGCGCGGGATCGCGGCAAGGATCGCGGGGTCGATATCGCCCGCTTTGCGTGGGAGGACGACATGACCGCGCTCGCCCGTCGCGACGATGTGGACGTGGTGGTGGAACTGGTCGGTGGGTCGGACGGCCCGGCGCTGGCCCTGTCGCGCGCGGCGCTGGGGGCGGACAAGGGCCTTGTCACTGCCAACAAGGCGATGATAGCGCATCACGGGCTGGAACTCGCGGAAACCGCCGAGGCGCATAATGCCGCCCTGAAGTTCGAGGCGGCGGTGGCGGGCGGGATTCCGGTGATCAAAGGCCTGCGCGAAGGCACCAGCGCCAACGCGCTCACCAAGGTCTACGGCATCCTCAACGGCACCTGCAATTACATCCTCTCCACCATGGAGCGCACCGGCGCGGACTTTGCCGATGTGCTGGCCGAGGCCCAGCGCCTGGGCTTTGCCGAGGCTGACCCCGCTTTCGACATCGAGGGCGTGGACGCGGCGCACAAGCTCGCGATTCTGGCGGCGATCGGGTTCGGCACGCGGGTCGATTTCAAAGGCGTGCGCGTCTCCGGCATCACCCAGGTGCGCGCAGCCGACATTGCCCAGGCCGATGCGCTGGGTTTTGTCATCCGGCTGATCGGCGAGGCAGACGTGGAAGAGACCCCCGCCGGCCCCCGCCTGCTCCAGCGCGTCCGGCCCTGCCTTGTCGCCAAGGGCCACCCGCTGAGCGCGGTTGACGGCCCCACCAATGCGGTGGTCGCCGAGGGCAATTTCTCGGGCCGCCTGCTGTTCCAGGGCGCGGGCGCAGGCGACGGGCCGACCGCGAGCGCCGTCGCCGCCGATCTCATCGACATTGCCCGCGACGAGGTGGGCGCGCCTTTCTCGATCCCCAGCGCGCAACTGGCCGCGCTCCCGCCCGCCGAACCCGGCCACCGCACCGAGCGCACCTATATCCGCTTCATGGTCAAGGACCGCCCCGGCGTGCTTGCCGAAATCACCGCCGCGATGCGCGACGGTGCGGTCTCGATCGAAAGCCTGATCCAGCAGGGCCGCGGCGCGGATGCGGGCAAGGTAATGGTGGCGATGGTGACCCACGAAGGCCCCGAATCGGGCGTCGCGGCGGCGCTGGCGCTGCTGGAGGGTTCCGAAAGCCTGACCGGCGCGCCGCTGGTGCTTCCGATCCTGCCGCTCTAACCGTAACATCCGTTCGCCCTGAGCCTGTCGAAGGGCCGCACTTTCTTGGAGCTTGGCGCAAGCTGAAGAAGAAGAACGGCCGTTGCCCCTGCGGGTCAGCTTCGCTTCCGACAAGCTCAGGGCGAGCGGGTCTTAGGCTATTCCTCCGTCGCCACCTTCGGCTTTTCCGGCAACCCCAGTTCCGCCTCCACCCGGCGGCGCGAATCGTCTGACAGCGGGGCATCATCGCCTTCAACCGGCGCGAGGCCCTTGGCCACGCGTTCCGCGTCCGATCCCTCGGGGGCGGCGGGAATCGCGGCAACGTCGACGATCACCGCCGGGTCTTTCGGGCAGGGCGGGATGAAGCACAGCCCGCTGACAGTCGCCGGACCGCGGAAGATCCCCGGCCCCGCAACATCGGGCGGGGGCAGGGTGCCCGCGTTCTGTGTGCGCGCGGCATAGTCCTTCAGCCACGCCTCGTGACTGCCGCTGTAAATCTGCGAGGTGTCCGCCGGAACTTCGCGGCACACCACGATCTCGCCCTGCACCACGCCGCGCTCGGTCTGGTCGGCGCATTCCTTCTGCTCGATCGCATCGGCGGCATCGGAGGTCTGCGGGGGTGCGAGAATGTCTATCTGCTGCGGCGGTTCGGCCATCGGCGCATCCGGGCCGAGGTCGATCGGCACGCGCGGGCGTTCGGGCTCGGCGGGCTTCGCCTTTGTGCCGGGCGCGGCGCGCGGCGGCAGGCGCAGGGTCTGCTGGGGCGGCACCTGCGGGCCGATCCGCACCTGCGGTTCGGTCGCCACCTGGGCGGCGAGCGCGGAAACAAACAGGGGAAGGAGCACGGCCTCGCGTGCTCCTATCCGCCCTTCCGCTTCTTGGAGCCTGCGCGCGGCGGCACGACCGTCTTGATCCCGGCTGCCTCGCGCCGCGCCTTTTCTTCCTCTTCGGAGAGGTTGGTATTCTCGTTGAGCGGCGGCAAGCCGCGGGCGATCCGGTCCGCATCGGAACCGGCGGGGGCCTTGGGCAGGGCGGCCACATCGATCATCAGCGCGGGCGGCGGCGCACCGCCGAAGCCGATGCCCTTGCCGTTATCGGCAATCCCGAAAGCCTCCGGCGCGCGCGGGGCACCCTTGAAGGCGGTTTCCTGCGCGTAACGCTTCTGCGAGGCGGCGCGGTCTCCGGTGAGGGCGGAGGTATCACTCCCGACTTCGCGGCAGACCACGATCTCGCCGCTGATCGCGCCCGCATCGGCGCGGTCGACACATTCCTTGGCCTGTGCCTGATTGACCTCGCCGCGCGGGACGGTGACCATCAGGTTGACGCGGGGGCGCACCGGGACCTCGGTTGTCGCAGGCACCGGAGTCGCGGCCTGAGTCGCTGCGGTGTCATCCTGCGCGGCCACAGGAGCCGCCAGCACCAGCGCGGCGGCCGTCAGGACAGTGTGAAAACCCGACACGACGGGTATGGCATTGCTCGACAAACCCGTCTCCATCCGCTTATGCGCCGGGGCGATACATGGTCTGGATGTGACCAGAGCGATAAAAGGCTGAATTGCGCATGAACTCCTCGACCGATACCGATGCAGACACCGCCAAGCAAGCCGCTGCGGACAATGCGATCCAGCGCGTGCTGGTGCTGGAAATGGTGCGCGTCACCGAAGCGGCGGCGATTGCTGCTGCGCAGCTGATCGGTCGCGGGGATGAAAAGGCCGCCGATGCCGCCGCCGTGGAAGCCATGCGCCGCGCCTTCGACAACCTCTATATCGACGGCACCGTGGTGATCGGCGAGGGCGAGCGTGACGAGGCCCCGATGCTGTTCATCGGCGAAAAGGTCGGCATGGGCAAAGGTCCGAAGATCGACATTGCCTTGGACCCGCTCGAAGGCACCACCATCACCGCCAAGGCCGGGCCCAATGCGCTCGCAGTGCTGGCGGCGGCGGAAGAAGGCTGCCTGCTGAACGCGCCCGACACCTATATGGACAAGCTGGCGGTCGGCCCGGGCTATCCCGAAGGCATCATCGATCTCGCCAAATCGCCGACCGAGAATGTGCTGGCTGTGGCGGCGGCCAAGGGCGTCGATCCGGCGCAGATCAATGTCTGCGTGCTTGATCGTCCGCGCCATGCCGCGCTGATCGCCGAGCTTCGCGCGCTGGGCTGCGGCGTGGTGCTGATCGGCGATGGCGACGTGGCGGGCGTGATCGCGGTGACCGACGAGGAAACCACGGTCGACATGTATATGGGCCAGGGCGGCGCCCCCGAAGGCGTGCTCGCGGCAGCCGCGCTGCGCTGCGTCGGCGGGCAGTTCAACGGCCGTCTGGTGTTCCGCAACGAGGACGAGAAGGCCCGCGCCCGCAAATGGGGCATCACCGACCTTGACCGCATCTACAAGCTCGAAGACCTCGCCAAGGGCGACTGCATCTTCGCGGCGACCGGCGTGACGAGCGGCTCGCTGCTCGACGGGGTGAAGCGCAAGCGCAAGCCGACCGGCGAGACCATCCTCACCACCGAAAGCGTGGTCATGCGCGCCTCCTCAGGAACGGTGCGCTGGATCAGAGGCGAACACCGCATTCCCTGATCCGATGACACGAGCCGCCGTCACCGCAAGCGCGGCGGTGCCCCGCACCAAAAACCGGGACTCCGGGTGGATTCGCGGGGAACACCGCATTCCCTGATCGTCCGGGTGTCGGCTCGCCCGACGCTACGGCATTCTCGCCTTGCTGCCGCTCGTGATTGCACGCCATGCAATCGCGGCGGCGCGCGCGCACATTTCGCAACAGATTGCCCCTTTTCGCGGGCAAAATCCCGTGACAAGAGGCATGGCAAAGCAAGAGCTATTGACGGAGAGCGAGACCCATGAACCTCGAATTCACCCCCGAAGAGCAGGCCTTCCGCGACGAAGTGCGCGCCTTCATTGCCGAGAACCATCCCAAGGAACTGGGCGATTTCGGCATGCGCGAGGACATGACCCGCGAGGAAATGGTCGCGTGGCACAAGATCCTCGGCCGCAAGGGCTGGTCGGTTCCCGCATGGCCGGTGGAGTACGGCGGCACCGGCTGGACCCCGACCCAGCGCTACATCTGGTCGGAAGAAAACGCCCGCGCCAACACCTTCATGCCGCTGCCCTTCGGCGTCTCGATGGTCGGACCCGTCATCTACACCTTCGGTTCGGAAGAGCAGAAGGCCAGGCACCTGCCGGGCATCCGCAGCGGCGAAGTGTGGTGGTGCCAGGGCTATTCCGAGCCGGGCGCGGGTTCCGACCTTGCGAGCCTCAAGACCACCGCGGTGCGTGACGGCGATCACTATGTCATCAACGGCCAGAAGACCTGGACGACGCTCGCCCAGCACGCCGACTGGGGCTTCTTCCTGTGCCGCACCGATTCGACTGCCAAGCAGCAGGAAGGCATCAGCTTCATCCTCGTCGACATGAAGACGCCCGGTGTGGAAGTGAAGCCGATCAAGCTGCTCGACGGCGGCTACGAGGTCAACGAGACCTGGCTCACCGATGTGCGCGTGCCGGTCGAGAACCTCGTCGGCGTGGAGAACAAGGGCTGGACCTATGCCAAGTTCCTGCTCGCGCATGAACGTTCTGGCATCGCCGGTGTCGCGCGTTCGAAGCGCGGGATCGAGAAGCTGCGCGAGATCGCCGCGAACGAGACCGCCTATGGCGAGCCGCTGATCAAGGATTTCGACTTCGCCAAGAAGGTCAGCCAGCTCGAGATCGATCTCGCCGCGCTGGAAATCACCGAACTGCGCACGCTCGCGGGCGAGCAGGCGGGCAAGGGCCCGGGGCCGGAAAGCTCGATCCTCAAGATCAAGGGCACCGAAATCCAGCAACGCCTCACCGAACTGACGCTGGAAGCGGTCGGCACCTATGGTGCGCCTTTCTATGGCGAGATCGCCAATGACACGGGGACCAACGAATTCCCCGTCGGCCCCGCCCACGCGCAGCACGCCGCGGCGACCTATTTCAACATGCGCAAGACCTCGATCTATGGCGGATCGAACGAAATCCAGCGCAACATCATCACCAAGATGATCCTCGGCCTCTAAGGCACGGGACGGGAGAGAACACGTGGACTTCAACTTCACCGAAGAACAGGACATGGTGCGCGACGGCCTGTCGCGGCTGGTGCGCGAGCAGTATGACTGGGAAACCCGGCGCAAGGCGATCGCCAGCGCAGCCGGCTGGCGGCCGGAAGTGTGGGCGCAGCTGGCTGAACTCGGCATCCTCGGCATGCCCTTCTCCGAGGCCGATGGCGGCTTTGGCGGCGGTGCGGTCGATGCGATGGTGATCTGCCAGGAATTCGGCAAGGGCCTGGTGGTCGAGCCGTTTGTCCCGACCGTGGTCTGTGCGGGCGGCTTCCTCAAGCACGCCGGCACCGCTGCCCAGAAGGAAGAGCATATCGGCGGCATCGTGGCGGGCAGCGCCGTGTTTGCCTTCGCCTATGCCGAACCGCGCGGGCGCTATGACTATGCCGATCTTGAAACCACCGCGACCAAGGACGGCGCAGGCTATGTGCTGAACGGCCACAAGGCGGTCGTGATCGGCGCGCCCTGGGCGAGCCATCTCGTCGTCACCGCCCGCACCGGCGGCGCACGGCGCGACCGCGAGGGCGTGTCGGTGTTCGTGGTCGCCAAGGACGCGGCCGGGATCACCACCCGCGATTACGTGACGGTCGATGGCCGCCGCGCTTCGGAAGTCTATTTCGAGAACGTCGCGATTGGCGCCGATGCGCTGATCGGCGAGGAAGGCGCAGGCCTTGCCCTGATCGAGCTCGTCACCGACGAAGCCATCGCCGCCCTGTGCGCCGAGGCCTGCGGGGCGATGAAGGTCGCACATAGCATGACGGTGGAATACAGCCGCCAGCGCAAGCAGTTCGGCGTGCCGATCGGCACCTTCCAGGTGCTCCAGCACCGCATGGTCGACATGTACACGGCCTACGAAACCGCCGTCTCGCTGACCTATCTCGCCACCCTGCGTTTGGGTTCGGACGAACGCACCCGCAAGCAGGCGGTCTCGGCGGCGAAGGTCGGCGTGGGCCAGTCGGCGCGGCTGATCGGGCAGGAAGCGGTGCAGATCCACGGCGGCAACGGCGTGACCGACGAATATGCCATCGGCCACTACTTCAAGCGCCTGACGATCTTCGACAGCGAATTCGGCAACGTCGATCATCATCTCAAGCGCCACGTCGCGCTGGCGTAAGCGGGCGCGGGGGCGGTAGCCATGTCGTTCCAGCATGCCGCGCGCAGTCTGGTGGTGGTGCTGGTGGCCAGCATCCTCGGCCTTGCCTTCGCGTGGTTTGCGGGGAGCGGCTCGCTGCCCTTCGCAGGCCTTCCGGCGGTATTCGTCTGTGCGCTGATCGCCTTCGGGGTGAACTGGCTCGCCTTTATCCCCGCCGCGCTGTTCCAGTCGGACCGCTACTACGACACCACCGGGGCGCTCACCTATCTGAGCGTTACGGCCACGGCCTGCTTCGCCACTTACGAGTTGCGCGGTGCGCTGGAGCTGCAGGCTCTGGCGGTCGCGGGGATGGTGGGCATCTGGACGGTGCGCCTTGGCTCCTTCCTGTTCACCCGCATCCACGCTGCGGGCGGCACGGATGTGCGGTTCGAGAAGATCAAGGTGAACCCGCCGCGCTTTCTGGTGGCGTGGACCTTGCAGGCCTGCTGGGTGATCTTCACCGCCTCGGCTGCGCTGGTGATCATCACATCGCCCGAGCCGCGCCAGCTTGATGCCTTCTTCTGGGCAGGGACGGCGCTGTGGGTGATTGGGTTCGCCTTCGAGGTGATCGCCGATGATCAGAAGCGCCGCTTCCGCGCTGATCCCGCCAATCACGGCACATTCATCACCTCCGGCCTGTGGGCATGGTCGCAGCATCCCAACTATTTCGGCGAGATCACGCTGTGGGCAGGCATCCTCGTGATTGCCCTGCCGCAGCTGTCGGGCACGGGCTGGCTGGTGGTGTTCTCGCCGGTGTTTGTGGCGCTGCTGCTGACGCGGGTGAGCGGGATCAACCTGCTCGATGCCATTGCGAAAAAGCGCTGGGGCGATGATCCGGCATGGCAGGCCTATGTCGCGCGCACGCCGGTGCTGTTCCCGCGCCCGCCGCGCTGACCGCCTGCGCAGCTGACGACAACCGCCGCTCGGTTGTTGCAATCCCGTGACCAAAGGCTAGGCGGTGGGCTCCACCAGCCCTCGGGGATTCGCGCGCCATGAAGATCATGTCCGGCAATTCGAACCTGCCGCTCGCCCGGGCCATTGCGGCCTATCTCGAAATCCCGCTGACCGATGCGAGCGTGCGGCGCTTTGCCGACGAGGAAGTCTTCGTCGAAATCCACGAGAACGTGCGCGGCGAGGACGTGTTCGTGGTCCAGCCGACGAGCTTCCCGGCCAACGACAACCTGATGGAACTGCTGATCTGCATCGATGCGCTGCGCCGCGCTTCGGCCAAGCGGATCACGGCGGTGGTGCCCTATTTCGGCTACGCCCGGCAGGACCGCAAGCCCGGCCCGCGCACGCCGATCTCGGCCAAGCTGGTCGCCAATCTGATCACCCAGGCCGGCGCTGACCGCGTGCTCGCGGTCGATCTCCACGCCGGGCAGATCCAGGGCTTCTTCGATATCCCGACCGACAATCTCTACGCCGCCCCCGTGATGGCCGCCGATATTCAGGCGCGTTACGGCGATCAGGCGCTGATGGTGGTCTCGCCCGACGTCGGCGGCGTGGTGCGCGCCCGCGCGCTCGCCAAGCGGCTCGACAATGCCCCGCTCGCGATCGTCGACAAGCGCCGTGATCGCCCGGGCGAATCCGAAGTGATGAACATCATCGGTGACGTTTCGGGCCGCCACTGCATCCTGATCGACGACATCATCGATTCGGGCGGCACCCTGTGCAACGCGGCCGAAGCGCTGCTGGCGGGCGGGGCCAAGTCGGTCGCGGCCTATATCACCCACGGCGTTCTGTCGGGCGGTGCGGTGGCGCGCATCAACGGCTCGGCGCTGAAGGAACTGGTGATCACCGATTCGATCCGCCCGACCGAAGCCACCGATGCCTCCGACCGCATCCGCGTGCTCACCATCGCGCCGCTGATCGGTGAAGCGATCCGCCGGATTGCGGATGAAAGCTCGGTTTCGAGCCTCTTCGATTGATCTGATCCCGTTCGTGTCGAGCGAAGTCGAGACACGCCAGACCTGCGCTATCGCCTCTCGACGCCGCTCGAGGCGAACGGAAGCTTGAGCATGACCGATAAAGACCTCGCCCTTGCTCTGCGCCTTGCCGATGCGGCGGGGGCTGCGATCCGTCCGCTGTTTCGCGGGCAATGGAGCCATGAGCGCAAGGCCGACCGGAGCTTCGTCACCGAGGCGGACCGCGCTGCCGAGGCCGCGATGCGCGCTCTCATCGAAACCACCTTCCCTGCCGACGGCATCATCGGCGAGGAATATGGCACCCGCAACGAAGGCGCTGGCCGCCAGTGGGTGCTCGATCCGATCGACGGCACCACCAGCTTCATCGCCGGCCGCCCGATCTTCGGCACGCTGATCGCCTTGTTGCAGGACGGCTGGCCGGTGCTCGGCATCATAGACCAGCCGATCGCGGGCGAGCGTTGGGTGGGGGCCATCGGTCAGCCGACCCTGTTCAACGGCAAGCCTGCCGCCACCAAGCCTCTGAAGGAGCTCTCCGACGCGGTGCTTGCCACCACCAGCCCGCACCTCTTCACCAATGAAGAGGCCGACGCCTTCATGTCGGTCGCCAAGACAGTGGCCGAAAAGAAGATCGTGTTCGGCGGGGACTGCTACAATTACGGCCTCGTCGCGTCGGGCCATATCGACGTGGTGATCGAGGCGGGCCTCAAGCTCTACGACTACGCCGCGCTGGTGCCGGTGGTGGAGGGCGCGGGCGGGATGATGGCCGATTGGCAGGGCAATCCGCTCGATGCCGGCTCCGACGGCACGGTCATCGCCCTGGGCGATCCCGCGCGGCTTGAGGATGTGCTTGAAGCCATGGGTTAGGGGGCTAGGCCCCGCGTCGCTCGGCTGCTACCCCGGTGTCGGGAGAGGGCAGAATGAGCGGATTTCCGGCGCATCCGGACGATATCACCGATGATTGGTGGGGCGCGGTGCTGGGCCGTGTGCCGGAGCGCTGGCGCTGGGAGCCCATCGGCACCGGTCAGGTGGGCGATTCGGTGCGCTTCACGCTCGATTTTGGCGATGGCGCGGGGCCGCAGACGATCGCGGGCAAGTTCGCCGCCGCCGATCCCACCAGTCGCGGCACGGCAGCAATGCTCGGCCTCTACACCAAGGAAGTGCGCTTCTACCGCGATCTTGCCCCGCAATTGCCGGTGCGCACGCCCAAGGCCCTGTTTGCCGAGATTGCCGATGACGGGGCGAGCTTCTGCCTGCTGTTTGAAGACCTCGCGCCCGCGCGCGGGGGCAACCAGATTGCGGGCTGCTCCATCGCCGATGCCCGCGCCGGGATTGTGCAGGCCGCCGCGCTCCACGCGCCGAGCTGGCACAACCGGGCGATCCTCGATGCCGACTGGCTCCAGCCCGATCCCGAAGCAGCCGCCAAGGTCAAGGCGCTCTACCCCCAGGCGCAGGCGATCTTCCGCGAACGCTATGCGGGTGTGCTCGAACCGGAATACATGGCGCTGTGCGAGGCGCTGGCCGAACACACCGCCACCACCGACCGGGTGAGCGAGGCCATCAGCCTCGTCCATGGCGACTTCCGGCTCGACAACCTGCTGTTCGACATCAAGGGCGGGGCGGAAGCCATTGCGGTGCTCGACTGGCAGACCCTCACCATCGGCAACGGGCTCACCGATATCGGCTATTTCCTCGGCTGCGGCATTGGCGATGCCTTGCGCCGTGCGCACGAGGGCGAACTACTCGATCTCTACTGCGCCGAGATGACCGCGCGCGGCGTGCCTATGAGCCGCGATGCGATCTGGCGCGACTATGTCGTGGGCGCGCTCCACGGGGTCTCGACCGCCGTGTTCAGCGCCGCCTTCGTGGTGCGCACCGAGCGCGGCGATGCCAATTTTCTGTCGATGGCGCGCGGCGCCTGCGCGCTGTGCCTTGAGCACGGCAGCCTCGACCTGATGCAGAAAGGATGACGCGATGGTTCTGAGCCGGGGGGATGATTACCCGATCCACCAGACGCCCGATCCGGTGGCCTTCGCAGGCACCGACCGCAATTTCTACGACCGCTATTTCTTCAACGGCTATGCGCCGGACGGCAGCAGCTTCTTTGCCGCGGCCTTCGGCATCTACCCGCATCTCGACGTGGCCGATGCGCATTTCTGCATCGTCAGGAACGGCGTGCAGCACTGCCTTCATGCCAGTCGCAAGCTGGGCATGGAGCGGATGGAGCTGGCCTGCGGGCCGATCCGGATCGAGGTGGTGGAGCCGCTGCAATCGCTGCGGGTGATCGTCGATGGGGAGGGGGTCGCCGCCGACATCACCTTTACAGGCCGCGCCTTTCCGATTGCGGAGCCGCGCTTTACCTGGCGGGTCGGCCCGCGCACGGTGATGGACTACACCCGCCTCACCCAGAACGGGCATTACACCGGCTGGATCGAAGTCGATGGCGTGCGCGAGGCGCTGGCGGCGGGCAGCATGGGCACGCGCGATCGCAGCTGGGGCGTGCGCCCCATCGGTGCCGCCGATCCCCAGTTCGCCGGGCGCGCCGTGCCGCAGTTCTTCTGGCAATGGACGCCGGTGAACCTGCCCGCGCGCAGCCTGTTCTTCCACCTCAACGCCCATGCCGATGGCACCCCGTGGAACACCCGCGCGGTGATCGCGCCCGATGGCGCCGGGGCGGACGGCTTTACCGAGAGCCACACGCCGCAAATTGAAACACAGCTCGCCCCCGGCACCCGCTGGCCTGACGCAAGCACACTGGCGGTGGGGGAGGAGAGCTTCCGCCTGACCCCCGTGGCCCGCTTCCAGATGCGCGGCCTCGGCTATACCTCGCCCAAGTGGGGCCACGGGCTCGATCACGGGCCGCTTGAGGTCGAGCGCGAGGATATCGTGCTGGCCGAGATCGATCCGGCCCGCCCCGATAACCTCCACGTCCAGATGCTCTGCCAGGTCGAAGGGCCGGGGGGCGAGACGGGCATGGGCGTGTTCGAGCAACTGGCGATCGGCGATTATGCGCCGCTGGGCTTGCAGGGGCTTGCTGGCCGCTGAGGGGATGAGGGGCGCGGCCGCTATCGGCTGATGCTTGCCCAAAGTTGCCGTTCTGGAAGCGAGCCCGAAGTGGTCGCGGTGGTTGCCGATCAGTATTCGCAGGCCTTCGAAGTGCAGCAATGGACATCAAAAATTTCGATAATTCTCGAATTATGGCTTGATCCCGTTGCGTCAGGCAGTATTTCGATAATTCTCGAAAGGTGATGCCTATGGATGATATCAACACACAGGCCTGGGCAGTCGATGCGCTTGGAGCGCTGGCCCATGAAACCCGGCTGCGAGTCTTCCGGTTGCTGGTCAGGGCCGGCCATGACGGCATGATCGCGGGGGCAATTGCGGAACATTGCGGTGTGCCGCCCTCGACCATGTCGCATCACCTCGCCACGTTGGAGCGCGCCGGTCTGGTCCAGTCCGAGCGTGAAAGCCGCCTGATCCATTACCGCACCGACTTTGCCGGTATGCGCTCCCTGCTGACCTTCCTGATGCAGGATTGCTGTCAGGGGATGCCCGAAATGTGCTCCGACCTGATCGCAGGGCTGGCCTGCGAGCCCCTGAACTGAGGCCTTTCATGAACGACAAGCCCTTCACGGTTCTGGTGCTGTGCACCGGCAATTCCGCCCGCTCCATCCTTGGCGAGGCGTTGTTCAATCTTTTGGGCGAAGGCCATGTGCAGGCCTTCAGCGCCGGCAGCAAACCCAAGGGCGTGCCGCATCCGGGCGCGCTGCGGTTGCTGGCGCGGCGCGGGATCGACACGGCGGCGTTCCGTTCCAAGAGCTGGAGCGAGTTCACAGACCCCGCTGCGCCGCCAATCGACCTTGCGATCACCGTCTGCGGCAACGCCGCAGGCGAGGCCTGCCCGGTGTTCCTTGGCAGCCCGCTGAAAGCCCATTGGGGCCTGCCCGATCCCGCTGATGCCAGCGGCAGCGACGCCGAGGTCGATGCCGCGTTCGAGGAAACTTGGCGGCTGCTGGAAATGCGCGTTAAGGCCTTCCTCGCGCTCGACCGCGCAGCGCTGGACGCGCGGGCCTTGCAGGCCGCCCTTGCCGACATCGGCGCGATGGAAGGGGCTGCCTGATGAGCGACGCCGTCTCCCCGATCCGCCTGCGTGCGCTGCCCGATCCGGCGCATATGCCTGCGCTGAAGCCGGAATATGTCCATGCCCGCCCGGCGCTGGGCCTTGGGTCGCTCGACCCGCCGCCGCGCGTGCTGCTGCTTTACGGTTCGCTCAGGGAGCGCTCGTTCTCGCGCCTTGCGGTGGAGGAGGCAGCGCGGCTGCTGCAATTCTTCGGTTGCGAGACGCGCATCTTCGATCCCTCCGACCTGCCGCTGCCCGATCAATGCGCGGGCGACGATCACCCCGCCGTGCACGAATTGCGCGAACATTCGCTGTGGTCCGAAGCGCAGGTGTGGTGCAGCCCGGAGCGGCACGGCACCATCACCGGCATCATGAAAGCGCAGATCGATCACCTGCCGCTCGCCTATAAGGGCTTGCGCCCGACGCAGGGCCGCACCCTCGCCGTGATGCAGGTCAACGCCGGTTCGCAGAGCTTCAACACCGTCAACACGCTGCGTATCCTCGGACGCTGGATGCGGATGTTCACCATCCCCAACCAGTCGTCCATCCCCAAGGCCTATGAGGAGTTCGACGAAGCCGGGCGGATGAAGCCGTCGAGCTACTACGACCGGATCGTCGATGTCATGGAGGAACTGGTGCGCTTCACAGTGTTGCTGCGACCGCACGCCGACAGCCTCGTCGATCGCTATTCCGAGCGGGTCGACCGCGATCTGCCGGTCGAGACGCCAGCGGACAAGGCCGGGATTGCCTCGGCGTGATGATCTGACAGGCACTTCCCCGCCCCCAAAACCCTTGCCTTTCGTGCCCCTCCCGCCTAAGCGCGCGCACTTCACTGACACGAATCAATCAGCCAGCCTGGCGACAAGGGCTGCCATGGCCGGTTCCGACGTGTCTCGACAAGGAGATGAAAATGCCCAAGCTGAAGACCAAGAGCGGTGTGAAGAAGCGCTTCAAGATCACCGCCACCGGCAAGGTCAAGCACGGCGTCGCTGGCAAGCGTCACCGCCTGATCAGCCACAACGCGAAGTATATCCGCACCAACCGCGGCACCTCGGTCCTGTCGGAAAACGACACGCCGACCATCAAGCGCTGGGCGCCTTACGGCCTCGATTGATGCGAGCGGCCTGACGGCCCACGCGTCCTCAAGATAAGGATATACTGATATGTCACGCATCAAACGCGGTGTTACCACCCGCGCCAAGCACAAGCGGATTCTGGAGCAGGCCAAGGGCTATCGCGGCCGCCGCAAGAACACCATCCGCATCGCTCGTCAGGCGGTCGAAAAGGCCGGCCAGTACGCCTACCGCGACCGCAAGGTGAAGAAGCGGACCTTCCGCGCCCTGTGGATCCAGCGCATCAACGCGGCTGTCCGCGTGGAAGGTCTGACGTATTCGCAGTTCATGCACGGCATCAAGCTTGCCGGCATCGAGCTCGATCGCAAGGCGATGGCCGATCTCGCCATGAACGAAGGCGGCGCCTTCAAGGCCGTGATCGCTCAGGCGAAGGCAGCTTTGCCGGCGTAAGCCACTTCTCAGGGCTCACCCCGGGCACGAAATCAGGGCGGGCTCCTTTGCGGGAGACCCGCCCTTTTTCGTGGCATCCGTGCCACGCCTGCCGGCAAGCCTTCGCAGGAGCACATCCCCGGCCTTGTAGAATTGCGCCAGCTGCGGCATGTCCGCGCGCATGGGGGAAGAACGACACATCGCCGTGCCGGGTGTGCGATCCGCCCCCGCGCCCTATCGGCTGACAGCCGAATTCCGTGAACCGCCCGCGCGGTTCGAGGGGTGCTTCACCACCTTCTATCACCTCACGCTTGAGCGCACGGACGACATCGCCGCGCCCGCCGAGCGCGTGACCGACTACCTCCAGCCCGAATGGGGCAATATCCGTTTCTTCTGCGGCGAGGGGCCGAGCGCCGCGATCGGCGGGCACCGGGTCGATGGCGCTCGGTTCGTCGGCACCGGGCCAAGCTCGCTGCCGTGCCGCTTTGATCTCGGGCCGGTGCGGATGTGGGGCGTGGGCTTCCTGCCGCTGGGCTGGGCGCGGTTCATCGATGCCGAGGCGAGCGACTGCGCCAATCTCGTGTGTGATGGCGCTGTTCACCCGGCCTTTGCGCGCTTCAGGGGCCTCGACAAGGTGCTGTGCGATCCCGAGGCGAGCCATGAAGACCAGTTCGCCGCCATCGTCGCCGCGATGGACGCGGCCATGCGCCCGGCCCGCGACGATGCCCGCATCCGCCGCATCCATTCCGAACTGGTCGAGGGCGAGCACGAAACGGTCACCGATCTGGCCGATGCCTGCGCCATGAGCATCCGCACGCTGGAGCGCATCTGCCAGCGCTCCTTCGGCTTTGCGCCCAAGCTGCTGATGCGCCGCCAGCGGTTCATGCGCAGCCTCACCAGCTTCATGCTCCAGCGCCCCGGTCGCTGGACCGAGGCGATGGATGCGATGTATCACGACCAGGCGCAGTTCACCCGCGAGTTCCGCGAGTTCATGACCATGAACCCGAGCGAATATGCCGCGCTCGATCACCCGATCCTGACCTCCTTCATGGAGGCCCGCGCGCGGATATGGAAAAGCGCCGCGCAAACGCTCGATCCGCCTTCGGACGCGGGCTAGAGCGCCAACCCGTTCATATCTAACGCGTTCAATATGAACGGCCCTTTTGGGCCAGCCCCCTGCATGGTGTATTTCATCAACTAACCCCCCGTCCGCTTGACGTAGGGGATTGCAAGGATTGCGCCGCTGGCTGCATGACGGATGCGGGGATTTCAGGGCAGGGAGGTCCAGCCATCATGCATGCGGCAAGCGGCAGTTCGGTAAAGTTGCGGTTCGCCCTGCCTTCGGCTGCGCTCGCGCCCTATGTCACCACCTTCTACTGCACCGAGGCCGTGTGTTCGCCCCGCACGCCGTGGATGGAGGACTATCTCCATCCCGAATGGGCGAACTTGCGCTTTCTGTCCGGGGCCGAGACCCATTCGATGATCGGCCCGGGCGAGCCGCAGCCGTGTCCGGATTTCACGGTCACCGGCCCGACCAGCCGGGCGATGCGCTTCCGCATGCGGTCGGGGCGGTGCTGGGGGATCGGGCTGATGCCGGCGGGCTGGGCGGCGCTGTTCGCTGCACAGGCCGATGACTATGCGGATCGCTTTGTCGATGGGGCGGTCGATCCGGTGTTTGCCGGTTTCGTCCCGCTCGCCCGCGCGCTGGCGGCCAGCGACGGCGATTATGCCGAGGAGCTGGCGCTGATCGAGCACCATGTCGCAGCGCTGCTGGCAGGCGTTGCCCCCCCCGATCCGGCAGTGACCGCGCTGAGCCACGCGCTGCTCGATCCCGAACTGGTCGCCGTAACCCAGCTGGCCGAGCGCATGGGCATGACCATCCGTTCGATCGAGCGCCTGTCGCGCCGCGCTTTCGGCTTTCCGCCCAAGCTGCTGCTGCGCCGCCAGCGCTTCCTGCGCAGCCTCGCGCGCTTCATGCTCGATCCCTCGCTGGGGTGGATCGGCTCGCTCGATTGCCACTATCACGACCAGTCCCATTTCGTGCGGGACTTCCGGCGTTTCATGGGGATGAGCCCCTCTGCCTATGCCAAGCTCGACAAGCCGATCCTCGCTGCGGCGGCGCGCGGGCGGGTGGCGATTGCGGGCCAGCCGGTGCAGGGCCTGCACGGCGGGGCAGCGGACTAGCGCCGCTCAGCACGCGCGCTTTGCAAATCGCGTCATTTGTCGCTAGCGGACGCGCGCATCATTCCGCTCGCAGACACCACAGGCCATGACCGACATCACCACCCAGAAACTGGCCGCGCTGGCTGCGATTGCCGAGGCCGCCACGCTTGACGCGCTGGAGGAGCAGCGACTGGACGCGCTCGGCAAGAAGGGCTGGGTCAGCCTTGCCCTGAAGACGCTGGGCGGCATGAGCCCGGACGAACGCACCGCCGCCGCGCCCGCGATCCAGTCGGCCCGTGCCGAAATCGCCGAGGCGCTCGACGCGAAGAAGGTCGCGCTCGAAGCGGCCGAGCTTGATGCACGGCTGGCGCGCGAGACGATCGACCTGACCCTGCCGGCTGCACCAGCGCCCAAGGGTTCGGTCCACCCTGTCAGCCAGGTGATGGACGAGCTGGCTGAAATCTTCGCCGACCTCGGCTTTGCTGTCGCCACCGGGCCGGAGATCGAGGACGACTGGCACAACTTCACCGCGCTCAACATGGACGAGACGCACCCCGCGCGGGCGATGCACGACACGTTCTATTTCCCGGACAAAACTTCCGATGGAAAGGACGTGCTGCTGCGCACCCACACCTCGCCGGTGCAGATCCGTTCGATGCTGGATCAGGGCGCGCCGATCCGCATCATCGCTCCGGGCCGGGTCTACCGCTCGGACAGCGATGCCACCCACACGCCGATGTTCCATCAGGTCGAAGGTCTGGTGATCGACAAGGACATTCACTTGGGCCACCTCAAGTGGACGCTGGAGACCTTCTTCAAAGCCTTCTTCGAGCGCGAGGATATCGTGCTGCGTCTGCGCCCCTCCTACTTCCCCTTCACCGAACCCAGCGTCGAAGTCGATGTCGGCTATTCGACCGAGGGCGGGCGCCGCGTCGTCGGCGGGCACGGCGATGCGCCGGGCCATGCGTGGATGGAAATCGGCGGCAGCGGGATGGTGAATGTGCGGGTGCTCGAATTCGCCGGGGTTGATCCGGCCCAATATCAGGGCTTCGCCTTCGGCCTCGGGATCGATCGCATCGCCATGCTCAAATACGGGATGAACGACCTGCGCGCCTTCTTCGATGGCGATCCGCGCTGGCTGGCGCATTACGGCTTCTCGCCGTTTGACCAGCCGACCCTTTCCGCTGGCGTGGGAGCAAAGGCATGAAGTTCTCGCTGACCTGGCTCAAGGATTACCTTGAAACCGACGCCACCGTCGCGGAAATCTGCGACGCGCTCAATGCCATCGGGCTTGAGGTCGAGGGCGTGGAAGATCCGGCTGACAAGCTCGCCGGTTTCCGCATCGCCCATGTGCTGACTGCCGCGCGTCACCCTGACGCCGACAAGCTGCAAGTGCTGACCGTCGATACGGGTGACGGCCAGCCGTTGCAGGTCGTGTGCGGCGCGCCCAATGCGCGGGCCGGCATGAAGGGCGTGCTCGGCCTGCCCGGCGCGGTTGTCCCGGCCAATGGCATGGTGCTGCGCAAGAGCGCGATCCGGGGCGTCGAATCGAACGGCATGATGTGCTCCACCCGCGAGCTGGAGCTGGGCGATGATCACGATGGGATCATCGAACTGCCCGATGATGCGCCGGTCGGCACGGCTTTTGCGGATTATCACGGTGCCGATCCGGTGATCGAGGTGGCTGTCACCCCCAACCGCCCCGACTGCATGGGCGTCTACGGCATCGCCCGCGATCTCGCGGCCAAGGGGCTGGGGACGCTGAAGCCGATTGCCATGCCGGCCTTCACCGCCGGCGGCGCGTGCCCGGTCGAAATCCGCACCGATGATGCCGAGGGCTGCCCGGCCTTCTATGGCCGCGTGGTCAAGGGCGTGACCAACGGCCCCTCGCCCGACTGGCTGCAGGCACGGCTAAAGAGCGCGGGCCAGCGTCCGATCTCGCTGCTGGTGGATCTCACCAACTATCTGATGCTCGGCTTCGGCCGCCCGGCCCACGCCTATGACCTTGCCAAGCTTTCGGGCGCTGTCGTTGCCCGCCGCGCGAAGGACGGCGAAGAGGTGCTGGCGCTCAACGAGAAGACCTACACGCTCGACAGCGAAATGGTGGTGATTGCCGACGACGTTCAGGTGCACGACATCGCGGGCATCATGGGCGGCGAGCATTCGGGCGTGTCCGAGAGCACGACCGACGTGCTGCTCGAAATCGCCTATTTCGATCCTGCCCGCATCGGCGCGACGGGGCGCAAGCTGGGGCTTTCGTCCGACGCGCGCACGCGGTTCGAGCGCGGGGTCGATCCGGCGTTTCTGGACGAGGGCCTTGATCTGCTCACGGGCCTGATTGTGGAGCTGGCAGGCGGAAGCCCAAGCGAGGTGGTGCGCGCCGGTTCGCCGCCTTCTGCTGCGAAGGTGATCGCCTTTGATCCCGGCCTGACGCTGCGCCTCGGCGGGGTGGACGTGACCGAGGGCGAACAGCAGCGCATCCTCGAAAGCCTCGGTTTCAGCGTCGGCGCCGATTGGCAGGTTGCCTGCCCGCTACGCCGCCATGACATCGAAGGCCCCGCCGATCTGGTGGAGGAAGTCGTGCGCATCCACGGGCTCGACAAGGTGGCGAGCGTTGCGCTCCCCCGTGCCGAGGGCGTTGCCCGCCCCACCGCCACCGCGCAGCAAAAGCTGGAGCGCGGCCTGCGCCGTGCGGCGGCTGCGAGCGGCCTCAACGAGGCGGTGACCTGGAGCTTCCTCCCCGAATGGGCGGCGGACCACTTTGCCGAGGGTAATGGCGGGCTTTGGGTGCTGTCCAATCCGATCAGCGAGGATCTGAAGGCGATGCGCCCTGCGCTGCTGCCCGGCCTCCTCATGGCGGCCAAGCGCAACGCTGATCGCGGAGCGGCATCGTCACGCCTGTTCGAGATCGGGCGGCGCTATTTCCGGGGCGCGAACGGCCTCAGCGACGAGAAGCCGACGCTCGGCATCGTGCTGGCGGGCGAGAAGACCCCGCGCGGCTGGCAGAGCGGCAAGACCAAGCCGTTCGATGCCTATGACGCCAAGGCGCTGGCGATGGAGCTGCTCGAAGCTGCGGGCGCTCCGGTTGGCAATCTGATGGTGATGGGCGAGGCAGGGGCGCAGTTCCACCCCGGCCAGTCGGCCACGCTGCGGCTCGGCCCCAAGGTGGTGCTGGCGCGCTTCGGGATGGTGCACCCCGCCACGCTCAAGGCCTTCGACATGGACGGGCCGGTCGCGGCGGTGGAACTGTTCCTCGACGCGATCCCGGCTAAGAAGGGCGCGGCGTTTGCCCGCCCCGGCTTTACCCCGCCTGCGCTTCAGGCTGTGACCCGCGACTTCGCCTTCCTCGTCCCCGCCGCGCTGGCGGCGGGCGATCTGGTGCGCGCTGTGCAGGGTGCGGACAAGGCGGCGATCACCGGCGTGCGCGTGTTCGACGTCTTTGCCGGGCAGGGCGTGCCGGAGGGTCACAAGTCCATCGCGCTCGAAGTCACGCTCCAGCCGGGCGAGGCCAGCTTCAAGGATGCCGAGTTGAAGGCGATTGCCGAAAAGATCGTCGCGGCGGCCGCCAAGGTCGGCGGGGAGCTGCGCGGATGAAAACGGCATTTGTCACTGGCGCCACCGCCGGGATCGGCCTCGCCACCGTCCGCCGTCTCGTCGCGGACGGCTGGCGCTGCGTCGCCACCGGACGGCGGCAGGACCGGCTTGACGCGCTGGTGGCGGAGCTGGGTGCGGACAAGGTGCTGCCGCTGTGCTTCGATGTGCGCGATACCGCCGCGCTCGATGCTGCGCTTGCGGGCCTGCCGCAAGACTTCTGCGAGATCGATCTGCTGGTGAACAATGCCGGCCTCGCACAGGGGCTGTCGGCGGCGCAGAACGCCAATCTCGACGATTGGCAGACCATGATCGACACCAACATCACCGCGATGGTGGTGCTGACCCGCAAGCTGTTGCCGAAGCTGATCGAACGCAAGGGCGCAATCATCGCCATCGGTTCGGTTGCGGGGAGCTACATCTACCCGGGAGGCAACGTCTATGCCGGGTCCAAGGCCTTCGCGAACCACTTCACGCTCGCCCTGCGCGCCGATCTGCACGGCACCGGCGTACGGGTGACCAGCATCGAGCCGGGTATGGTCGAGACCGAATTCACCCTCGTGCGCACCGGCAGCCAGCAGGCCTCGGACGATCTCTATCGCGGCGTGAACCCGATGACCGGCGAGGACATTGCCGACACCATCGGCTGGATCGCCGGCCTGCCGCCGCATCTCAACATCAACCGGATCGAACTGATGCCGGTCAACCAGGACTTCGCGGGCTTCCGCGTCGCGCGCGACTAATGTCCAACCGCCGCACTTTCGCGATCATCTCGCACCCTGACGCGGGGAAGACCACGCTCACCGAAAAGCTGCTGCTGCAAGGCGGGGCGATCCACCTGGCCGGCGAGGTCAAGGCGCGCGGGGCTGCGCGGCGGGCGCGTTCGGACTGGATGAAGATCGAGCAGCAGCGCGGGATCTCGGTCACGTCGAGCGTGATGACCTTCCAGAAGGATGGGATCACCTTCAACCTGCTCGACACGCCGGGCCACGAGGATTTCTCGGAAGACACCTATCGCACGCTGACGGCGGTGGATTCGGCGGTGATGGTGATCGACGCGGCCAAGGGCATCGAGCCGCAGACCCGCAAGCTGTTTGAGGTCTGCCGTTTGCGCTCGGTGCCGATCATCACCTTCGTCAACAAGGTCGACCGCGAAGGCCGCGATCCCTTCGAGACGCTCGACGAAGTGGCCGATATGCTCGCGCTCGACGTCAGCCCGCAGATGTGGCCGATCGGCATGGGCGGCGAGTTCGAGGGCATCCTCGACTTCCGAACCGGCGAGGTCAGCCGCCCGGAAGGCCCGTCCAAGGAATTCCTCGGCACGCGCGAGGCGGGCGCCCACATCCCCGAACGCTTTGCCGACGAGATCGAGCTGGCGCGCGGCGGCTATCCCGAGTTCGACATCGAGGCCTATCGCCACGGCGATCTGACGCCGGTCTATTTCGGATCGGCGCTCAAGAACTTCGGCGTGACCGAGCTGATCGACGCGATCGCCCGCTATGCTCCGCCGCCCCGGCCCCAGCCCGCAGGCGCAGAGCAGATCAGCCCCGAGCGTGACGAGGTGACCGGCTTCATCTTCAAGGTGCAGGCCAACATGGACCCCAACCACCGCGACCGCATCGCCTTCATGCGGCAGGTTTCGGGCACCTTCAAACGCGGGATGAAGCTGACCCCTAGCGGCCTCGGCAAGCCCATCGCCGTCCACTCGCCGATCCTGTTCTTCGCGCAGGACCGCGAGCTGGCTGACACGGCGGAAGCGGGCGACATCATCGGCATCCCCAACCACGGCACCCTGCGCGTGGGCGATACCCTGTCCGAGCGCAATCAGGTGCGCTTCACCGGCCTGCCCAACTTCGCGCCGGAAATCCTGCGCCGCGTGCAATTGCGCGATCCGACCAAGACCAAGCAATTGCGCAAGGCCCTCGACGACCTCAGCGAAGAGGGCGTCATTCAGGTGTTCTACCCCGAGATCGGCTCGGCCCATATCGTCGGCGTGGTCGGCCAGCTTCAGCTCGAAGTGCTGATTTCGCGGCTGGAGGCGGAATACAAGGTCGAAGCCGTGCTCGAACCCTCGCCCTTTGCCACCGCGCGCTGGATCAAGGGTGACGCCAAGGCATTGGACGAATTCGCGAGCTTCAATCGCGCGAACCTCGCCAAGGACCGCGATGGCGATCTGGTGTTCATGGCCAAGAGCCCGTGGGACGTCAGTTATCAGGTCGAGAAGAACCCGCAGCTGACCTTCTCGGCCACGAAGGAACGCTAGGCTTGCGAGCGAGCGGGCTTCGCGGCATGGCATAGGCCATGCACGACACCGGCCCGACATCGCAAACCTTCATCTCGCAGCGCCTGCGGCTCCACTATCTCGACTGGGGTGGCCGAGGAAAGCCGCCGCTGGTGCTGGTCCATGGCGGTCGCGATCATGCGCGCAGCTGGGATTGGACCGCCGAGGCGCTGCGCGAGGATTACCATGTCATCGCCATGGATCACCGTGGCCACGGCGATAGCGACTGGGTGTCGGACGGGGTCTATTCGGCTGCCGACATGGTCTATGATCTGGCGCAGCTGATCCACCAATTGGGCGTCGGCCCGGTGCGAATGGTGGCGCACTCGATGGGCGGCAATGTCGCGCTGCGCTACGCGGGCGCTCTGCCCGACATGGTGACGAAGCTGGTGGCGATCGAGGGCCTCGGCCCTTCGCCCGAATATCGCGCCAAGCAGCGCAGCCAGCCCTATCCCGAGCGGCTCGCCGAATGGATCGAGAAGAAGCGCAAGGCCGCCGGGCGCTCTCCGCGCAAGTACGAGAGCATCGAGGCCGCCTTCGCCCGCATGATCGAGGAGAACGCCTACCTCACAGAGGAGCAGGCGCGCCATCTCACCGTCCACGGGGTCAACCGCAACGAGGATGGCACCTATAGCTGGAAGTTCGATCCCCACCTCAATGTCTGGCCGACGGAGGATATCGGGGACGAGTTCGTCGAGGCCTTGTGGGGGGCAATCACCTGCCCGACGCTGCTGCTCTACGGGGCGGATTCCTGGGCCTCGAACCCCGAGAAGGACGGGCGCATCTCCCATTTCAAGACAGCCGAAGTGATCGAGTTCGAGAAAGCGGGCCACTGGCTCCACCACGATCAGTTCGACCGCTTCATCGCCACCTTGCGCGCGTTTCTCTGACCCTCAGGAGCCGGACATGGCGGAATTCACCGATGCGCTGAGCGAGAAGCACATCGCGATGATCACCGCCCAGCCGGTGTTCTTCGTCGCGACGGCGGCGGCGGAGGGGCGGATCAATTTGAGCCCAAAGGGCTATGATGCCTTCCGCGTGCTCTCGCCCACGCGGGTCGCCTATCTCGATCTCGGCGGCTCGGGGAACGAGACCCATGCGCATCTGGCGGCGGATGGCCGGATCACGGTGATGTTCTGCAATTTCCAGCAGCCTGCGCTGATCCTGCGGATCTACGGGCGCGGGCGGGCGGTGTTGCCGCAGGATGCGGAATGGGGGGCGCTCGCAAGCCATTTCACCCTGCTGCCCGGTACGCGGCAGATCTTCGATATCGCGGTGGAAAGCGTGCAGACTAGCTGCGGATATGGCGTGCCGTTGATGCAGCTCGATAGCGAGCGCGAAACGCTGGTGAAGTATCACCGTCTGGCCGATCCTGCCGCGTGGGAGGCCAAGACCGCGGGGCGCACGCGCAGCATCGACGGTCTGCCGACCCGGGCCACCGATCGCTACATCGCCGGCGAGGACGCCTGACCCGCGACCAATAGCGGTTTCGGCGCAAGGCCTGCCTAAAATATAACCAGATGATTAAAGCCTAGGCAGAGATTCTCCCGCAGGTGCGAGAAAACCTGCGGAATCCCTTGTTGCGACTGCGTTACGCCAATGTGGCACGCTTGTTGCAAAGCCTCTGATGCCGGACTGATCCGGTGCAACAGGGGGCTTCGATGAAGTTCATCATCGCCATCATCAAACCGTTCAAGCTCGATGAGGTTCGTCAGGCGCTCAGCAATATGGGCATCGCCGGGATGACCGTCACCGAGGTCAAGGGCTTTGGCCGCCAGAAGGGCCAGACCGAAATCTACCGCGGGGCCGAATACTCCACCAACATGCTCCCCAAGGTGAAACTCGAGATCGCCGCGAGCGATGATATCGCCGCGCAGGTCGTCGAAACCATCCAGCAGACCGCCAACACGGGCGCCATCGGCGACGGCAAGATCTTCGTGCTCGATCTCGCCTCCGCCACCCGCATCCGCACCGGCGAGTCCGGTGAAACCGCGCTGTAAGGGGACTGATCCAATGAAGCGTATTCTCTCCAATGCAGCGGCGCTGGTGACCGGGGCGGTCTTCCTCGCCGCGCCCGCCTTTGCCGCTCCGGTGGCCGAAGCTGCCGAGGCTGCGGCCGCTGCCGCGCCTGCCGTGTTCACGCCCACTGCCGAGATGGTCAACAAGGGCGATGTCGCCTGGATGATGGTCTCGACTGCGCTGGTGCTGATGATGAGCGTTCCGGCTCTCGCTCTGTTCTACGGCGGCCTTGTGCGCGCCAAGAACATGCTCTCGGTGCTGATGCAGGTGCTCACCATCGTCTGTGTCGCCGCACTGGTGTGGTTCGGCTGGGGCTATTCGATGGCCTTCACCTCGACCGGCACGCCCTTCCCGGCGCTGTTCGGCGGGCTCGACAAGGCCTTCCTCAAGGGCGTTTCGGTCACCTCGCTGGCCGCGACCTTCTCCAACGGGGTCTACCTGCCCGAGCTGGTCTTCGTGATGTTCCAGATGACCTTCGCCTGCATCACGCCCGCGCTGATCGTCGGCGCCTTTGCCGAGCGCGTGAAGTTCACCCCGCTGATCATCTTCGTGGTCGCGTGGATGACGCTCGCCTATTTCCCGATCGCACACATGGTGTGGTACTGGGCCGGCCCGGACTTCCTCCACACCGCGCCGACCGACATGGGTCTGCTGTGGGGCTGGGGCGCGCTCGACTTCGCTGGCGGCACCGTGGTGCACATCAATGCGGGCATTGCCGGTCTCGTCGGCTGCCTCGTGATCGGCCCGCGCATCGGCTACAAGAAGGAGCCCATGCCCCCGCACAGCCTGGTGATGACCATGATCGGCGCCAGCCTGCTGTGGATCGGCTGGTTCGGGTTCAACGCCGGCTCGGCGCTCGAATCCAACGCCTTCGCCGCCCTCGCCTTCGTCAACACCTTCGTCGCCACCGCAGCAGCGGGTGCAGCCTGGGCCATGATCGAGCAGGTCGCCCACAAGAAGCCCTCGCTTCTCGGCGGTGTCTCGGGTGTGGTTGCCGGTCTGGTTGCGATCACTCCGGCGGCGGGCTTTGCCCACCCCGGCACCGCGATCATCCTCGGCGCGGTCGCATCGGTGATCTGCTACTTCTTCGTCACCACGGTGAAGAACAAGCTGAACTATGACGACAGCCTTGATGTCTTCGGCATCCACGCTGTTGGCGGGATCGTCGGCGCAATCGGGACCGGCATTGTCGCCGACCCGGCGCTCGGCGGCCAGGGCTGGATCGACTACACCGCACCGGTGGCCAAGGCGGGCGCGTTCGACCTCGTCGGCCAGGTGACCACCCAGATCTACGCGGTCGGCGTGACCGTCGCCTGGACCGGGGTCGTCTCGGCGGTGCTGTTCCTTGCCCTCAAGTACACCATCGGGCTCCGCCCCGACGCCGAAGCCGAAACCAACGGCCTCGACATCTCCGAACACGGCGAGCGCGCCTACAACTAAGCGCTCACCTACCAAGCTTGGCGGGGGGAGACCTCTCTCTCCCTCTCCTCTCCCCCCGCCTCACCTTGTTCCTCCTGCGAACGAACAAACTGATACAGGCCGGAGCCGCCATGAGCGTCTCCGGCCTTTTTTTGTTTGCGCCTCAAGCGCCGGCGCGCGCGTCCGCGCGCTTGGCTGTCCTCCGGGGACCCGACCCTGCGGGCCACCCCTCCGGGCGCGCGATCGCGCTTGCGGCCCGTCCGCTGGCGGGCCGGATTTCTGGTTGTGCGACCCCGCCTCCGCGGGGCCGTCCTCGGTGCGTTTTGTGCTGCGCACGAGCACCTGCGGCTCGCGCGCGTGCGCTCGCGGCCCGTCCTGCGGCGGGCCGGTTGTTTGTCTTTCGCTCGCCCCTCCGGGCGCGCGTCCTCGGCGCTGTTCCCTTCGCTTCGCTACGGGGCGCCTGCGGCTCGGCCGCGTGGCCTCGCGGCCCGTCCGTTGTCGGGCCGAACCTGCGCTCTACGGCTTGCTGGGTTTAAACCCGCTCGGCTTCCATCACGAAATCGGCGCAGCGTTCGCCGATCATGATGCTGGGCGCGTTGGTGTTGCCGCTGACGATCTTGGGCATCACGCTCGCATCGGCCACCCACAGGCCTTCGAGCCCGTTCAGGCGCAGCTTCGGGTCGACCACGGCGTCTGCATCCGCGCCCATGCGGCAGGTGCCGACGGGGTGGTAGACTGTGTCCGCGCGATTGCGGATCATCGCGTCCAATGCGGCATCGTCATCGAGATCGACCGGGTGGCGGTCGCTCGGGCCGAAGGCTTGCAGCGCGGGGGCTTCGGCGATCCTGTGCGACAGGCGTACGCCCGCACGCAGCACCGCCATGTCGCGCTCGTCACTGAGGAAGTTGGGATCGATCACCGGCGCGGCGGCTGCATCGGCCGACCCCAGCCGCACCGTGCCGCGGCTCTCCGGACGTAGCACGCAGGCATGGAGCGAGAAGCCGTGGACCTTCACCTTCTCGCGGCCGTGATCTTCGAGCACGGCGGGGACAAAGTGCCATTGCACGTCGGGCGCGGGGGCGTCGGGCATGACGCTCCAGAAGCCGCCGGCCTCGGCATAGCAGGTGGTCATCACCCCGGTGCGCTTGCGGCGATGTTCCACGATCGCGGCGGCCATGCGCAGCGTGCCCTTGATCGTGCCGCCGATGGGAACGTCGCTCTGCGTCTCCCAGCCGGACACATAGTCGATGTGGTCCTGAAGATTGCCGCCGACACCTGCGCGATCGAGCACCACCTCGATCCCGTGCGCCTTCAAGTGCTCGGCCGGGCCGATGCCGGACAGCATCAGGATCTGCGGGCTGTTGAAAGCGCCCGCCGAAAGCACCACGCCGCGCCGGGCATGCAGGGATTCCGATTTTCCGCCGCGGCGGATCTGCACGCCGGTCACGCGCCCGCTCTCGATCACCAGCTTTTCGACCATGGTGTCGGTGCGCACGGCGAAGTTGCCCTGCTCGCGGATCGGCTCGACATAGGCGCGCGCGGCGGACCAGCGTTCGCCCTTGCGCTGGGTGACCTGATAGAGACCGAAGCCGTCCTGTCGCTCGCCGTTGAAATCGGCATTGGTGCGCAGCTGGAGCGCCGCGGCGGCTTCGACGAAGGCGTGGGATGCGGGGTTGGCGGCGGTCTGGTCAGACACGAACAGCGGCCCGCCATCGCCGTGCCAGCTGTCGCTGCCGCGCTCGTTGGCCTCGGCGTGGCGGAAGTAGGGGAGCACGTCGTCATAGGCCCAGCCGGTGCAGCCCTCGGCCGCCCAGTTGTCGTAATCCCAGCGATTGCCGCGGATATAGACCATCGCGTTGATCGCCGAGGAACCGCCGAGCCCGCGTCCGCGCGGCTGGTATCCGGTGCGCCCGTTCAGGCCCTTCTGGGGGACGGTTTCGTATTTGTAGTTCGACTTTTCCGGAATGAAGGGCATGAAGCCCGGCGTCTTGATCCAGACATTGTCGTTGCGCCCGCCCGCTTCGAGCAGGCACACGCGGCGCGTGCCGTCCACAGCCAGACGCCCGGCAACCGCACTGCCGGCGCTGCCACCGCCGATGACGATGTAGTCGAAACTTTCCATGATCTCTCCCTTTGGCGGGGGAGATTAAGCAGCTTCGTGCGCGCCTGCAATCGGGTTTCGATCCGCTACTGAAGTTGCGAGTGGTGCAACCCCTTGCTGCGTGCGTGCGCGCCAGCTGTCGCGGATCATGTCGGAGGTTTCGCGGCTGCCGTCATGGCTCCAGCCGGGCTCGCGCAGCAGGTAGGAAAGCTTGTGCCGCCACGGCGCGCGGAGGATGTCGGCGATCATCCCGATCCACTCGTGGAACACCGCCCAGAGTAGGTTGAAGCTGCCGAGCTGCTTGACGATGCCGTAGCGGATCGGTTCGTCATCCACTTCCGGCTCGAAGGTGCCGAACATCCGGTCCCAGATGATGAACACGCCGGCATAATTGCGGTCGAGATAGCGCGGGTTGGTGGCGTGGTGGACGCGGTGGTGGCTGGGGGTGTTCATCACCGCCTCGAACCAGCGCGGCATCCGCCCGATCGCCTCGGTGTGGATCCAGAACTGGTAGATGAGGTTGAACCCGCCGCAGATCGCGATCATCGCCGGATGGAAACCCAGCAGCACCAGCGGCACCGCGAACAGGAAGCCGAAGGTCAGCGCGCCCGTCCAGCTCTGCCGCAGCGCGGTGGAGAGGTTGTAGTGCTGCGAGGAGTGGTGGTTCACATGTGACGCCCACATCCAGCGGATGCGGTGTCCGGCGCGGTGCACCCAGTAGTACTTGAGGTCATCGAGCACGAAGCACACCGGCCACGCCCACCACACCGACCACCATTCGGGGCCGAAATCGAAGAGCCGGTAGTCGTAGGTCTTGATGAAGACTGCGAGCGCGAAACCGCCCAGCAGCGCGCCTGCCACTGTCGAGCCAAGGCCGAAGGCGAGGCTGACCAGCGTGTCCTTTGGTTCATAGGCCTCTGGCGCGCGCAGCTTTGCCCAGATCATCTCGGCCAGCACCGCCACAACGAACAGCGGCACGGCATATTGGGTGGGGTTGAGGTCAGGCATCGCGCGGCCCGTTTACCCGATTGATCGCCTCGGCCCAAGTCTGGGCGTCGGGCAGATCGAGAAACACCTTGCCGAACCGCGCCTCGCCGCAATCGACTTCAAGCGCGGTCTTGCCCTGATCGCGCCACAGGTTTGCGGCGGCATCGGGGCCGAGGATGCGCCCGGCAAAGCGGTTGCCGTGCCGCTTGATCACCATGATGCGCCCGGCACCATCGCGGGCGAGCGCGGCGCGGCCAGCGGAATCACGGCTTTCGGCGACGGGGGTAAAGCCATCCGCAACCTCGCCCGCGGCGCGGCGCACATCATCGCTGGTGGTGAGTGTTGGCGATCCGCCCAGCTTCAGCCACCAGGCAAGCCCCGCCAGCGCGATAATCGCCACCAGCGAACCGGCGGTCTGGATCACCAGCGGGGGCAGTTCCATCGCTGTGCGCCTCAGCGCGCGGCCAGCATGTCGATCAGCGTGCGGACCGGGCTGACGTCATAGCCTGCCTGCATCGCGGTGCGCGCGATCATGTCGGGATCCATGCCCTGCTTGGCCTGCGCCAGCGCCCACAGCAGGGTCGAGCGCGTGCCCGAACGGCAATAGGCGAGAATCGGGCCTTCGGCCTGCTCCAGCGCGGCAATCATCGCATCGACCTGCGGTTCGCTGAAGCCGGAATGGCCGACCGGAATGGCCACATAGTTGAGCCCGGCGGCGGCAGCGGCGGCCTCGATCGCGTCGCCCTGCGGCGCGTCAGGCTCTTCCCCGTCGGGCCGGTTGTTGATGATCATCACCACGCCCTCGGCCGCGGCAGCCGCCACGTCTTCGAGCGCAAGTTGCGGGCTGACCAACACATTTTCTGTAAGCTTGCGAAATCCGCTCATATCCCGATCCTGCACTTGCGCACCCGTAAGCCGCTTTCATGCCCAAGACCGGCGCGCCGCACAAGCGCTGCCGAGCGGGCCTTGCAGCCGCAGGTCGGGGGCTCCGGCCCCGCTTCGGTAAAATCGTTCGCAAAGCAACTCGTTGTGCGCTATGAGTCGAAGCATAAGTGCGCTCCGGTCAAGACTTTCGGCGCGCCTGTGTCCGGTGCGGTTCACTGTCCCCGCCATCGGCGCAATGGAGGACGGACGGTGAGCGAAGGTACGTTCTGATATATGGGTTACGATAGGGGACGCCGGCGCGGCCGCGACAAGCGCGACGGTTTCGGTGAAGATGGCTTCGATCCGTTTGGCGGCGGGAATGATGGTTTCCCGCCCGCGCGCGATTTCGGCGGCGGCGACCGGTTTGGCGGTGGTGACCGCTTCGGTGGCGGCGGCGACAGGTTCGGCGGCGGTGGCGGTGGTGACCGCTTCGGCGGTGGCGGCCCGCGCGGCGGCGGTGGCCCTCGTGGTCCCGGTGGCCCGGGCGGCGGCGGTGGCGGTGGCGGCGGTTTCAGCCGCATGCCCGCCCAGGTTGTCGGCACCGGCAAAGGCATCGTGAAGTTCTTCAATTCCCAGAAGGGCTTCGGCTTCATCCAGCAGGAAGGTGGCGGCGAAGACGTCTTCGTCCACATCAGCGCGGTGGAGCGTGCCGGCCTTGAAGGCCTCGCCGAAGGGCAGGAGCTCCAGTACAACCTCGTGGATCGCGGCGGCAAGGTGTCGGCGCAGGATCTGCAGGTGGTCGGTGATGTGATCGCCGTGGCAGCCAAGCCGGCTGCACCGCAGCGCGAGCTGACCGGCGAGCGCGCCAAGGGCACCGTCAAGTTCTTCAACGCGATGAAGGGCTTCGGCTTCCTCGTTCGCGATGATGGCCAGCCGGACGCCTTCGTTCATATCAGTGCGGTCGAGCGTTCGGGGCTTTCCGCCCTCAACGAAGGCGAGCGCTACGAGTTCGATCTCGAAGTCGATCGACGCGGAAAGTATTCCGCCGTCAATCTGGCACCGATCGAAGGCTGAACCCGGCCGAAACCGCTCCCTGCGGTTTGACGCAGGGCCAGCGGAAGATTAACGGAAT
The DNA here is from genome assembly GCF_035194505.1 of Erythrobacter sp. NCBI lineage: Bacteria > Pseudomonadati > Pseudomonadota > Alphaproteobacteria > Sphingomonadales > Erythrobacteraceae > Erythrobacter > Erythrobacter sp. Next base: position 1,732,133 of record NZ_CP136573.1, on the reverse strand, counting down.
GCAGATGGCGGCTCTGGTTCAGGGCCGCCATTTGCGTTTCATCCCCCCAAGCTTTTTCAATTCAGGATTCTGCCCATGTCGATTTCCCCGCTCATGCCCGTCTATCCGCGTTGCGGCGTACGGCCGGTGCGCGGCGAGCACTGCCATCTGATCGACGAGGACGGCACGCGCTATCTCGATTTCGCCAGCGGCATCGCGGTCAATCTGCTGGGCCATTCCCACGAAGGGCTGATCGGCGCGATCCAGCAGCAGGCAGCGACCCTGATGCACGTGTCGAACCTTTATGGCAGTCCGCAGGGCGAACGCCTCGCCCAGATGCTGGTCGACAACACCTTTGCCGATACGGTGTTCTTCACCAATTCGGGGGCCGAGGCAGTGGAGTGCGCGATCAAGACCGCGCGCGCCTATCACCAGAACGCCGGCGATGCGGGCGATGCTGGCCGCTATGAGCTGATCACGTTCCACAACGCCTTCCACGGGCGGACGATGGCAACCATCAGCGCCTCGAACCAGACCAAGATGCACCACGGCTTCTCGCCGCTGCTCGACGGGTTCAAATATGCGCCCTTCGACGATCTCGAAGCGGCCAAGGCGCTGATCGGGCCGAAGACCGCAGGCTTCCTGGTGGAGCCGATCCAGGGCGAGGGCGGCATCCGTCCGGCCTCGCAGGAATTCATGGCTGGCCTGCGCGCGCTGGCGGACGAGCATGATCTGATGCTGGTGCTGGATGAAGTGCAGTGCGGCGTGGCGCGCACCGGCACGCTCTACGCCTACGAGCAATACGGGATCGTCCCCGATATCGTCGCGACCGCCAAGGGCATTGGCGGCGGCTTCCCGCTCGGCGCCTGTCTCGCCACGGAAAAGGCCGCGCGCGGCATGACCTTCGGCACCCATGGCTCGACCTATGGCGGCAATCCGCTCGCCATGGCGGCCGGGACAGCGGTGATGGAGGCGGTCGCCAACGAGGCGTTCCTTGCCTCGGTGCGCGAGAAGGGCGAGCGGCTGCGGACGCGGCTCGAACAGTTCATCGGCAACTATCCAGAGTTGTTCGAACTGGTGCGCGGAAAGGGCCTGATGCTGGGCCTCAAGATGAAGATGGAAAGCCGCCCCTTCTACGTCCACCTGCGCGATCATCACCAGCTGCTGACCGTGGCGGCGGGCGACAACACCATCCGCATCATCCCGCCGCTGGTGATCGGTGATGCCGAGATCGAAGAGTTCTTCGACAAGCTTTCCGCCGGCGCGGCGAGCTTCAAGGTGCCCGAAGCGGCATGACGCACTTCCTCGACCTCGGCGATGCCGGCGCGGACGCCATCGCGGCGATGATCAATGACGCGATCGACCGCAAGGCGGCGCGTGAGCATCTGCCCAAGGGTGCGCCCGATGCCGATGCCCCGCTGGCCGGCCGCGTGCTGGCGCTGGTGTTCGAGAAGAACTCGACCCGCACCCGCGTCAGCTTCGACATCGCCATGCGTCAGCTCGGCGGGAGCGTGCTGATCCTCGATTCGGGTTCAAGCCAGCTCGGGCGCGGGGAGAGCATTGCCGACACTGCACGGGTGCTGAGCCGGATGGTCGACGGGATCATGCTGCGCACCGATGATCACGCCAAGATCGAGGAAATGGCGCGCCATGCCAGCGTGCCGGTGATCAACGGGCTGACCGACCAGTCGCATCCCTGCCAGATCGTCGCCGATCTGCTCACCGTGATCGAGCATGGCAAGGCGCTGCCCGGGCTGGAGCTGGCGTGGTTCGGGGATGGCAACAATGTGCTGCACTCGATCCTCGAGGCGGCGGGGCTGTTCAAGTTCAACGTCCGCGTGGCGACGCCTGCGGGATATGAACCCGATCCGGCCTTCGTCGAACTGGCGCGTGCCGGCGGGGCCACGGTCACGCTGACGCGCGACGCAAAGGCCGCGGCGACGGGCGCGGATGTGATTGTCACCGACACCTGGATCTCGATGGGTCAGGCCCATGCCGAGGCCAAGCTGGCGGCGATGGCGCCCTATCAGGTCAATGCCGATCTGATGGCGCTGGCCAAGCCCGATGCGGTCTTCCTCCACTGCCTGCCCGCGCACGTGGGCGAGGAAGTGAGCGAAGAGGTGTTCGAAGGCCCGCAATCGGTGGTGTTCGACGAGGCCGAGAACCGCATCCACGCGCAGAAATCGGTGCTGCTGTGGAGCTTCGGACTGCTTGGCAACTGAGCCCTTCCGGCGATCTTGATCGCCGGGGGGCTTTCCCCTTCTGCCAACAATCCCCATATGGCCGGCCATGGCTGATATGACCGAAACCTTCTCCGACCAGATCATGGGCTTCACCCTGCCCGGGCGCAATGCGCGCGGGCGCGCGGTGCGGCTCGAAGGCGTGCTGGATGAAGTGCTGTCGGCGCATGATTATCCCGCTCCGATCACGCATCTGCTGAGCGAGGCGCTGGTGCTCGGTGCGCTGATGGGTGGGCTGCTCAAGGGCGAGCACGCGCAGATGACGATGCAGGCGCAGACCAATGGCGGGATCGTCAGCTTGCTGGTGTGCGATTATCGTGCAGGCGCAGTGCGCGGCTATTGCGATTTCGATACCGAACGCCTGGCACGGCTCGGCGCCAATCCGTCACTCTCGGCGCTGTTCGGGGAGGGGTATCTCGCGATCACCTTCGAAACCGAAGGGCAGCAGCGTTACCAGGGCATCGTGCCGCTGGAAGGCGACAGTCTGGCGGAGGCCTGCGAGGTCTATTTCAGCCAGTCGGAGCAGATCCCGACGCTGATCCGGGTCGCCAGCCGCGCCGGGGCCAAGGGCCGCGCGGCAGCGGGCCTGCTGGTGCAGCATCTTCCCGATGGCGAGGAGGGGCGCGAGCGGCTGCATGTCCGGATGGACCACCCCGATTGGGAGCACGTGGCGATCATGGCGGGTTCGATCAGCCATGATGAACTGCTCGACACAGGCCTGTCGCTGGAAGCGATCGCCTGGCGCTTGTTCCATGAGGAAGAGGAAGTGCGGGTGCAGTCCGGTGCCGGGCTCACGCGCGGCTGCCGCTGTAGTGCGGAGCACTATGCCACGATCATCGCGCGCTTTCCGCCCGAAGAGCAGGCAGCGATGCGCAATGAAGACGGCGTTGTCGTGGTCGATTGCGCCTTCTGTTCGAAGTTGTTCGAGCTTGCGCTCTAGCGCTTCGTCGAAAAGCGCAGGGCCAGGCCTGATGTCTGACCAGAATATGCAAGCCAGCCTGCCCAAAAGCGGGCAAGAGTGAGGCCATGAACAGGCTTTCCAACCGTCAATTCCGGCTGCTGGGACTTTGCGCTCTTGCTGCGACTGCTGCTCTGGGCGTTGCCATCCCGGCAGTGGCGCAAGGCAATGGGCTCGCGATGCTCGCGACGCTGGCCAAGGGCGAATGGACGATCAAGTTCCGGGACGGCAGCCCTGATCGCAAGATCTGCCTGCGCAGCGGGCAGGAACTGATCCAGCTTCGCCACCGCGAGGCCGGATGCAACCAGTTCGTGGTCGAGGACGGCGTGGCCAAGGTCACCGTGCAATATACCTGTCAGGGCAACGGCTACGCCCGTACCAGCATCCGGCGCGAGACACCGGCACTGGTGCAGCTTGAAAGCCAGGGGATTCAGGGCGGGATGCCGTTCCAACTGCTCGCCGAGGGGCGCCGCACCGGCCCGTGCTGAGGCGGACCGATTGCCTTTGACGGCCAGCGTGATAGGGGCGCGGTATGTCTTCCGACGCGCCCGCCCAGACAGCCCCCATCGCAGTCGTCCTCCTGTCCGGAGGGCTGGATTCGATGGTGACGGCTGCACTTGCGAAAGAGCAGGGCTTTGCTGTCCATGCCTTGAGCGTCGACTATGGGCAGCGCCATCGGCTCGAACTCGAGTCCGCGCAGCGGATCGCCGCAAGGCTGGGGCTGGCGCGCCATACGGTGATCGCGCTCGATCTGCGGGCCTTTGGCGGATCGGCGCTGACCGATGCGATCGAAGTTCCGAAATCGGGTGTGGGTGACGATATCCCCGTCACCTATGTTCCCGCGCGCAATCTCGTTTTCCTTGCGCTGACGACGGCCTGCGCCGAGGCTGCGGGCGCAAGGGATGTCTTCATCGGAGTGAATGCGCTGGACTACTCCGGCTATCCCGACTGCCGTCCGGAATTCATCGCGAGTTTCGCGGAAACGGCGCGGCTGGGGACCAAGGCCGGCGTCGAAGGCGCGCCCTTCACGATCCACGCGCCGCTTCAGCACATGACGAAGGCCGATATCGCGCGGGAATGCGCGCGGCTGGGTCTGGACCCGGCATGGAGCTGGTCGTGCTACGATCCGACAGCTGACGGGATGGCCTGCGGGCTGTGCGATTCCTGCCGCTTGCGGAAAAAGGGATTTGCCGAAGCCGGAATTGTCGATAGCACCGCCTACAAGGCCTGAGCGTCGCTCTTACCGCGCTGACGGGCCGGATATCCGAAAGAGGGGATCTTTCTTGAGCGATGAAGCGACGGCGGCGCAAGGCCGCAGCGATCAGAGCGCGTCGGCTTACAGCTGGTATGCCCTTGGTGTTCTGGTTGTGGTTTACATCCTCAACTTCATCGACCGGCAAATCCTCTCGATCCTCGCGGTCGACATCAAGCGCGATCTCGGGCTGACCGACGGCCAACTGGGCTTCCTCGGCGGTGCGGCATTTGCGGTCTTCTACGCCTTGTTCGGCGTGCCGTTGGGCCGGCTGGCGGACCGCTGGCATCGTGTACGCCTGCTCACGATCGGTCTGGTTCTCTGGTCGACCATGACGGCATTTTCCGGATTGGCACGCAACTACCTCACCCTGTCGCTCGCGCGGATGGGGGTGGGTGTCGGTGAGGCAACGGCCAGCCCGACGGCCTATTCGCTGATCTCGGATTACTTTCCGGCGCGCCAACGAGGGACCGCTTTGGCGATCTATTCCTCGGGCCTCTATATCGGCGGCGGGGTTTCGCTCCTGATCGGCGCCAAGATATCGAAGGTCTGGGATGCAGCCTACCCGGCAGGCGGGCTCGGCGGGCTGGTAGGATGGCAGGCTGCGTTTCTCGCGGTTGGCTTGCCCGGAGTATTGCTGGCGGCCTGGGTCGCGTCCCTGCGTGAACCTGAAAGACTGCCCGATCGGGAAGCGGGCCAGCACCATCCGCTGCGCGACTTCTTTGTCGATCTGTCGATGCTGTTGCCGCCCTTCACCCTGCTCCATGCGATGAAGCGGGGGGCTATGGCGGTGATGATCAACCTGGCCATGGCGGCAGCGATGATCGCTCTGGCACTGGTCATGATCCGGCTGACCGGCAATGTGCCGCAGTGGTCGGCAATGACCTTCGGCTACTATGCCGTGTTTTCGTGGGCGGCGACGCTCCGGCGACATGATCCGGCGACCTTTCAGCTGATCTGGGGCACGCCTGCCTTCATCTGCACGGCTCTGGGCTATGGGCTTGTCTCGCTCGGAGCCTATGCGCTGGCGTTCTGGTCCGCCCCATATGCGGAGACGGTCCTCAAATTGCCGAAGGACGAGCTCGCATTCGTGCTTGGCGGAAGCGGCGCTTTGTCAGGCTTTTTGGGCGTTATCTTTGGCGGGCGGATGTCCGACTGGCTCAGAGGGCGTAATCCGTCCGGCCGGATCCTTGTCGTGATGTTCGGCATTCTTGCCCCGATCATTCCGATCTGGGTCGGCTTCACGACCGATAGCCCGGCCTTGTTCTACGCGATGAACTTCCTCGCGGGCATGTTCGCGGCGACGGCGCTGGGAGCGGCTGCGGCGACGACGCAGGATCTGGTACTACCGCGCATGCGCGGCACCGCGACTGCTTCGTTTTTCCTTGCCACTACATTGGTCGGCTTGGCGATCGGCCCCTATATGGTGGGCCAGATTTCCGATCTGACGGGAAGCATGCGGATCGGCGTGCTGTCGCTGATCGGTGTCGCACCGATCTCCCTCGCTCTGCTGATCTATGCCTATCGCGCCCTTCCCAAAGCCGAGTCAACGATCGCCGAGCGAGCCCGCATTGCAGCGGGCACTGCTGCTTGATCCTCTATAGTTGAGGGAAGTTGCTCTACCGGCTGCGCTCGGCATGAGGCGGTTCCTGACAGGGCTGCGGGGCAGGTCAGACCAACGTGGTGAGCCATTGGCCCGTCGAGGCGCGCGTCAGGGTTTCGTGGGCGCTTTGACTGAACCAGAGCCTGATTCTCTGGCGGATTGATAGCCGCAGCGCTCGCGCGGGCTGACAGGCTGGACCAGCCAACTGGCCATTCTTGAGCATCTGATGGGCAACAAAAAAGGGGCCGGATTGCTCCGGCCCCTTCATGTTCCCTTGGAAGGGTGACTTACATGCCCGAACCCGGACCGTAGGTCACTTCAACGCGACGGTTCTGCGCTTCACGCACGCCGTCCGCAGTCGGGACGCGCGGCTGCGATTCGCCGAAGCCCTGGCTGCTGATGCGACCATCGGGGATACCGCGACCGCTCAGGTAGCTGCGCACCGAAGAGTTACGACGCTCGGCAAGGCCGACGTTGTACTTCACGGTGCCGGCGCGGTCGGTGTGACCGGCAAGCATCACGCTGGCAGCGCCGCAGTTGGCGTAAGCCGTGACGGCGTTGTTGAGAATGGTCGCAGCTTCCGCAGTGATGTCCGACTTATCGAAGTCGAAGAACACAATGTACGGACCCGTGTTGCACGGCGCCTTCGGCGGCGGCGGGGGCGGGGGAGGCGGCGGCGGCGGCGGCGGCGGCGGCGGGGGAGGCGGCGGCGGCGGCGGCGGCGGCGGCGGCGGAGCTTCTTCACCACCGAAGTTGTAGGTGATGGAGCCCAGCAGCGAGTGGCTGCTCATCTTGGTGTCGAGCGTACGACCGCGCGGATCGACCAGGTTGATGTCCGGCGCGTTGAAGTAACGATACTTAAGGCCGACGTCCCACGAATCGCTGAGCGGAGCGCGAAGACCAGCAAGCAGCTGCCATGCAATACCGGTGTCGGAATCGTTCCACACGCCCGGGCCGCTCAGCACGGCGGTGCCGTCAATATCCACGCGGGCAACACCGATACCGCCGCCGGCAAATGCCTGCAGGCCGTCATCGGGGCCGAAATCGAACAGACCGTTGAGCATGAAGCTCAGAGCGCTGATTTCACCCGCTCCGGGAAGTGTCATAGAACGGAAGAACGAGTTAGTGGGGGCACCAGCGGCAAGACCTTGGCCGCCAGCGGTCACAGTGTCGAGATCGGCAACACGGTAGCTTGCTTCGGATTCCAGACGGAAAGCGCCGAAGTCATAACCAACGGCTGCGCCGAAGTCGTATCCGTTATCGTAATCGGCGCCGGCATCGCCCGCAACACCGTTTACATCAAGGCTCTGGTCTTCAACGATCATCACGCCGCCATCACCCTGAATGTACCACTGGCCTTCACGAGCCAGGGCGGGCGTGGAGAGCGCGGTCGAAGCCATCGCCATGCCAATGACGAGTTTGCGCATTCAAATTTCCCCTTTGTTATCGACTTGAGGCACCCATGGTCTCTATCTTTTCCCCAATGAAGAAGCAAGCGGTCAATAGCAAACATGTGTTGCAAGAATGTCTCTATGCCTTGTCTAATGAAAAGAGATGGCAAGAAGGTTAATCTGCAACGCGGTTGAAGACGTTTTGCAGGGCCTGCATGACTAACTTATTAGCGGCGCGACAAGTCCGATCGATCGCAGTCCGGCAAGCAGCTGGGCAAGTAGGGCCCGCGCCTCGACGTCGATGACAGTGCCGCCGGTAGGGGCCGACAGCGCCGGGGCACTTTCCCATGCGGATCGGAAGCATAGCCAGACGCCCGCGGCGCGGTCGAAAAGCAGCATGCCCTGCGCGGGGGCGACGAAGTGCCAGCTGTCCGCGATCCGTATCGCGATCTGATCGGCATGCCCGCTCCATTCGCCGGACGCAGGCGCGGTAATTCTGTAGCAGCCCCCTTCGCCTGCATCCGCAGGCGGTTGCGGCAGCGACGACACGACCGCCTGCTGCGCCAGCCCATCAAGGATCGTAAGCGCCTGATTGACGTAGAACTCCTTCTGCGCCTGACCGGCAGGCATGGCTGTGCTGCGGCCCGCGCAGGGTCTCTGGTTCGGCGGCCGAGAACAGCTGAGCCATTGCGCCATTGGCGAAACGGACCCGGTGCAGCGAGGGCTCGAACACCGGGCGCTCGTCCGGCGGGAACACTGCCAGCAAGCCGCTCTCGCCCTCGACCATCACCGCGCGGGCTTCTGCCAGCGAGGCGGACACCAGCGCGATGCGTGCCTCGGGGTTGCCATCGGCCACCATCCGCACCCATTCCGCACCGGCCCGGGTCTTGCCGAAGCCGCGCCCGGCCATCACCATCCAGATCCGCCAGTCGCCCGGTGGGGGCAGCTGCTCTTCACGGGCGCGGTATTCCCATACGAATTCGTGCTTGTTCCGCTCGCCGCTGTTCATGGCGGCGATGACCATTGCCCGAACCTTTGGCGATGCTGCGAGGAACCATTGATAGGCGCCGATCACGGGACTTGCGGCTCGTCGGGGCGGTCATGGGTCAGACGCCGCCGGATATCCTCGATCTTGCGGTCGATCGAGGCGCGCACCTCTGCCGCGCTGACTTCGCGGATGCGGCTCTGCGGCCCGGCAGCCATGTCGCGGTGGGCCACAAGCAGGCGGATCGCGTTGGCAAAATCATAGCGCTCGGTCTCGCTGGCCTTGAAGTCGCCCTGGCGCAGCCGCCGCAGAACCTCCATTTCGAGGTGGAGATATCCCTCCGCCAATGCGCCGAGCCACTGGCGGGCGAAATCGGGCTCCTCCCGCCGGGTGCGGCAGGCGCGGGCCACCGACACGCCGGCATGGGCTGCTGCCGCTGCGACGCTCGATGTCTCGGCCAGGCGTTCGAGAAAGCGGGTGCGCCAATGTCGCTTGGCCGGAGGTTCACTGGCTTCGACGTGGAGCAGATAGCCGGACATTTCCATCGGCACTCTCCCTGCGCGAAAACGAACAGGCGCCGAACCCCTGGGGGCCGGCGTCCGGACGAATCACTATTTCTCGATGATGCCCTTTTCTAACCAAAGAGCGTCACGATGTCAAGGAAAATAACCAATATGGTTTGTCACGGACAGCATACGCACCATCGGGCGCGCCTCAGCCAGCGGCCCAGCCGACATGCGGGCCGCCGATGGCGAGATAGCGGTGCGATGAGGCCGGGCGCAGGCCCGACGATCAGATGATCCCGATCGCCTTGCCGGCGCGCTCGAACATGCCGAGGATGGTCTGCACCTGTTCGGCCGAGTGTTCCGCACACAGCGAGCAGCGCAGCAGCGTCATGCCTGCCGGGGTCGCCGGGGGCCGCGCGAGGTTCACGTAGAGGCCTTCCTTCAGGAGCGCCTCCCACATCATCGCGCCGCGTTCGAGATCGGGCATGATCACCGCGATGATCGCGCTCTGGGGTTCGTCCGTGCCCAGCTTGAAGCCGAGATCGCGCAGGCCCTTGTGCAGCGTGCGGCTGTTCTCCCACAGGTGCGCGCGCTTGTTGCCGCCGTGCATGAGCTTGCGGATCGATGCCGCCGAGCTCGCCATCACCGACGGCGGGAGCGCCGCGGTGAAGACGTAAGGGCGGCACACCAGCCGCAGCACTTCGAACTTGGGATGGTTCGACACGCAGAAGCCGCCGACCGTGCCGACGCTCTTGGAGAAGGTGCCGATGATGAAATCGACATCATCAAGCACGCCCTGCTCCTCGGCAACGCCGCGGCCGTGTTCGCCGATGAAGCCCATCGAGTGCGCTTCGTCGACCAGCACCATCGCGCCGTTTTCCTTGGCGATGCGGACCATCTCCTTCAGCGGCGCGACATCGCCCATCATCGAATAGACACCTTCGAGCACCACCAGCTTGCCCGCGCCTTCGGGAATGCGCTTGAGGCGCTTTTCCAAGGCCTCGACGTCGTTGTGCTTGAACGGCACGACTTCGGCGCGGCCCATCGCGCAGCCATCATAGATCGAGGCGTGGCTGTCGATGTCGAGGATGATGTAGTCACCCTTGCCCGCCAGCGTGGAGATGATCCCGAGGTTGGCCTGATAGCCGGTCGAGAACACCATGGCGTGATCCATGGCGTAAAACTCGCGCAGCGCGGCCTCGACATCGCGGTGATCGCGGAAGGTGCCGTTGAGCACGCGGCTGCCGGTGGTGCCGGCACCGAAATCCTGCATCGCTGCCTGGCCCGCCGCAATCACGTCGGGGTCGAAGGTCATGCCCATGTAGTTGTATGTGCCGAGCAGGATCGTGTCGCGCCCATTGCACACCGCGCGGGTCGGCGAGAGCACCTGCTCCATCACGAGGTTGAACGGATCCTCCACCCCGGCGGCTAGCAGTTGCTCGCGGGTCTGGATGATCGGATCGAACTTCGCGAGCAGATCGACGGGTTCGGCTGCGATGGTCGTTTCGGTCATGGCGGTTGCCATTATCAGCTATCCTGCAACTTGTGGACTGCGGCGACGAGCTGACCCCAGTTTTCGATCTCGGCCTGTTGGTTCATCGAGATGATGATGTCGAACTCGTCCTCGATCGCGGCGACGAAATCCATCACGGTGAGGCTGTCGAATTCGAGATCACCGGCAAAGGTCGTCGCGTCTTCGATGGCGATGCCCTTCTTGTTGAAGGGTTCGACCAGGGCGCGGATGGACACATCGACTTCGGCGGGGGTCATGGGCAGCGGTGCTTTCATAGGATCGGTTGTCGCGCGGCGTATGCCACGATAATACGTCTGCAAAGCGGCGGTTGATGCAGCTTGTCAAGTTTTCGCCGCCTCCAAGCGGCGCTGTGCGGCCAATCCGGGGGGAAATCATGGCTGAAAACACCACGCAGGACGATCAGCCCAAGGCGGCGCCATCCGTGCCGTCGCCCTCGGGCTTTTCCAACCACGCGATCCATCTGGTGCGCACCAGCCAGCAGATCAATCTGATGCTGAGCCAGATGGCCGATGCCAAAGCCTCGATCCTGATGGGAGCGACCTTCCTCGTCTTCACCATCTCGGTCGGGCAGGCGAAGGACGGCTCGCTGCCGGTCTCGCTCGCCGTGCTGGCGCTGTTCGCCTTCGTCTCGGCGATGTGCGCGGTGTTTGCGGTGCTGCCTTCGATCAGCAGTCCGACCTCGGCCAAGCTCAACGACGGCAAGGTGAACAAGCTGTTCTTCGGCTACTTCACCCACATGGACGAGGACGAGTGGACCGAGAGCATCCTCGGCGAACTGCGCGCGGACGAGACGATCTTCCGCACCATGCTGCACGACATCTACCAGAACGGGCAGGTGCTCCAGCGCAAGAAGTACAAATACCTCGCCTATGCCTACAAGACCTTCATGGCCGGGCTGACGATCACCGCCATCACCTTCGCGATCGAATACGGCCTGAAGTATCTTTGACGTTCAGTTTTCCAGCTGGATGCGGCATTCGCTCTTCTGGGCTTCGCATTGGTCGGCATAGGCTGCGACCACGGCGCGCGGCACCCGAGACTGGAACGCGCCGGGGCCGAGGCCGTAGAGCCCCTTGAGATAGGCCCGGTCGAAATCTGTCAGCGACCGGGCTGCCATGTCCGGCCCCTCAGCGAACATGCTCAGCAACGAGGGCAGATCGACATTGCTGAAATCGATCTGCCGGCGCGGCATCCCGAAGATGTGCAGTGCGGCGTTATCGGCGATCTGTTCGAGTGTGGCGCCGCCCAGCTTTCGGGCATCATACATCACCACGGTCAGCACCTTGGGGCGATAGGTGGCGGCCGAGGTGCGTGACGCCGCGGGGTTCTGCGAGACCACAAGGCCGAGGTCGTTGAAGGTCACGCCTTGCGCGTTGGCGGTACCAAGCACGCTCCACCACACCACCGGCTCCCGGGCGCGCAACGCGTTCTCGATCCGACGGGTGTGCACGTCGCGGAACGGGAGCACCCCGACCAGATCGAGCCGCTTGCTCACCAGCCGCTTGTACATCCGCCCGGGATCATCGACCACGATCACCACCGCATTGGCGCGGCATCCGGCCCGCGGCTCTCCGAGGCCGACCTCGCGCGAGGTGGCAAGGATGCGCTCGGCCACCAACTTCCCCTGATCCGCCGCGAGCCCGGCAACCTCAAGGCACAGTGGCTGGAAGAAGCGCGGCATGGATTCGAACACGCTGAGGCGCTCGGTCATGTCCCGCAGATTGTCCTTGAACAGCTGCCTTGCGATCTCGCGCTGGCCGAGAACTTCGATCTCGCTCGGGTAATCATCCCCGGGCGGCTGGGCGCGGAGCCCTGCAGGCCATGCCAGAATTGCCGAAACCAAGGCGAACACCAGTGCGACCCGGCTACGCATAGAGCCTCCGTTTAACCCGCTGCTTTCTATGCAGGTTTTCGAATCCCCGCCATGAATGGACGGTTAACGCGAGGCTGCGCTACACCAGCGCCTTCACTGCATTCATGAACGGCCCGATCGACACCGGCTTCGACAGGTAGCCTTCCGCGCCGGCGGCACGGATGCGTTCCTCGTCACCCTTGGCCGCAAAGGCGGTGACGGCCAGCACCGGAATGGCCGACAGCCGCCGGTCGCGCTTGGCGGCCTCGATCAGATCAACGCCCGAAATGCCGCCCAGCTGGATGTCCATGATGATGAGATCGGGCGCGATCGCCCGCGCGGTATCGAGCACGAGGTTGCCATCGGCCACCGGCTCCACCTCGAAGCCATTGGCGCGCAGCACATCGCAGAACAATTTCCGGTTGAGGTCATTGTCCTCGACAACCATTATCCGTTTTGTCACTGCACGCCCCGCATCCGATACCGCCCGTCGATTACCCCCCCTGAGAGGACAGGACAATCCCGCATCCCGCCGACCCCGCGAATGATGGCCCCTCCGCCAGCCCGCAGATGCTGGCGCTGGCGGCGCTCGGCTGGGTGCTGGAAAGCGAGGAGCGGGCCGCGCGCTATCTTGAACTGACGGGGCTCGATCCCGATAGTCTGCGCGCGGGGCTGGGCGATCCCATGATCCTTGCCAGCGCACTCGAATTTCTCGCCAATGACGAACCCGATCTGATCCGCGCCGCCGAGGCACTGGCTGTCACGCCCGAGGAGCTGGTCGCCGCCAAGGATCTTTTGCTAGCATGACCCGCCCCCTGATCATCTCCGATTGCGACGAAGTGCTGCTGCACATGGTCGCCCCGTTCAAGGACTGGCTGGAGGCGAGCCAGGGTGTCAGCTTCCATCTCGAAGGCCACAATTTTGCAGAAGCCCTTCGCTGGAAGGAAAGCGGCGAGCTGCTCGCCCCGCCCGATATCTGGAAGATGCTGGGCAAGTTCTTCGACAACGAGATGGACTCGCAAATGCCGATTGCCGGCGCGGTGGAGGGGATCAACACCCTTGCCGAGAAGGCCGATGTGGTGATCCTGACGAACCTCGTCGATGGCCACCGCGATGCCCGCGCCCAGCAGCTCGCCAAGGTCGGGATCAATGCGCGGGTGTTCACCAATCAGGGGCCCAAGGGCCCGGCGCTGAAGGCGATCATCGATGAATATGCGCCGACCCGCGCGGTCTTCATCGACGATCTCGCCCAGCACCACGCATCCGTGGCCGAGATCACCCCGCACGTCACCCGCCTGCACCTGTGTGGCGAGCCGATGATCGCCCATGCTATTGATTGCGCCCACAAGGCCGGCCACGCCGAAGCCCGGATTGACCGCTGGGATGAAGCCCTGCCGTGGCTGCTCGAACGACTGGAGAATTGATCATGACGATTGCTGCCAAACTCGCCGAACTCGGCATCACTCTGCCCAAGGCCGCCGCGCCGGTCGCCAGCTATGTTCCGGTGGTGGTTCATGGCGGCTTTGCCCATGTCTCGGGCCAGCTGCCCTTCGTCGACGGGCAGGTGGTCAAGGGCCGGCTGGGTGACGATGTGAGCGTTGCCGAAGGGCAGGCCGCAGCGCGCGCCTGCGCCCTGATGATCGTCGCCCAGCTTCAGGCCGCCGGGCTGCTTGAACAGGTCGAGCGGATCGTTAAGCTCGGCGCCTTCATCAACTGCACCGCCGACTTCACCGATCAGCCCGAAGTCGCCAATGGCGCGTCCGATCTGATGGAGCAGGTGTTCGGCGGAGCAGGGCAGCACGCCCGCGCCGCAGTTGGCGTGCCCGCTCTGCCGCGCGGCGCGGCGGTGGAAGTCGATGCGGTGGTCGCATTGCGGGCATGACCGCTCGCAGTGCCCCCGATTGGCTGACGCGGTGGGAATATGCCCATCGCGGTTTGCACCATGAGGGCGTGCCCGAGAATTCGCGCGCCGCTGCCGAGGGCGCGATTGCGGCCGGCATGGGGATCGAATGCGATATCCAGATGAGCCGCGACAATGTGCCGCTCGTCTTCCACGACTGGGAGCTTGACCGGCTCACCGGGGAACGCGGCAAGGTGGCCGCCCGCAGCGCCGATGATCTGTGCCGCATCCCGCTGTTGGAGACGCAGCAGACGATCTGGCGGCTGACCGAGCTGCTCGATCTGGTCGCCGGGCGGGTGCCACTGCTGGTGGAGGTGAAGGCGCAGCCGCACCTTTCGCTGGCTGAACCATGCATCGCGATTGCGAAAGCGCTGGCTGGTTATTCCGGGCCGGTTGCGGTGATGAGCTTCGATCTCAGGATGGGCGAATGGTTCGCCAAAAACGCGCCTGAAATGGTGCGCGGCCTCGTCATCACCGACACGCTCGATCACGGCTACAGGAGCGCGTGGCGCGCGCGCCATGCGCTGGAGCGCGCGGCGCCCGATTTCCTCGCCAGCGACGTGCGCGACATTCCCAATGCGCTGACAGGCCTGTGGCGCGAGAGCGGTCGCCCGCTGCTGACGTGGACAGTGCGCTCGCCCGAGACCCGCGCGCGCGGGCAGGCCCATGCCGATGCGATCATTGCCGAAGGGGCAGGGCTGGCGTGAGCGCGCCCGAATTGACCGTCCGCATCGCGCCTTCCGTGGGCAGCTTCGAGCGCGACGCATGGAACGCGCTGGGCGGCAAGTACAACCCCTTCGTCTCCCACGAATTCCTGACCGCGATGGAAGATTCCGGCAGCGTCGGCCCCGGCACCGGCTGGGAGCCTGCGCCGATTGTCATCACCGATGATGCAGGCAAGCTGCTCGCCGCCCTGCCGTCCTATGCCAAGGGGCACAGCAAGGGCGAATATGTGTTCGATCACAGCTGGGCCGATGCATGGCATCGTGCGGGCGGACGCTATTACCCCAAGCTCCAGATCGCCGCGCCCTTTACGCCTGCCACCGGCCCGCGCCTGCTGCTCTCCGACCCGAGCCTTGCGCCGCATCTGCTCAAAGGGGCCGAGGCGGTGTGTGTGCAGAACACCATGTCGAGCGCCCACGCGACCTTCATCGAACCTGCGCAATTGCCCCTGTTCGAAGCGGCTGGCTGGCTGCTGCGCTCGGATATCCAGTTCCACTGGTTCAACCGCGATTACGGCAGCTTCGAGGATTTTCTCGGTGCGCTGTCCTCTAGGAAGCGCAAGGATCTGCGCAAGGAACGTGCGGCGGCGGTCGAGGGCCTCACCATCCGCCATCTCACCGGCAGCGAGATACGAGAGGAACACTGGGACGCTTTCTGGGTGTTCTATCAGGATACCGGCGCGCGCAAATGGGGCCATCCCTATCTGACGCGCGAGGCCTTCAGCCTGCTGGGCGAGCGGATGGGGGAGCGGATCGTGCTGATGCTCGCCTATGATGGCGACGAAGCAATCGCGGGCGCGCTGAACTTTGTCGGCAAGGATGCGCTCTACGGGCGCTATTGGGGCTGCACCCGCGAGGTGCGCTTCCTGCATTTCGAGCTGTGCTATTATCAGGCCATCGACGCAGCGATCGCACGGGGCCTCGCGCGGGTCGAGGCGGGAGCGCAAGGCGGGCACAAGCTCGCCCGCGGATATGAGCCGGTGCAGACCTGGTCGGCCCACTGGATCGCCGATCCCGGCTTCCGCGCCGCTGTCGCCGATTTCCTCGAGCGCGAGCGGGCGGGGGTGGCGAGCGACCAGCTTTATCTGGGTGGACGCACGCCGTTCAAAAAGGCTTAGGCGGCGCGCAGGCGCTCTTCGGCGAGCCACTGGCGCGCACGGCGCTGGGCTTCGGCGATTTCGCGGGCGGTCATCTCGTCGGAGATATCGGCGCGGCAGTGGGCAGCCTCTTCATGACCGCGCGATGCGGCGAGGTTGAACCACTTGTGGGCCTCGATGAGATCGCATTCCACGCCGTTGCTGCCGGTCGAGTAAGCGACGCCCAGATCGAAGCAGGCCCCCGTATCGCCTTCGCTCGCCGCCGCCAGCCAGCGTGCAAGCCCGAGATCGGTCACTGTTTCACGTGAAACACGCTTTTCCGAAGCGGTGATCGTGATCAGCTGCATGGTTTAGTCCCCGTTAGTCTTCGAGCCGCCCCCTGCGGCCCTCCGTCCCCTGAGAAGTCGGCTAACATGGTCAATAATTGGTTAACGCCATCGCAGCTTTGTGCGGTCGCCAGAGCGCGGGAGCGGCACCTACGTCGTTTCGCCAAGGCGCATGTCAAAGCCGCTTGTGCGGTTACGGGGCCTTGCCTATAGCGCGCCCATAGCTTTTCTTGCGGGACCAAGTGAGCCATGAAAAAATTCAGGCGTCAGGACGCTAAAGCCCGCAAAAGCGATCTTTGGGATTGAGAGCCACATGGCATCTGCCGCGTCTGACGAAATCGATATCCTTGAAAAGGCCAAGCGCCTGATCGCCGAGGACTACGTCCCGAGCGAAGACGAGGAATACATGAATGATCGCCAGCAGGCCTATTTCCGGATGCTGCTGATCGAATGGAAGCGCTCGATCCATTCCGCTGCCGGCCAGACCCTGCAATCCCTTGCTGACGGCCCGATCCGCGAAGCCGACCTCACCGACCGCGCATCGAGCGAAACCGACTGGGGTATCGAACTGCGCACGCGTGATCGCCAGCGCAAGCTGGTCGCCAAGATCGACTCCGCCCTGCGCCGTCTCGACGAGGGCGAGTACGGTTATTGCGAGAAGACGGGCGATCCGATCGGCCTGCGCCGGTTGATCGCGCGCCCGGTCGCGACCATGACGGTCGAGGCGCAGGAAGCCCACGAGCGCCGCGAAAAGATCTCGCGCGACGACTGATCGCCCGGGCCTTTCGCGCATCATGTGCCGCGATGGGACAGAGTTATCGCTACACCCCGCCGGGACTGTGGATTTTACGACCCGTTAACTGCGCTTGCCTAGCGCAAGATGGTGTCTGCGCGGCCCTTGCCGTAAGCTGCAGGCAGCGATGGAGATGGAGGCGATCCTGCGATGACTGGGGTTGAGACACGGAGCGTGGCCCGCGACAGCCTGTTCCTGTTGGCCGATATTCGTATCGAACAAGGGGCGGAAGCCAACCGCGTTCGCGTGCGCAATCTCTCCGATGGCGGAATGATGGCCGAGGGCAACCTCAAGGTGAAGCGCGGCCACCGCGTCGATGTCGAACTGCGCAATATCGGCAGCGTCCCCGGGACGGTCGCATGGGTGCAGGATGATCGCTTCGGCATCGCTTTCGACGAGGAAATCGATTCCCAGAAGGCCCGCCGTCCGCTCGGTGCCGCCGAGGTTGCGAGCTTGGCGGCGGCTGAACTTTCAAGGGCGCACCGCGCTCCGCCGCCGCCCGAGACTGCCAAACTCCGCAAGCTCTGATCGCGGGCGCGCCGGCCCGCCCTCCCGCAAATTGCCGGAAGGCCCGTCTTGGCGGGGCAATACCGGTGCTGGCAAGCTGACCGCGGCGTTTCAAGCTGCTAGTCAGGACGCAATGCGACTCTGGCTTGCCCTTCTGTGCCTCGCGCTGCTTGGTTCCTGCGGGCCGTCCAATGGCGGTGGTCCGGTCGGCATTGCAGTGATCGGCACATCCGACAGCCTGTTCCAGCAAGGCGTACGCCTCTCCCCCGCAGCCCAGCACCTGCGCGCGGCAACCGCCGAGGGGCTGGTGACGCTCGATGCCGGCGGACAGGTGGTCCCGGCGCTGGCCGAGCGCTGGATCGTCACCGATGACGGGCTCAGCTACATCTTCCGCCTGCGTGACGGGAACTGGCCCGGCGGCGGCGAGATCACCGCGCCTGAAGTTCGCAGCCTGTTGCGCGGATCGATTGCGCGGCTGCGCGGCACGTCGCTCGGCATTGATCTCGACAAGATCTCCGATATCCGCGCCATGACCGGCCGCGTCATCGAAGTGCGCCTGTCCGGGCCGATGCCCGATTTCCTGCGATTGCTGGCCCAGCCTGAGCTCGGTTTCGTCAAGAGCGGTCGCGGCGGCGGCCCGATGGTGATGTCGCGCAAGGACAAGGCGGGCGCTGCGCGTCTGTCGGCCCTGCCGCCCGAGACACGCGGGCTTCCGGCGCGCGAGGACTGGGAGGCGATTGCGCGCCCGCTGCAGATCGAAGCACTGCCCGCGAAGAAGGCGGTCGAGGCCTTTTCGCGGGGGGATGTCGATCTGGTGCTGGGCGGCACCATTGCGGATTTTCCGCTGGCCGAGGCCGGACCGCTCTCGCGCGGGACCATTCAGGTCGATCCGGCCTTCGGGCTGCTGGGCCTGGTGGTCCGCTCGGATCGCGGGGTGCTGGCCGATCCGGCCCGGCGCGAGGCGCTGTCGATGGCGATTGATCGCGGCGCCCTGATCCAGCCTTTCGGCCTCGGCGGCTGGCAGGCCAGCACCTGGATCGTGCCGCCCGGCCTCTATGTCGAGCCACCCTATCCGGCCGAGCGCTGGCAGGACATGTCGCTCGAACAGCGGCGCCAGACGGCCGCCGCGCGCATCCGGGCATGGAGCGCGGGATCGGGACGCGAGGCGAAGGTGCGCCTTGGTCTGCCGGCGGGGCCGGGCAGCGATCTGCTTTACCGAGAACTGGCCCGGGCCTGGGGGGCGATCGGCGTGACTGTCCAGCGTGTCGCTCCGGGGCGCAATGCCGATCTTGAACTGCGGGACACGGTGGCGCGCTATTTCTCGCCGCGCTGGTATCTCAACCAGTTCAACTGCGCGCTCGGTGCCGGCCTGTGCTCGCCCGAGGCCGATGCACTGGTGCGGCGCTCGTTGACCGAACGCGACCTTGCCGCGCGCCACAAGATCCTTGCCGAGGCCCACGCCGCGCTGATGAAGCGCGAGGTCTACATTCCGCTCGGCGCGCCGGTGCGCTGGTCGCTGGTGCGCGGTTCGGTCAGCAATTACCTCGCCAACCAGTGGGGCCTCCACCCCTTGTTCCCGCTCTCCCAGCCCACCACATAGGGGGCGAAAGGATTGCGCCAGTGAACGATCCCCGCCCGCAACAGATGAGCTTTTCCCTCCCCACCGGCACCGATCCCGCATCGGTGCGGGCGCGAGTGGGAATGCTCGAACGCCTGCTTGAACGCAGCTTCACCGTGCCGGGCGTGAACATGCCGGTCGGGCTCGACGCGATAATCGGGCTGGTGCCGGTGCTCGGCGACCTGCTGACCACGGCGATGGGTGCCTATGTCGTGTGGGAAGCGCGCAATCTCGGCCTGCCCAAATGGAAGCTCGCGCGAATGGGCGCCAATGTGCTGTTCGACACCGCGATCGGCGCGATCCCGGTGGTGGGCGACACGGCGGACTTCGTGTTCCGCTCCAACAGCCGCAACCTCAGGATCATCCGCAGGCATCTCGACAAGCACCATCCGCAGACCCGCGTGATCGAGGGGTAGTTTCCTCTCCCGTCGCCCCGCGCTAAGGCGCAGGCCATGGCCGACAACGTCACCTATTCGAGCTACCTCGATCTCGACCGCATTCTTGCCGCCCAGCATCCTGCCTCGGACGCGCATGACGAGCTCCTGTTCATCATCGTCCATCAGGCGAGCGAGCTGTGGCTCAAGCTGTGCCTGCACGAGCTGACCGCCGCGCGCGAAGCGATCGAGAGCGACCGGCTGCGTCCCGCTTTCAAGATGCTGGCGCGGGTGGCGCGGGCGCAGCAGCAGCTGATCCAGAGCTGGGACGTGCTCTCGACCATGACTCCGCACGACTATTCGGCGATCCGCCCGCATCTGGGTGCGTCGAGCGGGTTCCAGTCGCCGCAGTACCGGATGATGGAATTCATGCTCGGCGGGCGGGATGCCAAGCACGTGCGGCTCCACAAGGACAATGCCGACTGGGCTGACCGGCTGGAGAGCGAGCGCGGGCGCGCGAGCCTCTATGATGCGGCGATCCGGCTGCTGGCGCGGCGCGGCTTTGCCCTGGATGATGCGGCGCTGGCCCGCGATCTTTCGGGGCCATACGCGCACAACCCCAGCCTCGAGGCGGCGTGGGCGGCGATCTACCGAGAGCCGGAGGATCACTGGGATCTCTACGAACTTGCCGAAAAGCTGGTCGATCTCGAATATCACTTCCAGCGCTGGCGCTTCGGGCATTTGAAGACCGTCGAGCGGATCATCGGTTTCAAGCGCGGCACCGGCGGCACGCCGGGCGTGCCCTATCTCGAAGGGGTGCTGAAGCAGGCCTTCTTCCCCGAACTGCTGAGCGTCAGGACCGCGATATGACCCCCGAGACCCGCGCCGCCGAATTCGACGCCGCCGATCCGCTCAGCTCTTTCCGGGAGTGTTTCACCCTGCCCGAAGGCGTGATCTACCTCGACGGCAATTCGCTGGGCGCGCTGCCCAGGGCGACCCCCGGGGTCATGGCCCGCGTGGTCGAACAGGAATGGGGCGAGGGGCTGATCCGTTCGTGGAACAGCGCCCATTGGTTCGAGGCTGCGGGCCGGATCGGGAGCAAGATCGCACCCCTGATCGGCGCGGCAGCGGGCGAGGTGGTCGCCTGCGATTCTACCAGCGTGAACCTGTTCAAACTGATCGCGGCGGCGCTCGCCATGCGCCCGGGCCGCAAGGTGATCCTGTCCGAACCGGGCAATTTCCCGACCGATCTCTACATGATCGCAGGCCTTGAAGCGCAGGGGCTTGCCGAGCGGCGGCTGGCCCCGCGCGAGGCGCTCGCTGAGGCGCTGGACGACGAAGTCGCGCTGCTGATGCTCACCCATGTCCATTACAAGACCGGCGCGATGCACGACATGGCCGCGCTCACCCGCGCCGCGCACGAGGCTGGCGCGCTGGTGCTGTGGGACCTGTCGCATTCGACCGGGGCGCTACCGGTCGATCTGAACGGGGCCGGGGCCGACTTCGCGGTCGGGTGCGGATACAAGTACCTGTGCGGCGGGCCGGGGGCACCGGCCTTTGCCTATGTCGCCGCGCGCCACCATGCCCATCTCGCCCAGCCGCTGACCGGCTGGTTCGGCCACGCCGCGCCCTTCGCTTTCTCCGACGACTATGCCCCTGCGCCGGGGATCGAGCAGCTTTTGTGCGGCACCTCGCCGGTGCTCGGGTTGGCCGCCCTGGAAGTCGGGGTGGAGCTGATTGCCGAGATCGGCGTCGCGCGGCTTTACGCCAAATCGCAGGCGCTTTCGGAATTCCTGCTCGCCTGCCTTGCCGATCTGGGCGTGAACCTTGAACTGGCCAGCCCGGCGACCAGCGACGCGCGCGGGAGCCAGCTCTCGTTCCGTGCGCCCCACGCCTATGCGATCTGTCAGGCACTGATCGCGCGCGGGGTGATCGGCGACTTCCGCGATCCCGATGTGCTGCGGCTGGGCTTTGCCCCGGCATACCTGCGCTTTGCCGACATGGCCGCTGCCGCGCGCCACATCGCCGAGGTGCTGGGCAGCGGGGAGTGGCAGCGCGCGGAGTTCAATCAGCGCGCTGCCGTTACCTAGGTTCGTTAGCCGCCCTTGCGGCTGTCCTCGGCTGCCTTGATCGCCGCCGCATCCCACGTCACCTGCGTCTGGGTCTGCGGGTTGAACCGGCCGCCCTGATAGACCGCCGCCTTGGCCGCCGCGATTTCCGCCTCGGTCATCTCGGCACTCGGCGCGAGGGAGAAGACGTCGATCCCGCGGGTGATCTCGGTGCCGTAGATGTGGCCCTTGTACCAGTAGACCGACCAGTAGCCGCCGAGCACCATTTGCTTCGCGTCGATCGGCCCGCGATCGAAATAGGCGATTTCCTTCGGGTTGGCGCTGTCGGTGAAGTCCATCACCGAGATGCCGCCCTGATACCACGCCTGGGCGAACAGATCGCGGCCCGGCACCGGAACGATCGAGCCGTTGTGGGCGACGCAGTTCTCCTTGTCGCTCTGCGGTGCGGGCATCTTGTAGTGCGCGCGGAACACGAGCTTGCCATCGACGATGTCGTAGATCGCGTTGGCACCCCAGGTCTTGGGGTCGGACGCCTTGCAGCGCGGACGCCCGCCGCCGCCCCATTCATCGGTGAACACCACCTTGGTGCCGTCATTGTTGAAGGTGGCCGAGTGCCAATAGGCAAAGGTGGTGTCGGTCGCCACGTCGATGCGCTTCGGGTTCAGCGGATCGCGGATGTCGAACAGGATGCCGTTGCCCGAACAGGCACCGGCCGCGATGTTCTTCGACGGGAAGACGGTGATGTCGTGGCACTGGTCAGTCGGCGCGGTGGCTTGCGTGCCCTCGCCATGGTCGCCGCCGGTCCACAGCCCTGCAATGGTACCGGTGGTCTCGTCGGCGAAGACGCGCGGGCTCTTGACGATGCGCGCCTGTGACGGATCGGCCAGCGGGATCTCGATCACATCGATCGAGAACAGCGCGGTGCGGGTATCGCCCGGGATCTCGCCGATGCAGCCCGCCAGTTCTTCGGTCTCGCGGATGCCCGCCGTGCCCGAATTGTAGACGATGATGCGCTTGTCATCCGCGCTCACCACCGAATGGGTGTGGCTGCCGCGGCAAGTCTGCACCCCGCCCACCTGACGCGGGCTGCTGAGATCGGAAATGTCGAAGATGCGCAGGCCGCGGAAGCGGTCTTCATTGACCTTGCCCGGCGCGCCTTCGAGCCCGCAGTCGACGCGGCCGCGGGTCTGCTCGACGCTCATCACGAGGATCTTGCCGACCACCGAGACATCGCCTTGCCCGCCCGGGCAGACGACCGAGCTCATCAGCTGCGGCACGCCGTCGGTGCCCAGCTTGTAGATGTTGAACCCGTGGTAGGAGCCTGCGATCATGATGTCGTCGAAGAATGCCATGTCGGTGTTGGCGAAATCGAGCAGGGGTGAGCGTTCGGCGAATTCGGTGAGGTCTTCCTCCTCGCGCTCGGGGGTCGCGGCGCTGGTCGCAGTCGCTGCGGCGGCAACGGCAGCGTCAGTAGCGGTTTCGACTGCTGCGGCGGCTTCGGTCTTGTCCTTGTCTTCCTCGCCCTTTTTGGGTGCGGCAGGGGGGCGCAGATCGGCCGGGTTGGCCGGATTGAAGAAGCCCGCAGGCTTGCCGAGGCTGGCAACCTTGGTGAGGTTCAGGATCGCCTCTCCGGCATTATCGAAGCCGGCGGCAAGGCCCGAGCGCGGGTCTTCGGACAGGCGCGCGAGCACCTTGTCCATCCGCTTGATCTCGCCGGTCTGCTCGTTCTCGACGTCGCTGACAAAGCGGTAGAGCACCGGATCAGCCGCGGTGCCTTCTTCGTCGAACAGCTTCTCGACCATGTCCACCGCGCCTTCGTGATGCGCGATCATCAGGGTCAGGAACTGGCGGTCGAATTCGGTGCCCTTTGCGGCGGCGAGCGCCTTCATCGCTTCGGGCGAGGCCATGCCCTTCATCATGTGGTGGAGGTGTTCGCCATGGCCCTTCATCGCCGGGTCTTCCACCGGCTCGCCGCGCTCCTTCAGCCAGGTCTTCATGAAAGCGATTTCATCGGCCTGGCTGCCTTCGATGCGGCCCGCGATGGAGACGAGGTCTTCGGTGTTGGTGCGGTCCTTCACCAGCACCGCCATGTCGAGCGCCTGCTGATGGTGGACGATCATGTGCTGCATGAAGGCGACGTCGGAGGCGGTGTAGCTCGACTGTGCCAGCTTGGTGGCTTCCTCGGCGGTCAGCTTCTTGCTCGCCTGACCCGGCGCGCCGGGCTGCACGATCGGCACGCTCTGGGCATAGGCAACGCCCGAAGCGGAAAGCAGCAAGGCGGAAAAAAGCGCGCCGGAAGCGCGCAGGCTGGATGCGTTGATCATGATGCCCCTTCAAATCGGATGGTCGGGCCGCAGAGTGCCGCCATCCGCCGGGCAGTCAAGGGGAGGAATGACGGTGCAAGGGTGCTTTCGACGAACCGGCATCATCGCCCGAGCAGGAGCGTGTCGCAGGCCTGTCGTGCCAGCCGCACCTTTCGTCGCACCCCATGAAATGAAAACTTGCGGGCGGGAATCGCGCATGCCTAGTGTAGGTATTAAGCCGAGGGAAACCCTGAGGGAGTAGCTTTTGAGCATGGCACGCACCCGCTTTTCCGTCTTTGCGATCGGCATCGCCGCCAGTCTGGCGACCATCGCCGCGCCGGCGGTCGCACAGGCGGACGAGCTCCAGTCGAGCTTCGACCGCGCCTTTGGCACCGAGCTGCGCACCCCGCAGAGCTTTGAGGCGATCTATGCCTCCAGCTTCGAGCAGCGGATTGCCGAACTCGCCAATCCATCGCAGGGCCGCATCGGCGTTGCCGCAATCGACCTTGCCACCGGCGAGGAAGTGGCGGTGCTGGGCGACCAGCTCTTCCCGATGGCCTCGACCAGCAAGGTGGCGGTCGCTGCGACCTTCCTCGAGATGGTCGAGCAGGGCCGGTTTGCCCTGACATCGGAATTTCCGCTGATGATGCCCGAGCGCTCGGCGCGCTTCTCCTCAGCCAAGGCGCCGGTGCGGCCCGGGCAGTATATGCCCGCGATCGATCTGATCGAGATCATGATCACCCGTTCGAGCAACCCGGCAACCGACGCCTTGCTGGCAGCCGTGGGCGGCCCCTCGGTGGTGAATGACTGGGCGCGCCGTCAGGGCATCCGTGAGTTCAGCATCAACCGCGATATCGCCACGCTGGTGCGCGACGACGGCGAATTCGACCCCGCGCGCCACATCGACAAGCGCGATGCGGCCACCCCGCGCGCCATGGCGCGGCTGCTGGCGGGGCTCTACCGCGGCGAATATCTCTCGGCCGAAAGCCGCCGGGTGCTACTCGGCGCGATGAGCCGCACGGTGACCGGCAAGCGCCGCATTCCGGCGCACATCCCATTGGAAGCGCGGGTGAGCCACAAGACCGGCTCGCTCAGCAACACCTCCAGCGATGTCGGCCTGATCGAGTGTCCCGACGGGCGCACCATCGCGGTGGCGATCTATGTCACCGGGCAGGGCACGCGGGCGGCGCGGGAAGAGCGGATCGCGGCGATTGCGCGGGCGCTTTACGACGGCTTTGCCTTCCGCGCCCAGCAGAACCCGGTGCGCAACTGGACCTCGGCCCCCTACAACACCGGCGGTTGAAGACCGGAAACGCGAAAGGGCGGCGCCTTGCGGCACCGCCCTTCGCTGTGATCATCCCCGCACGCGGCGGAGTGATCAAATCCGATTACTCGGCAGCCTTCTCGGCTTCGGCAGCCACGTCAGCAGCAGCGTCGGCAGCGGCATCGGCGGTCGCTTCAGCGCCTTCGGCGGCAGCGTCGGCAGCGGCGTCAACGCCTTCGGCGGCTTCGTCGACAGCACCTTCGGCGCCTTCGAGAGCAGCATCGGCGCTCGCGGCAGCATCGGTCGCCATGGCGTCGGCGGCTTCTTCGGTTTCGGTCGCGGTGTTGTCGCTGCAAGCGGCGAGGCCCAGAGCCGAGGTGGCGATGGCGGCGGCAAGAATGATCTTACGCATAGGTGGAAATCCCTCTCTGCAATTGTCGCAAGCTCCCCGTCGGAGCGTGTCGAAACCGGTTTTGACCTCCGGTTCGGTGCATAAATAGGGACAAGCCTGGGGCGGTGCAAGGCAATTGCGGCAAGCTCGCCTCAATTTGGCCATGATTTCGCCACAATCCGTCGCGCCCGAATGAAGACCGGCGCGCGATGCCGGGCGGAAAACGCTCTGAACCGGCTACCCCACGCCGCCGCCGGATGCTAGCAGACCGCATGGCCGACCCCCAAGCTCCCAGCAAGCAGCACCTCTATCTCGTCGATGGCTCGTCCTACATCTTCCGGGCCTATCACCGGCTGCCCCCGCTGACCGATCCCGAAGGCACGCCGGTCGGCGCGGTCTATGGCTACACGACGATGCTCTGGAAGCTCGCCGCCGATCTCGACGAGGCCGACGGGCCGACCCACCTTGCCGTGATCCTCGACGCCAGCGGGGTCAGCTTCCGCAACGACATCTACGAGCATTACAAGGCCAACCGGCCCGAGCCGCCCGAGGACCTCGTCCCGCAATTCCCGCTGATCCGCGATGCCACCCGCGCTTTCAGCCTGCCCTGCATCGAAGTGCCGGGGCTGGAGGCGGACGATCTGATCGCCACCTATGCGCGGCGCGCGCAGGAAATGGGCTGGGACGTCACCATCGTCTCCTCCGACAAGGATCTGATGCAGCTGGTCGGCGAGGTCGATACCCCCCACGGGCCGGCGCGGATCGACATGCTCGACACCATGAAGAACCAGCGCATCTGGCTCGAAGAGGTAGAGGAGAAGTTCGGCGTCCCGCCCGCGCTGGTTGGCGATGTGCTGGCGCTGATGGGCGATGCGGTGGACAATGTGCCGGGCATCTACGGCATCGGCCCCAAGACCGCCTCGAAGCTGATCGCCGAGCACGGCTCGCTCACCGCCGCACTCGATTCCGCGCATGACATGAAGCCCTCCAAGCTGAAGGAACGCCTGATCGAAGGGCGCGGCGATGCCGAACTCAGCAAGGTGCTTGTGACGCTGAAAGAGGACTGCGATCTGCCGCAGCCGATTGCCGAGATGAAGCTTGGCCCTGTGCCGCCCGAACCGCTCGCCGCTTTCCTCGAAAAGCACGGCTTCACCTCACTGCTGAAGCGGCTTGAAGCGGGCACCGGCAGCCCTTCGCGCAAGACCGATCTCAACCCGCCCAAGCCGACCACGGCCGGCGCTGCTCCGGCGGACACAGGCGATGCCAACCGCCAGCCTTTGCCGGACATGCCGCGCATCGATCATGCCGCCTATGTGACGGTGCAGGACATGGCGACGCTGGAGCAATGGATCGCCCGGGCAACAGCGGCGCGGCTGGT
The DNA here is from genome assembly GCF_035194505.1 of Erythrobacter sp. Lineage (NCBI taxonomy): Bacteria > Pseudomonadati > Pseudomonadota > Alphaproteobacteria > Sphingomonadales > Erythrobacteraceae > Erythrobacter > Erythrobacter sp. The sequence continues at coordinate 1,705,091 of NZ_CP136573.1, read as the reverse complement.
CGCGGTCGATACCGAAACCACGTCGCTTGATCCGATGCGCGCCGAACTGGTGGGCGTCAGTCTCGCGATCGGCCCCAATGATGCATGCTACATTCCCCTCGCGCACGGCGGGGACGACATGTTCGCGCAGAAACCGCAGATGGTGCCGATGGCTGATGCGCTGGCTGCGCTGAAGCCGCTGCTGGAGGACGAGGCTGTCCTCAAGGTGTTCCAGAACGGCAAGTATGATCTCAACGTGCTCGCCCGTCAGGGGCTCGCGGTGTCGCCCATCGACGATACGATGGTGATCAGCTTCGCGCTGGATGCCGGGCGCGGCGAGGAAGGCATGGGGGGCGGCCACGGGATGGACGAGCTGTCCCAGCGCCACCTCGGCCACACCCCGATCCCGTTCAAGGATCTGTGCGGCACCGGCAAGAAGGCGATCCTGTTCAGCGAGGTGCCGCTGGACCGCGCCACCGCCTATGCCGCCGAGGATGCCGATGTGACCCTGCGGCTCCACCGCAATCTCAAGCCCCGGCTCGCCAGCGAGGGCGGCACCCGCATTTACGAGCGGGTTGATCGCCCGCTGATCACGGTGGTTGCCGCGATGGAGCGTGAAGGCATCCGCGTCGACCGCGCGCGCCTTGCGAAGCTGTCGGAGGAATTCGCTATCGAGATCGGGCGGCTCGAAGGCGAGATCCATGGCGTGGCCGGGCAGGAATTCACCGTCGGCAGTCCCAAGCAACTGGGCGATATTCTGTTCGACAAGCTCGGCTACAAGGGCGGCAAGAAGGGCAAGAGCGGGCAGTATACCACCGACGTTTCGGTGCTCGAAAAGCTCGCGGCCGAAGGCGCGCCGATAGCGCGGCTGGTGCTGGAATGGCGCCAGCTCTCCAAGCTCAAATCGACCTATACCGACGCCCTGCAGGCCGCGATCAATCCAGCCACGGGCCGCGTCCACACCAGCTACAGCCTTGTCGGCGCGCAGACCGGGCGGCTCTCGTCGACCGATCCCAACTTGCAGAATATTCCGGTGCGCACCGCCATCGGCCGCCAGATCCGCGAGGCCTTCGTGCCGGAAGCGGGCAATGTCCTGCTCGCCGCCGACTATTCGCAGATCGAATTGCGCCTCGCCGCGCATATGGCCGGGGTCGATACCCTCAAGGACGCTTTCGCGCAGGGCGAGGATATCCACGCCCGTACTGCGCGCGAGATGTTCGGAGAGGTTACCCGCGACACCCGTGCGCGGGCGAAAACCATCAACTTCGCAATACTTTACGGGATTTCGCGCTGGGGTCTGGCGGCGCGGCTGGAAGTGCCGCCAGAAGAAGCACAGGCGATGATCGACACCTATTTCCAGCGCTTCCCCGGCATCCAGCGCTACATCCTCGAAACGCTCGAAAGCGTGCGGGACAAGGGCTATTCGGAGACGCTGTTCGGACGCAAGACGTGGTTCCCGCGGATCAATTCCAAGAACCAGGCCGAACGGCAGGGGTCAGAGCGTGCCGCGATCAACGCGCCGATCCAGGGCACCAGCGCCGACATCATCAAGCGCGCGATGGCGCGGATGCTCCCGGCGCTGGCCGAGGCGGGCCTCCATGATGTGCGGATGCTGCTGCAGGTGCACGACGAATTGGTGTTCGAACTGCCGGAAGGGCGCGTGGAAGCCGCCACGCCGATCATCCGGCAGGTGATGGCCGAGGCCGCGCTGCCAGCCGTCGAACTCAGCGTGCCATTGGGGGTCGATATCGGCACCGGCGCAAGCTGGGATGCGGCACACTGACACTGAAAATGTTTCACGTGAAACATTCGTGGAACATCAGCAACCGCCACCCAAGGCCGTGCTAACTGGCACCCAAAGCGGGCCTGGATCTTGCCTCTTCGCGCCTGATTTCGTCCAAAATCGCCGGTCAGCCCCTCAATCGTGCTTCTTTTCCCGCGTCGGCTTGAGCAATTCGGGCGCGAAGAACCCGATCAGCTGCACCGCTGCGGCGCGCTTTTTGAGCTCGCCGCGCATCTTGAGGTATTCCTCCTCCATCTCGGCCGTCACAGTCGCCCGCGAGTCTGCCAACGCTGCCTCGAAATCGCGCCCCTCGACCGCGCTGACCTCGCCGCCCACACGCCGCAGCGCGCCTAGCCCCGCGCGGCGCACCAGATCTTCGAGATCGGCGCCGGTAAAGCGCTCGGTCTTGCTGGCCAGCATCGCCAGATCGACGTCATCGCCCAGCGGCATCTTCGCGGTATGGATGCCGAGAATATGTTCGCGGCCCGCCTTGTCGGGGGTGCCGACGTAAACCAGCTCGTCAAAGCGGCCCGGACGCAGCAGCGCCGGATCGACCAATGCCGGGCGGTTCGTGGCCCCGATCACGACGACCGATTGCAGTTCTTCCAGCCCGTCCATTTCGGCAAGGATGGTGTTGACCACGCGGCCCGTCACTTGCGGCTCGCCCTGACCGCTGCCGCGCGCGGGGACGAGGCTGTCAATCTCGTCGATGAAGATGACGCAAGGAGCCACCGCGCGGGCGCGGGCGAACAGTTTTGCGATCTGCTGCTCGCTCTCGCCATACCACTTCGACAGGAGATCGGAGCTCTTCATCGAGATGAAGTTCGCCTCCGCCTCCTTGGCGACCGCCTTGGCCAGCAGGGTCTTGCCGGTGCCGGGCGGGCCATAGAGTAGAAAACCCTTGGCCGGACGGATGCCGAGGCGGCGGAAGGCATCGGGGTTCTTGAGCGGTAGCTCGATTCCCTCGCGCAGCTTGTCCATCGCCTCGCCCGCGCCGCCAATATCGTCCCAGCCGATATTCGGCACCTGCACCATCACCTCGCGCATGGCCGAGGGCTGGACGCGCTTGAGGGCGGCGAGGAAATCGTCGCGGGTGACGCACAGGTCTTCGAGCACGTCCTGCGGGATGGTGCGCTCGTCGAGATCGAGCCGCGGCATGATCCGCCGCACGGCCTCGATCGCGGCTTCGCGGGTGAGGGCGGCAAGGTCTGCCCCGACAAAGCCATGGGTGACGCGGGCGAGTTCGTCGAGATCGACCGCGCCTTCGAGCGGCATCCCGCGGGTATGGATCGCGATGATTTCGCGCCGCCCGCGCTGGTCGGGCACGCCGATCACGATCTCGCGGTCGAAACGGCCCGGACGACGCAGCGCTTCGTCGATCGCATCGGGCCGGTTGGTGGCGGCGATGACGACAAGGTTGGCGCGCTTCTCCAGCCCGTCCATCAGGGTAAGGAGCTGGGCGACTAGCCGCTTTTCCGCCTCGCCCGGCACCTGCGTGCGCTTGGGCGCGATCGAATCGATCTCGTCGATGAAGATGATTGCGGGCGCGGCGCGGCTGGCCTCTTCAAAGACTTCGCGAAGCCGCTTTTCGCTCTCGCCATAGCCAGAGCCCATGATTTCCGGCCCGTTGATGGTGAAGAATTCCGCATCGCTTTCATTGGCGACGGCCTGCGCCAGGCGGGTCTTGCCGGTGCCCGGCGGGCCGTGGAGTAGCACGCCCTTGGGCGGTTCGACGCCGAGGCGGATGAACAGCTCGGGATAGCGCAGCGGCAGCTCGACCATTTCGCGCAGCGCCCGGATGGTGTCCTCCATCCCGCCGACATCGTCATAGTTCACTGCGGCACGCCCGTCGCGCGGTTCCTCGAATTCGGCGCGCAGCTCGACTTCGGTGTTCTCGTCGATATGGACGATGCCCTTGGGGCTGGTCGTGGCGACGGTGAGGCGGATCTGGGTGAGGGCGTAGGCTGGCGCGCGCAGCAGCTGGCGAACGTCGGAGGGCATGTTCTGCACCGGCTGCTGGCCGGTGGTCGCCACCAGATCGCCGGCCATCAGCGGGCGGCGGAAGAAATTGCGCTTGAGCGCCTGGGTCGGCCCCTGCAGGCGCATTTCGCGCTGGGCGGGGGCGAAGACCACGCGGGTCGCGGGGCGCGACTGGCCCTTGGCGATCTCGACATGCTCGCCCGATCCGGCTTCGGCATTGCCGCGCTGGAGCCCGTCCAGGCGGACAACGTCGAGCGCGTCATCCTCCGGATAGGCTGCCATGGCGATTGCTGCCGTGGTGCGCTTGCCGACGATCTCGACGACATCGCTCTCGGTGATCCCGAGCTTCTGGAACGCGGTGCGCGGCATCCGCGCGATGCCCTGGCCGGATTCCTCCTGCCGCGCGGGTGCGACCTGAAGCCGCACAGTGCGGGCGTTCGCGGCGGTTTCTGCTTCGGCCATGGGGTTTCCTGCGCTTGCCTGTTGGTCTTGGTCCTTGCTGGATTAGCTAGGAACGGGGCAGGGCGATTGCAATCAAGCAGGAATGCGGTCTCCGGCCACACGGACGCCGGGCAAAAAAATGCCCGGCACGAAGGCCGGGCTGAAAAGTTTGGGAGAGGATGCCTGAAAGGCACTTCGCATTTGCAGCAGATTCGCCCGATGCGCAATTGCGTAAACCACGTATTTGAGTGCAAAGATTGCAACTAAAGGCGGGAACCATTTCGTTTTATGCAAAAATTTGCAGAATCTCTGCCTTGAAAATCAGCATACGCTCAAAAATTGAGCAGATTTTGCGGCTTCAAAGATTTTGCAATGCAACATGAAAGGTGATTCGACTCGGGCTGCGCGCGGGCGTGACAGCGGCGCTCGAACGCACTAATCATACCCGGGAGAACCCGTAAGAGACCGGCCGTAAGGGATCGGCTCCTTTCGGGCCGCGACGCCAACCTGCAACCGAGGCAATCACGCCCGATGACCAAGCTCTACCCCGACGCCGCCAGCGCGCTCGCCGGTGTCCTCAAGAACGACATGCTGATCGCCGCAGGAGGTTTCGGCCTTTGCGGCATCCCCGAAAGGCTGCTGGACGCGATTCGTGACAGCGGCGTGACGGGGCTCACCTTTGCCAGCAACAATGCCGGGATCGACAACGAGGGTATCGGCAAGCTGCTGCGCACGCGGCAGGTGAAAAAGATGATCAGTTCCTACGTCGGCGAGAACAAGGAGTTCGAGCGGCAATATCTCTCGGGCGAGCTTGAAGTCGAATTCTGTCCGCAGGGCACCCTCGCAGAACGGATGCGCGCCGGCGGAGCGGGCATCCCCGGCTTCTACACCCGCACCGGCGTCGGCACCGAGGTCGCCAAGGGCAAGGAGCACAAGCAGTTCCCCGATCGCGACGGGGTGATGCAGACCTACATCCTCGAACACGGCATCTTCGCCGACCTTTCGATCATCAAGGCGTGGAAAGCCGATGAAACCGGCAACCTCGTGTTCCGCAAGACCGCGCGCAATTTCAATCTGCCGGCGGCGACCTGCGGGAAAATCTGCGTCGCCGAAGTCGAGGAAGTGGTGCCGGCCGGAAGCCTCGAGCCCGATCAGATTCACCTTGCCGGGGTGTTCGTAAACCGGATCGTGCTAGGCGCGCCATATGACAAGAAAATCGAATTCCGTACGGTTCGGGAGAGGGAGACCGCATGATGGATCGTAGAATCGCAATGCTGCCGCTGCTGGCGTTGGCAGGAACCTCTCTTTCGGGCTGCGTCGCCGCCGCCATTCCGGCCATCGCCGGGAGCGCGATCTTCCGCACACAGACCGATGGCAAGGATGCCAAGGAGACCCCGAAGCAAGCCGAGAGCCGTCCCGCACCGGCTGTGGCCGCAGTGACCCCGCGTCCGGCTCCGACCCAGAATCCGAGCGTGACGGTGATGCCGTCATCGGCCCAGCCGCCAGCCGCGATATCCGCGCCTGCACCCGTGCCTGCGCCCGCTCCTGCACCGGTCGCAGTCGCGGTGCCAAGGCCTGCAGCGCCGCCGCCTGCCACTGCACCGCGTCCGATCATGCCGCTCCCCTCGGTGACGTCTGCACCCGCGCAAGTCGCAGTTGCTGCGCCGAGGCCCGCGCCAGCAGCGCCTCCTCCGGCCCCGGCTGTTGCACCCAAGCCCGTCGCTCCGCCGCCTGCCGCCGTATCGACCCCGGCGGTTCGGCCGGCTCCGGCGATTGCGGCTGCGCCGGTCATTGCCGCTGTGCCCAAGCCGGCGACCTCGCCTGCCGCAGCCAGGCCGGCTCCCGCTCCGACTCCGGCTCCGGTCGTCCCCGCAGCGCCGCGCGTCGCCATGCCCGCGCCCGCGCCGCAGCCTGTTACTCCGCCAGCGGCGGCGCCCGCAGCTGCGCCCGCTCCGGCGCCGGTGATTGCAGCGGCTCCGACAATCCGCACCGTGCCCGGCGCGCCGGCGTCTTCCTATCCCGATCCCTCCAGCCCCCTGCCGCCCGAGCAGAACAACTTCGCGCGCTTTGTGCGCTACGGGCAGGCTTCTGCGCGCGGGGTAACGGGCGGAGCCGATCTGGCTTCGGCAATGCTGAGCGATCCGATCGCGCTTGATGGCAAGCGCCGTCGCTGCACCACCGGCGAGCAGCTGGTGGCGCTGATCGATCTCGACCCCGCCGGCGGCGTCTTCGAGCCGCCCGCCAATCCCGGTAAGCAGTCCAGCCTTGCGCTCGGTCTCGCCGTGCTGCGGCAGGCGGGCGTGGAGATCGCGTGGCTGTCCGATCTGCCGGTGAACCAGTCGGGCCTCGTGCGTTCCGCGCTGGAGAAGGCCGGGCTCGATCCGCGCGGGCAGGACATCATCTCGCTGCGCCGTGACGAGAACGACAACAAGCAGCAGCGCAAGGAAAACCTCGCCGGGATCACCTGCATCGTCGCCATCGCTGGAGACGAGCGCGCCGACTTCGACGAGCGCTTCAAGTATCTGCGCAACCCCGAGGCCGGGGCCGGGCTGGAGCCGGTTATCGGTGACGGCTGGTTCCTGATTACCTCGCTGTTCGCCGAGGCACAGAGCGCTGGCCAATGACGACGCTTCCCCAAGGCTGGACCCGCGACCAGATGGCCGCCCGCGCCGCGCGCGAGCTGAAGGACGGCTATTACGTCAACCTCGGCATCGGCATCCCGACGCTCGTTGCCAACCACATCCCCGAGGGTATGCTGGTGACGCTCCAGAGCGAGAACGGGATGCTCGGCATCGGGCCTTTCCCCTATAACGACGAGGTCGATGCCGACCTGATCAACGCCGGCAAGCAGACCATCAGCGAGTTGCCGCACAGCGCCTATTTCGATTCGGCGACCAGCTTTGCGATGATCCGCGGCGGGCATATCGACCTCACCGTGCTGGGCGCGATGGAGGTGGCCGAAAACGGCGACATCGCCAACTGGATGATCCCGGGCAAGATGATCAAGGGCATGGGCGGGGCGATGGACCTTGTCGCGGGCGTCAAGAAGATCATCGTGGTGATGGACCACACCTCAAAGGACGGCGCGCCCAAGTTCATTCCGGCCTGCACCCTGCCGCTGACCGGCGCGGGCGTGGTGGACATGGTGATCACCAACCTCGCGGTCTTCGCGCGGCCCGATCACGCCTCGCCCTTCCGCCTGATCGAGATGGCACCGGGCGTCACCGAGGCCGATATCGCGGCGACCACCACCGCACATTACGTGGTGTGATGCTGCGTGCGTTGGGGCTTGGCGTTGTTGCACTGCTCGCGGTAGCTGGAGGGATGTTCGCTTTCGTCTCCCCGCCGCGGCTGCTGTCGCATTATGACCGGCTGGCCGGCGGGCGCGAGGGGTCCTACCCCGCGGCCGAAGGCGTGCCTTTCGGGAGCCACGGGCAGCGGCTCGATATCTGGGCACCCAATGCCATGCCCGCAACCGGCAAGCTGCCAGTGGTGATCTTCTGGTACGGCGGCGGCTGGGCCAAGGGTGATCGCGCCTCCTATGCCTTTGCCGGACGGGCACTGGCCAAGGCCGGCTTCCTGGTGGTGATCCCCGATTATCGGAAGGTGCCGCAGGTCCACTTCCCCGCCTTCCTCGATGACGGAGCCGAAGCAGTCGCGTGGACGCAGAAAAACATCGCCCAGTATCAGGGCGATCCGGCGCGCGTGGCGGTGATGGGCCATTCGGCAGGGGCCTATCAGGCGGTGATGCTGGCGCTGGATGCCGAGCGACTGGCGGCTGCGGGTGTCAGCCCGGGATTCATCAAGGCGGGCGTCGGCCTGTCAGGGCCTTACGACTTTTACCCCTTCACCTCGGACCGGGCGATCGCGGCGTTCAGCGAGTGGCCGCGTCCTGAAGAGACCCAGCCGATCACCTTCGCGCGGGCTGACGCGCCGGCGCTGCTGCTGGTCACCTCCGACGGCGACGAGACTGTGCGGCCGAAGAACGCCAACAATCTCGGCGCGAAGCTGAAGTCGCTCGGCGCGCCGGTCGAAGTGAAGAACTATGGCCCGCTCGATCACGAAGAGGTGGTGATGGCGCTTTCCGTGCCGTTCCGCAGCAAAGGCCCGGTGCTGGCCGACAGCGTCGCTTTCCTCAAGGCGCAGCTGGGCGACTAGACGATGTGGCTCGATCAACCTCGCAACGCGGACGCCCCGCTGGCCGGCCTCAAGGTGGTCGAGCTTGCCCGCGTGCTCGCCGGGCCCTTCTGCGGGCAGATTCTGGCGGACCTCGGCGCGGATGTGATCAAGGTCGAAAGCCCGGAAGGGGACGGCACACGGCTGTGGGGGCCGCCATGGGTCGAGCGCACCGACGCAAACGGCAAGGTGCACCGCGAGGCGGCCTATTACCACGCCTGCAACCGCGGCAAGCGTTCGATCATTGCCGACTTTGCCGATGCTGATGATCTGGCGCGGGTGAAGGCTCTGTGCGGCGAAGCCGATGTGGTGATCGAGAACTTCAAGACCGGCAGCCTCGCCAAATTCGGGCTCGATTACGCCAGCCTTGCCGCCGCCAATCCGGGGCTCGTCTATTGCTCGATCACCGGCTTCGGCCAGACCGGCCCGCGCGCGCATGAGGCGGGCTACGACTTCGTGGTGCAGGGGATGAGCGGCTTCATGTCGCTGACCGGCGAGCCGGAGGCCCATCCGGTCAAGATGGGGATCTCGATCTCCGACCTTTCAACCGGCGTCTGGGCGGCGAACGGCATTCAGGCGGCGCTCTTGATGCGGGCGCGCACGGGCAGGGGTCAGCAGGTCGATATCAGCCTGATGGACAGCTCGGTCGCGCTGCTCGCCAATCAGGCGAGTTACTATTTTACCACCGGCCATAACCCGCCCCGCATGGGCAATGCCCACGCGCAGGTTGCGCCCTATGGCGTGTTTGCGGTGAGCGACGGGCACGTGATCCTTGCGCCCGCCAATGACGGGCTGTTCCACAAGCTGATGGCGGTGCTGGGGCGCAGCAAGTTGTGCAACGATCCGCGCTTTGTCGCGAACGCCGACCGCACCGCCAATGCCAGGGCGCTCGATGCCGAAATCGCGGCGGCAACGGCTGGCTGGACCAAGCAGGGCCTGCTCGATGCCTGCCATGCGGCGGGCGTTCCCGCAGGGCCGATCAACCGGCTGGACGAGGTCTTTGCCGACCCTCAAGTGATCGCGCGCGGCCTTCGGGTGGAACTGGGCGGGATGTCTGGCGTGCGCAGTCCCTTCGTCTTTTCGGACGCCGAGCTGGCGCTTGACCGGCCCTCGCCGATCCATGGGCAGGACGGCTAGGACAGCGCCTTTGCGGCCTTGCGCCACAGGCGCTCCAAGGGGCCTTGGCCAAGCTTTGCTACCCATAGCGGCGAGAATACCAGCACCGCGATGATCGGCACAAAGGCGAGCGCAAAGGCCCCTGCGCGGGTCACCTCGCCGAACAGGCCTAAGCCCCATGGCGCGAAGATGCATCCGAGGATCATGTTGGTCATCACCGTGTTCGTCAGCGACAATCGCCCGACCGCTGCGAGGGTGCGGGTCACCCGTGTTCCACGTGAAACAAAGGCCATCGCCAGCGCGGCATAGCTCACCGCCAGCAGTAGATCGAAGGGGGCCGAGAACACCAGTGCCACCGGGCCGACGAGAGCTGCGGGAAAGCCTGTCGAGACCAGCCAGCCTGCCAGCGCGAACAGCGCGGGAAGCGCCAGCAGGGCGGCCAGCCCAGCGAGGCGCTGCAAGTGGAAGGTGCGCCATTCGCCCTTGAACATCCCTGCGCGGTGCAGGCCCATGCCGAGTGCAAACCCCGCCAGATCGAGCGGCAAGGCGGCGATCAGCGCCCCGAATTGCGAGGGGACTGCGCCCAATTGCCGGATGATCCGCTCGGCCAGCCCGGCGCGTCCCTGCTCCAGCAAAAGCGCGATGGTGGCCGGGTCATGGCCGAACTGGCGCTCTGCCAAAAGCAGGGCTTCGGTGCCCGAATGTTTCACGTGAAACACGATGAAAGCGGCGCCAAGCGCGCTCATACCCATGGCAAACTGTGCGATAACCAGACCAAATGACACCGCAATGAGCGCTCTGGCGGACAATCCGGCGAGCAGGGGCAGGGCAAGGCCGGCCAGAGCAAGGCCCCGCAGCACGTCATGATCGGCCAGCAGCACCCAATGCGCGAAGCCGATAGCGAAGAGCACGGTCATGCGCGCGTAGTGCGCCCGCCAAGGGTTTGCATCGCCGCGTTCCAGCAGGATCATGCATCCCGCGCCCAGCAGCATCGCGAAGATCGCGCGCAGCTTGTCTTCGAGGAACACGAAGCTCGCCAGCCACACGCGGATATCCGCCGGACTTGTCGCACCATAGGCGGTGGGGTTGATCGCCGCGGGGCCCGGCAGCGCGAAGCCATGGACCACCATCAGCGCCATGCCCAACACGGCCGCGCCGCGCAGCGCGTCGGGCGCAAGGGGGCGTTCGGGAAGTGTGGCGGCGGGTGCCATCAGCGACGACACCCGCCCCGCGCAAATCAGGCCAGTGCGGCCTTCAGATCGTCAACCAGATCGAGCCGCTCCCACGGGAACAGATCGCCTTCCGGCTTGCGGCCGAAATGGCCATAGGCCGCAGTCGGCTGGTAGATCGGCTTGTTGAGGCCGAGATGCGTGCGGATCGAACGCGGGGTCAGCCCGCCGAGCTTGGCAATGCCGAGGATCGCCTGTTCGATCTTGTCGTCGCCCACGGTGCCGGTGTCGTGAGTATCGACATAGAGCGAGAGCGGCTTCGACACACCGATCGCATAGGCGATCTGGATGGTGCAGCGCGTGGCAAGGCCCGCGGCGACCACGTTCTTGGCGAGGTAGCGGGTGATGTAGGCCGCCGAGCGGTCCACCTTGGTCGGGTCCTTGCCGCTGAACGCGCCGCCGCCATGCGGAGCCGCGCCGCCATAGGTGTCGACGATGATCTTGCGGCCGGTGAGGCCTGCGTCACCATCCGGCCCGCCGATCACGAAGCTGCCGGTCGGGTTGATGAAGTATTCGGTCTCGCGCAGCAGCACCGGCGGGATCACTTCCGAGACAACGCGCTTCACATAGGCGTGGAGCTCGGCTTCCTTCTCGCCCTCGTCATAGCCTTCGGCGTGCTGGGTCGAGACCACCACAGCGGTCGCGGCGACCGGCAGCGAGCCTTCGTAGCGCAGGGTCACCTGGCTCTTGGCATCGGGCTCGAGGAAGGGGGCCGCGCCCGAGTGGCGATCGGCAGCCATGCGCTCGAGGATCTTGTGGCTGTAGTAGAGCGTCGCCGGCATCAGATCGGGGGTCTCGTCGGTCGCGTAACCGAACATGATGCCCTGATCGCCCGCGCCTTCATCCTTGTTCGCGCCCGCGTCCACACCCTGCGCAATGTGCGCCGACTGGCCGTGCAGGCGGTTGATGAATTCGAACTTGTCCCAGTGGAAGCCGTCCTGCTCGTAACCGATGCGCTTCACCGTGGCGCGGACGACCTTTGCGATCTCTTCCTTGGCGCCGGGCGCCCAGTAGCCGTTATCCTTCCACGCCTCGTTGTCCGCCTCATACACGCCCTTGCAGCGGATTTCGCCTGCCAGCACCACCAGCTGGGTGGTGGTCAGGGTCTCGCAGGCGATGCGCGCTTCGGGGTCCTTCGACAGGAACAGATCGACGATTGCGTCGGAAATCTGGTCGGCAACCTTGTCCGGGTGGCCTTCGGAAACGCTTTCGGACGTGAAGAGATATTCGGTGCGCATGGTTCCCCCGGGGGCTGAGAGTGCGGTTCCTGCCGGTTATGGAGACCTTATAGAGATATAAGGAAACCTTTATATCCGGCTTCTTGCGCGGCCGCTCTAGCCGCGCCGACGGGTGAGCGCAAGCACTCTCGGCAAGCCGAGGCCGAGGATAAGGAACACTGCGGCCCAGCCCAGCGTCAAAGCGTGTCCCCACTGCGCGAACAGCGTCGGCGGCTTCGCCTTGGGCACAAAGCCTGTAATCGCCTCGGCCTTGCCCATGCCGATGCTGTCGCGCACCACGCCGTTCGCGTCGATCACCGCAGAAATCCCGGTGGTGGTGGAGCGCAGCACCGGCAGCCCCTCCTCGATCGCGCGCATCCGCGCCTGTGCCAGATGCTGCGGCGGACCCCACCAGCCGAACCAGCCGTCATTCGAGGGGTTGAAGATGTAGTCGGGGCGGTTCTTGCGATCCACGACATGGCCCGAGAAGACGATCTCGTAGCAGATCTGGATGCCTGCCTTGCCGTGCTTGCCAAGATCCATCGTGCGCGGCCCCGGCCCCGCCTTGTAGTCGATGCTGCCCGCCACCAGCCGCGACAGGCCGAGCGGCTCCAGCAGCGGGCGCATCGGCAGATATTCGCCGTAAGGCACCAGATGCGCCTTGGCATAGGAGTGGGTGATCTGCCCTGCGCCATTCATCGCGATCACCGAATTGCGCGCGCTCACCGCACCCCTTGTGCCGTCTTCGCGCTTGCCGATGTCGAGGTTGACGACGCCGGTCAGCAAGGTCGATTGCGGGCCTATGATCCCGCCGATGCGCCGCCGCGCAAAATCGGGGTCGGCTGCGGCGGTCATCTGGAGATAGTAGCGCTCCGGATAGCCGTCCTCGAGGTAATCGGGGATCGCGCTTTCGGGCCACAGCACGATGCGCTGCTCCTTGCGCCCGGGATTGGTGAGCGCGGCGATGCGCTGGAACTGCTCCTCGAACTTGCTCGCGTCGTTGATTTCGGACTGCGGAATGTAGGGCTGGACGAGGGTGTAGCGGAGGCCCGCGATCTGGGGCTTGATAGGGGCATGTCCCGGGATCAACATTGCCGCCGCAATGGCCAGAGCGCCCGAGCCAGCGACAACCCAACGCCGTGCCAGCAGCGCACCCAGCATCAGACTCGCTATCACCACGGCGACGCCCGAAAGCGCATAAGTGCCGGTCCAGCGCAGCAATTCCGCCAAGCCCGGAGTGTTCCACGGCCCCAGCAGCATCAGGCCCAGCGGAGGCCAAGGGTAGCCGGTGAAGACCCAACCGCGCAGCCACTCGGTGATGATCCAAGCCCCGGCCAACACTAGCCCGAAGGCCCAAAGCGGGCGCTTCTTCGTCAGCAGATGCGCGACCAGCGCGGCGAAGGCGGGATACCATGCGAGGTAGATGCACAGCAGCGGCACCGCAGCCCAGCCCAGCACCTCGGGCATCTTGGCCTGATGGGTAAAGGCTGTGGCGATCCAGTTATTGGCGAGCGTCAGGTGGGCCCAACCGAAAACCCAGCCGCGCCATAATGCGCCGCGCCACGTTTCAGCCGAATGGATCAGCCACACGAAGCCCGCCAGCGCGGCAAGGCCGAGCGGCCAGAGGTGCAGTGGCGGGTAGGCGCAGGCGGCGACCAGTCCCAGCACGATGGCGGCCAGCGCCGGAAAACGCTGCGCCAGCGCAGGAACCGCCGCCAGCCGTTCAATCATCGCGGATCAGTCGACCGTTTCGAGCGCGCCGCCGCTTTCGCCTGACCCGCTGTCATCCCCGCGGATCGACGGCGGGAGGATCGAGCTGTCGATCCCGGCACGGTCTTCGCCGCCCGACTTGCGGGGCTTGCGCCGCCGCTGCTCGGACTTCTCGCCACGCTCTGCCGCAGGCGCATCCTCGCGCTGGCGGCGCGGCTGCTGCTGGCGCCGACGCGATTCGCTCCTCGGCTCGGGGCGGAAATCGAAGTCGCTGTCGGTATCGCTGTCGGAGGCGGTTTCGCCCTCGTCACCGGTGAGGAAGGGCTCGCCCTCCTGGCCGTAATCGCCTTCCTCGATCCCGCGCGGTTCGAGCTCGCGATCGTCGCGGCGCTGGCGCTGGCCGCGGTCATTGCGGCGGCCGGAGCCGAAATCCGTGTCCTCGTCGCCGAAATCCTCGGTCTGATCGCGCTCGTCATTGCGGCGCGGTCCACGCTGCTCGTCCTGACGGGCCTTGTTGTCGGCAATCACGCGGAAATAGTGATCGGCGAACTGCAGGTAATATTCCATCTGCACGCGATCGCCATTGTGGTGGGCGTCCTGCGCGAGCTTCTTGTACTTTTCGAGCAGCTGCGGGGCATTGCCGCGCGCGCGGCTGTCGATCCGGTTGAGCTGGTTGCCGTTGCCGCCCTGAGAGCGATTACCGCGCCCGCGGCGACGGTTATTCCGATTGTTATTCAAGGAAATTGTTCCTTAATCAGCGACCGGCTGCAAAAAATGCCTGCCTGCGCGGTCAACAGACCCCTTGCCCTTGCGCCGCACCGATGGGCCTTGCCAACCTGTGTTGCGCGCTCCGCGCTGATGTGGCCGGGGGCATGCCCTGACGGCCGGTTCAGCTGAGTTTTGGAGCTTGGCCCAGCGATTTGCGCCCTTCGCAGATCGTCTGGCCTATGCCGACACGTAGCGAGACGAAACCGGTTTGCCAAGCCCTGCGGCGCAATTCCTCACGGAGGGTCAGGACCACTTAACCACGCCGTCGAGGCGACGGAATGGCGAACAGATCGGGTCGTTTCGCGCGCCGGGAAGGCTGGTGGCCTTTCCAAGCGCGAGGCGGACCGAGATGGAAGCCATTCCGCCGTCCCGCAGGGATTTGGCCAAAAGGGCCCATCGCCACGTCGGTTCGGTTTGAAATATCGACATATTTCTGCACCTCACCTCCTTGCGCTGGGCCCTTTTGACTCAAACCTCGAAGGCGCGGTTAAGTGGTCCTGACCCTAAGCACCAGCGCCCTTGCGCGCCCGGCCAGATCGCGGCGCAGCTCGGTGCTGAAGCCCGCAGCATCGGCGAGGGCGGCGACCGCATCAGCCTGATTCGCGCCGATTTCGAGGATTGCCCCGGCGCCCGGGTTCATCAGCGCGCGCAGCTGAGGGATGAGCACGCGATAATCGTCGAGCCCCTCGGGCCCGGCGAACAGCGCGCTGGCGGGCTCGAAGGCCTGCACTTGGCGGTCGAGCGCGGCATCGGCCTCGACATAGGGCGGATTGCACAGGACGAGGTCGAAGGTGCCCAGATCATCGGCCCATCCGGCCGCGTGCCAGTCCCCCGTCTCGAACCGCGCCTGCGGACGCAGCCCAAGCGATTCCGCATTGCTGCGGGCGACATCGAGCGCGGCCTCGCTGCGGTCCAGCCCCACGCCTTGCGCCGCGCCGCAATGGGCCAGCACCGCCAGCAGCAGCGCGCCCGAACCCGTGCCCAGATCGAGCACCCGGAGCGCATCGGGCTTCAGCGCCAGCGCCGCTTCGACCAGCGTCTCGCTATCCCCGCGCGGGATCAGGGTGGCGGGGGTGACGCGCAAGGGCAGGCCGCAGAACTCCTGCCGCCCGGTGATGTAGGCGACCGGCTCGTGCGTCATCCGCCGTTCGACCAGTGCGGCAAAGCCCGGCGGGGCAGGCTCGCGCAGGCGATAGAGCAGCAATTCGGAGCGCGACACGCCCTCCAGATGCGCCATCAGCAATTCGGCATCGAGCCGCGCGGTATCGCTGGTCGCGGCAAGCCGCTCGGCAGCCGCGCGGATCGCCTCGCCGATGGTCATTATTCGCTGAGCGCCGCCAGCCGCTTGCCCTCGTCCTCGGCGATCAGCGCGCCGACCAGTTCGGCAAGGCCCGGCCCGGCGAGCACTTCCTCCAGCTTGTGCAGGGTCAGCCCGATGCGGTGATCGGTGACGCGGCCTTGGGGGAAGTTGTAGGTGCGGATGCGTTCCGAGCGATCGCCGCTGCCGACCATCGCCTTCCTTGCTTCGGCCTCGGCGCCCTGGGTGGCCTCGCGCTGCGCATCATAGAGGCGCGTGCGCAGCACCTGCATCGCCTTTTCCTTGTTCTTGTGCTGGCTGCGCCCGTCCTGACAGGTGACGACAGTGCCGGTGGGCAGGTGGGTGATGCGCACCGCCGAATCGGTGGTGTTGACGTGCTGGCCGCCCGCTCCGCTCGCGCGGTAGACGTCGATCTTGAGGTCCTTGTCCTCGATGCTGACATCCACCTCGTCCGGCTCGGGCAGCACCGCCACAGTCGCCGCCGAGGTATGGATGCGCCCGCCGCTCTCCGTCACGGGCACGCGCTGCACGCGGTGGACGCCGCTTTCGAACTTCAGCTTGGCGAAGACGCCTGCGCCGGTGACATTGGCGATCACTTCCTTGTAGCCGCCGATGTCGCTCGCGTTGACGCTGACGGGCTCGACGCGCCAGCCCTGCTCGGCGGCATAGCGTTCATACATCCGGTAGAGATCGGCCGCGAACAACGCGGCTTCATCGCCTCCGGTGCCAGCGCGGATTTCGAGCATGGCGGATTTGGAGTCGGCAGAATCGCGCGGCAGCAGGGCGATGGCGAGGCGGCGCTCCATATCGGGGAGAGTGGCCTTGAGCGCGGCGAGCTCTTCCTCGGCCATGGCCTTCATCTCGGGATCGGCGAGCATCTCGGTGAGCCCGTCCATCTCCTCGCGCGCGGCTTTCACTTCGGCTGCGATCTTCGCGACCGGCTCGAGTTCGGCATAGTCGCGGGAGGCACGGACGAAGGCGTCACCCTCCAGCGTGCCCGACGCCATGCGCGCTTCCAGCTCCGCAAAGCGGTGCGCGATCTGCTCCAGGCGTTCGGGGGGGATTTGCATATCTCTTCCGACTCAGACCGAGTCTTTCGGCCAGCTGAACTGCAAGTCGAAGCCGCGATCACGTCCAATCTGCGCAGGAACAACTACACCGAATTTGCTCATGTAGTCAGCCGCACGCGCCTCAGTTTCATGCGGCGAGACCTGGCCTGCACCTCTGCCGCGCTTTATCTCGATTAACATGTCACAATCGAATTCGCCTTCGGGTGGGATTACCAGCACGACAATCTGAGGGCGAAGTGATTGAGCCTTGTCGTAGCGCTTTCTTCTGCTTCCGGTAGAGATTGCCTCTACGCTGACGTTTGTTCGCCTGAACGCCGCAGCTAGTCTCCACACATCGCGCAAACAGTCATCATGCTCTGAAGTGATGACGACCACCGGAAGGTCCTCCTCCCGCGACCCCACCAGCATTGCCAGCCGCTCGATCCCCGCAGCCCAGCCCACAGCAGGCGTCGGCGCGCCGCCGAGCGATTCCATCAGCCCGTCATAGCGTCCGCCGCCCAGCACCGTGCTCTGGCTCCCCAAAGCTTCGGCCGAGGCGCTGCCCTCGTCGGGGATGAATTCAAACGCGGTGTGGCGATAGTAATCGAGCCCGCGCACGAGGGTTCCAGAACGCAGATACTTTACCCCTGCATCATCAAGGCCTCGTTGAACCTCCATGAAGAATTTATACGCTTTGTCAGACAAAAAGCTGTCAATTTGAGGGCCGCCCCTAATCAACATCTGATCCTTGGGATCCTTGCTGTCTAGTATGCGGAGTGGGTTTTTATCCAACCGCTCTTGTGATTCATGGGACAGCTCACTTCGAATATTAGAAAAATATACGATTAACTGAGCCCGCCATCTCTCGCGGCTCTCCGCATCGCCCAGCGTGTTGAGGTGGAGGGTGACATCATGGATGCCCAGCTCGCGCAGCAGTTGATCCGCCATCGCGAGCAGCTCGACATCGGCCTGCGGCTCGCCCGCGCCGATCACCTCGGCGTCGATCTGGTGGAACTGGCGGTAGCGGCCCTTTTGCGGGCGCTCGTAACGGAACAGCGGGCCGTGGGTGGCGACCTTCAGCGGCGCATATTGCTGCCAGCCATTGGTGAGGAAGGCGCGTGCGATGCCCGCCGTAAACTCCGGGCGCAGCGTCAGCGATTCGCCGCCGCGATCCTCGAAGGAATACATTTCCTTCGACACCACATCGGTCGTCTCGCCCAAGGACCGCGCGAACACCTCGGTCTTTTCGAACACCGGCATTTCCACCCGGCGGAAGCGATAGAGGCGGCGCACGCGCTCGAAGGTTTCGACCACGAAGGCGAAAGCCTCGGCCTCGGTGCCGAAAATGTCCTGCGTCCCGCGGATCGCTTGGGGAGTGTTCTTGCCCATAGTCCCGCGCGATTAGGGCCACGCGGCCCCTTTCGCAATCCTGTGGCACGGATTAAAGGCCCGCGCGTTACCTCTCCTGCCAAACAACACAAAAGAGAACATCCATGCGCATCGACAAGATTCCCACCGGCAAGAACCCGCCGAACGATCTCAACGTCATCATCGAAGTGCCGACCGGCGGGGAGCCGGTGAAGTACGAGTTCGACAAGGAGAGCGGCGCGCTGTTCGTGGACCGGATTCTGCACACGCCGATGCGCTATCCGGCCAATTACGGCTTCGTGCCGCACACCCTTTCGCCCGATGGCGATCCGCTTGATGCGCTGGTGATCTCGCGCTCGCCCTTCATTCCGGGTTGCGTGGTGCGTGCGCGCCCGATCGGCGTGCTGAACCTCGAAGACGAGCAGGGCGGCGATGAAAAGTTGGTCTGCGTGCCGGTGAACGAGACCTTCCCCTATTACGCCGATGTGGTGGAAACCGGCGATCTGCCCGACATCATCTGCCAGCAGATCGAGCACTTCTTCACCCACTACAAGGATCTCGAAACCGAAAAGTGGGTGCGCGTGGGCAAGTGGGGTGATGCCGCCGAAGCGCGCAAGGTCACCATCGAGGCGATCGAGCGGTACGCTGCCAAGTAGTGAACCCGCCTCCGCGGGTTCATCCTCGGTGCTATTCCCGTGGCCAAGGCCACGGGGCAACTGCGGCTCGCGCGCGTGCGCTCGCGGGCGCAGGGCGCCCGAGGCCAGTGCCAACCCATCGGTGAAGTGCTGATTGCGGTCGCGCTAGCGACCGCAAGGCCGAATGGCCGCCCGCAGCGACGGGGCCGTCAGGCCGCGTGAGGGAGGATTTCGCATCGCGGAGGCGATGCGAAATACAAATCAGACAATACTCAAAACCGCCTTGCACAGGGCGGTGAGGAAGAACGGCAGGCCGACAGCCAGCAGCCACAGCGCGGTGATGTCGCGCTTGAAGGCTGGGGCATAGGCTTCATCGGCCGCCTCTGCGTCATCGAGGCCGGACCAGCGCCGTTCGAACCAGCGCAGCGCCGGAATGATCCCCGCTACCAGTACGATCAGGGCAAGATAGGGCAACACGCCGGAGGTGCCTTCGCTCAGCGCTTTGACGGTCACGAAGATCTGCAAGCCGGTGTAGACCAGCAGGCCGTAAGCGACATGATCGCTCATCGATCGGCGCCAGTCGCGCGCCCGCGTCTTGGCGGTCGCCTGTGCTTCGTGCTGCCCCGATGCTTTCCCCATGTCGTCGCTCCCCGACGTTTTTGTGCTGGGGGAGTATCGCAAAGCGCGGCGGAAGTTGCAACACGGGGTGCAAATTCCTCGCTTTGTTGCGCGGTGCGCAAGTGAGCCGCAGCAAGCGGCGGAAATGGCGCGGAGTTTGTCCCGCGCGCGCCGCTGTCCCGTGCGCGCAACAGCGACTAAGCAAAAATCCTGCCAAACGCGTGCGAAGTCTTTCCTAGGGCTTCAGGGCTGCTAAAGACCAGCGGTGATGACCGAGTCCACTCTCACCGAACCGGCGGCGGAAGCCTCCGCCACCAGCCAGCCGCTGGGAAGCGGGCTTGAGGTGATCTCGATCGCCAAGAGCTACGACAAGCGCGCGGTGCTGACCGATATCTCGCTGACCGTGGCCAAGGGCGAAGTGCTCGGCCTGCTCGGCCCCAACGGCGCGGGCAAGACCACCTGTTTCTATTCGATCATGGGGCTGGTGAAGCCGGATTCGGGCCGCATCCTGATGGATGGCGAGGATGTGACCAAGCTGCCGATGTATCGCCGCGCGATCCTCGGCCTTGGCTATCTGCCGCAGGAAACCAGCATCTTCCGCGGCATGACGGTGGAGCAGAACATCACCTGCGTGCTCGAACTGGTCGAGCCCGATGCCGCCACCCGCGCGGGCGAGCTGGAGCGGCTGCTCGACGAATTCGGTCTCACCCGCCTGCGCGAAAGCCCGGCGATGGCGCTGTCCGGTGGCGAGCGGCGGCGCTGCGAGATTGCCCGGGCGCTGGCGGCCAAGCCTTCGATCATGCTGCTCGACGAGCCTTTTGCGGGCATCGACCCGCTGTCGATCAGCGATATCCGCGAGTTGGTGCGCGATCTCAAGGCGCGCGGCATCGGCGTGCTGATCACCGATCACAACGTGCGCGAAACGCTCGATATCGTCGACCGCGCCTGCATCATCTATGGCGGGCAGGTGCTGTTTGCCGGGAGCCCGCAGGAGCTGGTCGCGGACGAGAACGTGCGCCGGCTCTATCTGGGCGAGAGCTTCACGCTTTAGCGTTTCGCGATGGCATTAGGCCCGCGCCTCGATCTCAGGCAGACGCAATCGCTGGTGATGACGCCGCAATTGCAGCAGGCGATCAAGCTGCTGGCGGCCTCCAACCTCGAAATCGAAACCTTCATTGCCGAGGCGATGGAGGCCAATCCCCTTCTGGACACCGCCACGCCTGCGCCCGACGAACCGGAACGCGGCGAGATCGCGGCTCCGGCGGGCGAGGATGCAACCGCCGATCAGCTGATGCTGGCAGGCGGCGGCGAGGGCGATGCGCCGCTCGATCTGTCTTCCGTGGACCGCGACTGGGACACCGGCGATGGCGAGGCGCGCTCGGCCCGCGATGCCGAATGGGGCGCGGCCTCCGCCAGCGGAGGAGACTTCGACGAGCTGCCCGACTGGGAACAGCTCCACGCCGCCGAACTGACGCTCGCCGAGCATCTCGAAGCTCAGATCGGCGCGGCCACCTCCGATCCGCAGGCCGCTTTCATTGCCCGCCACGTCATCGGCCTGCTCGACGAGGCAGGCTATCTTCTCACTCCGCTGGACGAAGTGGCCGACGATCTCGGGGTCGATATCTTCGATGCCAAGGCCGCGCTGCGGCTGGTGCAGACGCTCGACCCGTCCGGCGTGGGGGCGCGCAACCTCGCTGAATGCATCGCCATCCAGGCGCGCGAGGCGGACCGCTATGATCCTTGCATGAAGGCGCTGATCGACAATCTCGAACTGGTCGCGCGCGGTGAAGTCGAGCGGCTCAAACGCCTGTGCCGCGTGGATGACGAGGACTTTGCCGACATGCTGCGCGAACTGCGCAGCTACAATCCGCGCCCCGGGCTTGCCTTTGCGCCCTCTGCCACCAGCACGGTGGTGCCCGATATCCTGCTCACCGCCAATGCGAGCGGGGGGTGGGAGATTGCGCTCAACGAAGACACCTTGCCCAAGCTGATCGTCAACCGCAGCTACTACGTCGAACTCAATGCCGGGCCGAGCAACCGCGAATCGCAGGTTTGGCTCAAGGAAAAGCTGGCGGATGCGCATTGGCTGATCCGCGCGCTGGACCAGCGCCAGAAGACCATCCTCAAGACCGCCGCCGAAATCGTGCGCCAGCAGGACGGATTCTTCCGCCGCGGCGTTGCCGAACTGCGCCCGCTCACCTTGCGCGAGGTGGCCGAGAAGATCGAGATGCACGAAAGCACCGTCAGCCGGGTCACCAGCAACAAGTACCTGTGGTGCGAGCGCGGCACTTTCGAGCTGAAATACTTCTTCACCAGCGGGGTGGCGTCAGCCGATGGCGAGGGGGCCTCCTCCGAAGCGATCAAGGCGCGGATCAAGGCGCTGATTGATGCCGAAACGATCAAGGACATCCTGTCCGATCAGCAACTGGCCGAGATGCTCCAGAAGGAAGGCTTCGATCTCGCCCGCCGCACCGTGGCCAAATATCGCGAGGCAATCGGTCTGGGGTCGAGCGCGGAGCGGCGGCGCGCCAAGAAGCTGGCGGGCGCGCGTTGATCCCGGGGAAAAAGTTAACTGATAACAGCAAGAAATCTTGCAAAATTAGGGCTTCCTGCGCATTGAGCGCTGCGTTCATTGGAGAATCGACTGTGTCGGAGCCTTCGTCCGCATCATCCTCCCCACCTGTAAAAGTTGGCGCTGCACTTGCGAGCATCTGGCAGGAACTCGGCGGTTTGAGCACACGCCGAGTGGATGTTGATCAATTTGTTGATGACCTCTCGAAAGGGAATGGCAAGTTTGGCTGGCTCCTGTCCGATGATCAAAAGAAGCAAATTATCGAAGCAACTTCTGCTATCGACAGCAATCCTTGGCATCTGGAAAATCGCAAGCGTTTGCTGAAGGCGGCGCTTTTGGGCCGCGCCATGGTAAAAGTGGTGACAGCCAAATGTGAGGCGGCTGGAGACTCTGTCGATAATTTTGCTGGCAATCCGGATCGCGCATGCAAGGCCATGAGCCAGATAGACAGGCTAGAAGCCGCGCCAGACTCCACGCTTGGCGCGATGATTTTAATCCCGGACAGCGAATACAAGGAAGTCGAAGAGAAATTTGACGGCGACAAGCATATGATCGCTGCTCATTTTGAAGTGCCAGTAGAAGCTGTTTTGTTGTGGCAAAAATGGGCTGACGTGCCGCTTGAATTCGAGCCGCTTGAAGGGGCCTGAAGCTTGATTGTGGGTTCTGAGGTTGAAGGGGGCGGGTTTGAGTCTCGAAAGTGCCGATCGCTCAGGTGTTCACGAAGGTGATGATGCCTTTCTGCGGAGATGCTTTCAGGAAGCGCTCTCCCCTAAACTGAAGCTCTTTTTGAGCGCCGATATAGTTGGTTCGACCCAATTCAAGCAGCCACTTATTGCGCAGAATGCGAGCGGTCGGGATTGGTCCCGATACATCAAACAATTCTATGATCGCATGCAAGAAGGCTTCTTTGCCCACTGGAAAGAAGCAATTGATCTCATTGATCAACACAGCAAAAATTCGCATAGATTATTCTCGATCTACGCAGGGGCACGACCTTGCCGTTGGAAGACGGTTGGCGATGAAATTCTGTTCTGGAAGGTGCTCGGCCATGAAAACCAGATATGGCTCACGCTCGACGCCTGGCTAGAGCGGTTTCCACACGATCTGATTCGTCAGGGATTCCCTTCGCGGCGCCGTTGTGATTCAGACTTCCTGCTGGTGGCAGGAGGCCAGCACGGATGGCACGAACGCTTTCACAGGATCTTCGGGACAGGGTCGTTGCAGCGATTGATGGCGGCCTGAGCTGCCACGCGGCGGCGGCGCGCTTTGGGGTCAGCGTGTCGAGCGCGATCCGCTGGCGGCGAAGAGCGCTTGAGCATGGCCGGGCCGTTGCCAAGCCGCGCGGCGGTGACCGGCATTCAGGCAAGATCGAAGCGCACGGCGGCTTCATTCGGGAGCTGATCGCCGAGCAAGGCGACATGACCCTGGTCGAGGTTCAGGCGCGGCTGATCGAGCGTGGGGCCCTGGTCGGTATCGGCACGGTGCATCGCTTCTTCGTGCGTCACGGGATCACGCGCAAAAAAAGACCGGCCACGCGATCGAGCAGGACCGTCCCGACGTCCTGAGGCAACGGCAGCATTGGTTCGACGGCCAGATCGATCTCGAACCCGAACGCCTCGTCTTCATCGACGAGACGTGGACCGCCACCAACATGACCCGCAGCCATGGCCGCTGCCCGAAGGGCGAGCGGCTGCGGATGGGCTTCCCGCACGGCCACCGCAAGACCACCACGCTGGTCGCGGGACTGCGAATGACCGGCATGGTCGCGCCGATGGTGCTGGACGGGCCGATCAACGGCGACTGGTTCGAAGCCTATGTGGCGCAGGTTCTGGTGCCCGAGTTGCAACCCGGTGACGTGGTCATCATGGACAACCTCTCGAGCCACAAACGGGCGGCAGTGAAGGAAAGGATCGAAGCGGCCGGTGCAACGCTGCGCTTCCTCCCGCCATACAGCCCGGACTTCAACCCTATCGAGAAGGCATTCTCCCGGCTCAAAGCCATGCTCCGCAAGGCGGGTGAGCGAACCGTCAGCGGGTTGTGGGACTTGATCGGCCGGCTCGTCGACATCTTCCAGCCTGCCGAATGCGCCAATTACTTCAAATCTTGCGGATATGAGCCGGAATGAATGGAAACCGCTCTAAAGACCGTGCGGGACATGCGGAACTGGTTCAAAGAGGGCAATACTGGCCTTGATGTAAAGTGCACCGCATGGATAGCTGGATTTCCAGTGCGAAATCGTGCAATTGTTGGGAAGGAGAGTGAGGAGGAAATTACAGAAATCGGCAAAATGAGTCGAGCAATGACGTTAGAGGACTTCAAGAGAGCTGCTAATCTCTGGTCCAGTTCTGAATATCCGTTTCTAAAAAATACGGCAATTATCGAAAAATTTTACCGCGAAGCAGATTGGGATGCCCCTGTTGATTTCATCGGTCCTGGCATTGATCGAGGTTTCCGGATCCAGAATTTTGCGACGACAGCACGAATGCCGGTTAGCCTGGACCTTGCATATCTGATGGCACTGTCCGCTTTGCCATTCCGAGACTCGGATAACCAATGGGCAATGGAAGGACATGGGCTCGACAACCGATTTGTCAGCCATAAGTCTGTCCTCGACCATTTGAGCAAACGAGGGGATATCGGGAATCCTCACGCGCCCAAGCTCTTCGAAGGAGCACAAAGTGTTGATCACTCCCCAGCGATCACCCGCGGTTTGGGAGTGTTTTATGCCGGGGATGCCTTGTTGAAGGGCGTGATCGGCGGCGCACCCTACCCAAATCTCTGGATTGACACCCAAACACCCAAATCCCTTGATAGCCGGAAAGAAGCATTGCTTGGCGGCAAGCGGGAGCCGATCGTTTGGGAGACGCTGCTCGGGTTCTGCGAGTCCTTCCTTGATGATCGGTCAGACTACATGTTTGCACCATTCATATTGAACGAGGCCGGTTCAAAAACGAAGCTGCCTAAGCACGACAGCTATGACTTCAACAAATACCTTGAAGACTACAGGCTCAGCATGGTCGGCAGCTCAAGCGATAGCTCGATCTGATGCGCGCAGATGCAATTAGCGATGTTTGGACTCATATCCGCCAGCGCCGAACGCTGCCGCGCCAAGAAGCTGGCGGGGGCGCGTTAGGACTTTTCCCTGACTGGCGGTGCGGGCGGTAAGCCCTATCACGGGGGCGGAAGGGGGCTTTTCGGGGTGTGACTCGAAAGACTCACTTCGAAACGTTAACGCCTTAAACCTCTTATTAACCTTTTTTGGTGAGAAGCGTCGTGGTTAATTCACGGAAACCTCTCCTAAGCGGGGGTTACCAGGGGCAAACAGGGGACCAGCCATGCGCGTGCTGCTGATCGAAGACGAACCGACCACTGCCAAGGCAATCGAGCTCATGCTCACCACCGAAGGCTTCAACGTCTACTCGACCGACCTCGGCGAAGAAGGCTTGGATCTCGGCAAGCTGTATGATTACGACATCATCCTGCTCGATCTGAACCTGCCTGACATGCATGGCTATGACGTGCTCAAGAAGCTGCGCGTCGCCAAGGTGCAGACCCCGGTGCTGATCCTTTCGGGCATCAGCGAAATGGATTCCAAGGTGCGCAGCTTCGGCTTCGGCGCTGACGATTACGTGACCAAGCCGTTCCACCGCGAAGAACTCGTTGCCCGCATTCACGCTGTAGTGCGCCGCTCGAAGGGCCACTCGCAGTCGGTCATCCGCACCGGCAAGCTCGCCGTGAACCTCGACGCCAAGACGGTCGAAGTCGATGGCGCCCGCGTGCACCTCACCGGCAAGGAATATGCGATGCTGGAGCTTCTCTCGCTCCGCAAGGGCACCACGCTGACCAAGGAAATGTTCCTCAACCACCTCTATGGCGGGATGGACGAGCCCGAACTCAAGATCATCGACGTGTTCATCTGCAAGCTGCGCAAGAAGCTGTCGCTGGCTTGTGGCGGCGAGAACTACATCGAGACCGTGTGGGGCCGCGGATACGTGCTGCGCGACCCGAACGAGGAAATGGAAGCGGCGTAACTCGTTGCGAGGGCGCCTCCGCGCCCTCGTCCTCGCTGCGGTTCGCGCTTCGCGCGAGCAGCTGCGGGCGGCCGGTTGGCCTTGCGGCCTCTGCGGGCCGTGTCAGCGCTCTTCAGTAAATTCGGACGCCCGGGGTGGAAACACTCCGGGCGTTCTGTTTCAGCCGATGCGATTGAAGGTCGTCGTAACGATGTCGGGCATGCCATCTGCAGCCCAGACGATCGTCTCGGTCATGCTCTTGCCGCCATCCGCCACGGTGTAGACGCGGGTGGAGACCCGCTGTCCCGCCTTGCCCAGCGTCATCACCAGCGTATCGGGCTCGGGCTGGCGCAATGATACCGAATCGATCCCGGCCATTGACCCTTCTACCGGCACGGCGACCCCATCGAGCCCCGCGGTCGATTCCGCCTTGCGAAGCGTGCCGTCTGGGGTCTCCACCGACACCACGGTGTGCCAGCGACCGTCTGCTGCGGGGGTGAAGGCAATCGTGACGGCACGGGGCCGCTCGTCTGCGGGAATTTTCTCGACATCGAGGGACCATCGCCCGGCGAGCTGCGATGTCGCGGCGGCGGTCGCCGCAGCAGGGCCGGGGTTCTCGCCGAGCTCAAGGGGGTTCGTTGCAGTGAGCAGCAGTCCTGCGGCTGCGAGCGGAATTGCGATCAGCATCATCATCTGTCCTTTCGACCAGCGGCCGCGTTCAGGCGGCGGCGCGGCTTGGGTCTCGGACAACAATGCCGCGCCGGGTAGATCGATTTTCCTGTCCCAGATTTTCTGGGCATCGAGCCGCCGCGCAAGTTCCCGGCTGCTGCCGACTCCGGTCTTGCGCCGCGCCTCGCGCAGCCGCTCGTTGATCGAGGCTTCCGAGCGATCCAGTCCGACTGCGATTGACTTCACGGTATGCCCCGCCGCCAGCAGGCGCAGAACTTCAAGCTCCTTGTCGTTGAGCGCATCAAGCGGGATTGCTGGCGTTGAGGGCGAGGGTGACATGGTCGTTGCTCACCACAGGCCTGTCAGAGCGTCCAGCACGATTTTTTTGGGCAAGGGCGCAGGTGGCAGGCGCGCCACCGCAACACGTGCCGGTTGACCCCTGACAGACCGGATGCCAACGCCTGCGCCCATGACAGCGTTCAAGGAAGGCGATCCGACCACCATTGCGCGGCTCTATGGCCGCAGCGTCGGGAAGAAATTGCGCAAGCACCAGCAGGGACTGGTCGATAACCTGTTGCCGAAGATCAGCGTGCCGGCGGAAGGCCCGGTCACGTCCGAGGTGCTGTTCGGCGATAACCGCCCGCTGCATTTCGAGATCGGTTTCGGCGGGGGCGAGCATCTCGCCTATCGCGCCGATCTCCTGCCCGATCACGGGCTCATCGGCGCGGAACCCTTCGTCAACGGCGTAGCCCAGGCGCTCACCCATATCGAGGACCAGCGCCTCGCTAATGTCCGGCTCCATCATGGCGACGCGCTGGAGGTGCTCCAGCGCATTCCCGACGGGGCGCTGACGATGCTCTATCTGCTCCACCCCGATCCCTGGCCCAAGGCGCGCCATGCCAAGCGGCGGATGATGAACGACGGGCCGGTGCGGCTGTTTGCGAGCAAGCTCAAGCCTGGGGCCGAGTTCCGTTTCGGCACCGATCATGCCGTCTACCTGCGCCATGCATTGATGGTGATGCAGCGCCACACGGATCTGTTCGAGTGGGTGGTCGAAAAGCCCGCCGACTGGCAGGTGCGCCCTTCAGGCTGGCCCGAGACCCGCTACGAGCACAAGGCCCGCACGGTCTATGGGCACGAGGTGTGGTACTTCCGGTTCCGGCGAAAATAGGGCCGCAAAGGGGGCAAATGTTTCACGTGAAACATTGCCCCGACCGGCCCATCGCGAGGTCATCCCGGGGTCAAACGGAGGCTAGAGGGGGTCTGGAATCGAGCCCTTTGCGCCCCCCTTCACGCCTTCTGCACCCGCCACCATGGCATCAGCGCAAAGACGATCTGCCCCGCAAGCCCGAGCAGCGCGTGCGGCTGGCGCAAACCAGCGAGCCATTGCGCCGGGCTCTGACCCGTCAATGTGACGGCCAGTGTGCATTCGGCCAGCATAAGCAGCGCGAAAGCGAGCAGCCCCATCGCCAGCGCCGCGCCGCGGTTCCTTATGGCAAAGCGCCGCAGCAGCCAGCCGCTCGCCAGCCAGCTCGCTCCCAGCATCAACGGCAATTCCAGCGCGGTCGCCGGGATCAGCCCGACAAGCGGTGCCAGCCACAGCACCCGGATGGTGCCCAGCAAAAACCCCAGCGCGAAGACCACCGCCCAATAGGCGAGCCCCGCGCTGGCGATCCTCACCCCACCACGCCCGCGCTTGCGAGAACGGCCAGCGTCAGCACATCGGGCACGCTCGCGGTCATCGGGACGATCTGCACCGGCTTTTCCATCCCGATCAGCATCGGACCGATGGTCGCGTTGCTGCCCAGTTCGCGCAGCAGCTTGGCCGAGAGGTTGGCCGATTGCAGCCCCGGCATCACCAGCACATTGGCCGGACCCGACAGGCGGCTGAAGGGATAGAGCGCCATCACCTTGGGATTGAGCGCGGCATCCGGCGCCATTTCGCCTTCATATTCGAAGCCCGGCTCCTCGCGGTCGAGGATCGCCACCGCATCGCGGATCGAATCGAGCCATTGGCCCGAAGGATTGCCGAAGGTCGAATAGGAGAGGAAGGCAACGCGCGGTTCGTGGCCCATGCGGCGGGCGACCGCAGCGGTCTCCTTGGCGATATGGGCCAGCGCCACGGCGTCGGGGCGTTCGTTGATGGTGGTGTCGGCAAGGAACGTCGTGTGGTTCTTGCCGATCATCATGTGGATGCCGAAGGGCAGCGCGTCCTGCTTGTGATCGAGCACAAGGTTCACCTCGCGCACGGTCTGCGCGAAGGTGCGGGTCATGCCGGTGATCATCCCGTCGCCGTGGCCCAGCGCCACCAGCAGCGAGGCAAACACGTTGCGATCCTGATTGACCATGCGCCGCACATCACGCTGGGTGAAGCCGCGCCGCTGCAAACGCTTGTAGAGATAGTCGACCATCGCGGGCACATGCTCGCTGTCGGCCGAGTTCTGGATTTCGAAGCTGCCCGGATCGCTCACCGAAAGCTGGTGCAGCTTGTCGATCACCGCCTTGGTGCGGCCCACCAGAATGGGCGTGCCATAGCCGAAATCGCGGAACTGGATCGCGGCGCGCAGCACAACTTCTTCTTCCGCTTCGGCAAACACCATGCGCTTCGGGTTCGCCTTCGCGCTTTCATAGACGCCGGTCAGCACCGAAGTGGTCGGGTTGAGGCGGCTGCGCAGTGCGACGCGGTAGGCGTCGAAATCCTCGATCCGGGTCTTCGCCACGCCCGAATCCATTGCCGCCTTGGCGACGGCCGAGGAGACGACTTCGATCAGGCGCGGATCGAACGGGGCAGGGATTATGTAGTCGGTGCCAAACTTGTGGTTCTTGCCATAGGCCGAGGCGACTTCTTCGGGCACCTGCTCGCGCGCGAGTTCGGCGATGGCCTTGGCTGCGGCGACCTTCATTTCCTCGTTGATCGTGGTCGCCTGCACATCCAGCGCGCCGCGGAAGATGAAGGGGAAGCCGAGGACATTGTTGACCTGGTTGGGGAAATCGCTGCGGCCGGTGGCGACGATGGCGTCGGGGCGCACCGCCTTGGCTTCATCGGGCATGATTTCCGGCGTCGGGTTGGCCATCGCGAAGATGATCGGCTTGTCGGCCATCTTCTTGACCCACTCGGGCTTCAGCGCGCCTGCCGCCGACAGGCCGAGGAAGATGTCCGCGCCCACCAGCGCCTCTTCGAGACTGGTGGCCGAAGTGGCGACCGCGTGCGCGCTCTTCCACTGGTCCACGCCTTCGCGATCGGGGGTGATCGGGCCCGAACGGTCGCACATGATGACATTGGCGTGGCGCACGCCCATCGCCTTGATCAGCGCGGTGCAGGCAATCGCCGCTGCGCCCGCGCCGTTCACCACCACCTTCACGTCCTTGAAATCGCGCCCCGTGATATGACAGGCGTTGAGCAGGCCGGCGGCGGTGATGATCGCGGTGCCGTGCTGGTCATCATGCATCACCGGAATCTTCATCCGCTCGCGCAGGGCGGCTTCGATGATGAAGCATTCGGGCGCCTTGATATCCTCAAGGTTGATGCCGCCGAAGGTCGGTTCCATCAGCGCGACGGCGTTGATGAAGGCTTCCGGGTCTTCGGTGGCGAGTTCGATGTCGATCGAGTCCACGTCGGCGAAGCGCTTGAACAGCACCGCCTTGCCTTCCATCACCGGCTTCGATGCCAGCGCACCAAGATTGCCAAGGCCGAGGATCGCGGTGCCGTTGGAAATCACGGCCACAAGGTTGCCCTTGGCGGTGTAGCGCGCGGCGAGCGCGGGATCGGCGGCAATCGCTTCCACCGGCACGGCCACGCCGGGCGAGTAGGCGAGGGAGAGGTCGCGCTGCGAGGTCATCGGCTTGGTCGCGACGATCTCCAGCTTACCCGGCCGGATCGTCTCGTGATAGAACAGCGCCTCGCGCGCGGTGAAACCGCCCTTGTTCTGGGTGGTGTTTTCGTCGGCCATGGTGCCTGATCCCCCTGTTGTGTCAGCTCCGGTCGTCCAGCCAGCGTCTTAACCGCGTGATGGCCCTAGCGATAGGCCTGAAATCGCGCCGCTGCGGGGGAAAGCACCCCCGGCAGACATTCCGTTAAGCGAGCCGCAGGGCTAGGCCTGTTCCATGACAGCCGCAGCCGATTCCAGACCCACCCCGATGATGGCGCAATATCTTGCGCTGAGGGAAGAGGCAGGTGACGCGCTGCTGTTCTACCGCATGGGCGATTTCTTCGAACTGTTCTTCGAGGATGCGAAGACGGCAGCGGCGATCCTCGACATCGCGCTCACCACGCGCGGCGAGCACAATGGCGCGCCGATCCCGATGTGCGGCGTGCCGGTGCATTCCTCGGAGAGTTACCTCGCGCGGCTGATCAAGGCGGGCTGCCGGGTCGCGATTGCCGAGCAGGTGGAGACGCCCGACGAGGCCAAGGCACGGGCCAAGCGCGAAGGCACGCCCTCGTCCAAGGTGCTGGTGGGCCGCGCGATCGTGCGGCTGGTGACGGCGGGCACGCTGACCGAGGAAGCCCTGCTCGAACCGCGCCGTGCGAATGTCCTGGCGGCCATCACCGAATTGCGAGGCACCATCGGGATTGCCGCCTGCGACGTCTCGACCGGCGCGATGGTGCTGGAGGAATGCGAGCCCGCGATGCTCGGCGCAGTGCTGGCCCGCATCGGCCCGAGCGAGGTGGTGGTGCCCGAGGACTGGGAGGAGGCCCCTGCCGCCGCGATCCCCCGTCCGCGCAGCACCTTTGCCAGCGATGCCGGAACCGAGCGATTGCGGACGGTGCACGGCGTGGCGACGCTCGATGCCTTTGGCGATTTCAGCCGCGCGATGCTGGCGGCGGCCGGAGGGCTGATCGCCTATCTCGATCATGTCGGGCGCGGGCGTCTGCCGCTGCTGCTGCCGCCGGTGATGCGCACGGCCGCCGCCGGCATGGCGATGGACGAGGCGACGCGGGCGAGCCTCGAAATTCTCGAAAGCACCACCGGCGGCCGGGCCGGAAGCCTTATCGGCGCGGTGGATCGCTGTGTGACGGGGGCAGGCTCGCGGCTGCTGGCAGAGGATCTTTCGGCTCCGCTGCTCGATGTCGATCAGATCGAAGCCCGGCTGGCGCTGGTGCAGTTCTGGCGCGACCGTCCGATCGAGCGCACGCACCTGCGCGAGGCCCTGCGCGCGATCCCCGATCTCGGCCGCGCGCTCGGGCGGGTGGTGGCAGGGCGGGGGAGTCCACGCGATCTCGGCCAGCTGCGCGACGGCCTCAGCGAAGCGGCGCGGCTGCACCACTGGCTCTCGGGCGCGCCGGATCGCCCCGCGCTGCTCGATCAGCTGGTGGCGCGGCTGGCCGGGCATGGCGCGCTGACCGACTGGCTGGCGCGGGCGCTGGTGCCCTCGCCGCCGACCGAGCGCAGCAATGGCGGCTTCATCGCTGACGGCTATGATGCCGCGCTTGACGAGCTGCGCGCCACATCCGGCGATGCGCGCCGTGCGATTGCGGCGATGGAGGCGCGCTACCGCGACGAGACCGGCATCGCCGCACTCAAGATCCGGCACAACGGCGTGCTCGGCTATTTCATCGAGGTGCCCGCGCGCCATGGCGATGCGCTGATGGCGCCGGACAGCGGCTTCACCCATCGCCAGACGATGGCCGGGGCGGTGCGCTTCAATTCGCTCAAGCTGCATGAGGAGGCGGCGCGGATTGCCGAGGCGGGCGGCCATGCGCTGGCAGCCGAAGAGGCCCATTTCGAGGAGCTGGTCGACGCGGTGGTCGCTGCGCGCGAGGCAATTGCGCTGACGGCTGCCGCGCTCGCCCGGATCGATGTCGCCGCCGGAAATGCCGAACGCGCGGCCGAGGGTGACTGGTGCCGTCCGGAGATTGCCGCGGACACGGGGCTTGCGATCACCGGCGGACGGCATCCGGTCGTCGAAGCCGCGCTCGCCAAGGCTGGGGAGCGGTTCGTCGCCAATGACTGCGTGCTCGGCGGCGATGATCGGCTGTGGCTGATCGGCGGGCCGAACATGGGCGGCAAGTCGACCTTCCTGCGCCAGAACGCGCTTGTTGTGCTGCTGGCGCAGGCGGGCTGCTTCGTGCCTGCCAATGCGGCGCGGATCGGGCTGGTCGACCGGCTGTTCAGCCGCGTCGGCGCGGCGGACAATCTGGCGCGGGGCCGCTCGACATTCATGGTCGAAATGGTCGAGACCGCCGCCATTCTGGCGCAGGCCACCGAGGCCAGCTTCGTGATCCTCGACGAAGTCGGGCGCGGGACATCGACCTATGACGGCCTTGCGCTGGCCTGGGCCGTGGCCGAGGCGGTGCACAGCCAGATCCGCTGCCGCTGCCTGTTCGCCACCCATTACCACGAGCTCGCCCGGCTTGCTGATACCTGCGACGCGCTCTCGCTCCATCACGTCCGCGCGCGTGAGTGGCAGGGCGATCTGGTGCTGCTGCACGAACTCGCCGAAGGGCCGGCGGATCGCTCCTATGGCCTCGCGGTGGCGCGGCTCGCCGGGGTGCCCGCGCCGGTGGTGGCCCGCGCCAAGGCGGTGCTCGCCAAGCTGGAGGCGACCCGCGCGGCGACCGGCGGGATTGCCGCAGGGCTGGGCGATCTGCCGCTCTTCGCCGCGATGGCTGCCGAGCCCGAGCCAGCCTCGCCCGAGCAGCAGCTGGCCGAAAGCCTGCGCAACGCCGATCTGGATGCCCTGACCCCGCGCGAGGCGCTCGATCTGCTCTATGAATGGAGGCGCGGGTTACCGACGGTTAAGGGTTAAATTCGACCGAAATTTAACCATTTCCGAGTCATAACCCGATCTATGGCAAGGATTTTGTTCGAAGATAGGCGGACCGCGCTGCTCTTTGCAGGGTCGACGATTGTGCTCACGATGGCCCTGATCGGCCCGCGCGATGGCGGCGGGCTTGACGCCACGGTCGAGCAGATCAGCCAGAACCGCGCCGCAGCATCCGCATCGCAGCAGCAACAGCAGCAGCCGATGGACTTTGCCGAAGACCCCGTCCAGATTGCCCAGCAGCTTGAGCGCGAAAGCTACCTCGAGCCGCAGGATGAGGCCATTTTCGGGGATTATGGCGCAAGCGATCCCGCTCCGCAGCCAGCCGAAGCGCCTGCGCCCACGCCGCCGCGCATGCTGGCTCAGGCCCAGCCCTTCCGTCCGGGCGGGCCGATCGGTGGCCCGGTGAAGGCTGATGGCCCCGGCATTGCCGTGCCCCACAGCGATGACGCCCGCGAGGCGGCGGCTTCTAGCCAGATCCCCGTCGCGGTGGTCAGGACCCCCAAGTCCTCTCCGCAATAGCCGCCTCAGCGGGTCGGAACCGGCACCTCGCCCGAATAGTCGTAGAACCCGCGCCCGGTCTTGCGGCCGAGCCAGCCGGCCTCGACATATTTCACCAGCAGCGGCGCGGCGCGATACTTGCTGTCGCGCGTGGTGGTGTAGAGCACGTTGATGATGTCGAGGCAGGTGTCGAGCCCGACGAAATCGGCCAGCTGCAACGGCCCCATCGGGTGGTTGAGGCCAAGCCGGCAGCCCTTGTCGATATCCTCGATACCCGCCGTAGACTGACCGAGCACGAACACCGCCTCGTTGATCATCGGCAGCAGGATGCGGTTGACGACGAAACCGGGCTCGTCCTGCGAAAGCACCACTTCCTTGCCGAGGCTCCGCGCGAAGGCGGTGATGCTGTCGGTGGTCTCCTGCGCGGTGGCAAGGCCGGGGATCACCTCGATCAGGCCCATCACCGGCACCGGATTGAAGAAGTGGAGGCCGATGAAGCGCGCCGGATCGGGCGAGTGGTTGGCCATGCGGGTGATCGGGATCGACGAGGTGTTCGACGCCATGATCGCGCCCGCGCCGAGCACCTTGCCGGCTGCATCGAAGATCGCGTTCTTGATCTCCTCGCGTTCGGTAGCGGCCTCGATGATGAGATCGGCCTCGGCGAAGGGCGCATAATCGGCCACCGGCGTGATGCGGGCGAGCAGGCTTTCGGCCTCATGCGCCTCGATCTTGCCGCGCCCCATGAGCTTGGCCAGCGCCTTTTCGATATTGGCCTTGCCCGCTTCGGCCCGGGCCAGATCGACATCGGTCAGCATGACTTTCATGCCGTGGGCGGCAACCGTCTGGGCAATGCCGGTCCCCATCTGGCCGGCGCCGATGACAGCGATGTTGCGCATATTCTATTCCTTCGCAGGTGCAGCAATAGCCCGCGCTGGTAGCGAGGGCCTTTTGCAAAAGCCAGCGATTAGCGCGCTATCTGTTTTGCCCGGGCACCCATTTCACGTCCGAGCGGCCATCATCATTGGTGACACGGGCGAGCACGAAGAGCAGATCGGACAGGCGGTTGATATAGGCGAGCGCCGCCGGGTTCACCGGGACCTCTGCGGCCAACTGCACCATTGCGCGTTCGGCTGCGCGGGTGGTGGCGCGGGCGACATGCACGCGGGCCGCCGCCTCGCTCCCGCCGGGCAGGACGAAGCTGGTAAGCGGCTCCAGCCGCTCGTTGAGCACATCGATCTGCGCCTCGATCCACTCCGGCTGCGAGGCCACGATCCGCAGCACCATCTCGGACGGGGTGAAGTCGTCATTCTCGGCAGGGGTCGCAAGATCCGCGCCGAGATCGAACAGATCGTTCTGTACCCGCGTCAGCAGCGCGCGCTGGCTGTCATCGGCAATCGCGCAGATGGCAAGGCCGATGGCGCTGTTCGCCTCGTCCACCAGCCCCATCGCATTGATGCGGGCCGAGTGCTTGGGGCAGCGCGAGCCATCGACGAGGCCCGTCGTCCCGTCATCCCCGGTGCGGGTGTAGATGCGGTTCAGCTTGACCATCGGTTGGCAGGCTTAGCGCGAGACCGCGAGAATGATTGCCACCACCACGATCGCCAGCGCCTGATACTTGATGCGCGCGAACATCGCCTTGTTCTGGAGCAGCTGCATATCGGTTGCGGTGGAGCCTTCGCCGGTTTCCAGATCGATCTTGGTCGTCTTGAGGAAGGCGACGATCCCCTTGATCAGCGAAAAGGCCACCAGTCCCATCAGGACGAGCAATACGGGCACGAGGACATAGTTCATGCGGGCTACAATGGACGCGACTGGCTCAGGTTCCAAGTGACAAATGTTGCACACGCAGTGCATCGGCGAGCCTCTGCCCGTCCTCGCCCGCCAGCCGCCGCTCGGCCAGCGCGGGCGAGCCGCGGCGCTTGGCGAGCTTCTGCCCGTCCTCGCCCAGCAGCAGGCCGTGGTGATGCCAGCGCGGAACAGGCAGGCCGAGCAGGGCTTGCAGCGTGCGGTGCACGTGGCTCGCCGCGAACAGATCGGCCCCGCGCGTTACCAGCGTCACCCCGTCCGCCGCATCGTCGAGCGTGACGGCGAGGTGATAGCTGGCGGGCAGGTCCTTGCGCACCAGCACCACATCGCCGAGGCGGGCAAGATCGACGCTCTGCGGGCCAGCCAGCGCATCCTCCCACGTCAGCGGTCCGGTCTCGGCGAGGGCCTTGGCCGCATCGAGCCGCCATGCGGCGGGACGCGCGGGATCGGGCGGGCGATGCTTGCAGGTGCCGGGGTAAATGAGGCCATCAGAGCCTTCGACTGCGCCCGCTGCCTCGATCTCGCTGCGGGTGCAGGTGCAGGGGAAGATGAGGCCGCGCGCCTTGAGCACCTCGGCGGCAGCGGCATAGGTCGCAAGCCGGGTCGATTGCGCGGGCACCTCCTCCCACTCCAGCCCAAGCCATTCCAGATCGCGGCGGAATTCCCGGGCGAGTTCGGGGCGGGAACGCGGCCCGTCGATATCCTCGATCCGCAGCAGGAACCGCCCACCGCTCTCCCGCGCCAGATCATGCGCGACAATCGCGGAGAGCGCGTGGCCGAGATGCAGCGGACCATTGGGACTTGGCGCGAAACGGGTCACAAGGGGGGCGGTGACAGGCATTCGCGCACCATACGACAGATTGTTGCGCTATCCACAGGCTCTCCACAGCTTGCGCCTGTGGATACCCACCCTGTCACGGGTTTGACTCTTCGCCGTGCCACGGCAGGATGCGACGCAATCAGGGAGGAACGCGCACAGTGTTCAATGCCGAACTGATCGAGAAAGCAGCCCGGTTCCGCGGCGTCGATGAAGACCCGACGCGCAACCTTTCGGCCTGTCCGGCGCTGGTGCTCAACGCCGATTACACCCCGCTGTCCTATTACCCGCTGAGCCTGTGGCCGTGGCAGACCGCGATCAAGGCGGTGTTCCTTGACCGGGTGGACATCGTCGCGAGCTATGACCGCGAGGTGCATTCGCCCAGCCTCGACATGAAGATCCCGAGCGTCATCGCGCTCCGGCAATATGTGAAGCAGAGCGAGTTTCCCGCCTTCACCCGCTTCAACGTGTTCCTGCGCGATCGCTTCCAGTGCCAGTATTGCGGCAGCCACGAGCAGCTGACCTTCGATCATGTAACCCCGCGCCGGCTGGGCGGGCGCACGACGTGGGAGAACATCATCACCGCCTGTGCGCCGTGCAACATGAAGAAGGGCGGACGCACGCCCAAGCAGGCGGCAATGCCGGTCTATCAGGCGCCGATCCGCCCCACGAGCTGGCAGCTGCAACAGGCCGGAAAGCTGTTTCCGCCCGGTTATCTCCACGAAACCTGGCGCGACTGGCTGTATTGGGATGTGGAGCTGGAAGCCTAGGGCTTGGGCTTGGCAGCCACCAGCGCGTCCCACGTCTCCCACGCAATGGCGCGGCCGGGATAGGCGACATTGCGGAACGGCCAGTCCTTCGCGATCCAGCCTTTCGTCCAGGCGTAAAGCTCCGCATCGAAGCCCGCGTCATATTCGGCCTTGGTGACCCACAGGCGGACGATGGCATCATGGCCGCCCACACCGCCGGGGTAGACATAGACGCAGCCGCGCTCGCGCGCGCCGTCAGGTGTCAGCACGGCATAGGCAAAGGATTCGCGGGCGGCAAAGCGCCCCGCCTCGGTCTCCATGTCGAGCATGGCCTCGGCGGCGGTAATGTCTGCGCGCGGCCAGCCGGTGCTGCGGGTGAAGGTCTGCTGCAAATGCGCGATCGAGGACATGTAGGCGGCAAAGTCGATCTGCGCCAAGGCCGGGCCGAGCGGGACGAGCACGAAGCCCGGCCCTTCGATCCGGGTCGGCACGGCAAAATCGGGCGCGACGAAATTGGCGGCGGGAGGAGGCGCGCTGGCCGTCTGGGCGAGCGCCGGACTGGCCGTCAGCGCGAGCGCCAGAGCGGTGATGACATGCCTGCGGTTCATGCGCGGTTCTCCTCTGCTGTCTTTCTAGCAAGCAGCCGAGCCTGCGTCAGTGGGGCGTATGGCCCAGATCGAACAGCTTGCGCACCGCCGCGTTCGGCGTGAGCGTGCCGGGCGGATAGTGGCCAAGGTGCAGCGCGCGCATCCGCGCGATGTGCGCCTCGCCCAGTGCGGGGGCGAAATCCTCGGTGATCATGCTCTTGCCCCAATGCGGGCGCACCCCGGGGAAGTTGGCGATCACCATGGCTTGCAGCCGTTCGAGCCAGGCGTAGTCGCGGACATCGGAAAACAGGTCGATCGCGGAGACCGGCTCGCCGAAATTGCCCGCAAAGGGCAGATCGCTGGCGTCGGCAAGCTCGCGGATCGAGATCATGCTCTTCAGCACGAAGCCCTTCTCGCGAAGCTTTTGCGCCTCGCGCATGATGAAGCGCACCACCTCGTCGGTCCGGGCAATCGGCACGAAGAAGGCGAGGTTGTAGGCGGTGAAGGTGGTCGAGAAGAACCCGGTCAAGAGGTCGGGCGGGCGCTGGCTTTTGAGGCCGGGATCGGGATCATAGAGGTAGTCGAGGTCTTCCGGATCGGTGATGATCCGCTTGTGGTTGCGGATGTCGAGCCTGTCCGCCGCGCGCTGGAGATAGTAGCGGAAGGCAGGAAAGGTGCGGTCGAACGCCCAGAGCCGCTTCAGTAGGGCCTCCAGCAGGCGCTTGGGCGAATAGAGCGGCGCATTGGTCTCACGCGGGCCCTTGCCGGGCGTCGCGGGGCGCAGCGTGTGGAGCATGATCAGCGGGTCATCGGGGTTGCTGTAGGGCACGTAGGCCGCCGTCACCGCAATCGCGCCGCGCGAAAGTGCCGCCTTCTTGGAGAGGCGCGTAATCCACGCATCCGACCGGTAGCTTTCCAGCGGCGCGGTGCGCAGGGTGACGCTGATGATCGGGCCGATGGTGCCGAAGGACAGGGCAGCATAGGGGAAGTCCGCGTCGCCCACCTTCAGCGTCACCGGCTCGCCCTTGCCGTCGAGGAAGGTCAGCGCGGTCACGCTCTGCGCCACCACCCCTTGCGCGCCATAGCCGTGGGTGCCGCTGGTGAGCGCGCCGATCACGGTCTGCTCCATGTAATTGCCGCTGTTGAGCATCTTGCGGCGGTGCTTGAGCAATTCCTGCTTCAGTTCGACGATCTTGAGCGACGGGCCGCAGGTGGCGGTCTCGCTCACCGGATCATAGGTGCAAGCCTTGAGCGCCGAATTGCCCATGTCGAGCGCGGTGATGCCGGGGATGACCTGGATGCCGTTGTAGCTGTGCCTCTGACCGAGGCAGCTATAG
Organism: Erythrobacter sp.; assembly: GCF_035194505.1. Lineage (NCBI taxonomy): Bacteria > Pseudomonadati > Pseudomonadota > Alphaproteobacteria > Sphingomonadales > Erythrobacteraceae > Erythrobacter > Erythrobacter sp. The sequence continues at coordinate 1,665,894 of NZ_CP136573.1, read as the reverse complement.
GCGCCCCCCGCCAAGGCATCGCGCAGCTGCGCCTCGCTGGCGACCGGAGTGACATGGGCATAGCCGAAAAACACGCCCATCCAGGATTCGACCAGCGACTTGCCCTCGACGGTCTTTGGCCGCTTGGACCCGAACAATCCCATGAAAACACCCTGTTTGCCCGGCGCATTCATTCAATGCCTTGCGCGCCAAGGCAAATGAAAAACCCCGGCGGGATGAACCGCCGGGGTTTTCTTTTTCGGTGCCTGAGACGACTCCGGCGAAGCCGGAGTCGTCAGACGGGGCGCGGGCGCCCCGCTGGCCGGCCTTTGGCGAGTGCGGAGCCAGCCTTGGCTGGCTCGCGCCCGCCCTAGCGGCTTAGAAGCCCATGCCGCCCATGTCGGGCATGGCGGGGGCGGCCGGCTTGTCGTCCGGACGTTCCACGATCGCCGCTTCGGTGGTGATCAGCAGGCCGGCGACCGAGGCCGCATCCTGCAGCGCGGTGCGAACGACCTTGGTCGGGTCGATCACGCCGGCCTTCACCAGGTTCTCGTAGGTGTCGGTGGCAGCGTTGAAGCCCTGCGTTTCGTCATTCTCGCGCAGCAGGTTGCCCGCAACCACCGCGCCATCGTGGCCGGCGTTCTGGGCGATCTGCTTGATCGGGGCGGTGATCGCCTTGCGGATGATGTCGATGCCGCGGGTCTGGTCTTCGTTCGCGCCCTTCAGGCCGTCGAGAGCCTTGGTGGCGTAGAGCAGCGCAGTGCCGCCGCCCGGAACGATGCCTTCTTCAACGGCAGCACGGGTTGCGTGGAGAGCGTCATCGACGCGGTCCTTGCGCTCCTTCACTTCGACTTCGGTCGCACCGCCAACCTTGATCACGGCCACACCGCCGGCGAGCTTGGCGAGACGCTCCTGGAGCTTCTCGCGGTCGTAATCGCTCGAGGTGTTGTCGATCTGGGTGCGGATCTCGGCGACGCGCGCCTTGATGTCGTCAGCTGACCCTGCGCCATCGACGATGGTAGTGTTGTCCTTGTCGATCGAGACCTTCTTGGCCTGGCCGAGCATGCCGACGGTGACGTTCTCGAGCTTGATGCCGAGGTCTTCCGAAATCATCTCGCCCTTGGTGAGGATCGCGATGTCCTGCAGCATCGCCTTGCGACGATCGCCGAAGCCCGGAGCCTTCACCGCTGCAACCTTGAGGCCGCCGCGCAGCTTGTTGACCACGAGGGTCGCCAGCGCTTCGCCTTCGATGTCTTCAGCGATGATGAGGAGCGGACGGCCCGACTGCACCACGGCTTCGAGGATCGGCAGCATCGACTGCAGGTTCGACAGCTTCTTCTCGTGGATCAGGATGTAGGGGTTATCCAGTTCCACGGTCATCTTGTCGGGGTTGGTGATGAAGTAGGGCGACAGGTAGCCGCGGTCGAACTGCATGCCTTCGACGACATCGAGTTCGAACTCGAGGCCCTTGGCTTCCTCGACGGTGATCACGCCTTCCTTGCCGACCTTTTCCATCGCCTGGGCGATCTTCTCGCCCACTTCGACGTCGCCGTTAGCCGAGATGATGCCGACCTGCGCGATTTCCGAGCTGTCCGACACGTCCTTCGAACGCGACTTCAGGTTCTCGACGACGGCGATCACGGCCTGATCGATGCCGCGCTTCAGGTCCATCGGGTTCATGCCGGCGGCGACCGACTTCATGCCTTCGGTGACGATCGCCTGGGCGAGCACGGTGGCGGTGGTGGTGCCGTCACCGGCAGCGTCATTCGCCTTCGAGGCCACTTCGCGCAGCATCTGCGCACCCATGTTCTCGTACTTGTCCTTGAGCTCGATTTCCTTGGCGACGCTCACACCGTCCTTGGTGATGCGCGGCGCGCCGAAGCTCTTGTCGATGACGACGTTGCGGCCCTTGGGTCCGAGGGTCACCTTGACGGCGTTGGCGAGGATATCGACGCCGCGCAGAATGCCTTCGCGGGCTTCGCGGCCGAACTTTACGTCCTTGGCTGCCATGATTGTTTCTCCTGAGATTGGGTTGGTATTGAAAAGCTAGGGGTTCGTTCGGCTCAGCCGACGATACCCATGATGTCGCTTTCCTTCATGATCAGCAGGTCTTCGCCTGCGATCTTGACTTCGGTGCCCGACCACTTGCCGAACAGCACGCGGTCACCGACCTTCACGTCGAGCGCGATGCGGTTGCCGCTGTCGTCACGGTTGCCTTCGCCGACGGCGATGACTTCGCCTTCGCTCGGCTTTTCCTGGGCGCTGTCGGGGATGATGATGCCGCCAGCGGTCTTCTGGTCGGCTTCGATACGACGGACCACGACGCGGTCGTGGAGCGGACGAAATGCCATGTGTATGACCTTTCCTGTGAGTGGATGAGTTGGCTTGGCACTCTCCTCTCGAGAGTGCCAACGCGCCGCATTTGGTCGTGGGGACGAAATGAATCAACCCCCGCGCGCGCAAAAAATTTTCGGCCCGGGCAGCGCGCGGCGGGGCGGGGTGGTCAGCCCCGGCGCGAGCGGGTATCCAGCCTCCCGCACATGCAAGGAGCCAAGTGCCTGATGTCTGCCCCCAAACTGCCGCCGAAAGTTCCCGCGCACCTCAATGACGAGATCAACTTCGCCGCCGAGGCCTGGGTGTGGCTGAAGGTCAACCTCGCCTTCCTGACCGGCGCGATTGCGGTGACAGTGATCGGCGTGGTGCTGGCCCGGCTGCTGTCGCGCTGGGCCGACCGCGCGCTGACCAGTTCCGACCGGATCGAGCCGACCGTCGCCAAGTTCCTCAGCAACATCATCAAGTATGCGCTGTGGGTGGTGGTGGCGATCACCGTGCTGACCCAGTTCGGGGTGCAGACCACCAGCATCATCGCGGCGCTGGGCGGGTTGGCGCTGGCGGTCGGCCTCGCCTTGCAGGGCACGCTCAGCAATGTCGCGGCGGGCGTGATGATCCTGATCCAGCGCCCGTTCCGGGTCGGCGAATACATCACCGCAGGCACCGTGGCAGGTTCGGTGCAGGCGATCGGCCTGTTCACCACCGAGATCCTCCAGCTCGACGGGCTTTACGTGATGGTTCCCAATAACGAGCTGTGGAACAAGCCGGTGGTCAACCATTCGCGCATGCCCACCCGGCGTTTCGAGCTGCTGGTGAACATCGGCTACGAGGATGATCTCAAGGCTGCGCGCGCGGCGATACTGGAACTGGCGAAGGCCGATCCGCGGGTGCTCGCCGATCCCGCACCGGTCGCCTTTGTCGCGGCGCTGGCGGAAAACTCCGTGCGGGTCGGCCTCAGGGTATGGTGCAAGACTGGCGATTATCTCGCGCTATCATGGGCATTGAATGAAGCGGTGAAGCTGAAGTTCGACACCCTCGGGATCACCATCCCGACCGGCGTGGCCGCCCCTCCTGGAGCCGCCGCGCCGCGTTAGGCCGGCAGTGCAGCCGTCAGCCCCAGCCGGTCGCGCCGCGCCCAGCGCCACAGCAATCCGCCTGCGGCAAAGAACAATCCGGTCGCAAGGCCGATCCACACGCCCGTGCCTTCGAGCGGGGTGAAGAAGCCCAATCCGATGGCAAGGCCGAAGCCGGGCACCCAGTAGCTGAAGATCGCGATCCACATCGGCACCTGCGTGTCCTGAAGCCCGCGCAGTGCCCCCGCGCCGACCGCCTGCACCCCGTCCGCCAGCTGGAAGATCGCGGCGAGGGTGAGATATTGCACCGCAAAGCCCACCAGCGCGGCATTGGCGGGCAGGGCGGGGTCGACATAGATTTGCAGCAACGCACTCGGCACCAGCATCATCGCCAGCGCGGTCGTGCTCATGAAACCGGTGCCGATCACCAGCGCCACCCAGCCTGCGCGGCCCGCTGCCTGCGCGTCGCCTGCGCCCATGTGATAGCCGACCCGGATGGTCGCCGCTTGCGCCGTTCCGAAAGGGATCTGGAAGGCGAGCGCCGCAAGATTTAGCGCGAGCGTATGGGCGGCCAGTTCTGTTTCGCCGATCCGCCCCATCAGCAGCGCCGCGCCGCTGAACAGTCCGGCCTCGGCCAGCACGGTCAGCGAAATCGGCGTGCCGATCACCATGATCTGCTTCAGGCGGTTCCATTCCGGCCGCCACCAGCGCCCGAAGATGCGATAGCGCCGCAGCTGGCGGTCGCTTCCGATCACCACCACATAGGCGACCAGCATCGCGATGGCCGTGATCACGCTCGACAGGGCCGAGCCCATCAGGCCGAGCGCAGGCAGGCCCAGATTGCCGAACACCAGCGTCCAGTTGCCGAGGATATTGGTGCAGAGCGCCAGCAGGGTGATCGCGGTCGCATAGCCGGGCTTGCCGAGCGCGGCGACGAAGATGCGGAACACGCCGGCAAGGATCATCGGGATCATCGCGAAGGCCAGCACGGCGAGGAATTCGCCCGCCATGGCCGCTATGGCCGCGTCCTGACCGCTCGCCAGCAGCAGCGCTTCGCCCGCGAAGGCCACGCCCATGCCGACGAGGCCGAACCCGACCGACACCCACATCCCCATCCGCACCGTGCGGCGGATATCGCGCACCGAATGGAGCCGCCGCCCGCGCTCGGCCGCGATCAGCGGGGCGCAGGCGCCGACAAGTCCGGTCATCGCCCACACCGTCAGACCGAAGATCGCAATCGCGAGGCTGGAGGCGGCCAGCGGCTCGTCACCCAGCCGGGCGATGAAGATCACGTCGACCGCATGGATCAGCATCTGCAGCAGATTGGTCGCCGCCAGCGGCACCGCGAGCGCGAGTGTCGCGCGGATTTCATGGCCCCAGCCGGGCGTCGATAGAGGGGTTGCGTGCTGCATGGTCGGATCCTGCCCGCCAGCGGCGAGCCGCCCGCCATAGGGGCAGGCAGGGGCAAGGGGAAGGGGGTGATCTGCCCCATTAGGGTGGTCCACCGGCTAAGTTAGAGTTCCGGCGGTTGTGGTCGCCCTGCTGGGCGGCCTGAAGCGGAGCGTAAGGCAGGCTAGCAGGGCGAGGCAAGATCGTTTGTGGGGCCGGCGGCTGGTATCCGAGCGATGAGTGCGGTCGGATGGCGTTGTACGTACGTTCCATCAAGACCAAAATCCGGGTTTCGCACCCCGTGCCGACTCTCCCGAAAGAGACTCGGCGACTCGGTCTTCAGAGCGACGGATGTTAGGCGTTATTGCCTAGGTGTAAAGCAACTTCGCAGTCAGATTTGGGGCTGTGTCCGTTTCATACAACGTTGCAAACCACGCATTAATCATGAACGGAGCGGCCATCCGGGCGGCTCGCGCTGCGGCATGGCGGACAGCAAAAAGGCGGCACCATCGCTGGCGCCGCCTTCTGTGTTTCGTCCGGTTGTCCGGGCGAGAAGCTTACTTGAGTTCGACGGTGCCGCCGGCTTCTTCGAGCTTCTTCTTGATGTCTTCGGCTTCGGCCTTGTTGACACCTTCCTTGACAGCCTTCGGGGCGCCTTCGACGAGGGCCTTGGCTTCGGTCAGGCCCAGGCCGGTGATGGCGCGGACTTCCTTGATGACCTGGATCTTCTTGCCGCCGTCGCCGGTCAGGATGACGTCGAATTCGGTCTGCTCTTCGACAGCTTCGGCAACAGCAGCCGGGCCGGCTGCAACCGCAACCGCAGCAGCGGCGCTGACGCCCCATGCTTCTTCGAGGGCCTTGGCGAGTTCAGCCGCCTCGAGGACGGTCAGCTTCGAAAGTTCTTCAACAAGCTTGGCAATATCGGCCATGATGGTTCACTCCAAATTGTGGCGGGGCAAATACGCCCCAGATAGTTTCGTCTGGCGAAAAACGTCTCTTAGGCTGCCTTGTCCGCGTAAGCGGCGAACACACGGGCGACCTTCGCAGCGGGTGCAGTAACGACCTGGGCGATCTTGGTCGCCGGGGCGTTGACCAGCCCGATGAGCTTGGCGCGCAGTTCGTCGAGGCTCGGCATCGAGGCAAGTGCCCGGACCCCGGCTTCGTCGAGAACGACCGAACCCATCGACCCGCCGACGATTTCGAGCTTGTCGTTCGTCTTGGCGAATTCGACAGCAGCCTTGGCGGCTGCGACCGGGTCAGTCGACCAGGCCAGCCCGACCGGGCCAGTGAGCATGTCACTGAGCCCGACATAGTCGGTGTTTTCGAGGGCGAGATTGGCGAGACGGTTCTTCGCAACCTTGTAGGTGGCGCCAGCATCGCGCATCTTTCCGCGCAGGGCGGTGGACTGGGCCACCGTCATGCCGAGGTTGCGGGTGACGACCACCACGCTGACCTCGCTGAAGACCGCATTGAGCTGGGCAACCGTGTCGGCTTTCTGCGAACGATCCATGCCATACTCCTTCACATATGATCGCGCGGGAAATGGCTCCCCCGGGCGACCGGCTACATTTGTCCATGCCGAGGCCGAAGCTCCGAACACGGGCGAGTCCGTCGAAAGGGAAGGAGGGTGTGCCTGTCAGCACGGCCGCGGCTGCCATGCATGATGGCGGCCGGGTTAAATCTCGTTTCCCCGTCTAGGCTGGAGATTAAGACCGGCATATTCCGGTCACCAACTGTCTCGGACGGATGGCCGACAAAGCACGAGGCCCGCCGGTCGGGGCGGGCCTCTAGGCGATCAGGCACAAGAGTCAAGCAATTTGGGGGTCAGGCTTGCTCGGTCCGGTAGGCCAGCAGATCGCCCGGCTGGCAGTCCAGTTCGCGGCAGATCGCCGCGAGGGTGGAGAAGCGGATCGCCTTGGCCTTGCCTGTCTTGAGGATCGACAGGTTGGCAAGCGTCAGCCCCACCCGGTCGGCCAGTTCGGTCAGCGTCATGCGGCGGGCGTAGAGCAGGTCGTCGAGCTTGACCATGATGCGGGCTCCTTCGAGGTCGTCGTTGATGGGGGGCATCACACGGTTCCTTCCAGATCTTCGCGCATCTCGGCGCCATGGCGGAACACCCGGGCGAGGATGAACAGGATGATGACGAGCAGGATGCCGCTGAGGTCGAACCCGCTGTCGATGGCGATGTTGGCATCTTCGCCGACGCGTTCTGCAAACCGGGCCAGCTCGATCGCGAAAGGCGCGGCAGCAAGCGCCAGACCATGCACGCCGAGGATCAGCCACGCCATCAGGCTCAACCTTTCGGCATTGGCCGGAACGAAAGGATCGCCCTCGCCGACGGTGTTGATGATCGCACGCAGCCGCCCGAAGAAGATAAACAGCGCCGTGACGATCCCGAAGCCGATCAGCATCACACTGAAGATCGGGAACAGCGGCAGCACGACATCGGCATAGGCCTTGTCGGCCAGCAATTCGGCCTGGATGCTGTCGTGTCCGACGGCAAGGCCCACGGCGGCGATCAGCAGCGCAATCGCGCCGAGCGCCATGGCGCCCTGCATGAAGATCGCGATGACCTTGCCTGCGAGCAGAAGCAAGTCGGTGGTTCTGTCGGGTCTGGACATGTCGAGGTTCCCTTTGGTGTCAGGCGAGCGAGGGCAGGCCGAGTGCGGTCGGCGTGGCGGCTTGGGCCAGCGGCACGGTCACGATTGCGCCGATCGATGCGAAGGTCAGCACCAGCGCGGCGCAGGCGGCAAGAGCGGTGTTGGTAAGGCTGGTCATATCGTTTTCCTTTCGGCGACACATCGTGATTCGATAAAACCTCTCTAATCCGATTCGCGGCTTATCGTCAATCAATAATATTGAAAAACGATATTGCCCGCGTTGTTTTGCGGTAAGTGGCCCTGCCTCTCCGGTGCGGCTGCTTGCGCGGCGTTGACAGCCTGTGGTGGGGAACCTATCAGCGCCGCTCTCGCTCGCTTCGAGCAAGGCTGATTCTGCGCGGGAACCGGCCTAGGAATGGAAGCGGCGACAAGCCAATTTCGCGACGCATGATGTGATGCTGCTGCCAGCACCGCCCTGAGGGCGCTGTGGGCACGCGGCATTTGTGCGTTCGATCCGGCTGATTTTTCTCGCGTGACGCATGCGATATTTTTCCGTCCGCGCGAGCCAACCCGCGCGGCCCAATTGAAGAGGCCCGATCTTCCATGGCAACCAAGGCGAAGCCGCCCGTCACCCGCAGCCGCAAGGCGCAAGGGACCGCGAAGAAGCGCATCCGCAAGATCTTCGGTGACATTCACGAAGTCGTGCAGATGCCGAACCTGATCGAGGTTCAGCGCGAAAGCTACGAGCAGTTCCTGCGTTCGGACAAGGCCACGGGCTATGTCTCGGGCCTCGAAAAGACCCTGCGCTCGGTCTTCCCGATCCGCGATTTCGCCGGCACGGCCGAGCTCGATTTCGTCCATTACGAACTCGAAGAGCCCAAGTACGACACCACCGAGTGCCGTCAGCGCGGCATCACCTATGCCGCTCCGATGAAGGTGACGCTGCGCCTCATCGTGTTCGAGGTCGACACCGAGACTGAAACCCGCTCCGTGCTCGATATCAAGGAGCAGGACGTGTACATGGGCGACATGCCGCTCATGACCGAGAACGGCACCTTCATCATCAACGGCACCGAGCGTGTGATCGTCTCGCAGATGCACCGTTCGCCGGGCGTTCTGTTCGATCATGACCGCGGCAAGACCCATTCGTCGGGCAAGCTGCTGTTCGCTGCGCGCGTCATTCCCTACCGCGGTTCGTGGCTCGATTTCGAATTCGACGCGAAGGACATTGTCAACGTCCGTATCGACCGCAAGCGCAAGCTGCCGGTCACCGCGCTGCTCTATTCGCTCGGCCTCGATGCCGAGGACATCCTCCACCACTTCTACAACACCGTGGTGTGGGAACGCGCCAAGGACGGCTGGAAGATCCCGTTCGTGGCCGAGCAATGGCGCGGCGCCAAGCCGACCTTCGCTCTGGTCGATGCTGCCACCGGCGAGGAAGTCTTCCCGGCCGGCACCAAGATTTCCCCGCGCGCTGCCAACAAGGCCGCCAAGGACGGCCTGGCTGAACTGCTGCTGCCGACCGAGGAAGTCGTCAGCCGCTATGCCGCCGCCGACATGATCGACGAGAGCACGGGCCGCATCTACATCGAAGCCGGTGACGAGTTGACGGTTGAGCACATCGAAACGCTCGACAAGGCCGGGATCGACCGCCTGCCGCTGCTCGACATCGACGAGATCAACACCGGTCCGTGGATCCGCAACACCCTCAAGGCCGACAAGGCCGAGAACCGCGACGAGGGTCTGGAAGCGATCTACAAGGTCATGCGTCCGGGCGAACCGCCGACGAAGGAAACCGCCGAGGCGCTGTTCGAAGGCCTGTTCTTCGATGCCGAACGCTATGACCTCTCGGCCGTGGGCCGCGTGAAGCTCAACATGCGTCTGGGCCTCGAGTGCGAAGACACCATCACCACGCTGCGCAAGGAAGACATCCTCGCGGTGGTGAAGGAGCTCGTCAGCCTCAAGGACGGCAAGGGCGAAGTCGACGACATCGACAACCTCGGCAACCGCCGCGTGCGTTCGGTGGGCGAGCTGCTGGAAAACCAGTACCGCGTCGGCCTGCTGCGCATGGAGCGCGCCGTGAAGGAGCGCATGAGCTCGGTCGACGTCAGCACGGTGATGCCGAACGACCTCATCAACGCCAAGCCTGCTGTGGCCGCGGTGCGCGAGTTCTTCGGCTCCTCGCAGCTCTCGCAGTTCATGGACCAGACCAATCCGCTCTCGGAAGTCACCCACAAGCGCCGCGTCTCGGCGCTCGGGCCGGGCGGTCTCACCCGTGAGCGCGCCGGCTTCGAAGTCCGCGACGTTCACCCGACGCACTATGGCCGCATCTGCCCGATCGAAACGCCGGAAGGCCCGAACATCGGTCTGATCAACAGCCTCGCGTCGTTCAGCCGCGTCAACAAGTACGGCTTCATCGAAACCCCGTACCGCAAGGTCATCGACGGCAAGGTCACCGGCGACGTGATCTACCTGTCGGCGATGGAAGAGCAGAAGCACACCGTCGCGCAGGCTTCGGCCGAGCTGACGGAAGACGGCTCCTTCGTGGAAGAACTGGTGTCGGCGCGTCACAACGGCGACAACCTGATGGCGCCGCGTGAACAGATCACGCTGATGGACGTCAGCCCCAAGCAGCTCGTCTCAGTTGCGGCCTCGCTCATTCCGTTCCTGGAAAACGACGACGCCAACCGCGCGCTGATGGGCTCGAACATGCAGCGTCAGGCCGTGCCGCTCGTGAAGGCGGAAGCACCCTGGGTCGGCACTGGCATGGAAGAAACCGTGGCGCGCGATTCGGGCGCTGCGATCGCGGCCAAGCGCGGCGGGATCGTCGATCAGGTCGATGCGACCCGTATCGTGATCCGTGCGATCGGCGATGTCGAACCCGGCCAGTCGGGCGTCGACATCTACACGCTGCAGAAGTTCCAGCGTTCGAACCAGAACACCTGCATCAACCAGCGTCCGCTGGTGAAGGTGGGCGACGTGATCGAACAGGGCGACATCATCGCTGACGGCCCCTCGACCGATCTGGGCGAGCTGGCGCTGGGCAAGAACAGCCTCGTCGCGTTCATGCCGTGGAATGGCTACAACTACGAAGACTCGATCCTGATCAGCGAACGCATCGTGAAGGACGACGTCTTCACCTCGATCCACATCGAGGAGTTCGAAGTCATGGCCCGCGACACCAAGCTCGGGCCGGAAGACATCACCCGCGACATCCCGAACGTCGGCGAGGAAGCCCTGCGCAACCTCGACGAGGCGGGCATCGTCTATATCGGTGCCGAAGTGCACCCGGGCGACATTCTGGTCGGCAAGATCACCCCCAAGGGTGAATCGCCGATGACGCCTGAAGAAAAGCTGCTGCGCGCCATCTTCGGCGAAAAGGCGAGCGACGTGCGTGACACCTCGCTGCGTCTGCCCCCGGGCGTGGCCGGCACCATCGTCGAGGTCCGGGTGTTCAACCGCCACGGGATCGAGATCGATGACCGTACCCGTGCGATCCAGAACGAGGAAATCGAACGCCTCCGCAAGGACGCCGCGGACGAGCGCAACATCCTCAACCGTGCGACCTACAACCGCCTCAAGGACATGCTGATCGGCCAGACCGCTTCGGCTGCGCCCAAGGGGCTGAAGAAGGGCATCGAGATCACCGAGGAAATCCTCGATGAAGTCGATCGCCACGAATGGTTCAAGTTCGCGGTCGCCGATGATGGCCGTCAGGCCCAGATCGAAGCGGTGAAGTCGCAGTACGACGAAGCCGTCGGTCTGATCGATGCCAAGTTCCATGACCGCAAGGAAAAGCTCGAGCGCGGTGACGAACTCGCCCCGGGCGTGCTCAAGATGGTCAAGGTCTTCGTCGCGGTGAAGCGCAAGCTGCAGCCGGGCGACAAGATGGCCGGCCGTCACGGGAACAAGGGTGTCATCAGCCGCATTCTGCCGGCCGAAGACATGCCGTTCCTTGAAGACGGGACCCCGGTTGACCTCGTGCTCAACCCGCTGGGCGTGCCTTCGCGCATGAACGTCGGTCAGATCTTCGAAACGCACCTCGGCTTTGCCGCCCGTGCGCTTGGTCACGAGATCAAGCACAAGCTGGAGGAGTGGCGCGCTGCCAATCCGAATGCTGCCGAAGATTTCGCCGGTATCCAGCCGCCCGCCGCGGTGATCGAGCGTCTGAAGGACGTCTATGGCGAGCAGTACCACGAAGACATCGACAGCCGCTCGACGGTCGAGATCGTGGAACTGGCCGGCAACCTTTCGGCTGGCGTGCCGATGGGGACCCCGGTGTTCGACGGCGCGCGTGAAGCCGATGTGTCGGACATGCTGATCAAGGCGGGGATCGACTCTTCGGGTCAGTCCACGCTCTATGACGGCCGCACCGGCGAGGCGTTCGACCGCAAGGTGACCGTGGGCATCATCTACATGCTGAAGCTCCACCACTTGGTCGACGACAAGATCCACGCGCGTTCGATCGGCCCCTACTCGCTCGTCACCCAGCAGCCGCTGGGCGGCAAGGCGCAGTTCGGCGGCCAGCGCTTCGGGGAAATGGAAGTCTGGGCGCTCCAGGCCTACGGTGCCGCCTATACCTTGCAGGAAATGCTGACGGTGAAGTCCGACGACGTTGTCGGCCGCACCAAGGTCTACGAAGCGATCGTCAAGGGCGACGACACCTTCGAAGCCGGCATTCCGGAGAGCTTCAACGTGCTCGTCAAGGAAATGCGCAGCCTCGGCCTCAACGTCGAATTGAAGTCGCTGAGCGATGAAGATGACGACGGGGAGATGCTGGAGGCAGCCGAATGATGCGCAAGGCGCTGATGGCCGCCGGGTTCACGGGGATGGCGCTGGTCGCCACCCCGTCGAGCGCTGCGGATAAGGGCGTCGAGACGGTTTATCGCAGTGCCCTGGAATGCCGGGTTGCTGCGGACAGCGTGTTGATGACCCTGACCCGTCAGGAAGCGACGAATGAAGAACAAGCCAAGGCGATCGAGACCGTCAAAGGGACCGAGAGCTTTTATCGCAGGCTGACCCTGATGTCGGGCCGCCAGCTGGGCAAGCGTGATCCCATGATCGGCATGGACTACGCGCAACTCCAGCTTGCAGTGGCCCAGTCCATCCTGACCAAGCCCAATGCGATGGCTGACATGGTGAGCAGGACCAAGACCTGCGGCGATGCAATTTCCGAGGCGGAGAAAGCCTAATGAACGACCTGACCAAATTCACCAACCAGCTGGCGAAGCCCGAAACCTTCGACCAGATCCAGATCGGCATCGCCAGCCCCGAGCGCATCCGCTCGTGGTCCTATGGCGAGATCAAGAAGCCCGAGACGATCAACTACCGCACGTTCAAGCCCGAGCGTGACGGCCTGTTCTGCGCACGCATCTTCGGCCCGGTGAAGGACTACGAGTGCCTGTGCGGCAAGTACAAGCGCATGAAGTACAAGGGCGTCGTCTGCGAAAAGTGCGGCGTCGAAGTCACCGTGACCAAGGTCCGTCGCGAGCGCATGGGCCACATCGAACTGGCCGCGCCGGTCGCGCACATCTGGTTCCTGAAGTCGCTGCCCTCGCGCATCGGCCTGCTGCTCGACATGCAGCTGAAGCAGCTCGAGCGCATCCTCTACTTTGAAAGCTACGTGGTGATCGAGCCGGGCCTGACCCCGCTCGAGAAGTACCAGCTGCTGACCGAAGACGAGCTCCTCGAAGCGCAGGACGAATATGGCGAAGACGCCTTCACCGCCAATATCGGCGCTGAAGCCGTGCAGGTGATGCTCGCCGAACTCGATCTCGAAGCCGAGCGCGATGCGCTGATGGACGAGCTCGCCACCACCAAGTCGGCATTGAAGCCCAAGAAGATCATCAAGCGCCTCAAGGTCGTCGAGAGCTTCATCGAATCCGGCAACCGCCCGGAGTGGATGATCCTCGAAGTGATCCCGGTCATCCCGCCCGAACTGCGCCCGCTGGTGCCGCTCGATGGTGGCCGTTTCGCGACCTCGGATCTCAACGATCTCTACCGCCGCGTCATCAACCGCAACAACCGCCTGAAGCGCCTCATTGAACTGCGCGCGCCGGACATTATCGTGCGCAACGAAAAGCGCATGCTGCAGGAAGCGGTTGACGCCCTGTTCGACAACGGCCGCCGTGGCCGCGTCATCACCGGCGCCAACAAGCGTCCGCTGAAGTCGCTGTCCGACATGCTCAAGGGCAAGCAGGGTCGCTTCCGCCAGAACCTGCTCGGCAAGCGCGTCGACTATTCGGGCCGTTCCGTGATCGTGACCGGTCCGGAACTGAAGCTGCACCAGTGCGGCCTGCCCAAGAAGATGGCGCTCGAACTGTTCAAGCCGTTCATCTACGCCCGCCTCGACGCCAAGGGTCTCTCGATGACCCTTAAGCAGGCCAAGAAGTGGGTCGAGAAGGAACGCAAGGAAGTCTGGGACATCCTTGACGAGGTGATCCGCGAGCACCCGGTTCTGCTGAACCGCGCGCCGACGCTGCACCGTCTCGGCATCCAGGCATTCGAGCCTGTGCTGATCGAAGGCAAGGCGATCCAGCTTCACCCGCTGGTCTGCTCGGCCTTCAACGCCGACTTCGACGGTGACCAGATGGCGGTCCACGTGCCGCTGTCGCTCGAAGCGCAGCTCGAAGCGCGCGTGCTGATGATGTCGACCAACAACATCCTCTCGCCCGCCAACGGCAAGCCGATCATCGTGCCCTCGCAGGACATGGTTCTGGGGATCTACTACCTCTCGATGGAGCGGCAGGAGAAGCACCCCGAGTTCATCGAGGAAGCCGACGGCACCAAGATCGAGAAGCTGCCGCGCTTTGCCGACATGGCCGAAGTGCACCAGGCGATCGAAACCAAGGCGGTCACGCTCCACACCCGCATCATCGCCCGCGTCCCGCAGGCCGATGAAGAGGGCAAGGTGGTGATGAAGCGCTTTGTCACGACCCCGGGCCGCATGCTGATCGGCGAATGTCTGCCGAAGAACCACAAGGTTCCCTTCGACATCATCAACCGCCTGCTCACCAAGCGCGAAATCGGTGACGTGATCGATCAGGTCTATCGCCACACCGGCCAGAAGGACACCGTGCTGTTCGCCGACGCCATCATGGCGCTTGGCTTCCGTCACGCGTTCAAGGCCGGCATCAGCTTCGGCAAGGATGACATGATCATCCCCGATGCCAAGGTGAAGCTGGTTGACGAGACCAAGGAACTGGTTGCCGGTTACGAGCAGCAGTACCAGGACGGTCTCATCACCCAGCAGGAAAAGTACAACAAGGTGATCGACGCTTGGTCGAAGTGCGGTGACATGGTCGCCGACGCGATGATGGCCGAGATTAAGGCGCAGCCGATCGATGCCGAGACGGGCAAGGAAGCCCAGATCAACTCGATCTACATGATGAGCCACTCGGGTGCCCGTGGTAGCCCGGCGCAGATGAAGCAGCTCGCCGGGATGCGCGGCCTGATGGCCAAGCCTTCGGGCGAGATCATCGAGACCCCGATCATTTCGAACTTCAAGGAAGGTCTGACCGTTCTTGAATACTTCAACTCGACCCACGGCGCCCGCAAGGGCCTCGCGGACACCGCGCTGAAGACCGCGAACTCGGGTTACCTGACCCGCCGTCTGGTCGACGTGTCGCAGGACTGCGTCATCGTCGAGGAAGATTGCGGCACCCAGAACGCGCTCGAAATGCGCGCGATCGTGCAGGGTGGTTCGGTGATTGCCTCGCTCGGCGAGCGCATTCTCGGCCGCACCGTGGCCGAGGACATCATCAACGCCGCCACCGGCGAAGTGATCGTCCCCTCGGGCACGCTGCTCGACGAGGCGATGGTGAAGGAAATCGAGGCGGCTGAAGTGCAGTCGGCCAAGATCCGTTCGCCGCTGATCTGCGAGGCCGAACAGGGCGTCTGCGCGACCTGCTACGGCCGCGATCTCGCCCGCGGGACTCCGGTCAACATCGGTGAAGCTGTCGGCGTCATCGCCGCGCAGTCGATCGGTGAGCCCGGCACCCAGCTGACGATGCGGACCTTCCACATCGGCGGCGCGGCGCAGCTCAACGAAACCTCGCACCTCGAAGCGATTTCGGAAGGCCGCATCGAATATCGCGAGATGCAGACCATCTCCGACAAGATGGGCCGCATCCTCAGCCTGTCGCGCAGCGGCGAGCTGGCGGTGATCGACGCCGAAGGGCGCGAGCGCGAAATGCACAAGGTGCCCTATGGTACGGTGATCAAGTTCAAGGACGGCGATCACGTGAAGATCGGCGATCGTCTGGCCGAGTGGGATCCGTTCACTCTGCCGATCATCACCGAACAGTCGGGTGTGGTGAAGTATCAGGATCTGATCGAGGGCATCACGCTCGAAGAGCAGATGGATGATGCCACCGGTATCGCCCAGCGTGTGGTTACCGAGAACCGCGCCACCGGCCGCAAGAAGAAGGAAGATCTGCGTCCGCGCCTCACCCTGCTGGGTGAAGCGGGCGGGGAAACCGAAGCGGCGCGCTACATGCTCGCTGCCGGCACCACCCTGTCGGTGACGGATGGGCAGACGGTTGAAGCGGGCGACATTCTTGCCCGTGCGAGCCGTGAAGCCGCCAAGACCCGCGACATCACCGGCGGTCTGCCGCGCGTGGCCGAATTGTTCGAGGCGCGTCTGCCGAAGGACAATGCGATCATCGCCAAGATCTCCGGCCGGATCGAATTCGTTCGCGAATACAAGGCCAAGCGCAAGATCGCGATCATCCCCGAGGAGGGTGAAGCCGTCGAGTACCTGATCCCCAAGACCAAGGTGATCGACGTGCAGGAAGGCGACTACGTGAAGAAGGGTGACACCCTGATTTCCGGCTCGCCCAACCCGCACGACATCCTCGAGGTGATGGGCGTCGAAGCGCTGGCCGAATATCTCGTCAACGAGATCCAGGAAGTCTACCGCTTGCAGGGCGTGAAGATCAACGACAAGCACATCGAGGTGATCGTTCGCCAGATGCTGCAGAAGGTCGAGATCACCGACGGCGGGGACACCACCCTGCTGCCGGGCGAGCAGGTCGATCTGGCCGAGATGCTGGAGATCAACGGCAAGCTGGCCAAGGGCAAGCAGCCCGCGGAAGGCAAGCCGGTGCTGCTCGGCATCACCAAGGCGTCGCTGCAGACCCGCAGCTTCATCTCGGCGGCTTCGTTCCAGGAAACCACCCGCGTGCTGACGCAGGCGGCGGTTGAAGGGAAGAAGGACACCCTGATCGGTCTCAAGGAGAACGTGATCGTCGGCCGTCTCATCCCTGCCGGTACCGGTGCGGGCATGAACCGTCTGCGCGTCACCGCCAACAGCCGCGATGCGGCGCTGAAGGCGGCCTGGAAGAAGCAGCAGGAAACCCTCTCGGCGACCGGCCAGCGCGAAGTCGAACCGGCCGCAGATGCGATCGGCTCGGAAGAAGCGATGAAGGCCGCGATGGCTGCCATGGCCGCTTCGGCGCCTGCCGCTGATGTCGAGATCGAGGACGACGGCGAGGAATAAGCCCCGCGCCTTCGCACTCGTGCGAAACATCGAAAGCCCCGCCGGAGTTCGCGCTCCGGCGGGGTTTTTCTTTGGGTAGGCCGTAAGGAACGCTATTGCAAATCACTCGCAATAATGGCAGAGAGAGATCGTCATTCCGGCTCTCCCGATTTGCGAGGTTCCATGTCCCAGCGTCCCCAGCCCACCTCCGCCACCGCCGCCACCGCCGCCGCCGCGCAGGTCATTGCCGCGCTTGCCGCGCCGCCGCGGATCGACACGCTCGGGCCGGTGGCGGCGCGCTTTGTCCACGCCCTGCGGCTGATCGCGCTGCACGAGAAGGTGGGACGCGATCCGGTGCCGGAGCTTTCGGTGCGCCTCGGCGGGGTGGAGCTTGCTGCCAAGGCGCTGATCCTCTCCCATGCGATTGCCGCAAGCTGGCCCGAAAACATCCATGTCTCGCGCTTCTGCTGCCGCCTGCTCAGCCATGACGAGGCCACGATCGGCGCCTTTGTCGATGCGGCGGCGCGGAGCGACCGCAGCGGCTTTGAAGCGGCCCTCGCGGGGCTTGTCCGGCCCGAGCGGATGCACCGGCTGTGGGAGGGCGCGCTGGCACTGGTCGCTGCCGAACTGCGCGCGGTGTGAGGCGCTTGCGGGCGGGCGCGGAGGCCTCTACCGCTCGCCACCATGACCAAGATCACCCGCTTCGCCCCTTCGCCGACCGGCCGGCTGCATGTCGGCAATATCCGCACCGCGCTCCACAACTGGATGCTGGCGCGGCAAAGCGGCGGGCGCTTCATCCTGCGCATCGACGACACTGACGCCGAGCGCAGCCGCGAGGAATATGTCGACGCGATCCGCAGCGATCTCACCTGGCTCGGCCTTGGCTGGAACGCCGAGGAGCGCCAGTCGCACCGCCTTGCGCGCTACGAGGCGGCCTTTGATGCGCTGAAGGCAGCGGGGCGGATCTATCCCTGCTATGAAACCGCGCAGGAACTGGAAGTGAAGCGCAAGATCGCTTTGGGGCGCGGTCTGCCGCCGATCTATGATCGTGCCGCTCTCAAGCTGAGCGATGCTGACCACGCCGCCAAGCAGGCCGAGGGCATTGCGCCGCATTGGCGCTTCCTGCTCGATCATGCCGAGCCGATCACCTGGGAAGACGGCATTCGCGGAACCCAGAAGTTCGACGCCGCCCAGCTGTCCGATCCTGTCATCCGCCGGGCGGACGGCTCGTGGCTTTACATGATGCCGAGCGCGGTCGACGATATCGACATGGGCATCACACAAGTGCTGCGCGGCGAGGACCACGTTTCCAACACTGCCGTTCAAATTCAAATCTTTACCGCACTTTTTGCTGCGGACTTTGCTGCAGCAAAATCGCTCCCCGCCTTCGCGCATGAAGCACTGCTGGTGGGCCGTGAGGGCAAGCTTTCCAAGCGCCTGGGATCGCTCGGCTGCGATGCTTTCCGCGAGCGCGGGATCGAGCCCGAAGCGATTGTCGCGCTGCTGGCGCGGCTCGGCACCTCGCAGCCCGTCGAGCCGATTGCCGACCGCCCGGCGCTGGTCGCAAGCTTCGATCTCGGCACCTTTGGACGCGCTCCGGCGAAGTTCGATGACGAGGATCTCGACCGGCTCAATGCCGCGATTGTCCACCAACTGCCCTTCGAGGCGGTGCAGGCGCGCCTGCCGGAAGGAATGGACGCGGCCGGATGGCATGCGATCCGCCCGAACCTTGCCCATATCGGCGAAGCGGCAGAATGGTGGCGGCTGGTGACGGGGCCGATTACCCAGCCGGACTTCACCGATGAAGACCGCGCTTTTCTCGCCGATGCCGCCGCACATCTCGTCTGGGGCGATAATCCCTGGGGCATGCTCACGACGGCGCTCAAGGATGCCACGGGCCGCAAGGGGCGCGCACTGTTCCTGCCGCTGCGGCAGGCGCTCACCGGCATGGACCACGGCCCCGACATGGGCGAATTGCTGCCCCTGATCGGCGAGGCAGAAGCCCGCGCACGATTGGAGCGGGCAGCGAACGCCTAGGGCGCAGTCTCTTCGTTGCGCGCAGCCTGCATCGCCACCATGTAATCGACGATCTCAGGGATCGCCGCTTCATCCACCGGTGCCTTGTAGAGCGTGATCATCTTGCCCACGATCGATTCCCACTTTGCGCGCGGGACCGTGGGCTGTTGCAGCATCGTCGAAGGCGAATGGCAGGCGGTGCAATTGGCAAGCACCGCATCGCGACCAGGGCCTTCGGGCAGATCGACCGGATCGGTGGGCAGGGTGATCGACGCGTCAGCGAAAGTCACTTCCGGCGCGCGCTCGCAGCCGCTTAGCAGCAGCAGCGCGGGGATGATGGCGGCGGCTCTCATTGTGCCCTCAGGGTGATGCGTTCGATCACGTTGCGGGCATAGCCCGAAGGGTTCCAGACCAACGCGTCAGGCTGCACCGCGCCCTTCGCATTGGCAGCGCGCACGCCGATCTCCGTCAGATCGCCGGAGACCTGCGGCAGGCTCACCGACCAGAGGCGGAAGGCATAGGGGCCTTCATCGGGGCCAAGCTCGCAGGGGATAGACCAGCCTTGTCCGACCAGATCGACGCGCTCCAGCGCCGCGTCTCCCCCCATCGCGATGCCTTCCAGCACCAGCGGCTTGCCCTTTGCCACCACCGCGCCATCGGCATGGCTGGTGATGAAGGCGCGTGGGCCCATGGCTGTGATGGGAACGGTGGGGAAGTCCTTGGCTTCAGGCGTGATCGGCTGCGCGGGCATGCGGTAGGAATCGGCGACGTAATAGCTGTCGTCCTCGCCGCTCAGCACTTCGATGGTGGCGAGCATCTTCACCCAATAGGTGGAGAACCACCCCGGCACGACAATCCGCAGCGGGAAGCCGTGGAGGATCGAGAGCGGCTCGTCATTCATGGCCCAGGCTACCAGCACATCATCGCGCATGGCGATGTCCATCGGCACTGACTTGATGAATTGCGGCGCGCCGTCCGTCATCGGCACATCGAGCCCGGCAAAGCGCACCCGCTTTGCGCCTTGCGCGGTGCCGCCCGCGAGCGCGAGCACATCCTTGAGGCGCACGCCGGTCCACTTCGCGCAGCCCATCGCCCCGTTGCCCCACTGGGTGCCGGTGACACGGGGTTCGCTGAGGCCGCGGCCATTGCCCGCGCACTGGTTGATCGCGACGACCGAGACAGTCTCGCCCGCCGCCGCGATCTGGTCGAGCGTCAGGGAGACCGCCTTCTTGACCGCCCCGCCGATGGCAACGCGGTGATCGGCCGCCTTCACTTCGCTCGGCATCTCCCAGTTCCAGCGCACGAAGAAGCGATCATTGGGCGTGATCACGCCTTCGCGGAACACCTCCATCGGGGTTTCCAGCAAGGGCGGACGGATGCGCTGGACGATCATCGGCCCCTTGCCGGGGAAGGCGGGGTCCATCGGTCTGAGGCTCGGCCCGCCGGGCAGGCCCAGATCAACCAGCTTTTGCGCAAGCAGCGGTGCAGCCAGGGCGGCGCCGCCTGCCCCTGCGATCATCGCGCGGCGGCTCAGCCTGCCCTTTGCGCCTTCGCTCATGTTCAGGCCCTTTCCATCTGCCGCCGCTCGGTCAGCGCGCCGATATCCGCGATGGCGAGGCCATGGGTCTGCACCAGATCGCCGATATCGTCGAGCCGCGCCATTTCGCCATCATCGCGCATGATCGAACAGATCACCGCTGCATCGCCTGCGCCTGCCAGCCGGACCAGATCGATCGAGGCCTCGCAGGCCGAGGGGCGGGCCAGTACGCCATTGTCCTGCGCAATCAGCGGGAAGACATGGCCGGGCGAATGGATGTCGGCCGCGCTCGCACCCGGCGCAATCGCGACCTGCACCGTATGGGCGCGGTCGGCTGCCGAGATGCCGGTCGACACGCCGCTGGCCGCTTCGATGGAGCGGGCAAAGGGCCGACCGGTCTGGCGCTCGGTGCCCGGATTGACGAGGCTGAGGCCGAGTTGATCCGCGCGCGCCTGGGGAATCGCAAGGCAGATCAGTCCGCGGCCATGGGTTGCCATGAAGTTGATCGCCTCGGGCGTCACGCGGCTTGCAGCGATCATGAAATCAATATCGCCGCCGCGCAGCCGGTCCCCCGAAATCACCACGATCCGGCCAGCGGCAACCGCGGCCAGCGCGGAGTCGAGATCGGCCGCGCTGCTCACGCCAACCCCCTTCCTGCGGCAAAGCTCTTGGCGCCCAGCACCACCTGCTTGCCGACCAGTTCGAGCTGCCCGCGCGCGCGCTCGTCAAGACATTCGCCATCGGGCGAGAACAGCCCGCGATAAGTGCGAATCGTCGCCCCCATCGGGGTCGGCCAGCCGCGCAGGGCATGGGTGATGGCGCGCATCGTCAGCAGAGTCGACATCGAGGCCTGATCGCCGAACGCGGTGGCAATCAGCCCGACCGCGCGGCCATCGAGATAGGGGCGCTCATCGCGCGCGAGGTCTTCGAGATAGTCGAGCGCGTTCTTGACGACGCCCGAGATCGTGCCGTGGTAGCCGGGGGCGGCGATCAGCAGGCCATCGGCCTCGCGCACTGCCGCGATCATTTCCGCGCCCATCGAGGCATCGTGCCCCGGGCCGAGGTAATGCGGCAGACCGGTGAGATATTCGCCGCCGAACACCGTCACCTCGGCGCCGTCGGCCTCGGCAATGCTGGCGGCGAGGCGCAAGGCCTGCTCGGTCGAGCTGCCGGGATTGACCGTGCCGCCGAGGGCTACGATTCGGGTCATGCGGGGATTGTCCTTTCCAAGAGAAAAGCTTGAAGGCGCAGCGCCTGTTCGGGGGTGAAGTGCAGGCCCAGCTTGGTGCGCCGCCACAGGATGTCGTCGGCACTGCGCGCCCATTCGGCCTGCACGAGGTAATCGACTTCGGCTGCGGTGAGGCCATGGCCGAATTGCTCGCCCAGTTCGGCAAGGCTCCCAGCATCGCCGAGCATGGCGAAAGCACGGGTGCCATAAAGCCGGATCAGGCGGTGCGCCTCGCGCGGGGGCAGGAAGGGGTAGCGGGCCGCAAGCTGCGCCACCTTCGCCTCCGCCTCCGTCATCCCGAAGTCGCCGCCGGGCAGAGCTGCCTTGCCGGTCCAGTCGCCGCCTTTGAGGCTGGGGAGGAAGGGCGCGAGCTGCTCGACGGCTTCGGCGGCAAGGTGCCGGTAGGTGGTGATCTTGCCGCCGAACACGGACAGGAGCGGGGCTTCGTCCGGCCCGCCGTCGATTTCGAAGCGATAGCCGCGCGTCGCCGCCTCGGGCTTGCCCGATCCGTCATCCACCAGCGGGCGCACGCCGGAATAGGTCCACACCACGTCAGTCGGCGTCACGGGTGTGCGGAAATATTCCGAGGCTCCGGCGCACAGATAGACGATCTCTTCCGCGCTCGCCTTCACTTCATCAAGGCCGGCGGTGTGATCGACATCGGTGGTGCCGATCAGGGTGAAGTCCTGCTCGTAGGGAATGGCAAAGAAGATGCGCCCGTCAGGCAGCTGGAAGAAATAGGCGAAGTCGTGATCGAACAGCTTCTTCACGACGATATGCGATCCGCGCACCAGCCGCATTTTCTGTGCCGACGGCTCGCCAGCGCGGCCCAGCAGATCGAGCACGCGCGGGCCAGCCGCATTGACGATCGCGCGCGCGGTGAAGGTCTCGCCGCCCGCCGCGATGCGCCAGTGATCGCCCTCGCGGGCGAGGGAGGTCACTTCGCAGCGGGTGCGCACCTCCGCCCCGCGATCGGCAGCATCGCGGGCGTTCAGAACCACCAGCCGCGCATCGTCCACCCAGCCATCGGAATAGGCGAAGGCGCGGGTGAACGCGGGCTTCAGCGGCGCGCCTGCCGGGTGGCTCGCCAGCGTCACGCTTTGGGCAGCGGGCAGATATTTGCGCCCGCCGATATGATCATAGAGGAACAGGCCGAGCCGCAGCAGCCAGCGCGGGCGCAGGCCGGGGCGGTGCGGCAGGATGAAGCGCAGCGGCCAGATGATGTGCGGGGCAATGCCCCACAGCACCTCGCGCTCGCTCAAGGCCTCGCGCACCAAAGCGAACTCGTAGTGCTCCAGATAGCGCAAGCCGCCGTGGATCAGCTTGGTGGAGTTGGACGAAGTGCCTTCCGCCAGATCGCCGCGTTCGAGCAGCAGCACTTTCGCCCCGCGTCCGGCAGCGTCACGCGCGATCCCCGCGCCGTTCACGCCGCCGCCGATCACGGCGAGATCGAACAGGTCCGCACTCATATCGCCCACCGCGCAAAGGCCAGCGCCACGCCGAGCGAGGCGATGGTCGCCGCGAGCACGGGCATGACCGAGCGCCAGCCCAGTTCCAGCAGCAGATCGGTGCGGGTGCGCATCGCGGTGGCGGTGACGGCGAGCAGCAGCAGCGTCTTGGACAGGGTCAATGCGTGTTCGGCAAATGCGGCGGGCAGGGTGACGAGCGAGTTCAACACCACCAGCCCGAGGAACACGAGGATGAAGCGGGGCAGTAGCGGCACCCGCCCTGCCGCATCGTCGGCTTCGACCGGCTGGACCTGCGCGATCCACAAGGCCGCCAGCGTCACCAGCGGCGCGAGCAGCGCCACCCGCGTCAGCTTGACGACAGTCGCCTGCGCGCCGGCAGCATCGGACACGGCAAAGCCCGCGCCGATGGCCTGCGCCACATCATGGATCGACGCGCCGACCAGAAAGCCGGCCTGCGCATCGCTGAAGCCGAGCATCTGGGTGAGCGGGGGATAGACCACCAGCGCAATCGCGCTCGCCGTGGCAAGGCTCACCAGCGTCAGCGTGAACTGCGCCTGCTCGATCCGCTCGCGTCCGATCACGCCGTAGAGCGCCAGCGCCGCCGAAGCGCCGCAGATCGCGGTCGACCCGCCCGCCAGCAGGCCTGCCGCAGGGCTCTGCCCGGTTACGCGGGCGGCCAGCAGCGCCGCCACCAGCGCCGCCGACATCACCAGTGCGAGGCCTGCAAAGGGCACCAGCCCCATTGCGGTAATCTCCATCACCGTCACCTGAAAGCCGAGCAGCATGATCCCTGCGCGCAATCCGTGGCGCGAGGTCGCATCGAGCCCCTCATGGGTGCGCGGGTCGCCAGCGGCAAAGCCCATCGCGAGGCCCAGCAGCAGCCCGGCCAGAATGATCGGCACCCCGTAATTCTGGGCCAGCCACGCGCCCGCCGCACTGGCAATGGCGCAGATCGCAAGGCCCGGGACAAAGCGCGATAGCGGCTTGCGTTCGGCCGGCGCAGGGGCCGGCTCTGCCAGCATCATCTCGCCGTAGAGATCGCCCGCATAGGCATCGAAATCGGGGCGTTTGGCGCGCTTCATCGGGGTTCTGCCTTGCCCATGGTGCTAGCGGTTTGTCCCTGTTGCGCGATGTCTGTCACGCGTTCTGTCTCCCGGTGTCACAAGCCTATCGCACCTGCCCCGTCAAGGCAACCGCCAGCATGGCTCAGACAGGCGCGCGCAGATCGCTTTCGTCGCGGCGGATGGTCGGGATCAGCCACTGAAACCACGCCAGCGCGACCAGATAGGAACTGGCGGCAAAGATGAACAGCGGCACGAAGCCCAGCCCCGCATCGAGCACGCGGCCGGTGATCAGGCTGATGCCCACCCCGCCCATATTGCCCATGAAGGCGCCGAACGCAGTCACCCGCCCGACCTTCGCGCCCGGCACGACATCGGTGATGGTCGAGAAGATCGAGAGCGAGAAGCCCTGATGCCCCGCCATCACCACGCCGATCATCACCGCGACCGGCCAGAAGGAGTTAAGCTGCAACACCAGCGGCAGCGGCGCGACCAGCAGGGCCGAGACCAGCATCACGCTCTTGCGCACGCGGTTGGGGCTCCATCCGGCTTCGAGCAACCGGGTCGAGGCCCAGCCCGCCAGCAGCGCGCCAAGGCCCGATCCCGCAAAGGCGATCGCCAGCGGCACCGCCAGCTCCAGCGTCGAAAGCCCGAATTCCTTGCGGTAATAATCGGCCAGCCAGAAATTGATGAACCACCAGGTCATGTCGGACAGCGCCTTGGCCCCGACAATCCCCCAGGTCATGCGGTTCAGCAGGATCGGGCCATAGCCCGCGCCATCCGCGCCCGCCGCGGGGGCATCGGCCACCCCGCGCTCGTTCAGCGAGGCGATCCCGCGCGCCAGCCACATCCACGCGAACAGTGACAGGAACCCGCCGATCCCGCCTGCCACCAGCGCCCCGCGCCAACCCACCGCCAGCGCCAGCGCCGGGATGACAAAGGGCATCGCGATCGTCCCCGCCCCTGCCAGCATCGTCGCAAAACCGAAGGCGAAGCTGCGCTTGTCGGGCGGGAACAGGGTGGCGACGGTCTTGATCGTGAGCGGGGTCTGCACCGCCTCGGTCACGCCAAGGCCCATGCGCGCGCCCACCACCTGCCAGGTCGAATAGGCCCAGCCATGCGCCATCGCCGCCAGCGACCAGGCTGACGCGCCGACCTGCATCGAGCGGTTGACCCCGAGCCGGTCCACCAGCCAGCCGGTGAACAGGAAGGCAAAGGCCGCCGAAAACTGGGTGACCGCAGCCAGATCGCCGAAGTCGCTGTCCGTCCAGTTGAACGCCGCCATCATGTCGGGCTTGAGGATGGCGATGATCGGCCGGTCCATCGCGTTGAACACGCCTGCGATGCACAGCACGGTGAACAGCGACCAGCGCAGCCGGTTCGACAGGGCAGGGTGAGTGGCGGCCATCACGGGTTCCTAGAAGGCATGGACGGGGCAGGGCAAGCTGGCCCCCTTATGGCAGGGGCCGCCGGATTGCTCCGGCGGCCCCCAGTTTGCTTTAGGATCGAGCGCCGCTCATCACATCCGGGTGCGCAGCGAAATCCCGAAGTAGCGATCCGCATCACGCGGGATCTGCAGGCGCTGCCCGGCCGACACGTTCAGCAGCACATAGCTGTTGTCGGTGAGGTTGCGGGCGTGGAAGGTCACGCGGAACTTGTCGTCCGGATCGGAGAAGCCGACCGAGGCGTTCCAGATGCCGAAGGCGTCAATCGGACCCTGTTCGCCGAGATCGGAGAACTGGCGGCTGGTGTGACGGTAATCGGTGTTGAGGTAGAGCTGCAGCCCGCCCAGATCGGCAGTGTAATCGCCGCCGATGGTGTAGACGAACTTGGGCGCGAGCGGGAGCTGCGTGCCGTTGCGTGCGTCCGGAGCGTTGGTGGCCGGGTTGGGGTTGAACTCCTTGACCTGCGCATCGGCATAGGCCGCGCTGGCGCGCAGGTTCAGCCCGTCGACCGGTGCGATCACGAGATCGGCTTCGAAGCCTTCGCTCTTCACGGTGCCGGCATTGGTCAGGTTCGAGACCACCGCGCCGTTGAGCAGCACGAAGTTGTTGGCCTGGAAGCCTTCATATTCGACCATGAAGGCCGACAGGTTGAACTGCACCCGGCGATCCCAGAACTGCGACTTGAGGCCGACTTCGAAGCTGTCCGACAGCTCCTCGTCGATCGGAATCGCGTTGGTGGGGGCGGTGTGGTTGAAGAACACGTTGAACGCCGGGCCCTTGTAGCCGCGGGTGTACGAGCCGTAGAGCATGATGTCTTCGGTCGGCTCGAACTGCAGCACCGCACGGCCCGAAAGGTTGCCGGTGTCGGTTGCGCCGGCCGAAGTGTTGGTGCCGTTGCCGCCGCTGGCGAGCGTGCCGCCGGCCGGGTTGCCCGAAACGCCCGGACCGGTCGCCGGCAGGCCATTGAAGGCATTGACGCCCGGCGCGCGGGTGTGGGTGAATTCGAGATCATCCCAGGTGTAGCGCAGGCCGCCGGTCAGCGAGAGCTGCTCGGTGAAGCGATAGGTCGCCTGGGTGAACAGCGCGAAGTTGGTCGAGGTGACATCGCTGAACGAGGTCGCGGTCGGGAAGATCGTGTTGACCGTATCGGCGATGTTGCACGGACGCGCGCCGGTGCGCGGATCGACCGGCAGGGTCGAGCTGGCGCAGGTGATGTTGCGGCGGGTGAAGACCTGGCTGTTCTCCGACTGCCACGCGAAGGCGCCGACCTGGTAGAAGAACGACTTGGTCTGGTCCGAGGCCAGGCGGACTTCGGCCGAGATCTGCTCGGTGCGAACCACGCCGTTGTCATGCAGCTCGCCGGTGCCGACGATGGCGCGCGGCAGGAAGTCGCCGTCGCGGAATTCCTCGTTGAACCAGTTGCGATAGCCCAGGATGACGTTGAGGGTGTGGGTGTCGCCGATGTCGAAATCGCCCGAGCCGGTGATGCTCCACTGGCGATCCTTGGCGCGGGTGACGAGGTTGTGGTTGACGAAGCGCTGGTCCTCGCCCTGCGCCGAGCCGCCGGGCAGGCCGAGTTCGTCATCGAGCACCGCGCCGCGGCTGACCGCGGTGACGTCGGCGCAGCAATTGTCATCGGATTCGAAATAGTCGGCGATCAGGCGCAGATCGGCGCCGCCCGCGTCGTAATCGAGGATCCCGCGCGCGCCGTAGCGCTTGTAGCCGTTGACGTCGCGGCGGCCGCCCTGATTGACGTTGGTGATGTTGCCATCGAAGGTGCCCCAGAAGCCGGTCACCCGCGCGGTGAGATTGTCGGTCAGCGGACCGGCAATCGCGGCCTTCATGCGGACTTCCTCACCTTCGAAATAGTCGAGGCTGGCTTCGGCTTCGAGGGTGTCGCTGCCACCTTCGGAGACGATGTTGACGAGACCGGCGCTGGCGTTCTTGCCGAACAGCGTGCCCTGCGGGCCGCGCAGCACTTCGAGCCGCTCGATGTCGACGAGATCAAGGAAAGCCTGGCCCGAACGCGACAGCACCACGCCGTCGACAACGGTGGACACACTGGGCTCGGCCGCGATCGAGAAGGTGATCGTGCCGACGCCGCGCATCACGATCGCGCTGTTGGCGTTGGTTGTGCCCTTGCGGAAGGTCACCGAAGGAACGATGGTGGCGATGTTCTCGAGGTTGAACACCACCGCCTGTTCGAGCCGGTCGCCCGAGACCGCGGAGATCGCGATCGGCACATCCTGCACATTTTCCTCGACCTTCTGGGCCGTGACGATGATTTCCTCGACCTGCGCCATGGCGGGCGCGGCGTGGGCGAAGGCCAGAGTGCTGGCGGACAGGGCCAGCGTCTTGAGCGCAATTCGGGTGGTGGTAGCCATCGGTAATCTCTCCCCTGCGTGCTGATCAACTCTTTCGGGCGACAAACAAGACCATCGCCCGTGCGGTCGATCTTTCGGGGCTCGGGTTGCGCTTTCTGTCGCTATCTGTCAAGCGGTGTCACATAAGGCCAAGGGACAGGCCGGGAGAGGATTACGGGGCTGGCATGGTGCAGCTTGAGGCGATGGGGGAGGGTGTGATGCTGCGGCTCGCAGGCCGCACGATCCTCAATCACACCCGTGAAAATCAAGCAATTTCCGTTGCTTCCGGCAATCCGCAGGTCACCATGGTGCGCGGCAATTTCCGCCTGCACGACACAAGTGTGGCAGCAGTGCCACTCACCCTGTGCAATCGCGAATCCGCTGGCGGCGTGGTGCTGGCGAGCGGCGACGGGGCGGCGAAAGCGGCTGTCCGGCTGGAAGGCGCGCGGCTCACCGTCACCGCGCTTTCCGGGCATGACCGGGTGACGATCGACCTTGCCCTTGCGCCGGGCGACATCCTGTGGGGCGGGGGCGAGCAGATGAGCTACCTCGCGCTCAACGGTCGCAAGTTTCCGCTGTGGACCAGCGAGCCGGGGGTGGGGCGCGAACCCGGCACCCCGCTGACCGATCAGGCCAGCGCCGACGGGAGCTTCGCGGGCGGGGACTACTGGACCACCAACTACCCCGAACCCACCGTGCTGTGCTCGGGCGGCTGGGCCATCAGCCTTGCCAATGCCGAATATGCGGAAGCTGACGCCTCGGAAGTCGGGCGGCTGCGCATTCACGTCTGGTCGGGCGAAGTCGTCATCGACCTGTTCGAAGGCGCCCCCGCAGACCTCACCCGCCAACTGGGCGAACGCTTCGGCCCGCGCCATGCGCTCCCCGACTGGGCGCTGGGCGGGGCGATTGTCGGGCTCAAGCAGGGCGAGACGAGCTTCGAGCGGCTCGAAGCCCTGATCGACGCGGGTGCGGCGGTGAGCGGCCTGTGGTGCGAGGACTGGGTCGGCATCCGCGAGACCAGCTTCGGCCGCCGCCTGTTCTGGGACTGGCAGTGGAACCCTGCGCGCTACCCCGATCTGCCCGCACGCATCGCGGCACTCAAGGCCCGCGGCATCCGCTTCCTCGGCTATGTGAACCCCTATCTCGCGGTCGACGGCCCGCTTTACCCCGAGGCCGCGGCGCAAGGCTTCTTCGCCCGCCGCCTCGATAGCGACGCGCCCTACCTCGTCGATTTCGGCGAGTTCGACGCGGGCGTGGTCGATTTCACCAACCCGGCCGCCGCCGCATGGTTTGCCGAAGAGGTGATCGGCAAGCGGATGCTCGATTTTGGCCTTGATGGCTGGATGGCGGATTTCGGCGAATATCTCCCCACCGACCTGCGCCTCTTCGATGGCGACCCGATGTGCGAGCACAACCGGTGGCCGGTGCGCTGGGCCGAGGTCAACGCCCGCGCGGTCGCTTCACGCGGGCGAACCGGCGATGTGCTGTGGTTCATGCGCGCAGGCCACAAGGGCGTGCAGGCCCATTGCCCCTTGCTGTGGGCGGGCGACCAGTCGGTCGATTTCTCCCGCCATGACGGTATCGGCACGGTGATCACCGCCGCGCTCTCCTCCGGCCTGGTTGGCAATGCCTTCAGCCATTCCGATGTCGGCGGCTACACCAGCCTGTTCGGCAATGTCCGGACGGAGGAGCTGATCCTGCGCTGGTATGAACTCGGCGCCTTCAGCCCGGTGATGCGCACGCACGAGGGCAACCGCCCGGACGACAACCTCCAGATCGACAGCACGCCTGCACTGATCGCAGGCTTTGCGCGCTGGAGCCGGGTCCACGCCGCGCTCGCCCCCTATGTGCAGCACCTTGTGGCCGAAGCGCAGGCAACCGGCCTGCCCGCCCAGCGCGCGCTGTTCCTCCACTTCCCGCAAGACCCGCAGACCTTCACCATTCAGGACCAGTTCCTCTATGGTGCAGACCTGATGGTGGCACCCGTGATCGAAGCAGGAGCGGCACAGCGCCGCGTCTATCTGCCGCAAGGCGCATGGCGGCATCTGTGGAGCGGCGCGGATTACGCTCCCGGCTGGTATGATGTGCCCGCCCCGATCGGCGCGCCGCCGGTGTTCTACCGCACCGAAAGCGCCTTTGCGCCGCTGTTCGAGGAGCTCGTCCCATGAGCCGCGCGAACATCCGTGATGTCGCGGCCCGCGCGGGGGTCGCCGTCAAGACGGTGAGCCGCGTCCTCAACGCCCACCCCTATGTAAGTGCCGAACTGCGCGCGCGGGTGGAGCAGGCGATGGCCGATCTCGACTACCGGCCTTCGGTCGCCGCCCGCATCCTCTCGGGCGCGAAGTCGAACCAGATCGCGCTGATCTACGACAATCACAGCCCCTATTACATGTTCCAGATACAGAAGGGCTGCTGGGAGGTGTGCCAGCAAAACGGCATCCGCCTGCTGGCCCAGCCGGTCGACGTGGCCGATCCGCGTGTCGGCGATCAGGTGCGCGGGCTGGTGAGCGAGACCCATGTCGACGGCATCATCCTGTCCTCGCCGGTCACCGATTGCGATCCCGTGCTGCGCGCGCTGGAGGCAATGGACGTGCCCTTCATCCGCATCTCGCCCGGCACCAACCATTCGCTGACCTCATCGGTGTTCATGGACGACGCCCAGGCCGCCGACGACATGACCACCCATCTCATCAACGCAGGCCACCGCCGGATCGGCTTCATCAAGGGCCATTCCAACCACATGGCCTCTGATGATCGCCTGTTCGGCTATCGCCGCGCGCTCGACCGGGTGGGGATTCCGTTCGAGCCGCAATTGGTGGTGGACGGCGAATTCGACTTTGATTCCGGCGTCAGCGGCGGGCGCACCCTGCTCGATCAGCCGAACCGCCCGACCGCGATCTTCGCCTCGAACGACGACATGGCCGCCGGCGTGCTCGCCGTGGCGCATGATCGGGGCATCAATGTTCCGGCCGAGCTTTCGGTCGCCGGGTTCGACGACACCACGCTGGCGCGCACGGTCTGGCCGCCGCTGACGACGATCAGCCAGCCGATGGCCGATCTCGCCCGCACGGCGACGCAAATCCTGATCGCAGGCGGGGATATCACCCACAAACGCCTGCCCCACGAACTTGTCGAGCGCGCCTCGGTCGCTCCGCCAATGAGGAACCTGAAATGAGTGAACTGCCCTTGCCCCCCGCCAGTCGCCAGCTCGGCACCAGCGCGATTGCCGTCTCGCCGATCGCCTGGGGCATGTGGCGCCTGGCCGAGGATGGGCGCACCGTGGCGCAAGCGGCGAAGCTGGTGCACGCGGCGCTCGATGCCGGGATCACCTTCCTCGACACCGCCGATATCTACGGCTTTGACGGAAGCGGCGGCTTTGGCGATGCCGAGGCGCTGCTGGGCGAGGTGCTGGCTGCCGAAACCGGTCTGCGAGAGCGGATGGTGCTGGCGACCAAGGGCGGCATCCTGCCCCCGCTGCCCTATGATCAGAGTGCGGATTACCTCAAGAAGGCGATCGAGGCGTCGCTGCGCCGCCTGAAGGTGGACAGCGTTGACCTGTGGCAGATCCACCGCCCCGATATCCTCGCCCACCCGCAGGAAGTCGCCCGCGTGCTCGATGATGCGGTGGCCAGCGGCAAGATCCGCACGCTGGGCGTGTCGAACTTCACCACGGCGCAGACGGCGGCGCTCAATCACTTCCTCGGCAACAAGCTGGTTTCGACCCAGCCCGAGATCAGCCCGCTCAGGATCACCTGTTTCGAGAATGGCGAGCTTGATCAGGCGATGATGCTCGGCCTCACCCCGCTGGCGTGGTCGCCGCTGGGTGGCGGGCGTCTGGCCGCGCCCGAGACTGCGTGCGACAAGGCGGTCGCCGCCGCGCTCGATAGCGTGGCCGAGGCGCAGGGCGTGTCGCGCACCGTCGCGGCTTACAGCTGGCTGATGGCGCACCCCGCCGGGATCATCCCGATCATCGGCTCGCAGAACGCCGCCCGCATCGCGGAAGGTGCGGCGGCGCTGACAGTGCGGTGGACAAGAACGGATTGGTACGCGGTGCTCGTCGCCGCGCGGGGCGTGCCTTTGCCCTAGCACCACCCCGTTCACCCTGAGCTTGTCGAAGGGCCGCACTTTTCTTCGGGTTCAGCGCGAACCTTCAAGAAAGACAGTGCTTCGACAAGCTCAGCACGAACGGGAAGAGGATCGAAACAGAACAGAAATTGGGATGGGAATGAAACCATGACTGACCAGCAACAATGCGAAATCGCGTGGTTCTCCGCGCTGTGTGACGACGATTACGAGTTCCTCGGCGTCCCCGATCCCTATCTGCAATCGAGCTGGGAGCATTGCCGCAACCTCGTGCTGCGCGCCGAGGAAGGCGGGTTCGACAATATCCTGCTGCCTTCGGGCTATCAGCTGGGCGTTGATACCACGATCTTTGCCGCCGCCGTGGCGACGCAGGTCAAGCGCATCAAGCTGCTCTGGGCGACCCGCATGGGCGAGGACTGGCCGCCGCAGCTGGCGCGCCGCATCGCCACGCTTGATCGCATCCTCGGCCCCAATGCGGCTGGCACCGGCGGGCGCCTCAACGTCAACATCATTTCGTCCGACATGCCGGGCGAGAAGATCGAGAGCGCACCCCGCTACCGCCGCGGCACCGAGATCATGAAGATCGTGCGCACGCTCCTCAACGGCGAGCATCTCGATTTCGACGGCGAGTTCTACCAGATGAAGCTCGATCCGCCGCGCATCACCACGCTTTCGGGCAAGTGTCCGCCGTTCTACTTCGGCGGCCTCAGCCACGAGGCGCGCGAATGTGCGGCCGAGGCGGCGGATGTCTACCTGATGTGGCC
The DNA here is from genome assembly GCF_035194505.1 of Erythrobacter sp. Taxonomy (NCBI): domain Bacteria; kingdom Pseudomonadati; phylum Pseudomonadota; class Alphaproteobacteria; order Sphingomonadales; family Erythrobacteraceae; genus Erythrobacter; species Erythrobacter sp. The sequence goes on along the minus strand of NZ_CP136573.1, from coordinate 1,633,078 downwards.
CGACACGATGGACAAGGTGCGCGAGAACATCGCCGACCTCAAGTCGCGGGCCGCCAATTACGGGCGCACGCTGAAGTTCGGCTACCGCGTCCACGTGATCGTGCGCGAAACCGAGGACGAGGCGCGCCACTATGCCGATCGCCTGCTCTCGAAGCTGGATGACGAGGCCGGCCGCGCGATCCGCGAAAAGAGCCTCGATGCCAAGAACTACGGGGTGCAGCGCCAGCAGGAACTGCGCGGCGCGGCGGACGGTGACGGCTTTGTCGAGGAGAACCTGTGGACCGGCATCGGCCGCGCGCGCTCGGGCTGCGGGGCGGCAATCGTCGGCACGCCCGATCAGGTGCTGGCCAAGCTGCGCGCCTATCAGGCCGAAGGGATCGAGGCTTTCATCCTGTCGGGCTATCCGCACATGCAGGAAGCCGATCTTTTTGCGCGCCACGTGCTGCCGCACATCCAGCACGGGCCGCTCGAAATCTAGCGTAATTGCGGGCAGGCGGGGCGAATCCGGCGATTCCAGCCCCGTTTTGGGTGCCGGTTAGGTGCCAGTTGAGGCCCTGATGGTAGGCAGATGGCGGATGTTTCACGTGAAACATTCGCCTCTGTGCGCCCCTTTGCCGGGCTCTCAGTTTGGAGAGGCCCGGGATTTGATCCAGGTCAACGCCCGCCTGCACCTGTCTCGTTCACAAGGTTCCCGCGCGGTGCGGGATCGCCAGAATGCTCTCCTGCGCCCTCGACACGGCAGGGAGAGAGATGATGGTCGAAACGCTGACAGGCACCAACCGCTCCAAGGGCATCACCTACGACGAATTGCTCGACATGGACACGCACCGCGTGCCCGAGCGTCTGCGCGAGGACAGCCCCATGCCCCCGGGGCCGACGATCGTCGATCCGAGCATCTATTATTCGCGCGATTTCTTTGATCTGGAGGTCGAGCGGCTGTGGAAGAAGGTGTGGCAGATGGCCTGCCACGAGGACGACATTCCCAATGTCGGCGATAGCCATGTCTATGACATTGCACACCTTTCCTTCATCATCGTGCGCACCGCGCCGGACGAGATCAAGGCCTTCCCCAATGCCTGCCTCCACCGCGGCCGCGCTCTCCTCACAGAGGACGCCAAGGGCTTGCGCGAATTCCGCTGCCCGTTCCACGGCTGGGGCTGGAAGATCGACGGCACCCTGAAGGAGGTTCCGTGCCACTGGGATTTCCCGAGCGTGAGCGAACGCACCCATTCTCTCCCGCCGGTCAAGGTCGGGCGCTGGGGCGGGTTTGTCTTCATCAACCCGGACGACAATGCGGAAGCCTTCGCGGACTTCCTCGGCGATATCGACCGCCATTTCGAGCCGATTCCCTTCGAGCGGCGCTACAAGGCGGTCCATGTCGCCAAGAAGCTGCGGTGCAACTGGAAGGTCGCGCAGGAGGCCTTCATGGAAGCCTATCACGTCGTCGCCACCCACCCGACGCTGCTTGATGTGATGGGCGATGCGAACTCGAAATATGACGTGTTCGGCAATCTCAGCCGAGCGATCTCGCCGAACGGGATGCTGAGCCCGCACGTCAATCCGGCGCTGGTGGCAGAGCCGCTCGAAGGCGCCAAGACCTTCGCCAGAGTGCGCCATGCGCTATCGGGCAATATCTACGAAAGGCTGGCCGAGGACCGGGTGAAGGTGACCGCACGCGACGGGCGCACGGGCATCTTCGACCATCAGGCCCGCCATATCGAAGGCGCGCTTGATCACGCCGATATCCAGCTGTGCGACTGGGTTGGCGGGATGCTGCCGGCCGGGTGGGAAACCCTGCCCGATCACACCTCCAGCGGCCCGATCCCCGAGCGGCGCAATGCGATGGCGCACGAAGCCCGCGAGAAATGGCGCGCCAGCCTTGGCGACGAGGTGGATGCGATCTCCGACGCGGAATTCGTCGATACGATCTATTACAACCTCTTCCCCAACATCAGCCCTTGGGGTTGCTTCAACCCGATCTTCTACCGGTTCCGCCCTTACGGCGACAATCCGGAGGAATGCATCCACGAGATCATGTTCATGCTCCCGGTGGCCCAGGGCAAGCCGCGTCCGGCGCCCGCCAAGGTGCACTGGCTCGAATTCGACGATGACTACTGCGACGCTCCCGAGCTCGGCATGCTGGCCAAGGTCTTCAACCAGGACGTGGTGAACCTGCCGCATGTGCAAAAGGGAATGCGGTCGATCAAATCGAAGGAGATCGTCTTCGCCAACTACGGCGAGACCAAGATCCGGCACTTCCACAAGCTGCTGACCGAGCATCTCGGACGATAGGCCGAACAAGCCGCAGAACCGGCTGGCCAAAAGCTGGCCGGTTCGCGGACGGGTTTGAATGAAATGGTGCCCAGAAGAGGACTCGAACCTCCACGCCCTTGCGAGCGCCGCCACCTGAAGACGGTGCGTCTACCAATTCCGCCATCTGGGCACGGAGCCTGCCGGTCATCGCTGCCGGGAGGCTGGGTAGGCGCGGGCCTTTAGCGAGGGGCGGGGGGCGCTGTCAACGCAAACCTCGCGGGATATTTTTGCAGGTACCCTCACGGGCCGTTCGGCGCGGTAATCTGTCGGCTCAAACCATCGCAGACCTTGCCCGCGCGCGCACATTGACGCATGGCGCAGCGCAGAACACCGGACAGCCAGCAAGAGCAACCGAATCCATGCCTACCTCCTCCCCGCTTTCCGGCCAGCTTGTCACGATCTTCGGTGGCAGCGGCTATTTCGGCAATTATGTCGCCCAGAGCCTGCTCGCGCGCGGCGCGCGGGTGCGTCTCGCCAGTCGCAAGCCCGAGAAGGGCTTTGCCCTGAAGCCGCTCGCCAATCTGGGTCAGCTGCAATGCATCCCCTGCGACATCACCCGCGAAAACCATGTCGAGGCCGCGCTCGAAGGGGCGAGCCATGTGGTCAACCTCGTGGGCGTGTTCGGCGGCGACCTCGATGCGGTGATGGGTGAGGCGCCGGGCACCATTGCCCGTGTCGCAGCGGCCAAGGGCGTGCGCGCGCTGGTCCATGTCAGCGCGATCGGTGCCGATGCCGGGTCGAGCGCGGGCTATGCCCGGGCCAAGGCGGCGGGCGAGGCGCGAGTGCTGGCGGGCTTTCCCACGGCGACGATCCTGCGCCCCTCGATCGTGTTCGGCAAGGATGACAACTTCCTCAACCTGTTCGGCGGGATGATCGAGATGCTGCCCGTGCTGCCGGTGTTCGGCCCGCAGGTGAAGCTGCAACTGGTCTGTGTCGACGATGTTGCCGAAGCCGTGACTGTGGCGCTCGAGCATCCCGAAAGCCACGGCGGCAAGACCTACGAACTCGGCGGGCCTGAGCAGCTGTCGATGATGGAAATCCACGAGCGGATCGCCGCGGCGCAGGGTCGCAAGCGGACTTTCATCGCCATGCCGGATGGCCTCTCGGCCACCTTCGCCGCACTGCCGCTCACCCCGATGAGCCGCGATCAATGGACGCTGCTCAAGGCGGGCAATGTCGTGGCCGATGGTGCGCTGGGGCTGGCCGAGCTCGGCATCACCGCCAAGCCGCTTGGCCTGTTCCTCGACAAGTGGATGCTGCGCTATCGCAAGCACGGCCGCTTTGGTGCTGCGAACGAGCGCGCCAAGGCCCGCTAGAAGGAGCTGGCGGGGCGGGGCGCGTATTCGCCCCCGCCCCATCGTCGTCAGAGCGCGGCCTTGTAGAGCGCGAGCAGATCTGCCTCGCCCTGCCCTGCGGCTGCGGCGTTATAGGCTGGGCTGTCGGACACCATCCAGCCGTGATCTCCGGTATAGACCGTGACCTTGGCATCGACGCTGGCCGCCTTGGCCGCATCGGCAAAGGTCACCTTGTCGGTCGGAGCCTTGGCATCATCGTCCTTGGCCACGGCGATGAGCAAGTGGGCGTCAACCTTGTCCAGCAGCGCGTGCGGGCTCATCGGGTTGCCAGTGCGAACCAGCCCGCCGCCATGGAAGCTCGCGGCAGCCTTGACGCGGGCGGGCACCGCAGCCGCGCTCCAAACTGTGAAGGGTCCGCCCATGCAATAGCCCTGGGTGCCGATGCCGCGCTTGGTATCGATCCCTTTCTGCTGATCGAGCCAGTCGACGATCGCGGTGGCATCGCGCATGATCGTCTCGGCATTGAGCTTCCCGCGCCACGGGCCGACCTTCTGGAAGCCGCCGCCCGCGATGAAGGCTGCGAAATCGGCGAACTGCTCGCCCGCGACGTCGCGGTAATAGGGGTTCACGACCAGCACGGAATAGCCTGCGCTGGCCAGCTTGCGGGCAATCATGCGCTTGGATTCGCGGATCGAGGCGATGTCCGGCCACAGGATCACCGCCGGGTGCTTGCCCTTGGCGGGTTGCACCAGAAACCCGTCCATCGTCCCGTCCGGGGTGGCAAAGCTCACGCCCTTCTCGGTGAGGGCAAGTCCTTCTGCGAGAGCTGGGCTGCCAGCCGGGATCCCTGCTGCCAACGCCGCCGTGCCTGTCAGGGCGCCGAACTGGCGGCGGCTGATGGTCTGCGTCGCCCATTCAGCGAGCTTGCTCTCGTCACACATCTTGATCTCCTGTCGGCCCTGCCCGTCTGCGCCAGATAGGCATGGCAGGCGGGCATGGACAAGCGGTGATTGAAGCGGCAACATGCCGCCAAAGAAAACGGGAGAGCGGGATCAATGAACCTTGTGCGGTGGGCCGGCAGCGCGGCCCTTTTGCTGTCGGCAGGCATGCTGGCCAATTGCAGCCAGATCTTCGGGGGCGCAGAGGGTGAGGGCATCACCACCGCCATGCTGGTGGGTGCGGACAGCGACAGCGCCAACTGGATCAGCCACGGGCGCACCTATTCCGAGCAGCGCTATTCCCCGCTCGACGGCGTGAACCGCGAGAACGTGGGCGATCTCGGGCTCACCTGGTTTGCCGATATGGACACCGCGCGCGGGCAGGAAGCGACCCCGCTGGTGATCGACGGCAAGCTCTACCTCACCACCGCATGGAGCAAGGTGAAGGCATTCGACGCGGCGACCGGCAAGGCGCTGTGGGAATATGATCCCAAGGTGCCGGGCGAAACCGGGGTCAAGGCCTGCTGTGATGTCGTCAACCGCGGGCTGGCCGCATGGGGCGACAAGCTGTTCTTCGGCACACTGGACGGGCGGCTGGTCGCGCTTGATCGCGACACCGGCGCGGTGGCGTGGGAAAAGGTCACGGTCGACCAGTCCAAGAGCTACACCATCACCGGCGCGCCGCGCGTGATCGATGGCAAAGTCATCATCGGCAATGGCGGGGCGGAATTCGGCGTGCGCGGCTTTGTTGCGGCCTATGATGCCGAAGACGGCGAGCAGTTGTGGAAGTTCTACACGGTGCCGGAAGGCGGGCAGGGCGAGGATGCGCCTGCCTATCTCCAGAAGGCTGCCGAAACCTGGAACATGGACGTGCTCGGCGCCAATGACGCGATCGGCGGCGGCGGCACGGTGTGGGATTCGATGGCCTATGATCCCGAGCTCGACCTGCTCTACATCGGCGTCGGCAACGGATCTCCGTGGAACCGCGCCTATCGCTCGCCAGGCAAGGACGGAACGGGCGAAGGTGACAACCTCTACCTATCCAGCATCGTCGCGATCCGGCCCAAGACCGGCGAATATGTCTGGCACTACCAGACCACGCCGGGCGAGACCTGGGATTACACCGCCACCCAGCACATCATGCTGGCGGACATGGAAATCGACGGCAAGGTTCGCAAGGTGCTGATGCAGGCGCCCAAGAACGGCTTCTTCTACGTGATCGACCGTGAGACGGGGAAGTTCATCTCCGCCAAGCCCTATGTCACGGTGAACTGGGCCACCGGCATCGATCCCAAGACCGGCCGTCCGATCGAGAACCCGGCGACGCGGGTTGACAAGACCGGCCAGCCCGCGCTCGTCACCCCCGGCGCGCTGGGCGGGCACAACTGGCACCCGATGGCCTTCAGCCCGCAGGAGAAGCTGGTCTACATCCCCGCTTTCGAGGCCGGGATGATGTATGCGCCCGAAACGAACTGGAAGCCCGACCGGGCACGCGGTTTCAATGTCGGCTTCTCGCTGGCCGGCGATCTGCCGCCCGACGGCGGTTTCCGCAAGCAGGTGGCGGGCGCGCTCAAGGGCAGGCTGGTGGCGTGGGACCCGGTGGCGCAGAAGGCGCGCTGGACGGTGGAGCACCCCGGGCCGTGGAACGGCGGCTTGCTGGCCACTGGCGGGGGCCTCGTGTTCCAGGGCACCACGGGCAGCGAGTTCAACGCCTATGACGCGGGCACCGGCAAGAAGCTGTGGAGCTTTGCCGCCCAAACCGGCGTGGTCGCTCCGCCGATCACCTACACCGTGAACGGCGAGCAATATGTCGCGGTGCTGGCCGGCTGGGGCGGGGCCTACGCGCTGACAGTCGACGGCGATCTCATCGACCGCAAGGCGCCGGTGCGCAACATCAGCCGGCTGCTGGTGTTCAAGCTCGGCGGCAAAGCCCAGCTGCCCGCCGTGCCGCCGCTGGCTGACCTGCCGCTCGACCCTCCGCCGAGCAAGGCCGGGCCGGAGACAATCGCCCTGGGGCAGGCCAAGTACGGCCGCTACTGCGCGGTCTGCCATGGCCCGGGTGCGGTCGGATCCACCGTCCTCCCCGATCTGCGCCGCGCCGGCGCGCTCGAAAGCGCGCAGGCCTGGGGTGCCGTGGTGCATGACGGCATCCTCAAGGACAATGGCATGGCAAGCTTCGCCGGCTCCTTGTCGAAGGAGGAGATCGAGGCGATCCGTGCCTATGTCATCCACCGCGCCAACGCAGACAAGGCACTGGAGGCGGGCAAGAAAATCGCCCGCCGCTAACTGGCGAAGAAGTTCAGTTCCAGCAGCACGTTGTTGGGGTCGGCGGTGAAGATCTGCCTCAGGCCGATGGAGCTGAGGTCGTTGACCCGGTAATCGGCGCCACGCGCGTCGAGCCGGGCCTTGACCTCCTCGAACGCGTCGCAGCGCAGTGCGACGTGGTGGATCGCCCCGGTTTCGCTGCCGGGCGCCACCGCGCGGTCAAAGGCGCGCGGGCAATCGACCGAGTTGAGGTGGAGGATGGCGTTGCCGGCGCCGTCATACATCCAGCGCACCTGATGCGGGGGCAGCGGCGGCGGTCCGTCACGCTCTTCGAGATCGAGCAATTCGGCATAGAACCGCGCGGTCTCGGCGAGCCGGTCGGTGATGATGTTCACATGGTCGAGGCGCTGGACGATCATGGGTGCATGAATGCGCCCTGCGCCCTTGGCTGACCACTGCGAAAAGCGATCAGCCCCTGAATACCACCGTCCGGCCGGCATTCATCAGCACGCGGTCGTCTGCAAACAGGCGCACCGCTTCGGCAAGCACGCGGCGCTCGATGTCGCGGCCCTTGCGGACGAGGTCTTCCGGGCTGTCGGCATGAGTGATGCGCTCGACGTCCTGATGGATGATCGGGCCTTCATCGAGATCGGCGGTGACGAAATGCGCCGTCGCGCCGATGATCTTCACGCCGCGCTCGTGCGCCTGATGGTAAGGCCGCGCGCCCTTGAAGCCGGGCAGGAAGCTGTGGTGGATGTTGATGCAGCGCCCCGCGAAATGCGCTGACTGCTCGTCCGAGAAGACCTGCATATAGCGGGCGAGCACGATCAGCTCGGCGCCGGTTTCTTCGGCCAGCGCCCGGAATTGTGCCTCGGCGGCGGGCTTGGTGTCGGGGGTGACGGGGATATGATGGAAGGGGATGTCTCCGATATCCACCCGGATCGCGGCCTCGCGGGGGTGGTTGGAGACGATCGCCACCGGATCGATCGGCAGCTCGCCGGTGCGCCAGCGGTAGATCAGATCGACAAGACAGTGATCGAACTTGCTGACAAGGATGATGGTGCGGCGCGGGCGATCTTCGGCCGCCATCTTCCACTCCATCGCGAATTCGCTCGCCAGCCCTGTGAAATCGCTGTGCAGTCCCTCGGCGGTGGAGCCATCGGGATCGAACACCACGCGCATGAAGAAGCGGTCGGAGCCGCCGGCTTCCGCCCGATCATTGAACTGCTGCGCGTCCAGGATATTGCACCCGCGCTCGAACAGGAAGCCCGTGACCCGCGCGGTGATGCCGGGCCGGTCGGGGCAGGCGAGGGTGAGGACGAGGGACTCGGCCATTGCTATCGGGCGAGCGCCGCCTCGCACTGGCTCATCAGTTCGGCGATGATGTCGGCGGCGGGTTCTTCCTTCGACACCATGCCGACCGATTGCCCGGCCATCACGCTGCCATTCTCGACATCGCCCTCGATCACCGCGCGGCGCAGGGCACCGGCCCAGAAGTGCTCGATCTGGAGCTGGGCTTCAGCCATGTCGACCTCGCCCGCATCGAGCAATGCGGCGACTTCGCGCTGCTTGGCGGTGAATTCCTCGGTGCCCTTGTTCTTGAGTGCGCGCACGGGGATGACGGGCAAGCGCGGGTCAACCTGCACACTGGCGATTGCCTCGCGGGCGCTGGCGCGGAAGAAGGCCTTCTTGAAATCGGGGTGGGCGATGCTCTCGGTGGCGCAGGCGAAGCGGGTGCCGAGCTGCACGCCGGCTGCGCCCATTTCGAGATAGCTCGCGATCGCCTCGCCCCGGCCGATGCCGCCAGCGACGAAGATCAGGTGATCGGCGCTGAGTTCGGGCAGGATTTCCTGCGCCAGCACCGAAGTCGAGACCGGACCGATATGGCCGCCCGCTTCCATGCCCTCGATCACCAGCGCATCAGCGCCCGAGCGCAGCAGCTTCTTGGCGAGCGCGAGGGTGGGCGCGAAGCAGATCACCTTGATGCCAGAGTTGTCCGCCTTGATGGCTTCCACGCTGCCCTTGGGAGGGATGCCGCCTGCCAGCACCACGTGGGTCACGCCATGCTTGCGGCACACCGCGATCAGATCGAACAGCGCGGGGTGCATGGTGATGAGGTTGACGCCGAAGGGCTTGACGGTGAGCGCCTTGGTCGCGGCGATCTCGGTGTCGAGCAATTCGGGGGTCATCGCCCCGCAGGCGATCACGCCGAAGCCGCCCGCGTTGCTGATCGCGGCCACGAGGTTGCGCTCGGACACCCAGCTCATCGCGCCGCACAGGATTGCGGTCTCGCAGCCGAGGAAGTCGGTGCCGCGCTTCATGAGGGCGGCGGTCTTGGGATAGGTGCTCATGGCGCGCGCCCTAGTCGGCTTCGGGCGAATAGACAATGCGCACGGCGGCGGCGGCCTGTTTCGCGAGATCGACTGCGGCTGGCGCGTCAGCTGCGCGGGCGAGGGCCACGCCCATGCGGCGATAAGGTCGGGTCACGGGCTTGCCGAAGATCCGCACATCGGTCTCGCCGAGCGCCAAGGCATCGCCGAGGCCTTCGAAAGCAAAGCTGTCACTGTCTCGGTCGGCGAGGATAACAGCCGATGCGGCAGGCTGGACGGCGATGGTATCAGGCACCGGCAGGCCCAGGATCGCGCGGGCGTGAAGATCGAATTCGGTGAGCTTCTGGCTGACGAGCGTCACCATTCCGGTGTCGTGCGGGCGAGGTGAAAGCTCGGAGAAGATGACTTCGTCGCCGCGCACAAAAAACTCGACACCGTAGAGCCCCCAGCCGCGCCCACCGCCTTGCAGCGCCATCACGACCTTGGCGGCCATGTCCTGTGCCCGCGCCAGCGCGCCTGCAGACATGGCGGTGGGCTGCCAGCTTTCGCGATAGTCGCCGCGCTCCTGCCGGTGGCCGATCGGCGGGCAGAAGCTGATGCCGCCAGCATGGCGGACGGTCAGCAGGGTGATTTCGTAGTCGAAGGCGATGAACTGCTCGGCGATCACCCGCGCCCGGTCACCGCGCATATTGGCGACAGCATAGTCCCAAGCGGCCTCCAGCGCGTCCGGTCCGTCGACCTTGCTCTGGCCCTTGCCCGAGGAGGACATGACCGGCTTCATCACCAGCGGATAGCCGATGCGCTCTGCCACCGCCTGCGCCTCGGCAAAGCTTTCCGCATAGCCATATTGCGAGGTGGTGAGTCCCAGCTCGCCCGCCGCCAGATCGCGGATCGCATCGCGGTTCATGGTCAGCTGCGCTGCACGGGCGGAAGGAACGATGGTGAAGCCTTCCGCTTCCAGATCGGCGAGCATTTCGGTGCGGATCGCTTCGATCTCCGGGACGATAAGGTCGGGCTTATGCTTCTTTGCCGCCGCCCGCAGCGCTGCGCCATCGAGCATCGAGAACACTTCGCGCGCGTCTGCCACCTGCATCGCGGGGGCCTCGTCATAGGAATCGCAGGCAATCACTCTCGCGCCAAGGCGCTTGGCGGCAATGACGAATTCGCGGCCCAGTTCGCCCGAACCGAGCAGCAGGATGGTGGCAATGTGGCTCATGACCGCGGTTTAGCTGCCTAGCGCGCCAAGTCTAGCGGCGCTTCACGCAACCCCGCGATGCCCGGCCAGGCCGATCTGCTTTCCGCCTCCCGCAAGGTCCAGTCGACTGTGCATTCGACCCGCGCGATTCCGGCGCTGGCTGTCAGCTGCGGAGCCTTTGCTGAAGCAGGAGATGCAAGGGCGGAGAAGGTCTGCACCACATCCTCGGCCCATTCGCGCGCGCTGCGCAGGTTCAACGACGGCAGCAGCACACCGAACCGCTCGCCATCGAGCTGGGCCAGTTCGTGATCCGGCAGGGCCATGGTCTCGAGGAACTTGGCAAAGCCCCACAGCACCTCGTCCGCGGTGCGCTGACCGTACTGCAACAGCAGCGCGCGCATGCCATCGACAGCAAAGACCGCAATCATCTGTCCTCCACCGCTCGCCAGATGGCGGCGCAAGCTGGCGCAGAAGGCCTGGCGATTGGCGAGGCCGGTGAGCGGATCGGTGACAGCGCGGTTGTAGAGCTCGCCCTCCAGCAGCCGCAGCCGCTGCACCGAGCGCATCAGGCACAGCGCTCCGTCAGGCGTATCGGACGGATCGGACGTGTCATGCATCGGGCGCAGGCTGATCGCGAACCAGCGGCGCGGTTGCGGAAGCCCACCGGATGGCTCGATACTTTCGGCCGGCATTGCGGCGGGAAACTCGATCCAGCCCGAGCGCGCCTCGCCCGCAAGAACCGCGCCGACATGATCGCCCAGTATCGCTGCATGATCGGCATCGGCCAGATCGGTGATGTGGGGTGGCAGCAGGGTGGTATCGAAATCATACCCCAGATCGGCAACATTTCCTGATGCGTGAATGATGAAGCCGCGCCGGTCGAGCCTGATGACGATATCACCGGAGGCTTCTTCGATCAGGCCGTGCAAAACGCGGCCTTCCACTTCACTCAGACCAATTTTCATGCCGACAGTGCCCCAGCGGTCTAACAAAGAATTCGCCAACTCGCCCTTAGTCAGATTTACTTGGTAACTAACGCAATCTATTCGGGATCGACATTTCCCCTGCATTTCCCGAAATAGACTCGCATACCCGTTAGTTAAGTAAACTTACTTGACTAAAAAACGAATCACCTTCGGGTTTCGTTTACCATATTTTGCACTTGGGCCAGCAATTCCATACGTAGTTGGAACGGTAAGTAGCTGCTTCTAGTTGCGGGAACTTGGGCGGATCGAACGCTAGAGTTCGATCATGATCCGGACAGCGGCAGGGCTGGTGCCGCAGGCATCGGCAATCCGGGTCCGGCAGTCATCCACCAGCGCGGCGATGTCGGTTTCGAGACCGACCGCTTCGGCCAGATCTTCCGGGCCTGCACCCAGCGCCAGCGCAATCGCTCCCATGCGTTCGGGCAGCGGCCGGGCCTTGCCCTTTTCCCATGCCCAGACGGTCGGCTTGCTGACACCTAGCGTTGCGGCGACATCTGCGAGCGTTAGCCCGGCTTCGCGCCGCAGCCGGTTGATCCGGACCCCTAGCGTCTCGCTGGTTCCGGTGCGCGGTGCGATAGGAGGCTTCGGGGCAGGGGCAGGCGCAACCGGCTCTCCGATCGGCAGGCCCTGCAGCTGCGCAGCTGCGATGGCCGCATGGCTCAGCGGCTCGGCAAAGGCGCAGCCGTAGAGCTGCTGGCTGCGCCACACGATCCGTGCCTCGACCGCACCGGCTTCGGGAAGATCGAGGGTGAGCGTCTCTCCCGCCGCCAGATCGACGCTGGTTTCCAGCAACAGGCCGGAGACGGAGATGTTGTGCACCGTGACATTGGCATCGATGCCGCCCGGCAACGTGCCGCTGGTCTCGAGCCGCAGGGCGTGGCGGAAACCGTTGCGCTGGGCCTGCCAGGGGGCTGGCTGATCGATGTGGGCCTTGATGGCCATGAGGTGCGACTCCGTTATCCGCTCGTTAGGGAGCGGGCAGAGTCCGGGGCAAATCGTTAAACAGGCGTCACCGAAGACGGTTAACGTCGATAAATCGGGCTACCTGTCAGCTAACGGCATCCAGACCATAGGCCGTGTGCAGCACGCGAACCGCCAGTTCGGTCTCGTCCTCGTCGATCATCACGCTGATCTTGATCTCGGAGGTGGAGATCGCCTGGATGTTGATCCCGCGTTCCGAAAGCGCGCGGAACATGGTGCTGGCGACCCCGGCGTGGCTCTTCATGCCGACGCCCACGACGCTGATCTTGGCGATCTTGCTGTCGGTGATGATCCGGTTGAAGCCGATTTCGGTGCGGCGGTCCTCCAGCAGCGCCTGCGCGCGGGCGAGATCGGACTGCGGCACGGTGAAAGTCACGTCGGTCTCGCCCTTGTCGCGGCCGACGTTCTGGATGATCATGTCGACGTTGATCGAAGCCTTGGCGAGCGGTTCGAAGATATTGGCCACCGCGCCCGGACGATCGGGCACGCGGGTGAGGATCACCTTCGCTTCGTTCTTGTCATGCGCGATGCCGGTCACAAGCTGGCGTTCCATCAGGCCATTCTCCACCAATTCGTCCATTTCCTCGTCCGAGACGATCATTGTCCCGGGCAGATCATCGGCCGGCGGGGCGCCTTCGCCGATGAAGCTCGAAAGCACCTGCACCCGCACCTTTTCCTTCATGGCAAGGCCGACCGAGCGGGTCTGGAGCACCTTGGCGCCCACGCTCGCGAGTTCGAGCATTTCCTCGTAGGTCACCGCCTTCTGCTTCTTCGCCTTGGCGACGATGCGCGGGTCGGTGGTGTAGACGCCATCGACGTCGGTATAGATGTCGCAGCGGTCCGCCTTGATCGCGGCGGCAACCGCGACCGCCGAGGTGTCCGATCCGCCGCGCCCCAGCGTGGTGACGCGATTGTCGGCGGAAAGGCCCTGAAAGCCGGGGATCACGGCGATTTCGCCCGCTTCCATCGAAGCGATCAGGGCTTCGGCGTCGATCGATTCGACGCGTGCCTTGGCGTGCGCCTCGATAGTGTGGATCGGCAACTGCCAGCCGAGCCAGCTCCGCGACTTGCAGCCCAGTGCCTGAAGCGTCAGCGCCAGCAGTCCGCTGGTCACCTGCTCGCCGCTGGCGACGACCACGTCATACTCGGCAGGATCATACAGCGGATTGGCTTCGCGGCAGAAATTGACCAGCCTGTCGGTCTCGCCCGCCATGGCGCTGACGACCACCGCGACCTGATCGCCCTTGGCGGCCTGCGCACGCACAATATTGGCCACCCGGCGGATGCGCTCCGTCCCGGCCATCGAGGTGCCGCCGAATTTCATCACGATGCGGGCCAAGAAGAAGCTCCTGCTGGTGAGTGTTCGCGCGCGCTGTTAAGGTGCGTTCATGGGAAACGCAAACGTATCGAATGTAACTATCCGGCCCGAGGAGGCCGATTTCTTCGCCAAGCTGGCCCGCGACTGGTGGAACCCCAAGGGGCCGATGGCGAGCTTGCATCAGGTGAACCCGGTGCGGCTGGCGTTTATCCGGCAGGCGATTGATGCGCATTGGCCCGAGGCGCAGGCCTCGCCGAAGCCGCTGGCGGGCAAGTCCGCACTCGACATAGGCTGCGGGGCGGGGCTGGTGTGCGAGCCGCTTGCCCGACTGGGCGCGGCGGTGACGGGCGTCGATGCGGCGGCCGAGAATGTCTCTGCTGCAGCGGCCCATGCCGAGGGCGTCGGCCTCGACATCCGCTACATGGCGGGCGAGGTGGGTGCCCTCGATATCGGCGCCTTCGATCTGGTCACTTGCGTCGAAGTGATCGAGCACGTGGCCGACAAGCCCGCGTTCCTGCGCGATGTCGCGGCGCGGCTGGCACCTGACGGTCTGCTCGTCATGTCCACCCCCAACCGCACGGCCGCCAGCCGCGTGCTGCTTGTCGGCGCGGCGGAGGCGGTGGGCTACGTCCCCAAGGGCACGCACCACTGGGAGGACTTCATCACTCCGGAAGAGTTCGAGGCGTTGTTGGATGACGCGGGACTGGTGGTCACCGCGCGGCAGGGGATCGCGTGGCGCCCCGGCAAGGGCCTGCATCTCGCCGAGGACATGTCGCTCAACTACATTCTTAGCGCACGGCGGGGTTAGGGGCAGCTTCGTCCTTTGAGCGGCCCGTCGCTGAAGGCGCCTGCAACTCCGGCAGCCTTGAGCAACGCGGCCAGTTTCACATCCCCGCAGCCCTTGCCTTTCGGATCATCGCCGGTCCGTAGCATCGCTGGAAGAAACTCGTTTTCAGGGCGAATCGTCCATGCGTGGACCGCAAGGCCAGCCGCGTTTGCGTCGGTCACCAGCGCCGTCGGTGAGCCATCGGGATTGAGGGTCATGCCGATATGTGCGCCCACGACATCGGCATATTTCGCGACCTCTGCGAGCCCGGTGGGCGACACCATCTCGGCATAGCGCATCGCCGGCTCGTCCGCCGGACCGCCCAGCGGCTCGACCAGTTGCACCAGCTTGAAGCCCGGCCCGCGCTTCTTCAGCCGCTGCAGGGGGGCGACCTCGAAGCTCTGGATGAACACCGGATCAGCCGGCGTGATGCCGAGTTCGCGCAGGTCCCGCAGCAGCAGATCGACCAAGTCGATCCCCGCGTTCTGGAGCAGGAATGTGGGATGCTTCAATTCGGGATAAAGCCCGATGCGGCGGCCGGTCTCGGCCTCCTTGGCGCGCACCAGCTTCACAATGTCTGCGAAGGTCGGAACCTGATACAGCCCGTCAAACCGTGCATTGGCCGGACGCAGCGAAGGGATGCGCTCCTTCGCGCGCAGGGTGCGCAATTCGGCAAGCGTGAAGTCCTCCGCGAACCAGCCCGCCACCAGCCGGCCATCAATCGTCTTTTCGCGCCTGCGGTCCTCGAACTCCTCGCGAGAGGCGACGTCTGTGGTGCCCGACAGCTCGTTCTCGTGGCGCGAGACCAGCACCAGATCCTTGGTCGCGACCAGATCGGGCTCGATATAATCGGCCCCCTGATCGATCGCACGCTCGTAGGCCGCGAGGGTGTGTTCGGGCCGCTCGGCGCTAGATCCGCGGTGGGCGATGATCAGCATCTCGTCCTGCGCCATGGCGGGCACGGGCATCAGCAGCAGCGCGGCGATTATCAGGCGCAGGTCAGTCATTCATTGCTCCTATTGCAGCCTGCGCTGCCTCAAGCCGCGCTGCGCCCTCTCCGCCGATCCGCATGAAGGCCACGCCCGCATCGCGCAGCACCTGCTCCACGATGGTTGCGAACCTGTTACGGTCGGCGGCGTCACTGAAGAAGCGGGTGCCATCGTCGACCCACGGCAGATCGGGTTCGAGCAGCAGGTAGAGATCGGACTTGGGGGCCTGCATCAGTTCGGCAGGACGCGCGCCCAGCAGCATTTCGCACCACGCGGCGGTCATCAGCGCATCGGTGTCGGCTATCATCAGCGGTCCGGCCCATTCTGCCGTTGCGGCGATCATGGCTTGCTGCGCCCGCCCGATCAGGAGCAGGTCATCAAGCGTGAGCAGCTCCTTGTGCACCTCGCAGTGACTGCGGCCATATTCGCCCACCGTCAGCGCTCCAGTCACGTTGGCGAGGGCTGCGGCGAGGGTGGTCTTGCCGGTGCTTTCCGCCCCGTGGAGGCAGACCGTGCGCCGGTAATGCGCCTGCACGGGGGCGGGGAGATAGGGCCAGTGTGCCGCAGGATCGCTGCGCACGGCGCTCGCCGAAAGGCCCGATACGGGATCGTCAATCAGCCCGAGCACGCGCCCTCCGAGTGGTACGAAGAGCCCGCCCACCTGCCGCGCCAGCTCCGCACCGTATTCCTCGCCTGCGAAAAGAAAGTCGATGGGTTCAGGGTGCGCCTCGCCAACGATACCGCGCCAGATCGG
Source organism: Erythrobacter sp. (assembly GCF_035194505.1). Classification (NCBI taxonomy): domain Bacteria; kingdom Pseudomonadati; phylum Pseudomonadota; class Alphaproteobacteria; order Sphingomonadales; family Erythrobacteraceae; genus Erythrobacter; species Erythrobacter sp. The sequence goes on along the minus strand of NZ_CP136573.1, from coordinate 1,616,888 downwards.
CCAGAAGTCGGCGCTATCCTCGGGGGCTTGGGGCGCCACCGCGCCATGGCCTACCACCCGGCAATCGGGCGCAAGCGTGCCCATCCATGCAAGGCGCGTCTCGCCTGCAATCGGATCGTCCGGCAGCCAGCAAACCAGCAGGGTGAGTTCGTCCACCAGCGCGCGAGCGGCGCGGATCAATGCCATGTGCCCGGCATGCGGGGGCATGAACTTGCCGAGCAGGAAGCCGCGTTTCGTCACGCCGCGATCGCCTCGCCCTCGCGCGCGGCCTTGGCCCAGGCCATGAGGCCTGCGATCGCGAGGCCAAGAAACACGACATAAAGCCCGGCAGTCAGATAGAGTGCGCGGTTGATGTAGACCCAGATCGACAGCACATCGATCGCGATCCACAGCGCCCAGTTCTCGGTCCGGCGCATCGCCAGCAGCACCTGCGCCACCACGCTCGCGCCCGCGATGGCAGCATCGGCGTAGGGCAGGGCGGCATCGGTGTAGCGGGCCATGGCCCAGCCGATCCCGAGGCTCGATCCCGCCACCAGCACCAGCCCGCCGATCCGCGCGGGCCAACCCATCCAGCTGACGCTCACCATCCGGGCAAGGCCGCCCGCGCGCGCCCACAGCCACCAGCCCCAGCCCTGCACGACGAAGAAGAACACCTGCAAGCCGGCCTCGCCATAAAGCCGCGCCTCGCGGAAGATGACGAAGTAGAGCGCAACCATCGCCATGCCGAAGGGGTAGTTCCAGATCGAGCGGCGCACTAGCAGGCCGACATTGGCAATGCCGAGCGCGACGGCGATGATTTCGAGCGGGTTCATGGGCGGTGGTTTCAGCCGAGCGCGGCGGCCCAGTCCTCGGGTTTGAAGCCCACCAGCAGGCCGCCCGCGTGCTCGACGATCGGCCGCTTGATGACCGAAGGATTGGCGGCAAGCAGCGCAGGTGCGGTGGCGGCATCGGCAGCTTTGGCCTTGTCCGCGTCCGACAGTGCGCGGAAGGTCGTGCCCTTGCGATTCACGACGATGTCGAGACCAGCCGCAGCGATCCAGTCCGCAATCCGCGCAGGATCGGCGCCTTCCTTCTTGTAGTCGTGAAAGGTGTAGTCCTTGCCCTGAGCCTCAAGCCAGACGCGCGCCTTCTTGACCGTGTCGCAGTTGGGGATGCCATAGAGGTGGATTGTCATGCCTGTCTCGTCATTGCGAGCAGCCGCAAGGCTGCGCGGCAATCCATGATCCGATGCTGGATTGCTTCGTCGCTAACGCTCCTCGCAATGACGAGGGAGAGGGTCAAGTGCGGCGCGAGAGATGCGCATCGGCAATCGCCACGGCCAGCGCGTCCGCCGCATCGCTTCCGGCGATGGTCACCGCGGGCAGCAGCACCTTCACCATCGCCGCCACCTGCGTCTTTTCCGCAGCCCCGGTGCCGGTGACGGCTTTCTTCACCAGTCGCGCGGCGTGTTCGTTCACCGCCAGCCCGGCCCCTCCGCAAGCCGCCAGCACGCTGCCGCGCGCCTGTGCCAGCTTGAGCGTCGATTGCGGGTTCTTGTTGACGAAGATTTCCTCCGCCGCCGCGCGATCCGGGCGGTGTTCGGCGATCACCGCCGCCAGCCCCGCCTGCAAAGCGGCGAGCCTCTCCGCTATTGGGGCAGCCGCATCGGTCTTGATCTGACCATTGGCGATATGCGCAATCCGCGCGCCTTCGGACCGGATCACGCCCCAGCCGGTGGAGGAAAGTGACGGATCAAGGCCGAGGATGATCAGCCCAGCTTCTCCATCACCTCGTCGGAGATTTCGTAATTGCCCCAGACGGTCTGCACGTCGTCATCATCTTCGAGCGTGTCGATCAGCTTCATCAGCGTGCCGGCGGTGGCCTCGTCGACATCGACGCTGAGCACCGGCTTCCACGCCAGCTTGACGTTGTCGGCTGCGCCCAGCGCCTTTTCGAGCTCGCCTGCGACCCCGTGGAGCGCGTCGGCGGCGGTCCAGATAGTGTGGCCGTCTTCCGAGCTTTCGACATCATCCGCGCCCGCTTCAATCGCGGCTTCGAGCACGGTTTCCTCGTCGCCCACCTCGGCCTTGTATTCGATCAGCCCGCGGCGCTCGAAGCCGTGGCTCACCGAGCCTTCGCTGCCGAGGTTGCCGCCGTTCTTGGAGAAGGCGGTGCGGACATTGGTGGCTGTGCGGTTGCGGTTGTCGGTCAACGCCTCGACGATCAGCGCGACGCCGCCCGGGCCGTAGCCTTCGTAGCGCATCTCGATATAGTCTTCGCCGCCGGCCTGCGCGGCCTTGTCGATGGCGCGCTGGATGTTGTCCTTGGGCATCGACTGCGCCTTGGCCGCGTTGACCGCGAGGCGCAGGCGCGGGTTCATGTCAGGATCGGGCATGCCCATCTTGGCCGCCACGGTGATTTCGCGGCTGAGCTTGGAGAACATCGCCGCGCGTTTCTTGTCCTGCGCACCCTTGCGGTGCATGATGTTCTTGAACTTGGAATGGCCTGCCATTGGACGACTTCACCGGAAATGTTGGAAATGGTGGGCCGCGCCTTACTCCGGCAGGCGCGCCGGATGCAAGGGTGGGCGTGACAGGCAGTTTGACCCTGCGCGAGTGGCTGGCCGATGTTGGGCGCTTTGTGGTGCGCCCGCGCTTTCAGGCGCAGCCGATGGCATGGGGGCGCACCGCGATGCTGGCGCTGATGGTGGTTCTTGCGCTCGATGTGGCGCTCGATGCGCTGGTTTCTGCTGTTTTGGGCATTTGGGATGAAAGTGCCGGGTTTCTGCCGGCTCCGATCGAGCTGGATATCTCGTTCGGGGAGGACCTGTTCACCGCGCTGCTGATCGCTCCGCTGCTTGAGGAGATGCTGTTTCGCGGCTGGATGAGGGGGCAGGCGGCTGCTTTGCGCTTTGCCATTTTCGGCTTTGCGGTCCTTGCGCTGTTTGCGGCGAGTCTGTTCGTTTCACCCTATTTAGCCATGCCGGTTGCCCTTGCGGGTGTGGCGTTGGTGTTTGTCGGACTGCTCCATTGGTCCCGCACCCGGCATTACGACACCGCTGTGCCCGCGTGGTTCGAGCGTCACTTCGGCTGGCTGGTATGGGGCAGCACTGTGTTGTTCGGCCTGGTCCATCTTGGCAATTACGAGCCGCTCACCCATCCGTTGGGTGTTCTGGTGGTGCTGCCGCAGACCATCGGCGGCTTGCTGCTTGCCTATACCCGCACACGGCTGGGACTGCGTGCAGCGATAGCGCACCATGCGGCCTATAATGCGGTGTTCCTCGCCAGCGACTATGGTTGGTGGTGAGGCGCGATCAGACCCGGACTGCGGTGCCGCTGGCGCTGACCATCAGCATCGACCCGCTGGGGCCGATCACCTCGTAATCGAGGTCGATCGCAACCACTGCATTGGCGCCGAGCGCTGCGGCTTCGGCCTGGAGTTCCTGGATCGCCTGATTGCGCGCATCGGCGAGGATGCGCTCGTAGCTGCCCGAACGACCGCCGACGATGTCGCGGATATTGGCAAACAGATCGCGGAACAGGTTTGCACCGACGATCACCTCGCCCGTAACGATGCCGCAATATTCCTGGATCGGGCGGCCTTCAAGCGTCGGGGTGGTGCTGACGATAACGCCGCGTGCGTCTTTCCAAGGGGATGCCATGACCGTGTCTCCTCAAGGGTGTATTAATTAGATAACACGGCCAAGGCCATTTTCAAGCCATCAAGCAGCAGAGCAGCGTTACGCCATTCCGAGTGCGGCCTTGTAGGTTTCGAGCACCATTTCCTGCTCGCTGCGATCATCGGGCTTCATCTTCCTGAGGCGCACGATCTGGCGCATGATCTTGGGATCGTACCCCACTGCCTTGGCCTCGGCATAGACGTCGCGGATGTCGTCGGCGATGCCCTTCTTTTCTTCTTCAAGGCGTTCGATGCGCTCGATCAGCAGGCGCAGGCGGTCGTCGGATGCGGTAGCGTTGTCGGCCATGGGGGTCTCCATCGGAATGAGAATCGGTTGGCAAGGCGATAGCCAGCCCGCTGCCCCGATTGAACCGCCCCGGCGAATTATTCCTGTGCGTTCTTGGCGACACTTGCAGCCATGCGAGCCAACTGTTCCTCGGTAGCGGGGGTCTGGCGGGTCGCCTTCCACTCTGCACTCGTTATTCCGTGGATCAGAGTGCGCGCTGCTTCCTTGTCGCCGGGATAGCCAGCCTCGCGGATCCAGTCGGCAAGGCAGTTGCGGCAGAAGCCGGCCAGCCCCATCAGATCAATGTTCTGCGCATCATGGCGGTGGCGCAGATGACGCACCAGGCGACGAAAGGCGGCAGCGGCCTGTGCATCGTCCAGCGCATCGAGAGGATCGGCATTGCTATTCATCGCGGCTTTTCCTTGAGTTGAAAACCGGCTGTGCCATAGGCCAGTCTCAAGAGGGATAGCAAAAAATGTCACGACGCGATCAGTCTCGGATCGACCCGCGCGGCCGCAAGGTCAAGATTCTCGCCACCATCGGCCCGGCGAGCCGCTCGCCCGAAATGCTTGAAAAGCTGGTGCGCGCCGGCGCGGATGCCTTCCGCCTCAATATGAGCCATGGCGAGCATGCCGATCACGAGGCCGCGATCATCGCGATCCGCGCGCTGGAAAAGCAGTATGCGCGTCCCATAGCGATCCTTGCGGACCTGCAGGGCCCCAAGCTGCGGGTCGGCAGTTTCAAGGACGGTCAGGCGGTGATCCGCCATTCGGGCCACTTTGTGCTCGATCGCGACGAGACCCCCGGCGATGAAAACCGCGTTTGCCTGCCCCACCCCGAACTCTTCGGCATCATGGACCGCGGGCAGCGGCTACTGATCAACGACGGCAAGATCCGGCTCAAAGTGCTCGAGGCGGACGAAAGCCGCATTCTGTGCAGTGCAGAGGTGGGTGGAGTGATCTCCGACCGCAAAGGTGTCAACGTGCCAGATGCCGAGGTGCCGATCCCCGCGCTGACCGAAAAGGACCGCCGCGATCTCGCCTTCGCGACTGAACATGGCGCGGACTGGATCGCCCTGAGCTTTGTTCAGCGTCCCGAGGATATTGCCGAAGCGCGAAAGCTCATTGGCACGCGGGGGACTGCGATCTGCGCCAAGATCGAAAAGCCCAGAGCGGTCGATCGGCTCGATGCGATCATCGAAATGGCAGACGGCATCATGGTCGCCCGCGGTGATCTCGGCGTCGAACTCGAACCTTATGAGGTGCCGCCGCTCCAGAAGAAGATCGTCAGCATGGCGCGCCGGGCGGGCAAGCCGGTGATCGTCGCAACCCAAATGCTCGAAAGCATGATCGAAAGCCCCTCGCCCACTCGCGCGGAAGTCTCGGACGTCGCCAATGCCGTCTATGACGGGGCTGATGCCGTGATGCTTTCGGCGGAAAGTGCAGCTGGCGCATGGCCCGAGGAATCGGTCGCCATGATGGACCGTATCGCGGTGCAGGTAGAAAACGACGAAGGCTACAAGGAGCGGGTGCGCTTCCTCGACACGCCGCCCGATGCGACGACCTCCGATGCGCTGGCCCATGCCTGCATGACCATCGCCGATACCGTGCCGATCAGCGCGATCACAGTCTTCACGTCGTCGGGCTCGACCGCGCGGCGCGTGGCGCGCGAACGGCCCGCGACCCCGGTGCTCGTGCTCACGCCCTCGATCCGGACCGCGCGCCGTGTCGCGCTGCTGTGGGGCGCGCACGCCGTGGCGACCAAGGATATCGGCAGCTTTGAAGAGATGATCGGCAAGGGTAAGCGCATGGCCTTGCGGCATGGCTTTGCCGAGGCGGGAGCCAAGCTGATCGTTCTTGCAGGGGTGCCTTTCGGGACCCCCGGGGCGACCAATCTGCTCCATGTTGTCACGGTCTCGGGCGACGAACTCGATAAGCACGCGGGCTGATCCGGGCGGCGGAGTGCAGGGGCGCTTCAAATTGCTGCATGTGCCTGATATTGTCCTGTCAGAGCCGAGAAAGCCCGCTCTTTATTGGGAAGGAACAGGGTCGATGAAGCAGTCCGCATCACGCTTGGTGATCATCGGTGCCATGGCGCTGGGCCTATCGGCCTGTGTGATCAATATCGGCGATGAAGCGCCCGATCGGGCTGAGGCCGTTCCGCCCCCACCGCCGGTAGAAGAGGCGCGGATGACCTGCAATGCGCCCCCCGCCCAGTATCACATCGGGCACAGCGCCACCCAGTCGATGGGCGAGGCGATCCTCAAGGATGCCGGCGCACGGACCCTGCGCTGGGGACCGCCCAATGGTGCCTGGACCAAGGATTACCGCCCGGACCGCGTCATCGTGCGCTACGACGAGAACATGAAGATCGTCCAGATCACCTGCGGATGATTACCCGGCACCGGGTGAGCTCCGGCTCTCCTTACGAGACGACCTTCGGTTTTGCCCGCGCCGTGCGTGTCGGGGAACGCATCATCGTGGCGGGAACCGGCCCGGTCGAGCCGGACGGATCGACCACCAGCGGCGATGCTGCTGCGCAGGCGGAGCGGTGCTGCGCAATCATTCTGGCCGCGATTGAAGAGCTGGGCGGGACGGCGAGCGATGTGGTGCGAACAAGAATGCTGTTGACCCACGCCGAGGATCAGGACGCCGTTGGCGCAGTGCATGCGCGGTTTTTCGGCAAGGCCCGTCCCGCGGCAACCATGGCCGGTGTGGCTTGGTTGTGCCGCCCCGAATGGCGGGTGGAGATCGAAGCGGAGGCGGTGGTCAGCCAATGATCCGGCGACTTCTTGCCTATCTGATTGCGGTTGCTGCCGGGTGCGCTCTGGGCGGTGGCAGTGCCTTGTGGATGGCGGGACTGCTGCCCGGCGCCAATACCCTCGCGTTTGGCGATGTCGATGTCGCAGGCTGGCGCAGCGACTTTGCGATTGGCTCGGAGGCAGCCGATCCCTACACCCGCGCCCGGGTGGCTCGCCACGGGCTGCTGGCGCTCGCCAGAACCGAGGCGGTCTATTTCACCCGCAACACCGATGGCGAGGGCAGGCCGCTTTCCGAGGCCTGCACCTATCGCCTGTCGGGCGGAGCCATGCCAGCGGCATGGTGGTCGGTCACTCTATACGATGCAGCCAGCATGCTCCCCGGCAATACCGATGCGGCGCTCAGCATCGATGCCAGCCGTGCCGGAACTGGAGCGTGGCAAGCATTGATTTCGGCAGATCGTCCGGCTGGCGGAGGTCTTTGGATTTCGAGCCGCAAGGCCGGGAACTTCGATCTGACATTGCGGCTATACGTGCCTGCCAGCGCGGTGATCGAAGCCCCCGAGCGCTCGCTCACCCCTCCGCGCATCGAACGGCTGGCCTGCGCCGGAAAGGGGGCGGCATGAAACGCTGGGCGGGCCCGATCGTCGTGCTGCTTGTGTGTGCGGCGGCCGCACATCTCGCTGTGCTGTATCTGGCTCCGGGGGTCATCATGGCGCAGGCCATGGCGCTGCTGGAAGCGCGCGGGGTCGAGCTTCACCGCTTCAGCGTTCCCGAGCGCGTGACGCCGCAGACCCAGCGCGTGGTGCGCTCCTCGCCGGACGTGTTCTATGCGCTATGCCGCTACGATCTTGCCAATCCGGGGCAGCAATTGTCGCTGCGAATGGGTGCGTGGCCAGACTATCAATCGCTCTCGCTGTTTTCCGCCCAGACCGATAACTTCGCGACCTTCCGCGGCACCGGCAAGGCTGTGGCTGTCAGGCTGCTCCCGCCCGGAAGCAAGCCGGAGGAAGGTGCCGTCGTCAGTCCCACCACCAAAGGGGTGATCCTCGTCAGGCGTCTCGCTCCCGATCCTGCGCGCTTTGCCGCAGCGTTGGAGGCCAGCAAGGGCGATGCCTGCCGCATCGAGTGGCGCGGGCGGATCGGTGCGCCAACTCCCTCGCCCTGACCTGCGACTAGCAAAAATCCTCACCTCGCAGGTCTGCCCCAGCCTTTTCCAACGTGGCAAAGCCCGTTAGAGCACCTCGCTATGCACGGACAGTTTCAACTCACCGACGATCAGCTGGCGATCCGCGAGGTCGCGCAGCGTTTCACCGCCGACAACATCACGCCCCACGCGGCCGAGTGGGACGAGAAGCACATCTTCCCGCGTGACGTGATCCAGCGGAGTGCCGAGCTGGGCTTCGGTGCGATCTACGTATCCGAGGAAGCGGGCGGCATTGGCCTTGGCCGCCTTGAAGCCGCGCTCATCATGGAAGCGATGGCCTATGGCTGCCCCTCGACCAGCGCTTTCATCTCGATCCACAACATGGCCGCATGGATGATCGACCGCTTCGGCGGGGAAGCGGTCAAGGCGAAGTATCTGCCCAGCCTCGTCACGATGGAGAAAATTGCCAGCTACTGCCTGACGGAGCCCGGATCGGGATCGGACGCAGCGGCGCTCAAGACCACTGCGCGCAGGGACGGTGACCATTACGTCCTCAACGGCACCAAGCAGTTCATCTCGGGCGCAGGCGCAAACGAGATCTATGTCGCGATGGTCCGCACTGGCGAGGATGGGCCCAAGGGCATTTCCTGCATCGTGATCGAGAAGGACATGCCCGGCGTCAGCTTCGGTGCGCAGGAGAAGAAGCTCGGCTGGCATTCGCAGCCGACCGCCCAGCTGATCCTCGAGGATGTGCGGGTGCCGGCCGAAAATCTGGTCGGCGCGGAGGGCGAGGGCTTCCGCATCGCGATGATGGGGCTCGATGGCGGGCGGCTGAATATCGGGGCCTGTTCGCTGGGCGGCGCGCAGCGGTGCCTTGATGAAGCAATCCGCTATACCAAGGACCGCAAGCAGTTTGGCCAGGCGGTCGCGGACTTCCAGAACACCCAGTTCATGCTCGCCGACATGGCGACCGATCTGGAAGCGTCGCGGGCGCTGCTTTATCTCGCCGCCGCCAAGGTGACCGACAACGCGCCCGACAAGACGCGCTTTTCGGCGATGGCCAAACGGCTGGCGACCGACAACGGCAGCGCCATCGTCGACCGTGCGCTCCAGCTGTTTGGCGGCTACGGCTACTTGCAGGACTATCCGATCGAACGCTTCTGGCGCGACCTGCGCGTCCATTCGATCCTTGAGGGCACCAATCAGGTGATGCGCATGGTCGTAGGCCGGGACCTGCTGCGGCAGTGATGGGCACAAGCCTTGCCCTTACGACATTGATTGTGCCCGATTACGATGCGGGAATTGCTTTCTGTGTCGACGCGCTGGGCTTCGACCTTGTCGAGGACTCCGACATGGGCGGCGGCAAGCGTTGGGTGGTGGTTGGCGGCAAGGGCGGAGGGCGCCTGCTGATTGCTCGGGCCGCGACCGAGGCGCAGATCGCTGCCATCGGCAACCAGTCCGGTGGCCGCGTGGGCTTTTTTGTCCATACCGACAACTTCGCGGGCACCCATGCACGGCTCGTCGAATCCGGCGTGAATTTTCATGAAGAACCGCGCCGCGAAAGCTATGGCACGGTAGCGGTGTTCAGCGATCCTTTCGGCAATCGCTGGGACCTTATTGAACCGAAAGAACCGGGGCAATGACTGACGACGTTCTGATCCGCACCAATGGCCCTGTCGGCCACATCAGCCTCAATCGCCCCAAGGCGATCCATGCGCTGACCTTGCCTATGTGCCACGCGATAAGCACCGCGCTGACCGAATGGGCAGCCGATGACAGCATCAAGGCGGTGATTCTTGATCACCACGAAGGCCGCGGCTTCTGTGCTGGCGGGGACATCGCCTTCCTGCGCGATTCGGCTCTGAACGATGGCGGTGCGAGCGGGCGCAAGTTCTTCCACGATGAATATCAGCTCAACCACCAGATGTTCACCTACGCCAAGCCGATCATTGCCTTCATGGACGGCATTACCATGGGTGGGGGCGTGGGCATCTCGCAGCCTGCCAAGTTCCGCGTGGCGACCGAGAATACCCGTTTCGCCATGCCCGAGACCGGGATCGGCCTGTTCCCCGATGTTGGCGGCGGCTGGTATCTTGCGCGCCTCGGCCAGCGGCTTGGCCAGTTCCTTGCGCTCACCGGTGCGCGGCTTGACGGGTCGGAGTGCCTGTGGACGGGGCTGGCGACCCACTATGCACCGCATGGCATGCTCGAAGATTTGAAGGCGCGCATCCACGACCACCCCGACCGGATCGCGGGCGTGCTGAGCGAACCGGTCGGCACTCCTCCCAAGGCGCGGATCGAGGCCAACGCCGACAAGATCGCCAAGCACTTTGCCTCGGAGCGCTACGAGGAGATCCTTGCCAGCCTCGAGGCGGCGGCCGAAGCCGGGGACGACTGGGCGGTGAAGGAACGCGACACGCTCGGCACCAAGAGCCCGCAGACCTGCAAGGTCGCGCTGCGCCAGCTGGCGCTGAGCGCACAGCTTACGGACTTCGCCGAGAACATGCGGATGGAATACCGCATTGCCAGCCGCGTGCTCACCCGCCCCGACTTTGCCGAAGGCGTGCGGGCGGTGATTATCGACAAGACGGGCGACCCCAAGTGGAACCCGGCCACTCCCGAAGAGGTCACCGAAGATCTGCTCGATGCGATCTTCGCGCCCTTGCCCGAGGGCGAAGAATGGACGCCGCTGCCTAACTAAACCGTCATTCCCGCCAAGGCGGGAAACCCGCTAGGCAATCGTGCAAAGCCGCAATGATACACAAGCCCCTGCGAGCGCAGGGGTGATGAGGGTAACAGAATGACCTACGAAACCATCACCGCCGAGGCCAACGCCCATGGCACCAAGGGTGTCACGCTGCTGACGATCAACCGACCGCAGGCGCTGAACGCGCTCAATTCCAAGGTGCTCGAAGAACTGATCCACGCGTTCGGCGTCTATTCTGCCGACAGCACGCAGCTCTGCGCGATCCTCACCGGCAGCGGCGACAAGGCCTTTGCCGCAGGCGCCGACATCAAGGAAATGAGCGAAAAGGCCGCAGCCGATTTCTACCTCGACGATTTCTTTGGCCCCTGGACCAGCGAAATCGTGAAGAAGACCCGCAAGCCGTGGATCGCGGCGGTCAACGGCTTTGCGCTCGGCGGCGGCTGCGAGCTTGCCATGATGGCGGATTTCATCATCGCGTCCGACAAGGCTAAGTTCGGTCAGCCCGAAATCAAGCTGGGCGTCGCCCCCGGCATGGGCGGCTCTCAGCGGCTGACCCGTGCGATCGGCAAGTCGAAATCGATGGAAATGTGCCTGACCGGCCGGATGATGGGCGCCGAAGAGGCCGAGCGCAGCAACCTTGTCGCGCGCGTGGTGCCGCATGAGGAGTTGGTCGCCGAGAGCCTCAAAACGGCTGCCACCATCGCCGCCATGCCGCCGATGGCGACCATCGCCAACAAGGAAATGGTCAACTCGGCCTTCGAGATGACCCTCGATCAGGGCCTGATCGTCGAGCGCCGGATCTTCCAGATCCTCACCGCCTCCGAGGACAAGGCCGAAGGCATGGCCGCCTTCATCGAGAAGCGCGAAGGGCAGTGGAAGGGGCGGTAGGCCTGCCAAAACTCGTCATTGCGAGGAGCGCAGCGACGAAGCAATCCATGGACCGACAGAACGGCAAGGTTGCGCCATGGATTGCCGCGCGACCTTCGGTCGCTCGCAATGACGAAGGGAGAGGCATCTCATGAAAATCGCCTTTATCGGCCTCGGCAATATGGGCGGCGGGATGGCTGCAAACCTTGTGAAGGCGGGACACGAGGTCCGCGCCTTTGACCTCAGCGAAGCCGCGCTCGCCGCCGCGCGCGAGGCAGGGTGCGCGACCTTGGGCACGGCGAAGGAAGCCTGCGAAGGGGCCGAGGCGGTCGTCTCGATGCTCCCCAACGGCGCGATTGTGAAACAGGTCTACTGGGATGACGTGATCGGCCACGCCCCCGAAGGCGCGATCCTGCTGGATTGCTCGACCATCGATGTCGCCACCGCGCGCGAGGTGATTTCCGTCACCGAGGCCCACGGCTACCAGATGGTCGATGCACCGGTCTCGGGCGGGATCGCGGCGGCGGCGGGCGGCACGCTCACCTTCATGGTCGGCGGCAGCGACGAGGCTTTCGCCCGCGCCAAGCCGATCCTCGATGCGATGGGCAAGGCGGTGATCCACGCTGGGACGGCTGGGAACGGTCAGGCGGCCAAGATCTGCAACAACATGCTGCTCGCGATCCACATGATCGGCACCTGCGAGGCCTTTGCCATGGCGCAGAAGCTCGGGCTCGATCCGCAGACCTTCTACGACATTTCCAGCGTCTCCTCGGGCCAGAACTGGTCGATGACCTCTTACTGCCCCGTCCCCGGCGTCGGCCCCAAGACCCCGGCGGACAACGACTATCAGGGCGGGTTCGCGGCCGGTCTGATGCTCAAGGATCTCAAGCTGGCGATGGAAGCGGCGCAGGCGGCGGGCGCGAAGGTCGAACTGGGCGATCATGCCCGCGCGATCTACGAGGCCTTTGCCAAGGATAACGCGGCGACCGACTTCTCGGGCATCATCCGCACTTTGTGATCGCGGCAGCGTTCCTCGGCATGGATCTTCGGTGCAATCTGCCCTGCCGAAGGCAAAGCTGCTGGGATCGTCATGCCCTGTTGCAACAGTGAAGCAATGAGCATGCATCTCGAAGAAATCGCCTTCCACGGAGCGCCCGGCGCTCGTACCGTGGTCATACTTGATCAGGCTGGATGGCACGGTTCTGCCGAGCTGGTCGTGCCGTCTAACATTACCCTGTTGCCGCGGCCGCCGCGATGCCCAGAGCTCAACCCGGTCGAGAACGTCTGGCAGTCCATGCGCGATAACTGGCTGTCGAACAGCATCTTCAAATTCTACGATGACATCGTAGACCACTGCTGCTTCGCTTGGAACAACCTCGTCAATCAGCCATGGCGCATCATGTCCATCGGCATGCGGCAGTGGGCACATGGGTCATGATCAATACGCCTTGGCATGAGTTTGCCAGCATTATCGGGGGCGATCGCGTTGTGTGGAAGGGCTATCAGAAAGTTCGTGTGCGGGCGAGCGATTCAACGCTACGCTGCCATGGCCTTGATCAAGCGCTTGCTATGATGCCGCCGCCGCGCGCGTGGTAAACAAGCGGCAAGCCTAACGCGTTTTTAAGGGCTTTGCCGCCATGGTCCCGCTCGCAAACGCGGGACCGTGACACAATGAATGCTCCTTTCAAGACTGCCGCCGCGCTCGGCATCGAGGCTGGCCTTCATCCGGCACCCGACCATCAGGTCGCGGTGATCGGGCTGGGCTACATCGGCCTGCCGACGGCGGCGCTGCTCGCCAGCTATGGCTGGAATGTCTGCGGGGTCGACGTCTCCGAGCGCGTGGTCGAGACCGTCAATGCCGGCGGCGTGCATATCGAGGAGCGCGATCTCGACAAGCTGGTGCATGACGCCATCACCGCGCGGACCCTGGTCGCTTCGACCGAGGTGCCGACCGCTAGCTTCTACATGATCGCCGTCCCCACCCCGCTGGGTGAAGGCAATGCGCCCGACATTTCCTACGTCGAGGCCGCCGCCCGGGCGATCGCACCCAAGATCCTCCCCGGGGCCTGCGTGATCGTCGAGAGCACCTCGCCGGTCGGCACCACCGAGCGCGTGGCGGCGATAATCAGCGAATTGCGGCCCGATCTGGTCGTCCCGCGGGACGGCTCCACCGACGAAGCCGACATTGCGCTAGCCTATTGCCCCGAGCGCGTCCTGCCGGGCCGGATCGTTAACGAGCTGGTGCACAATGACCGCGTGATCGGCGGCGTCACCCCGGCCTGCGCCGAGCGGGCGGCGGTGCTCTATACCAGCTTCGTCAAGGGCGACTGCCTCTACACCACCGCGCGCGTGGCCGAGACGGTGAAGCTGGTCGAAAACTCGTTCCGCGACGTCAACATCGCCTTCGCCAACGAGCTGTCGATGATTGCCGACGTGATCGGGGTGGATGTGTGGGACGTGATCCGTCTCGCCAACCGCCACCCGCGCGTCAACATCCTCCAGCCCGGCCCCGGCGTGGGCGGGCACTGCATCGCGGTCGACCCGTGGTTCCTCGTCGCCGGCGCGCCGCAAGCCGCGCGGCTGGTGCGCACCGCGCGCGAGGTCAATGATCACAAGGCGGTGCACACCGAAGCCCGTATCCGCGCGCTGCTCGACGCGGCTCCGCAAGGCAAGGTCGCGCTTCTGGGCCTCGCCTTCAAGCCCGACATCGACGACTTCCGCGAAAGCCCGGCGCTCGAAATCGCCGAGGCGCTGGCGCATTTCCACGGGAACCGCATCCTTGTGGTCGAACCCTTCACCGAGGATATGCCGGCCGGTCTGGCGGGAACCGGCGCCGAGCTGGTGACGCTTGACGCGGCCCTTCGGACGGCGGAGATTGTGGTGGTGTTGGTCGATCACACCGCCTTCAAGCATCTTTGCCCCGATGATCTCGCGGGCAAGCTGGTGTTCGACACGAGGGGCATGCTGCGGCGATGAGCGGTGCCGGCGGGAAGCCCCGCATCCTCGTCACCTTCGGCACCCGTCCCGAAGCGATCAAGATGTTTCCGGTGGTCTTCGCGCTGCGCGAAACGGGGCAATTCGATGTGCGGGTCGCAGTGACAGCGCAGCATCGAGAGATGCTCGATTCGGTGCTGGCGATGGCGGGGATCACGCCCGATATCGATCTCGATCTGATGCAGCCGGGGCAAAGCCTCGATGCCCTGTCCGCCGGAATCGTCACCCGCTTCGGTCAAGCGCTGGATGCGCTGAAGCCCGATCGCGTGCTGGTCCACGGTGACACGCTCACCACCATGATGGCGACGCTGGCCTGCTATTTCCGCCGCATTCCGGTGGGCCATATCGAGGCCGGCCTCAGGAGCGGCGACATCTATTCACCCTGGCCCGAGGAGGTGAACCGCAAGGTGACAGGCGCCGTGGCCGATCTCCACTTCGCCCCGACCGAGACCGCCGCCGCCGCGTTGCGGGCCGAGAACGTGCCGGACAGCGCGATCCACATCACCGGCAACACCGTGATCGACGCCCTGCTGTTCGCCCGCGCGCGGATCGCGACCGATCCGGCTCTGGCTTCAGTGGTGGCACCGTTGAGGGAGCGCTTCAAGGGCAAGCGCATCATCGCTGTCACGGCCCACCGGCGCGAGAATTTTGGCACGGGCATGCACGAAATTGCCGCCGCGCTACGCGCTCTGGCCGCGCGGGAGGATGTAGCGATCATCTATCCGCTGCACCCCAATCCCAATGTCGTTGAAGTCATGCGCCCAGCCTTGTCAGCTTCGCCCAATATCGCGCTCATCGAGCCATT
Organism: Erythrobacter sp.; assembly: GCF_035194505.1. Lineage (NCBI taxonomy): Bacteria > Pseudomonadati > Pseudomonadota > Alphaproteobacteria > Sphingomonadales > Erythrobacteraceae > Erythrobacter > Erythrobacter sp. The sequence goes on along the minus strand of NZ_CP136573.1, from coordinate 1,601,667 downwards.
GGACTACCTCGATTTCGTGGCGATGATGACCGCATGCGACATCATGCTGACCGATTCCGGCGGCATCCAGGAGGAAGCCCCCAGCCTCGGCAAGCCGGTGCTGGTGATGCGAGACACTACCGAGCGGTCCGAAGGGGTTGCCGCCGGTACCGCACGCCTGGTCGGGGCTGATTCGGGACGGATCTTCGCTGAAACCGCGCGGCTGCTCGATGACCGGCAGGCTTACGAGAACATGGCGAGAGGGCACAATCCCTATGGCGATGGAACCGCCAGCCGAAGGATCGCCGCGATCCTCGCAGGTGTCTGAGCTCAGCGCTGCCGGTTCATCAGGGGCATGCAATAGACCGCCGCACTCAGCAAGGTACGGCTAGCGCCGAGTTCGATCAACCTGACGTGATGGGGTGGACGGCCCCGGCACGGAGGGAGGTGTATAAGATGCGGCTGTCGCAAGCCGTGTGTGGACGGCCCCCGCGGTGCAAGAGGTTTGCGGTGCCCGTGCGGGAAGCCCATGCGCAGCCGCTCGCCCTTCGGACAGCGGCCATGGCTGCGGGTCATGTTGGTAGCGGTCCACGTCTCATCGATGAAAACGAGGCGCTCGGGATCGAGATTGAGCTGACTGTCGAACCAGCGCTGCCGCTGCCTCAGGACGTCGGGGCGGTCCTGCTCGATAGCATGGCCAGTCTTTTTTTGCGCGTCATGCCCCGGCGCGCAAAGAAGCGGTGAAGCCCGGCGACGGAGACGGCCAGACCCATTTCAGCGAGCGCCGACCGCAGTTCGACAAGCGTGGTATCCTTTTGCGCTTCCCAAACGGCCAGGATGTCCGACGCCCGCTCCTCAACCCGATGCGACCGCATATCGCCACCCTGGGGCTTGGCAGCAAAGTCACCCGCCTCACGCCGCAGGGCGTGCCAGCGGATCGCCGTCGAAGGTGCAACGCCAAAACGGGCTGCCGCAGCTCGGCAACTCATCCCATCATCAACCGCTGCCAGCAGACGGACACGCAAATCTAAAGAGAGAGGCTGACCCATCCATGCTGGCCTCCTTCACCAGCATAGATCCTGAATCAGAATTCGCGGAGAAGGGGAATCCCTCTGCGATTCAGAACGGTCGAAAACCGCTCTAGACGTGGCTTCCTACAGCCGCGTCTTACACAACTACCTCGGTGCCGGGCCCGACCACCCCATCACGTCACAGGCCAAGATTGGAGGAAACTTTCATGACAAGGCGCAACTTTCGTGTCGGGACTGCATGAGCGGTCGCCACCAGTCCTTATGATCAAGGTACCAACGCAGCGTCTGGCGCAGACCCTCCTCGAAACCCCATTGCGGCCTGAATCCGAGTTCGAGGCGTGCCTTTGTGGCCTCGATCGCATAGCGACGATCATGACCAGGCCGGTCTGGCACGACAACCTTCAATTCCTCGCTTCTGCGTCCTTTGGCCGCCGCCGCATCCGGAAAGCGCTCGGCCAGCCCTTCAACATCGGCAAAGGCGCGGTCAATTGCGGCGCATATAGCGTCGATGACGGCGAGGTTGGGCAGTTCCGCCCCTCCGCCGATATTATAGGTCTCCCCAAGCTTGCCGCGCAGTAGACACGCCTCGATGCCGCGGCAGTGATCCTCGACATGCAGCCAGTCGCGCACATTCATGCCGTCGCCATAGATCGGCAGGTCTCGCCCATGCAGCGCATTGAGCACGAACAGCGGGATCAGCTTCTCAGGGTACTGGTAAGGCCCGTAGTTGTTGGAGCAATTGCTGGTCGTAACCTGCAAGCCAAAGGTATGATGATAGGCGCGCAAGAGGTGATTGGAGGCCGCTTTGGAAGCCGAATAGGGCGAGTTCGGCGCGTAGGGCGTCGTCTCGCTGAATGCAGGATCCTCAGGACCCAATGAGCCGAACACCTCGTCGGTCGAAATGTGGTGGAAGCGGTGCGGCATGCCCGAGCCCTTGAGCCACACAGAACGGGCCGCCTTCAGAAGACTGTGGGTGCCGAGGATATTGGTGTCGATGAAAGCGTCGGGTCCGCTGATCGAGCGATCGACATGGCTCTCGGCGGCGAAGTGTACGATCGTGGCAATGTCATGCTCGCGGAGCAATCGTTCGACCAAGGCCGTGTCGATGATATTGCCGATGACCAACTCGGCATTGGTCGCGCCCTTCAGCGTCGCGCGGTTGCCGGCATAGGTCAGCGCGTCGAGCACGATAACCCTGTCGTCGGGGTGATGCGCATTCCAGTAGTGGACGAAGTTGCCGCCGATAAAGCCGGCCCCGCCGGTAACGAGCAGATTAGCCAAGCTGCGCTTCCGCTTGCAGCATAAGGCGCAGGTTGGTGCGCCACTCGCCAGCCTCGTCGCCAAGGAAAGCCCGTGTGGCACCGCAGTCAAGGGGTGAAAAGCGTGAACTACGCGGGGATGCCTGTGCGTCCTCAGCAGGGATCGGCCTGATCGTAGGGCCCCGGTCGAGTAGTCCCAAGGCCAAAGCCTCCTCGGCAAGAGCGCAAGCGAAGTCGTATCTGCTGACAATATCTACATCGCTGTGATGGAATATCCCGGCTGCCTGCCGCTCGATCAGTGCCCAAATCGTGCGCGCTAGGCCCGTCGCCCAAGTCGGTGAGCACATCTGGTCTGAGGCCGCCGCAACTTCGTCGCGTTCGCGCATCTGCGCGATCATAGCGCGGACGAAATTCGTGCCGCCTGCCTCGTAGAGCCAGGATGTGCGGACCAGAAGGTCTTGTGGCCGCAAATGGGCCTCGCCGGCGGCCTTGGTCCGACCGAGGGCTGACAGAGGATTGGGGGCATCATCGGGTAGATAGGCACGCGTGGCGGCCCCATCGAACACGCAATCGCACGAGACATGAACGAGCTTGCCGCCGGTCTCCGCCATCCCCGCTACCAGAACAGCGACGGCGTCGGCGTTGACCTCGCGCGCGAGGCCCTCGTCGCGCTGCGCCGCATCGAAATTGGTGCAGGCAGCGGCATTGATGATGACCTCGGGCGCCTCGACCACGAGCCGGGCTCGCAGCATGCCCAGATCGGTGAAATCAACATCATCGACATCGATGGCATTAAGATCGGCATGGCTGGGCGCATTGCGCAATAACGCGCCGCCGAGCTGTCCGTCTGCGCCAGTAATCAGAACTCTCATGCAAATGCCTTCGCGCTATCGGGACTGGGATCCTGCGCGGGCCATTCGCAGATCGCTAACCAGGATCCTATCCAATTCAGGGGGCAGCGACAATGCCAGATGCTCGGCGAAGAGGCGCACCTCAAAGTTAGAAGATTGCAGATCGGTTGAATTCGCACCACGCTGGGCCCTTGTGCTTCGCAACCGTTTCCAAGGTGCGGATCGTGTTTTGGAACATACAATTGCCCGCTGGGTGTGAACCATTAACGTGATAGGGCCGCGCTCCATGATGTCTCAGCCAAAACCTGGCGTGCTTGTGACCGGCGGTGCGGGCTATATCGGCAGCCATGCAGTGCTGGCTCTTGTAGACGCTGGCTGGCCGGTAGCTGTGATTGACAACCTGTCGACTGGCTTCCGCTTCGCCATTCCCGATGGCGTGCCGCTTTATGAGGGCGATATCGCGGATGCGGATCTGCTGTCGCGGATTTTCGCCGAGCAGGGCACGCAAGCGATTATGCATTTCGCAGGCTCGATAGTGGTGCCCGAAAGCGTCACCGACCCCCTCAAGTACTACCACAACAACACTGCCAAGAGCCGCGCGCTGATCGCAGCTGCGGTCGATGCGGGCGTACCGCACTTCATCTTCTCTTCTACTGCAGCGACCTACGGCATTCCTGATGTCGCCGCAGTCAGCGAGGACACCCCGCAGCGCCCGATCAATCCCTATGGCTGGTCGAAGCTGATGACCGAGCAGATGCTGACTGATGTCGCCGCAGCTCATCCACTGAATTACGGCGTGCTGCGGTATTTCAATGTCGCCGGGGCTGATCCTCAGGCGCGCAGTGGGCAATCGACTGATGGCGCCACCCATCTCATCAAGGTGGCGATCGAGGCAGCGCTAGGCCTGCGTGAAGCTATCAGCGTGTTCGGCACAGACTACGCCACGCCCGACGGAACGGGCGTTCGCGACTATATCCATGTCAGCGATTTGGCGGCGGCGCATGTGCTGACGCTCGAGGCGCTGATGGCCGAGCCCACACGCTCGCTCACCATGAACTGCGGCTATGGCCGGGGCTTCTCGGTGACGGAGGTGCTCGACGCGGTCGACCGTGTGACGAATCGCTGGCTGGTGCGCCGGATCGAGGGGCGCCGCGCGGGCGATCCCGATGCGCTGATTTCCGACCCTTCACTGCTCAAAGTGACCCTCGGTTGGGAGCCTGCTCATGCCGATCTCGACACGATTATCGTCCACGCGCTGGCGTGGGAGCGCAAATTGGTCGGACTGCGCGGGGGACAGACATAGTCTTTCTGCGCCCGCGCATTTTGCGTACGCGCTACCGCCGGGACTAATTGCGAGCACCATAGGCCCATTGGGCGAGGGGACGAGAGATGCGAACTCATACCAATGCCCGATGAGTCAAGCTCATTGGGCATTGGTATTACATCATTCAATGGAGCCAGCGGGGGCATCCGTTTGACGCAGATCAATGCGCGCTGGCACCTGCCATGCAAATCAGGAGTGCGACCCGAGGAGCTCCTGGCTCCTAACTGACCCCGAGCCTCCTATGGGAAGTTCGGGGTCATTTTTTATTGGGATCTGCTCTGGTTCCGTTGCAGCGCCTCTTCTGCTTTCAACTGCGCACCAGTCGCCCCGGCCGCGCGCCAGTGTCCGCGTCGTTCTCGCGGATCATCACGCCGTTGCAGAAGGTGGCGGCATAGCCCTTCACCGGCTGCATCAGGCGCGTGCCGCCTGCGGGGAGATCGTGGTGCGCCACGTGGGGGGAGGCGGTGAGGCCGGCGTAGTCGATGACATTGATGTCAGCCCGCTTGCCGGCTTGCAGCAGGCCGCGATCGCTGAAGCCGTAGAGTGCGGCATTGCGCGCGGTCTGCTTATGGACGAGGAATTCCAGCGGCAGGGTGGGCCCGCTTTTGCGGTCGCGCGTCCAGTAGCTGAGCTGGGTGGTCGGCATAGTTGCATCGCAGATCAGTGTGACATGCGCGCCCGCATCGCTCAGGCCAGTGACGGTATCGGGATGGCGCAGCATCTCTTCCAACACGGCAAGGCTTTTCTGCTGATCACCTTGCGTCAGGGCCTGGAACGTGCGGCCTTCGTCCTCCAGCATCACATCGTAAAGATATTCGAGCGCATCGCGCCCCTCTGCCCTGGCCCGCGCGCCGATGGAGGCGGACTTGTCGGCTTCGAGGTTGATCGGTTCGGAGAGTGGATAGAGGCTGTTAGCGCCGCGCCGGAATAGGCCGTAGACGTTCTGCATTGACCCCGGCGCTTCATGCGGCACATCCCGTTCCGACAGGATCTGGCGCTTGATTTCGGGATCGCGCATTGCCGTGACGCGCTCAGCAAGAGGCAGGTGCGCGATCTTTGCGAGATAAGTCGGGCGACGCATAAAGACGTGGTAGCTTGAAAGGCCGTGGATAAAGCCGATGATGCGCGAGGGTACCTGCGGGAAGAGGTGCGCGCCACTTTCGTTCGCTTCACGGCAACGGTCCAGCATCTGCCGCCAAAGATCAGGCGCATATTCGCGGATTTCGACCAGCGTGAAGGTGAGCGGGCGGCCGCTTTCCTCCGATATGCGGCGGAACAGTTCGAGCTCCGCCAGCGGTTCGCTGCGTTCACCGCCGAGCGCTTCGAGCTTGCCCACGGTGCCCGCCGGGATTGCCTCGATTACACCCTTGCCCAGCTTCCTGAAGCGGCGCGCGATGGCGAGAAGTTCTTCCTCTGGTGCAAATGTGCCCGGCACCGGTTCGCCCCACAGCGCGCGGTGACCGATGGTGCGTGAGGTGGAAAAGCCCACCGCGCCTGCGGCGATAGCTTCCTCGACGAGATCGGCCATATGCTCGATCTCCTCAGGCGTCGCGTCCTCGTTCGTGCGGCCACGCTCGCCCATCGCATAATAGCGCACCGCGCCGTGGGCGATCTGCGCGCCGACATCGATCGCGTAAGTGCGCGAGGCGATATAATCCATGTATTCGGGGAAGCTCTCCCAGCGGCCCCATTCGATCCCTTCATAGAGCGCAGTACCGGGGATGTCCTCCACCCCCTCCATCAGCTCGATCAGTTCCTTTTCCTGCCCCGGACGCACAGGTGCAAAGCCGACGCCGCAATTACCCATAACCACGGTGGTGACGCCATTGTGGGAGGAGGGCGCGAGTTCGTCGTCCCAACTGACTTGGCCGTCATAATGCGTGTGGATGTCGATCCAGCCAGGGGTGACGATGTGTCCCTCGGCATTGATCTCGCGGCGCGCCGCGCCGGAAATCTTCGGGGCCACCCCGGTGATCACCCCGTCCTTGAACGCCACGTCGCCAATGAACGGCGTGCCGCCCGAGCCATCGACGATCCTGCCGCCCCGAATAATCACGTCATGCATCAGGATCACCTCTCCCTGTTCTTTTGCGGAAGGCTAAGTGACTTTGCGACGGTGCGCCCCCGGTAAAAATGCTCAGCGCACGACTTCACTGCCCTTCAGCAAGTGTGACACGCGCTCAAGTACCCGCATGTCAGCGGCGGGAGCTACCATGTGCTCGGTCAGCACGAATGGCACAGATTTGAGGTTATGATTTGAGAAGGGCTGGGACTTCAGGGCGCTACGAGCGCAAGCCAGTCGGCCGCCGGGCGCGACGGCAAGTGCTGCCCTCGCGCGCGGCTGAGCGTTTCCGCGGAGCGCCGTGTGATCGAGGCCAGCGAGACCGGCGCGCGGCGCCTCGATCGGCGGGGGCGGGAGGGGCTAGGCCGCCGCGGCCTGCTCTTGAGGATCGAACAGCTGGTAGCCTCGGCCCCACACTGTCTGGATGTAGCTATCACCGTCGCAGGCCAGCCTCAGCTTCTGCCGCAGCTTGCAGATGAACACGTCGATGATCTTGAGTTCCGGCTCATCCACCCCGCCATATAGGTGGTTGAGGAACATTTCCTTGGTAAGCGTGGTGCCCTTGCGAAGCGAGAGGAGCTCCAGCATCGCATACTCCTTGCCGGTGAGGTGCACGCGCGCGTCATCAACTTCGACCGTCTTGGAATCGAGATTGACCGCCAGCTTGCCGGTGCGGATGACCGACTGCGAATGGCCCTTCGAACGGCGCACCACGGCGTGGATGCGGGCAATCAGTTCTTCGCGGTGGAACGGCTTAGTGACGTAGTCGTCAGCGCCAAAGCTGAAGCTGCGCAACTTTGCGTCCATCTCCGAATTGCCCGAAAGGACCAGCACAGGCGTCTGCACCTTGGCGATACGCAGCTTCTTGAGTACGTCGTAGCCGTGCATGTCGGGCAGGCTCAGGTCGAGCAGGATGATGTCGTAATCATACATCTTGCCCAGATCGAGGCCCTCTTCTCCCAGGTCGGTCGAGTAGACATTGAAGCCGTCGCTCGTGAGCATCAGTTCGATCGCCCGAGTGGTCGCCTGATCATCTTCGATTAGCAGAATACGCATTATTGCCCCTCATTTCTCTCACCGGCATTCCCGCTAACGGGGAGGCTTCCGGCCGTTAACCACACTCTATTACTGAAGATGGTTAACAATGCGTTTCGAGGGCGAAGATTGATGCGCGAGCCTGGCATCGAGCGAGGGCACACCCTGCCAGCCCACCGGACCTGAGCAAGGCGGAAAACTCCAGACCCGAGCGGTCCAAGGTTGGGTAGCAGTGCACTTGACGTCGGACTCTACCAGAAATCGGGCACATTTCAGGGGGGGGGCACGTCAATGTCAAGTCGGACATGGGCTCAGTCTGGAGCGATCCCTTCCCCGAACCAAATCGTATTTGAAGGGCTAAATTGGAGGGAGCAGGTGACGTTGAGCGCCTGCCGTAATGGGATTTTCTCGCCGATCAGTGTGGGCGATGATGTCGCCAACATCTGCCGCAAGCGGATGGCACTCGCTTGGGATTGCGTTGGCGCAATCGGTAACGGCGTGAGCCTCGGCTTGAAGCAGCGCCCATCGTCTCGTTGTAACATAGATTTGAGGAGCATCTGGGAGAGGGCGCGCCGGCTGGGCGAACCGGTGTATTGGCGTCGACCCGAGCGTCGCGCGCGCGCGAATGGCAATACCTGTACAAGACCGAGCTGCTGAAGCCTCGTTGTCGCGTGGCTAAAGCGGCCTCCTCGTACCCATGAGCCCTGCGCAGAGAGTTAAACATTGGGTTTGATGTAAAAAAGGGGCGGGGCCTTGCGGCGCCGCCCCTTTTCGGAGGATATCTTTAGGTGGGTCTAGCGGCTGACAGCATCGTCATCGTCGCCACCAGAGATGGCAACAAGACCGCCAATTACTGCCGCTGCACCGAGGAGTGCCAAGACGATAGTGCCGCCACCAGCAGCCTCGCTGCCCTCTTCAACCGGAGCAATCGCGCGCTGGGCGGCAACGGCAGACATACCAATCGGCGCCACGAGGGTAGCAGCAGCCGCAAGACCAAGGACAATTGACTTCGTTTTCATTCCGAATTCCTCAAACTGCTGCCCGCGAAGTGCAGGCAGTTTCGAATCGCAGAATGATCCTAGAGGCTCTGCCGCTGTAACGCAACTAAATTTTCCGCCTCGGACACGGCCGGGCGCGCCGCCAGAAAGGTGTGAATCGCCGGTTCGCGATTGGAGAGGCGGCGTGGCATCAAACGAGATGATATCTATGCGCCGCTAGACTTCCTTGACCCCAAAAACAGCCCGTGACACTAGGCGCGTACGCGAGTGGCGCCATCACGAGAAATAGACATTCGGAACTTATGATGCAAACAGGCGCAGGGAAGTCAACCGAGCGGCTCGTAATCCTGAAGCCAAGCGATTGGAGCCCCCAGCTCGTCGTCCTGTGCGTGTTTTTTGCGGTCCTGTTCATCACAGGCGGAAGTTCACGGTATGACGTCCCACATCTTGTGGTGCTTCGCCCCTTGGCCATCTGCGTTCTCGGATTTGCCCTAGCGACAATCAATGCCGGCGCCTGGCGCACCTACAGGCCCGCCATCTTGCTGTTTGCGTCGGCCTTTGCCCTGACTGCCCTGCACCTCATTCCGCTTCCGCCGCACATTTGGCAGGCGCTGCCGGGCCGCCAAATCATTGCTGACATTGATGCCATGGCGGGCCTGAAAGACATTTGGCGTCCCCTGACCATGTTCCCGGAGGGCACTTGGAACGCATTTTACGCCCTGACTGTGCCTCTTGCGGCCCTGCTCCTTGCGGCGCAGTTAAACCAGCGCGACGTCGTGCGTCTTCTGGTTTGGGTGACCGCCCTGTCGTTGGTGACGGGCTTAGTCGGCGTTTTGCAGGCCGCGGGCTCTGGCATAGGTTTGTATCACCTCGATCCGGGAAATGCGGGCCTGTTCGCAAATCGCAATCACCAGGCGGTAATGCTCGCGTGCCTCTTCCCCATGCTTGGTGCCCTGGCCATGTCTGCGTCTCGCTTTAGTATTTCGGCCAGGGCAGTGCTGATCGTGTCTGCCGCTGTCACAATCATGCTTATACCCCTCATCCTCGTAACGGGGTCCAGAATGGGCATGGTCATCGCGGTACTCGCGTTCATCTACACCGGAACAATCAGTTTGTGGCAGGTGGTGGGCCAGAGGCGGCATGCCTACTACTCACTGACGCTGCTGGCGGCAGGACTAGCCACAGCGGTCGCAATGGTTCTGGTGACAATTTATACCGCGCGGGACGAGGCTATTGATCGCCTAGACACAGCCGATGAAGATTTGCGTTGGCAATTTTGGGAAAGCGTTGTTGCCTTCCTGCCGCAATACCTGCCCTGGGGGTCGGGTGTGGGGTCCTTTGTGCCAGTCTATCAAATTCATGAGCCGGACGGCATGCTTATGCCGCAATATGTCAATCAGGCGCACAATGACTGGCTGGATCTTGCACTCACGTCAGGCGTACCCGGGATGATCCTGGCCGCTATAGCTGTGGCGGCCTTTGCGCGCGCCATGGGTGCGGCCCTTGTCGCACCGGGCGTCACGGGCCACATCCGCCGTGCCGGCATAGGTACAATTCTTGTGCTAGCCTTTGCCAGCCTGAGCGACTACCCGCTGCGCACGCCGATTCTTGCGGCAGTCTTGGCTGTGGCAGTGATTTGGGCTTGGGCCCCGCTGCGTCCAAATGAAAACGAAGAAAGTAAAGGGCCCTATGCTCAGGCTTGATTTTACCACAATCCTTCTCTTTGGCGTGGCTCTATGTGTTAGTGGCTGCGCATCGACTGGTGCAAAGATTGGCGGGGCGCCGGGCCTCGAAGTCGTGGAAGGCAACACGCTTCCCCAACCTACGGTGGCCGACTTGGCGGCGAATGAGCGCCCCTTCCGTGTTGGCCCCTTCGACATCCTCAATGTCGACGTCTTCGGCAGTGAAGAGCTGTCGAAGAAGGAAATCCAGGTCGACGCAAGCGGACGCATCACCTTTCCCCTGATCGGCACGCTCGAAGTTGCGGGCAAGACGCCGGGCGAAGTGAGCGATATGATGGCAAGCCGTTTCCGCGGACGCTTCATCCGCGACCCGCAGGTGACCGTAAATCTTAAGGAAATCTTCAGCCAAACTGTAACCATAAGTGGCGAGGTGAAAAAAGCTGGCGTCTACCCAATTGTCGGACGCATGACGCTCCTGACGGCTATCGCCTCCGCAGAAGGGTGGACCCAGTTCTCGAAAAAGGGTGAAGTAGTCGTCATTCGCACTGTCAACGGGAAAAACTACGCGGCCCTGTACGACGTCCGCGCCATAGAAAAGGGGCGCTACGAGGATCCCGAGATTTTTGCGAGCGACAAGGTGGTTGTGGGAGACTCCCAGAGCCGACGGATGTTCAACGACTTCCTGACCGCTTCGCCGCTCCTCGCTCCCGTTATCTTCCTCCTTGATAACAACTAAGGGGGAACCAGCATGGCCAGCCAAGCAATGAATTCGATCAACTACGACCCGTCGCATGGCGCGCGACGCGACAACCAGCCCCCGCTGGACGACGAGCGCTTTAATCTGCCCCCCATCCTCATCCAGTACTGGCACACAGTGGTGCGATGGCGCTGGCTCATGGTGGGGATCGTTACGGCCTGCGTCCTGATCGGCATCACCATAACACTGCTCATGGCACCGCTTTACACGGCCAAATCTCAGCTGCAGATTGACCGCCAGCAAAAGCAAATCACGAAAGTCGAGGGCATTGAGGCTGAGCTGCCCGGCCAGGATCTGGAGTTCTACGCCACACAGTATGAGTTGCTTAAGGCGCGGCCCCTCGCCGAGCGTGTGGCGTCTGAATTGAAGCTTTACGATAGCGATGCCTTCCTCGAAGCGCACGGCGTTGACCCGAACATTTTCGAGCAGGAGGGCGGCTCCAAAACCGCCGCTGAACTGAAGGCAGATCGCGAGCGCCTGGTCGTAAACACGCTCCTCGACTCGGTCGAAGTTGCACCCATTCGCATGTCGAAACTCGTCGACATCAATTACACCAGCCGCAACGCAGAATTGTCCTCGCGCATCGCAAACCAGTGGGCAGCGGCCTTTATTGCCCTCAGCATGGAGCGGCAATTTGCGTCCACCGCGGACGCTCGCACCTTCCTCGAAGGGCGTCTCGAAACCCTACGCGACCGCCTCGAGGAGTCGGAACGGCAGGTTGTCCTTTACGCCGCCAACACTGGTATTGTTGCCCTAGACGAAATCCGCGACCCCAACGGGCGCGCTATCGGCAATCGGACGCTGACAGGCGCGACGCTCGAGCAGCTGGCAAACGAACTGAACCAGGCTACGGCGGCGAAAATTGCCGCAGAGGCTCGTACAGGTTCGGCAGGCGGAAATACCGCGGAGGCGGTTATGCGCAGTGCAATGCAGGCATCGTGGCATTGGATCCAAGGCACAAGTCGCACAACGTCCCCGGTAAGTTCCTGACTTACATTCAGAGTGGTTTGCCTGTGCTGGCCAATGTGAATGCTGGCAACGATTTGGCCCAGATGATTCGGGACGAGCAGATGGGACAGGTTGTGCCAAATGGTCTGACGACGGACACCTCGACCGACATACCCACAAAAACGGCTTCAGCCCCCCACCATGATCCTACCGGCGTCAGCCGGTCAGTAGTTCAGCCCGAGTCAGCCGAAGGATTCGGCACCGTGGGCGCCTGATGAAGGCTCGGAAGTGGCTCAAGGCTATTTATTGAGGCTGGCTGAGCTGGCCCACAAGTTCACTGGGACAGAGATTGCGGCCGTTTGAACCGTCCTCGGGCGCACGACCAGATTTCGTCGTCCCTTCTTTTCTTCACCTTACCGGTGCCGTGCCGCAGGCGCTGCAAATGGCGGTATGAAGGCGCAAGCTGAAACACCTGGTGCTGAGTCACTCGGACCAGGGCTCGCAGTTCACCAGTATGGACTGGGATGCGTTCATCCGGGCTCACAATCTTGGGCACTCGATGAGCCGGCACGGCAATTGCCATGACAACGCTAAAGCAAATATCGACGCCGACCTTATCCAGCGATGTGCCGATCGTTTGAGCTAACGAGATCTCAAAGCCCTCAAAAAGGCTCAATCTGCAATGCCTGGGTGGATGACCATGGCTCTCAAACCCTTACCTTCGATGCCGCTGACGCCCTCGACACGCCCGAGGCGCAGGCAGAACTCCTCGCCGATGCCCTGGCCAGCGGCGACGCCAAGGTTGTCAATGCAGTGCTGGGCATGATCGCCCGCGCCACTGGCCCCGACGGTAATCCGACGCTTTCCACACTGATGGCGATCGTACGTTCGGCGGGCCTCAAGCTCTCGGCAGCGGCCTAAGAGCCGGACCCCTCCACGGCGACCAATGAAGGTGGCTGCCCGGCCCAAAATTCGGCGAAATGCCGGCGTGACAGCTTCACTGCAGACTTGACCTGGCCCGCCACCGACCCGTTTGCGGTTTTGGACAGTAGGATCAGCGCATCAAAGGCGAGGGTTTTTCGAGCTGCCCAACCGGATGAGGTTCTGGCTGCGACTTGATGCGATCAGTCCGCAGCCAGAACCTCATCAACGATGATGTCGTCAGCATGAGCCCGGGCCTGGGCCATGTCATAGGCGGTCTGCATCCGCATCATCGTATCGGCCTTAATGCCGAAGGCCTTCTCGAAACGGATGGCCATCTCGGCAGACAGGGCCGCGCGCCCATTGAACAGGTTGCTGAGCGCCTGCCTCGACACGTGGAAGCTAGCCGCCAGTCGGTTGATGCTGACGCCATGCGGCTCGACAACTTCACTCTTCAGCCAGTCGCCCGGGTGAACCGCCAGCGAGGGGTGCATGGTCAGGGCCATCAGTGTTAGTCCTCCAGGTCCAGTTCGGCGATACTGTATTCATTGAGCTTGGTGAAAGTCAGGCGCCAGTTTCGGGTTACGGTCATTGCCCAACGCCCGGCCTTGTCGCCGACCAACTCGTGCGACCCGTAATTGGGCGGCACAGTTAGTTCATCAAAGCTGGTGGCAGCATCCATAAACGCCAGCATTTTGCGGAGACGGTTCACATCGCCCACCAAGCCTTTGGCGTTCCCGGTCTCGAAAAACCGGCGCAGGCCCTTATGGGAAATGCTTTCGATTTCCATGCCCCTATATGTCAAGCATCGCTTGACATGTCAAGTGGCACTTGACGCCTCCTTCCCGCCCGACAGCAATGGGCAAGCCAACTTTGACCTTGGCCCGCAGCCGAGCGGCAAATTCAGCTGAACCTCGGCGGCGGTGGCGGCCCCGTCCCACTGAGGCCAAACCCGTGTCCCGCCTGTGGCGGTGGGCAGGGTACAAGAGGCGCGCGCGGGTCGCGCCGCGCGGCGGGCTGGGACGGCGCGTGAGCCGCAGGGACCGCCGCCGCCCCTGGCGATACCGCCGCGGTGGCAACTTCTGCCGGTTCTGCCGGCGAGGTGCGCGGCGACAAGTCTGGTTTAGGCCCAGACGGCCGGCGCCTCCAGGGGTCTTCGTAGAGGCGCGCATCCTCACCAGTTGCGGCATCGTCTTCACCGGTGTCGGACAGACTGTCGTCGCGCGCGGCCTTTTCCTCGCCGCCCGGAGCGCCGTCGCGCTCCGAGACTATGTCTTCAGACGCCGCCATGGCCTCAAGGGCGGCGCGCAACTGTGCTGCCTCCGCTGCCGCCTTCTCCCCTGCCACCTTCTCCGCGCGCCTCTGTCGCCTATCTTCCCTGGCGCGCAGCTCCGCCTCCTCGCGGCGAAATTCCTCATCAATTTCGCGCTGTCGGCGGAGCTCCTCCTCCCGCTCCATCTCCCTGCGAAGGGCCATCTGCATGCGGTGCGCCTCCCGGAGCGCTGGAAGGAGAGGCCTGCCAAGGTCCGTCAGAAGGACCGCGATGCGCGCTGGACGGTCAAGTACTCGAAGGCCAAGGTGAAGGAGGGCGGCGACCCCAAGGGCTTCAAGCCGGTCGATCTTGCCATCCCGATGTTCGGCTACAAAATCCCAGACCGTGAGTCATCCACTGCGATCATTGGTGTAACAATCAACACGGACCACTCAGTGGGGGCCGGTCAAGCCTCAACGCGAGGGGTTTTTGCGGGTGCCCAGCTGCTCCGGCAAACGCCTGCGCCTAGTTTTGTTATCATGCCACGCGCCTTGATCGCGACTTTGCTGGCAGTGCAAGGCCTGCTGTTCTATGATACGAGCATGCGCCTCAGAAGCTTCCTCTACCAAGTGCGTTCCGCCTTTGCTTTGCTGCTCGGGATATCAAGCGAGAACGCCAGAAATGGTGACTGGTGGGAGATCGATCTCATGCTGGTCGTGCTGGCAGGTGCGTTTGTGCTGGGCGCTATCGCCTGGACGCAGATCTAGAGCACTCTCAAGCACAGTAGCCCCATTATGCAACCCCAACTCTCCGGTCATGACGGTGAGCTATGGTTTGATCCGGCATGAAGTGTTTATGAAGAGCTTGCGGTAAAGACGCACCTTGTTAGCGCCAGCAAAAGCAATGTGAACGCGGTAGCATGCATGCCGGCGAGCCGGCCGGTTGAGATTGGCAATTTGCCCGAGCTCCATCACGACCTGAGCCAGCTCGCCTATAGGTGGCGGCATTGAGTAGCCAAGCTTAGTGCCGGTATCATGGCAAGTAATGCTGCGCGCCATGATGCACGTTATCGGGCATTTACAGAAACGGCTGAAATTCTCTATTTTCGCAGCATTGCGTGCGTGCGCGCACGCGCGCGCGAAAGTCGGGTCTCCTGCCGATTTTTTGCCCCACATACCACTGAAATAAAATGATTAATTGGCAAGTTCCCTGAAGCCTGTGCTCAGGGAATTTGTAACCGGAGTTCAGGGAACCTCCTCGCACCGCTGAGGGAATGGGGCGGCCTCCCATCGGGCCCCGCCGGCGGCGCCATCGCGCGGTGCATTGCCTCTCACGCGAATTGGTGCTATGTACCCGTCACTACGCAAGGTTTGCGCCCCCACGGTGACGTGGAGAGTGTTCGCGAGCCGGCTGGCATCCCCACAATTTGAAGCGAGGCCCGTCATGGCTAAGAAGAGAGGCACGCGCCCGCCGCGTGGCGATTACGAGGTGGGATACAAGAAGCCGCCGAGGGATGGTCAGTTTCCACCAGGCAAGTCGCCCAATCCCGGAGGGAAGCGCAAGAGTGACACCGCCAAGGCACCTGACCCCGGGCCGCCGCTTGGCGACCCCATGAAAGACGCCGTCCTGAAAGTCATGGGCGAGATGGTCTCCCACGAGGTGAGACCGGGCAAGCGGCGGCGCATGCCCCGCGCCGAGGCGATGGTGCGCGAGTTGGCCAGTCGCGCCGACTACGACGTGCGCGCCTTCAAGCAAATCACCGAAATGCACGCCGATCTTGCCCTGCTTGATCGCGGCCTTCTCGTCCTCGGTGTTCCGCTGCTTGGGCGCCGGCACCACGGTCGCATCGATGATCTGCCCGCCCATCGCGAGGTAGCCCCGATCGGTCAACGCCGCATCGAAGCGCGCGAAGAGCTTGTCGATCGCCTTGGCCTGTACGAGCCGCTCGCGGAACAGCCACACCGTGGTCGCATCGGGCACCCGGCCATCGAGCCCCAGTCCGAGGAACCGCTGGAACGACAGCCGGTCCTTGATCTGGAACTCGGTCGCCTCGTCTGACAGAGAGTAGAGCGCCTGAAGCACCAGGATTTTGAACATCATCACCGGATCGAACGGCGGCCGGCCGCCTTTGCCCAGATCGCTCCGCCTGAGCGCCACGATCAATGGCCCGCGGAACACCTCGAAATCGACCACCGCCGTCAACCGCTCCAGCGGATCACCCGCCGCACTCAGCGCCGCATACCGGTCCGACAGATCAAAGAAACCAGGCTGGCCAATCATCTTCGCCTCCGATCATCCGCAAAGGCAGTGAATCAGATCAACGCCTCAAAGGCGAGGGTTTTTCGAGGCGTCCAGCTTGTCGATCGCCTTGGCCTGTACGAGCCGCTCGCGGAACAGCCACACCGTGGTCGCATCGGGCACCCGGCCATCGAGCCCCAGTCCGAGGAACCGCTGGAACGACAGCCGGTCCTTGATCTGGAACTCGGTCGCCTCGTCTGACAGAGAGTAGAGCGCCTGAAGCACCAGGATTTTGAACATCATCACCGGATCGAACGGCGGCCGGCCGCCTTTGCCCAGATCGCTCCGCCTGAGCGCCACGATCAATGGCCCGCGGAACACCTCGAAATCGACCACCGCCGTCAACCGCTCCAGCGGATCACCCGCCGCACTCAGCGCCGCATACCGGTCCGACAGATCAAAGAAACCAGGCTGGCCAATCATCTTCGCCTCCGATCATCCGCAAAGGCAGTGAATCAGATCAACGCCTCAAAGGCGAGGGTTTTTCGAGGCGTCCAGTTTGCCGGGGTCACACTGCAGATCGTGCGCGACTGGGTCCTGCGCTTCAACGCGGACGGCCCTGAGGGTCTTGCGACCCGCAAAGCACCAGGGCGCGCATCGGTCCTGAACGAAGAGCAACGTGCCCGTCTGGCCGAAGTCGTCGAGACAGGGCCGATCCCTGCGGCGCATGGCGTGGTGCGCTGGCGGCTTGCCGAACTTGCCCAGTGGGTATGGGACGAGTTCTCGGTATCGATTACACGTCACACTCTGGGCCGCGAGCTGCGGGCAATGGGCTATCGCAAGCTCTCCGCGCGCCCGCGCCACCGCGGGCAGAAGGGCGACGATATAGCCATTTTTAAAAAGGCTTCGCCGCCCGTCTGGCGCAAATCCGCAAAGGCCTCCCCGAAGGAACGCCCATAGAGCTGTGGTGGCAGGATGAAGCCCGGATCGGCCAGCAGACCAAGCTCACCCGGCGCTGGGCCAAGCGCGGCACGCGTCCCTCGGCTCCTCGCGATCAGCGGCGGCGATCCTCGGCGTGGATCTTTGGTGCGATCTGTCCTGCCCAAGGCAAGGCTGCCGGTATCGTCATGCCCCGCTGCAACAGCGAGGCGATGAGCATGCATCTCGAAGAGATCGCCTTCCACGTGGCGCCCGGTGCCCATGCTGTCGTCATACTTGATCAGGCCGGATGGCACGGTTCTGCCGAACTGGTCGTGCCATCCAACATCACTCTGTTGCCGCTGCCGCCGCGATGCCCCGAACTCAACCCGGTCGAGAATGTCTGGCAGTTCATGCGCGATAACTGGCTGTCGAACAGGATCTTCAAATCCTACGACGACATCGTCGACCACTGCTGCTTCGCCTGGAACAACCTCGTCAATCAGCCGTGGCGTATCATGTCCATCGGCATGCGCCAGTGGGCGCATGGGTCATGATCAATGCGCATTGGTATTAGTCAGGGGCTTGGCTGGCCCAGGTGACGCAGGCGAGCACCCGCTCGGTCCATTCCGCGCGGCAGATCAGCAGATCGGGCATGAAGGTGTCAGCCCGGTTATAGACCAGCGGCGATCCGTCGATGCGCGAGCAATGCAACCCGTGGGCTGCGGCGACGGCGACGGGCGCGCAGCTGTCCCATTCATGCTGGCCGCCGGAGTGGAGGTAGACCTCGGCTTCTCCGCGCACCACAGCCATCGCCTTGGCGCCGGCGCTGCCCATCGGCACCAGCGTTCCGCCGAGCGCCTGCGCTACCGCCTGCGCTTCGGCAGCGGGGCGCGAGCGGCTGACGAGGAAGCGCGGGCTTTCTGCCATCGCGGGCAACGGCTTTGGACGATCGGAGCGCAGCACGACTCCGCCAGCAAGGCCCGGCAGTGCGACCGCGCCAACCACGGGAGCACCATCGACCGCCAGCGCTATATGCACCGCCCAGTCGCTGCGCCCTTCGCTGTATTCGCGGGTGCCATCGACCGGATCGATGATCCACACCCGCGACTTGGCGAGGCGCGCGGGATTGTCCTTTTCCTCTTCGGACAGCAGGCCATCATCGGGCCGCGCGGCGCGGATTGCTTCGCACAGGAAGCGGTTGGCATCGCTATCGCCCTTGTCGCCCAGCGCCTTGCCTGCAAGGCCCGATTCCTCGCGTGCAGCAGTCAACAGCCGCCCGGCTTCAAGCGCCAGCCTTGCGGCAAGCGCGGCATCATCAAGCGAGGAAAGGTTCATTTGAGCGGCAGAATCCTGTCAATGATCAAGCGTGCCGCCTGTTCGGAGGACATGTCCACCGTGTTGACCCGGATTTCCGCATTTTCGGGCGGCTCATAGGGGCTGTCGATCCCGGTTAAGTTCTTGAGCTTGCCCTCGCGCGCCTTGCGGTAGAGCCCCTTCACGTCGCGCGCTTCGGCCACATCAAGCGGCGTGTCGACGAAGATTTCGATGAACTCGCCCTCCGGCAGCATCTTGCGCACCATCTCGCGCTCGGCACGGAACGGGCTGATGAATGCGGTAAGCACAATGAGGCCAGCGTCCGCCATCAGCTTGGCGACCTCGCCGACCCGGCGGATGTTCTCGATCCGGTCGGCCTCGGTAAAGCCCAGATCGCGGTTGAGGCCGTGGCGGACATTGTCGCCATCCAGCAGAAAGGTGTGGCGGTTCATCATGAACAGCTGCTTTTCGACCTCGTTGGCGATGGTCGACTTGCCCGAGCCCGACAGGCCCGTGAACCACAGCACCCGCGCCTTCTGGTTCTTCATCGCCGCATGATCGTCACGCGTGATCGCGAGCGGCTGCCAGTGGACGTTCTCGGCCCGGCGCAGACTGAAGGCGATCATGCCCGCCGCCACCGTGGCATTGGTGTATTTGTCGATCAGGATGAACCCGCCGAGCTGCCGGTTGGCTTCATAGGACCCGAAGGTGATTGGCCGGTCGGTCGCAAACTCGGCGACGCCGATGCTGTTGAGGCTGAGCGTCTTGGCCGCAAGGTGCTCGCGGCTGTTGACGTCGATCTCGTATTTGGGCGGCTGGATCGTTGCGGTGACGGTCTGCGTGCCGAGTTTGAGCCAATAGCCGCGACCGGGCTTTAGCGCCTCTTCGTCCATCCACACCAAGGTGGCACAAAACTGGTCCGAGGCCTGCGGCGGATCGCCTGCGGCCGCGATTACATCGCCGCGGCTGCAATCGACTTCATCCGTCAGGCTGAGGGTGACCGATTGGCCCGCGACGGCCTCATCGAGCTCGCCATCGAAGGTTGTGATCGACTTGATCGTGCTGGTTTTGCCCGAGGGCACGATCCGCACCGGATCGCCGACCCGCACCGTACCGCTGGCAATCAGCCCGGCAAAGCCGCGGAAGTCGAGATTGGGACGATTGACCCACTGCACCGGCATCCGGAACGGTGCGGCTTGCGCGGCCGCATTGTCGACATCGACGGCCTCGAGGTGCTGGATCAGCGCCGGCCCGTCATACCACGGGGTATTCGCGGAAGGGGCGGCGGTGATATTGTCGCCCTTGAAGCCCGAAATCGGGATCGCGGTGAAATCGGTGATGCCGATCCCTTCCGCAAAGGCGCGGTAATCGGCAACGATCGCATCGAAAGTCGCCTTGTCATAGCCGACGAGATCCATCTTGTTCACCGCCAGCACCACGTGGCGGATGCCGATCAGGTGGACGAGCCAGGAATGGCGGCGGGTCTGCTGCAACACTCCCTTCCTCGCATCGACGAGGATGACGGCGAGATCTGCGGTCGAGGCGCCGGTCACCATGTTGCGGGTATATTGTTCGTGACCGGGCGTATCGGCGACGATGAACTTGCGCTTTTCCGTCGTGAAGAAGCGGTAGGCGACGTCGATCGTGATGCCTTGCTCGCGCTCGGCCGCGAGGCCATCCACCAGCAGCGCAAAGTCGATTTCCTCGCCTTGCGTGCCGTGCTTGATGCTGTCGCTTTCCAGCGCGGCCAACTGATCCTCGAAGATCATCTTGGAATCGTAGAGCAGCCGCCCGATCAGGGTGGACTTGCCGTCATCCACACTGCCGCAGGTGATGAAGCGCAGCAGGCTCTTGTGCTGGTGCGCGTGCAGATAGGCGTCGATATCCTCTGCGATCAGCGTATCGGTCTGGAAGGAAGATGGGGTGTTCATCAGAAATACCCCTCCTGCTTCTTGTCTTCCATCGACGCCAATTGTCCCTTGTCGATGGCGCGGCCCTGCCGTTCGGAGCTGGTGGCGAGCAGCATTTCCTGAATGATGTCGCTCATCGCGGTCGCCTCGCTCTCGGTGGCGCCAGTGAGCGGATAGCAGCCGAGCGTGCGGAACCGGACCGAACGCACCGCCGGCTCTTCGCCCGGTTCGAGGCGGAAGCGGTCATCGTCGACCACCAGGATCATCCCGTCGCGCTCCACGGTCGGGCGCGGCTGGGCGAAATAGAGTGGCACGATGTCGATATTCTCGAGCGCGATATACTGCCAGATGTCGAGCTCGGTCCAGTTGGAGAGCGGGAACACCCGGATGCTCTCTCCCTTGGCCTTCTTGGCGTTGTAGAGGTTCCACAACTCGGGCCGCTGGTTCTTGGGGTCCCAGCGATGCGCGGCGGTGCGGAAGCTGAAGATGCGCTCCTTGGCGCGGGCCTTCTCCTCGTCGCGCCGGCCACCGCCGAAGGCCGCGTCAAAACCATACGCGGTCAGCGCGCGCTTCAAAGGATCGGTGAGCTGGGCCTGACTATACAGTGCGCTGCCGGTATCGAAGGGGTTGATCCCCTGTTCTTCGGCCAGCTCGTTTTCGGCAATGATGAGCTTCAGTCCGTACTCGCGCACGGTCTTGTCGCGGTGGGCGATGAGATCGGCGAAATCCCAGCCGCTGGCCACATGCAGCATCGGGAAAGGCGGCGGCGCGGGATAAAAGGCCTTGCGCGCCAGATGCAGCATGACCGAGGAATCCTTGCCGACCGAATAGAGCATCACCGGATTTTCCGCCTCGGCGACAACCTCGCGGAAGATGTGGATGCTTTCGGCTTCGAGCCGTTCAAGATGGGTAAGAGATCGCATGGGCGTGCAGCTATACGCTGGCAACCGCGCGACAAGCAATTTTGCCTTTGCGCCGCGATGGTGTGGCTTGGGCAGCAGCGCAGGGGGACTGGCAATCTCGGGGCTTGCCCTTGGCATGGAGGCGCGCCAGACACTCCGCCAAAGGGAGAGATATATGAACCAGCCATCAGGGCCGCTGTCCGGCCTCCGGGTGATCGAATTCAGCGGCATCGGCCCGGGGCCGCACGTCGCAATGCTGCTCGCCGATCTGGGCGCCGAAGTGGTGCGGATCGACCGACCCGGCGCAGGGGTTTCCAATCCCGTGGTCGAACGGGCGCGCCACCGGCTGGCGCTCGATCTCAAGAGCGAGGAGGGCAAGGCCCTGTGCCGCGAAGCCGCGAGCAAGGCCGACGTTCTGATCGAAGGTTTCCGCCCGGGCGTGATGGAGCGGTTGGGGTTGGGGCCGGAAGAGCTGCTCACGCTCAACCCCGGCCTCGTCTATGCCCGCATGACCGGCTGGGGGCAGGACGGCCCGCTGGCCCACGCCGCAGGGCACGACATCAACTACATCGCCATCACCGGCGCGCTTGCGTCGGTCGGGAAGCGCGGCGAGACGGCGACCCCCCCGCAGAACCTGGTCGGCGATTTCGGCGGCGGGTCGATGTATTGCGCCTTCGGGATCCTCGCCGCGCTTTACGAGCGCGAGCGTTCGGGACGCGGGCAGGTCGTCGATGCTGCGATCGTCGATGGGGCAACCAGCCTGATGAGCTTCTTCTTCGGCGTGCGCCACCTGCCGCATCTGTCCACCGCGCGTGGGCGCGGCATGCTCGGCGGGGCGGCACATTTCTACCGCTGCTTTACCTGCGCAGACGGCAAGGAAATCTCGCTGGGTTCGATCGAGCCGCAGTTCTACGCCGAGTTGCTGGCCAAGAGCGGCGCGCCCGAAGAACTGGCGCAGGGCCAGATGAACCCTGCCAACTGGGACGATTACGCCGCAAAGCTGGCCGCCCTGTTCCTCAGGAAAACCCAGGCCGAATGGTGCGAACTGCTCGAAGGTTCAGACGCCTGTTTTGCCCCCGTGCTCGATCTGGAGGAAGCGCGCGAGCATCCGCACATGAAGGCGCGCGGCGCCTATGTCGAACACGACGGCGCCTGGCACACCGCTCCGGCACCGCGCTTCAGCCGCACGCCGGGGGCTGTGCGCTCCAGCACGGATGACGGCGCGGATGTGGTGGCGCGTTGGGCGGCAGGCGCCTGATGGCCGGTCGTTTCTTCGACGAATGGCAGGTGGGTGACCGGATCGAACACGAGATCCGGCGGACCGTCACCGAGACCGACAATCTGCTGTTCTCGACCATGACCCACAATCCGCAGCCCCTCCACCTTGATGTCGAGGCAGCCAAGGCGAGCGGCTTCGGGCAAATCCTCGTCAATTCGACCTTCACTTTCAGCCTGCTGGTCGGGCTGTCGGTGGGAGACACGACGCTGGGAACGCTGGTCGCCAATCTCGGCTTCGATAAGGTGGTGACCCCCAAGCCGGTGTTCATCGGTGACACCCTTCGGGCGGTAAGCGAGGTGAAGGAATTGCGTGCCAGCAATTCGCGGCCCGATGCGGGGATCGTCACCTTTATCCACGAGATGTGGAACCAGCGCGGGGAAGTGGTGTGCCGCTGCGAGCGGTCCGCCCTGCTTCAGCGCAAGTCACCGGCTTGACGAAGGCGCCGTGCTCCGCGCACAGTTCGAAGCGGGAGATTTAGGGAGGGCATCCATGCGCAAGACATGGACTGGGCTGGCTGCGGCGAGCCTGATGACGATTACAGCGGCAGGTTGCGGCGGCGAAATGACGCGCGATCCGGCGAAGACCGGTAATGGCGAAAACACGATCAAGCTCGCCGAATTTCCGGACAGGCCCTACTGGGGCGATACCCATCTCCACACCGACAACTCGGTCGATGCCTTTGGTTTTGGCGTGAGGCTCGGGCCGGAAGACGCGCTGCGCTTTGCCCGCGGCGAGGAAGTCACGGCGACGACCGGCGGCAAGGCGAAGCTTGAGCGGCCCCTCGATTTCCTCGTGATTGCCGACCATTCCGACGGCCTCGGTGCCACCCGGCGGCTGTTTGATGCCCCGCGCTGGTATGTGAAGTGGGTGATCGGCGACGAGACTGTGCTGCGCTGGTACGACATGATGCACGAAGGCCCGGAAGGCTCGCAGCGCGCTATGGCCGAACTGATCACCGCAGCGGCCAACAAGAGCCTGCCCGCAGCCTTCAGCGACCCCGAACAAGCCAAGAAGGCGACCGAGGACCTCTGGAACACACAGCTTGGCCTGCTCGATCGCTACAACGAACCCGGCGTGTTTTCGGCGATTGCCGGCTTTGAATGGACCCTCATGCCGGACGGCAACAATCTCCACCGCGTGGTGATGTTCCGCGATGGCAGCGATAAGACTGGCAAGACCCAGCCGATTCCCGGGATCGACACCACGGTGGAGCAGCTGTGGGACTACATGGACGCCTACGAGAAGAATACCGGCGGCAAGGTGCTTGCGATCCCGCATAATTCCAATCTCTCGAACGGCCTGATGTTCGAGATGACCATGGCGGATGGCTCGCCCATGACGGCGGCCTATGCCAAGCGCCGTGCGGCGGCCGAACCGGTGGTCGAAGCGACCCAGATCAAGGGTGACAGCGAAACCCACCCGTTCCTCTCGCCTAACGACGAGATGGCGGGCTTCGGGGTCAAGGGCTGGGAGCTGGGCAACCTGCCGCTCACCTCCCCGAGCACGCCCGACATGTATGGCGGCAACTACGTGCGCTCGGCCCTGCTGCGCGGTCTTTCGCTGGAGCAGCGCTTGGGTGTGAACCCCTATGCCTTCGGCCTGATCGGATCGACCGACAGCCATACCGGCCTCGCCACCGGGGACGAGGACAACTTCTTCGGCAAGCACACCGGCAACGAGCCGTCCTACAAGGACCGCGCCATGCAGCCGCAGAACCTCGGCACAAGGCAGGGGCGGTTCGGCTGGCATTACCTCGCCGGTGGCTATGCTGCAGCCTGGGCACGGGGCAATACCCGGGCCGAAATCTTCGATGCCTTCCGCCGCCGCGAGGTCTATGCCACCACCGGGCCGCGCATGACCGTGCGGATCTTCGGCGGGTTCGATTTCAGCTCTGCCGACTGGCAAGGTGACTGGGTGCGGGCTGGATATAGCCGCGGCGTGCCGATGGGCGGCGAACTGGCCGACAAGGGCAGCGCCCCCACCTTCCTGATCAGCGCGCTGAAGGACCCCGACGGCGCCAATCTTGACCGGGTGCAGGTGATCAAGGGCTGGGTCGACGCCAGCGGTGCGATGCAAGAGAAGGTCTATGACGTGGTGTGGAGCGACATGGACAAGCGCCCGCGCACTGCGAGGGGCCTGACCCCGGTTGGCGATACCGTGAACCGCAAGGACGCGACCTACACCAACACCATCGGCGCGGGCGAACTGCGCACCACCTGGACCGATCCCGATTACGCCAAGGGTCAGCGCGCGTTCTATTACGTGCGCGTGCTCGAAATTCCGACCCCACGCTGGACGCTGTTCGATGCGGTGCGCTTCGGGTTCGAACTGACGGGCGATGCGTTGAAGGATGCGGTCGCGCAGGAGCGGGCCTATACCTCGCCGATCTGGCTCAAGCCGCAAGGTAAGGGGACGACGTGACGCTTGCCGGCTGGACCCGCGAGCCGCTGGTCCATTTTCTCGGCCTTGGTGCGCTGCTCTATGTCGTGCTCACTTGGGGTGGGGCGCCACCTGATCCCGCTTCCCGGGTGATCAAGGTCGATGCAGCCCAGAAAGCGCAGCTGGCACTCGGGTTCGAGCGGGTGATGGGCCGCGCGCCGACCGATGCCGAACTCGACGAGCGGATCACGCGCTATGTGCGCGAGGAAGTGCTTTATCGCGAGGCGTTGCGGCTGGGGCTCGATCAGGACGATGCAGTGGTGCGCCAGCGCATGGTCGCCAAGATGGACCTCACCGCAGGCGGAGCAGCCGAGCTGGCCGAGCCTGACGAGGCAGCCTTGCAGGCTTTCTACAAGGCCAATCAGGCGCGCTATGCCAGAACCCCGCTGGTTAGCTTCGAGCAGAGGCTGTTTTCCGGCGAGGCGGCAGCGCGGGCTGCGCTTTCGGGCGCGGGCGGCACTGGCCAGCCGAGCAGCCTGCCCGCCAGCATGAACGAGACGTCGATGCCCGAGATCGCGGTGCGCTTCGGCCAGCAATTCGCCCAGGGGCTGGTGTCGCTTCCTGCGGACGGCGCATGGAAGGGCCCGATCCCCTCGGGCTTCGGCTGGCATATTGTCCGCGTGTCCGGGCGGGCCTCGGCCGAGCCCGATTTCGAAGCGCTGCGCCCGCGCCTCGCCAATGACTGGCGCGCGGACCAGATCGCGCAGCGCAAGCAACGGGCTTACGAGATCCTGCGCAGCGCCTACCGGGTCGACATTTCGCGGTGAGCCGACTTGTGCGCAGCCTGCTGGCGCTTTGCCTTGCATTGCTGGCCGCGCCGCTCAGCGCCGACGAGCTGCGCCCTGCGGTGATCGAGCTGATCGAGCGCGAGGGCGGGGTGTGGGTGATCGAATGGAAGCTGCCGGTCGCCGCATTGCGCGCGCAGGACGCGGTGCTGCTGGCTGAGCCGCTCCTCCCGGCCGTTTGCACCGCATCTGGCGCGCCGGTGCGCCGCGCCGCGCCGCTGGCTTTGCTGGGCCAGCAGGAATTGCGCTGCCGGGGCAACATGGCCGGACAAAGCTTCGGCCTTTCCGCATTGGCAGGGGGCACTGACGCGATCGCGCGTCTGATCCCGCGTGGAAAGCCGGCGCAGACCTTTCGCCTCACTCCCGAAGCGCCGACCGCGGTGATCGCCGCCGAGCCTTCTGCCATGCAGGTGCTGCGCGACTATCTGGTGATCGGCGCAGAGCACATCCTGTTCGGGTGGGATCACCTGCTGTTCGTGATCGCGCTGGTGCTACTGGTGCGCAGGCCATGGGCGGTGGTGAAGGCCGCCACCGCCTTTACCGTGGCGCATTCGCTGACGCTGGTGGCGACCAGCCTCGGCTATGCCGGGTTGCCAAGCCGCCCGGTCGAGGCGCTGATTGCGCTGTCGATCGTGTTCCTCGCGGTCGAGGTGGCGCTGGTGCTGCGCTCGCCCGAGCCCCGCACCTTTACCCGGCGCTTTCCCTGGGCGGTGGCCTTTGCCTTCGGGCTGTTCCACGGCTTCGGGTTTGCCGGAGCGCTGGCCGATATTGGCTTGCCGCAGGGGGAGGTCGTCACTGCCTTGCTCGCCTTCAACCTCGGGGTCGAGGCAGGACAGTTGTTGGTGATCGCCGGCGTGATCGCGCTGCTGGCAGCGATGATGCGCTTTGCGCCGCGGTTCGAGCGTCCCGTGCTCGGCGGCTCCACCTATGCAATCGGAGCGATCGGCAGTTTCTGGCTGATCGAGCGCGTGATCGGCTAGCGGCCCGCCGCGTCGCCGCCAAGCGCCCGCCACAGCACGACTCGCGCGCGCGATGCACGGCCGAGGGCTGCCGCCGCGCGTTCTCCACTGGCATCGGCTGCACGGCGGGCTTCGAGCACTTCGAGGAAGCTTGCAAGGCCGGCCCGATAGCGCGTTTCGGCAAGTCCGGCGGCACGCGCCAGCTGATCGCGCTCGGCCACGGAAAGCTTTGCCTCCGCATCCGCTGCGGCGACCACGCCATAGGCCGCCTCGGCATCGCCCAGTGCCTGGAACACCGCACCGCGATAGGCGGCAAAGGCGGCGCGCTTGTCTGCCGCTGCAGCGTCGATTCCTGCGCCCACCCGCCCGAAATCGAGCAGCGGTCCGGCGATCCCGGCAGTGAGCGATCCGACCAGCGAGTCCGTGTCGAGGAAATCGCCCGGGTTGAAGGCCAGCAGGCCGAGCACGCCTGACAGGGTAATGCGCGGGAAGCGGGCGCGGGCGGCGGCGGCAAGTTTGGCATCGCTGGCGGCAAGATTGGCAGCGGCCGCGGCGACATCGGGCCGGTTGACGAGCAGATCGGATGGCAGCCCGGCTGGAGCGGTAGCAGGTGCGAGGGCCGGCGCGGCCGTCGAAAGGGCAGAGCGAACAGTGGCTGCATCCTGTCCGGTCAGCGTCACGAGCCGTCCGATCAGGCGCGCCCGCTCGCTTTCAAGCGAGGCAAGGCGCACGGCCGAGGAACTGGCGGTCGCCTCGGCCCGCACGCGGTCAAAACCCGGCGCGATCCCGGCAACCTCCCGCGCCTTTGCGAGGCCTGCAAGTTGTGTTGCAGCGGCGGCATCGGCGCTGATGGCGGCGGCTCTCGCATCGAGCACGCGCCAGTCGGTAATGCTTGCGGCAATCTCGGACAGTAGCGCCAACCGCACGCCCTGCGCCTGCGCACTGGCGGCATCGATCCGGGCGAGCGCGGCGCGTTCCTGCGCTTTGAGGCGCCCGAAAATGTCGGGATCCCAGCTCGCGGTGATGTTCGCGCCGTAGGAGGTCTGTTCTTCGGGAATGAATCCCTGCTGGCCCGCTTGCCCGAACTGCGCAGGGTTGATGCGGTTGCGCCGGACGCTGCCATCGGCGGTGATGTTGGGCAGGCGTTCCGCACCGGCGCCGCGCGCTCCGGCGCGGGCGGCATCGATCCGCGCCATTGCCTCGGCAAGGTTCGGAGCGGCTGCAATCGCGGCCTGCGACAGCGCGCGATAGGCCGGATCATTCTCCGGCATCAGCGCGGCAAGGCCCGTCTTTGTCGCACCATCGGGCGCGAAGAAGAAGGCTTCGGGCAGGTCCGGGGTCGGCGTCGCGATTTCGGGCGCGGGCTGCATGGCGCAGGCGGCAAGCGCCAGCGGCATGAGCGCGGCCGCAGCGAGGAGCGGGCGGCGCATCGCCTCAGTCCCCCTTTTCGGCGGCGGCGGCCTTGGCCGGGATGAAGGCATCGATCTGCTGCCCCACGCGGAAGGCATCGCTCTTGGGCAGGGCGTAGATCAGCTGGAGCACGCGCACATCGACCCGCTCGGCCGCCGAATTGGTGAGCGAGCGCTTGGGAACCACTTGCGGTTCGGCGCGAACGAAGGTGGCCGAGACGTGCAGTTCGGCTGCGCCGCGCGGCGAGATGATCGCCGGCTTGCCCAGCGCCACACGCCCGACCTCGTTTTCGTCGACATCGACGCGCACATGCAGCGGATCGGTCTGACCCATCTGTATGAAGGGCTGGGCATTGCCGCCGCCCTGGGTGGCGACGAACTCGCCCGGGCGGATGTTGACCGCGAGAATTTCCCCCGCGATCGGGGCGCGCACGTTGAGGCGCTCGATCTCGGTACGTGCAGCTCCGGCGGCGGCCTGGGCTGCGGCAAGGCGGGCACGGGCGAGGCCGAGGCGGGTGCTGGCGGCGGCTTCCTCGCCCTCGGCGCGGATCACCTCGGCACGGCTGACTGCGGCGGGATCGGACAGCTGGCGATAGAGCGCGAGCTGTTCGCGCGCGGTCTTCTGCGCGGCTCCGGCCTCGGCGATGGCGGCGCGTGCTTCCTGAATTGCGGCGTCGGCCTGATCAAGCTGCGCCCTCGCGGCGCGGGCATCGACCGTGAAAAGCACCGCGCCCTTGGCCACGCGGTCACCCGGACGCACCAGCACATTGGTGACCAGCCCTGAGAGGGCCGAGCCGATGTCGATCACTTCGCTCGCCGGCTCGACAATCCCTGCGCCTGCCACGCGCGGTGCATCGGCGAGGTCGCCGACGGCCTTGGGCGGCTGCTCGGCCGGCTCCGAGGTCGAGCGATCGGGCAGGCCGACGACAATCAGATAGGCGGCAATCGCCACCCCGATCAGGGCTGCGATCGGCAGGATCTGGCGGGCAAAGCTCACATTACGAAGCATGGCGTCCTCGGGCGGTTCGAACAGAAGAAGGAGGGGAGGGCGGCATCAGTGATCATCGGGCATTTCCTTGCCGTCATGAGTGATGCGTCCGTCCTCGAGCACAATGATCCGGTCAGCCAGATCGAAGATGCGGTTGTCGTGGGTGACGATGATGCAGGCGCGATCGGGCGCGACCGCGACTTCGCGCAGCAGATCCATCACCCGCCGCCCCGAGCGCGCATCGAGCGCGGCGGTCGGCTCGTCGCAGACCACCAGACGCGGCTCGTGCACCAGTGCACGGGCGATGGCGACGCGCTGCTGCTGTCCGCCCGAAAGCTGGCGCGGAAGCTTGTCGGCCTGATTGCCGATGTTGAGCTTGTCGAGCAGCACCTTGGCCCGCTCGCGCGCTTCGTCGACCGGCATGCCCTTGGCGATCAGCGGCACGGCGGCGTTGGCGGCAGCGTCGATCGAGGGGATCAGGTTGTACTGCTGGAAGATGAAGCCGATGTTGTTGAGGCGGAAATTGACCAGTTCGGTGTCCGACAGCTTGTAGATGTCCGTGCCGAACACTTTCACCTCACCTTCCGTCGGCCACAGGATGCCGCACATGATCGAGATCAGGGTTGTCTTGCCCGAGCCGCTTTCGCCCACGACATAGGTCATCTCGCCGGGGCGGATGTCGGTGTCGATCCCGTGGAGCACACGGATGGTCGTTTGCCCGGCCTCGAAATCGCGCACGATGCCACGCGCGCAGATTGCCGCTTCGGGTGCGCAGCCGCCGATGGCTGTTGTGTCCATGATCTGCCCCTTGCTCACCGGAACACCGAGGCTGGCTCGGTATTGAGCACGCTGCGGATTGCGATCAGCCCGGTGATCGCAAGGATGATGATCACAGCCACCAGACTGATCAGCGGGATCTGCCAGGGGATGTAGAAGCCCTTGAAGAAGGGATTGGAGCTGAACCCGTAGATGAAGGCGACGGTGCCGATCACGCCGAGCGCATAGCCGATCATCCCGACGAGGCCGGCTTGCGCAGCGACCATGCGCACGATCTTTCCATTGGTCACGCCGATCGCCTTCAATGCACCGAACTGCTTGATGTTGTCGCGGATGAACAGGCTGAAGGTCAGGCCGACGATCGCCACGCCGACGACGAAGCCGAGGAACACGGTGATCCCGAAATTGGTCGGGATGCCGGTGTTCTCGATGATGAAGTTGACGCCGGCGCGGGCGAATTCCTTGCGGGTTTCCGCCTTGAGGCCGGTCTCCTTCTCGATCCGCGCTGCTACCGCGTCCGGACTCTGTCCCTCGCGCACGCCGACCAGCACGAAACTCAGGCGATTGCGCGTGCCGGGCACGAAGTTGAGCGCGTTCGAATAGCGGGTGTAGAGCACCACCGTGCTGGTGAAGCTCGGGATCGCATCGGAAATGCCGCGGATGACAGCGCGCTGATCATTGAGCTCCAGCCGCTCGCCCAGCGGGCTTGCTCCATTGGAGAAGAGGCGGGTCACGCCGACATCGTCGATCACCACGCTATCGGGGGCGAACAGCACCGACTTGTCGCCCGTCGCCATGCGCTTGGGCAGGCCGATCAAGGTCGCATCGTCGACGCCGACCACACCCACGCCTTCCAGATCGCCGTCCTTGGTGCGGACATTGGCGACAGCGCGCAGATGCGGCGCGGCCCATTCCACGCCGGGAACCGCGCGCACCTTGTCGAGGGCGGTGGAGGGCATGGCGTAGCTGACATCGGTGGTGCGGCTCACCGGATCCATCACCCAGACATCGGCTTCGGGCGCATTGTAAACGCCGCTTGCCCCGCGTTCGACCAGATTGACGAAGATCGTCATCTGCTGGGTGATCAGCAGGGTCGAGAATGCAATGCCGAACAGCAGCCCGTAGAACTTCTGGGCATCACCGGTGAGCATTCTGATCGCGATCCAGAGCACGGGGAGGGGACCTTTGCGCGCAGGGAGGGTTGCAACGACAGCCGAATCGAACCATTATTGAACGGTCGCGTTTAACTGAACGGAGCCGTTCATTTTGTCAACATGCGGTTCAATTGCCGCTGAAAATTGTTCCGGCCCCCGCAAGGCGGGTCGCCCCCTCGACGCGGCAAAGCGCCGCGCGATTGTCGATACGGCGGCACATCTGTTCTTCCATCACGGATATGCGGCGACCTCGATCGAGCAGGTGGCGGCCGCTGCCGGGGTCTCCAAGGTCACGATCTACAACCAGTTCGGCGAGAAGCGCGCGCTGTTTGCCGCGGCAGTGGAATGCGAATGCGAGAAGATGCGCGGGCATTTCTCGCTCGACGCCATGCCTGCGGGCACCATCCGCGAACGCCTGACCGCGATCGGCGAGGCGGTGTTCGACTTTCTGTTCCGTCCGGAAATGATCCAGTTCGAACGCCGCATCGCCGCTGAAACCGAGCATGATCCGGCGATCGGCTCGGCCTTTCTTGAAGCCGGGCCGCGGCGGATGAAGCACGGTTTTGCTGCCTGGCTGCGCCACGCCGAGAGCGCGGGCGATCTGCGCATCCCGGATGCCGAACTCGCAGCTGAGCAATTCGTGTCGATGTGCAAGGGCATGGGCGATCTGGAGCGGCGCTTCGGCGCCGAGGTGTCCGCAGAGGACCGTCATGCCCGGATCACCGGCGCGGTAGAGGTGTTCCTCGCGGCCTATGGAGCGGACGCCGACCATCGATAATCCGCATCATCGGTTTCGAAAAACGCTTCGGCGTCCCGGTATGTGCGTTATCTTGCCATTCACCGCCTGCATCCTACATTGGACAGGACGAAAGGAATCCAGCCGATGAGCGATAACGATCCCCAGCAGCAGCCGGACGGACCCAACCCTTGGGTCAGGCAGTTGATGATCTGGGGCGGCATTTTCCTTGCGTTGCTGCTGGTGGTGACGCTGTTCCAGGGTGCCGGGCAAACGCCTGGCACCGCGATCCGCTATTCCGATTTCCGCGACGCCGTGGCCGAAGGTCAGGTGCAGGATGTCCAGCTTGGCGAGGAACTGATCACCGGCACGCTCAAGAACGGCGATGCCTTCTCCACCGTGCCGGTTCCCAATGATATCGAGATCACCCGCCTGATGGAGCAGAACGGCGTGCGCTTCAGCGGCAAGCCGCGCGAACAGCAGTCGATGATCCTCTTCATCCTGCTCAATTCGCTGCCCTTCCTGTTGATCCTCGGGATTGCCTTCTTCGCTCTGCGCCAGATGCAGAAGGGCGGCGGCGGCGGCGCGATGGGCTTCGGCAAATCGAAGGCCAAGCTGCTGACCGAGCGTTCGGGGCGGGTCACCTTTGACGATGTCGCCGGCATTGATGAAGCGCGCGAGGAATTGCAGGAAATCGTCGAATTCCTGCGCGATCCGCAACGCTTCTCGAAGCTTGGCGGCCAGATTCCCAAGGGCGCGCTCCTGGTCGGCAGCCCCGGCACCGGCAAGACCCTGCTGGCTCGCGCCATCGCGGGCGAGGCGGGCGTGCCGTTCTTCACCATTTCGGGTTCGGACTTTGTCGAAATGTTCGTCGGCGTCGGCGCGAGCCGCGTGCGCGACATGTTCGAACAGGCCAAGAAGAACGCGCCCTGCATCGTCTTCATCGACGAAATCGACGCGGTCGGCCGTTCGCGCGGCAATGGCCTCGGCAATTCGAATGACGAGCGCGAGCAGACGCTGAACCAGCTGCTGGTCGAGATGGACGGCTTCGAAGCCAATGAAGGCATCATCATCATCGCGGCGACCAACCGCCCCGATGTGCTCGATCCGGCGCTGCTGCGTCCAGGCCGGTTCGACCGGCAGGTGGTGGTCCCCGTGCCCGATATCGACGGGCGCGAGAAGATCCTCGGCGTGCACATGAAGAAGGTGCCGCTGGCCCCCGACGTGAACCCCCGCGTCATCGCGCGCGGCACCCCGGGCTTTTCGGGCGCCGATCTTGCCAACCTCGTCAACGAAGCCGCCCTGCTGGCCGCACGCCGCAACAAGCGGCTGGTGGCGATGCAGGAATTCGAGGACGCCAAGGACAAGGTGATGATGGGCGCGGAACGCCGCTCGATGGTGATGACCGACGACGAGAAGAAGATGACCGCCTATCATGAGGCTGGCCACGCAATCGTCTCGGTGCACGAAGCTGCCTCCGATCCGATCCACAAGGCGACGATCATCCCGCGCGGCCGTGCGCTGGGCATGGTGATGCGCCTGCCGGAGCGGGACTCCTATTCCTATCACCGCGACAAGATGCACGCGAACCTCT
Organism: Erythrobacter sp.; assembly: GCF_035194505.1. NCBI lineage: Bacteria > Pseudomonadati > Pseudomonadota > Alphaproteobacteria > Sphingomonadales > Erythrobacteraceae > Erythrobacter > Erythrobacter sp. The sequence goes on along the minus strand of NZ_CP136573.1, from coordinate 1,568,163 downwards.
CGGTCAGCATGGGCGGGCGCGTGGCGGAAGAGATCATCTTCGGCCACGACAAGGTCAGCTCGGGCGCATCGTCGGACATCCAGTATGCGACCGATCTGGCGCGCAACATGGTGACCCGTTGGGGCATGTCCGAAAAGCTTGGGCCCCTGCAGTACGAATCCAGCCAGGACGGCTATCTCGGCATGGGCCAGACGATGCGCACCATGGCTTCGGACGAGACCAACAAGCTGATCGATGCCGAGATCAAGTCGCTGGTCGAAGGTGCCCATGCCCGTGCCACCGACCTCCTCAAGACCCACGAGGACGAACTCCACCTGCTCGCCCAGGCGCTGCTCGAATACGAAACGCTGACCGGCGAGGAGATCAAGTCGCTGCTCGAAAATGGCAAGATCGATCGCCCTGATACCCCGCGCGGACCGGCTATTCCTGCCCCAGTGCGCGGTTCGGCCATTCCCAAGGCGGGCAAGCGCTTCGGCGGCACCAATGGCGAGGCACCGCAAGGCGCCTGAGCCGCCATGGCGGTGTGACAGCAATCAAATCACCAAGGGGGCGCCGGAAGCAATTCCGGCGCCCTTTTCAATGCCCTCCAACCGGCGCCGGCATGCTTGCCGTTTCCGCGATCAGGTCGAGCTTGCGCTCGATCCCACTCCACAGCCGCATGAAGGCCAGTGCCGCTGGCGAGCGCGGCGCGAAGGTGCCGACTGGACGGCGTTGCACGGCGCATTGTTCAAGGCTGCTGACCATCGGTATTGCCGGCCACGCGGGGTTGGCGGCCAGTGCCTCAAGGTGCAGCGAGCGGCGCCGGTCGATCATCGAATAGACCGGCAGGATCGGCGGCGGCCGCTTGGTGTGGCGGCGGATTTCCTCGACCACGTGGCCCAGCGCGCGGGCCGATAGCGGTGAGGGCGGCAGCGGCACGATCACCAGCGTGGCGGCGCGCATCACCTGGGCGCTGAGCTCGTTGAGCACCGGCGGGCAATCGAGAATCAGCCGGTCATAATTGCGCGCGAGTTGCTTGCTCAGCGCGGCGATGCGGTGCCTCTGGCCCATCCGCAGCAGCATCGAGTCAAGCTCGCGCAGGCTGCTGTCGGCGGGCAGCAGATCGAGCCCGGCAACCCCGGTCGGCTCGATCAGCGCATGGGCTGCAACGTCGCCCGCGAACAGGCTGCGCGCCTGCCGCTTGCGCTGCGCCTCGAGCGCGAACATGAAACCGGCACCGTCCGCCGGATCGAGATCCCACAGCAGCGTGCGCCGCGCCGAAAGCTCGGCCGCGCACCACCCCAGATTGGAGGCGATGGTCGTCTTCCCGACGCCGCCTTTCGAGCTGTAAACTGCCACGACTGCCATAGTTATGATGATACGCGCGAGACGCCGGATTTATTCCAAGTCGGCTTACGCCAGCCTCAGAAAGTGCCCAGAACGCCGAGAACCAGCAGGAACAGGGTGAGCACGATCTGGATCGCCATGAACAGCACACAGAACCGCCAGAAGGCGGAAAAGCGGGACAGGCCATAGGCATAGCGCAGCTGCTTGTAGAGATGCAGCGGCGCGCCGATCATGAACAGACCTATCGCCCATCCTGTTCCGCCCGGGATGGTCGAGAGGATCGACATGGCGATGAACAGCAACGACATGAAGCTCAGCGAATAGGTCACGAAAATGGCGTGATCATAGGCCTTGAACTGCCGTCGCCACGCGAACATCAGCCACATGAAGGGGAGCGACAGCGGGATCAGCAACCAGCTGAATTTGTAGCCGTTCGACTGGAGCTTGTAGAGCATCAGTCCCGGGTTCTTCTTCCATTTGTCCAGCAGGGTCTTGTCGAGCCAGCTGCTCCCGGTGTTGACGCTCATCTTTTCGCGTTGGGGCGCTTCCTTCTGCGCCTTGTCGAGCACGAGATTGAGGCCCTTCAGCTGCCGGTCGATCTCGGCCTTCCGGGCACTGCCCGAAGGCAGGCTGGTGCGCTCCTCTTCGAGCGTGTTGATCTCCTCGCGCAGCTTGTCCTCGAAGGGATTGTCCTCGCTGGTGGAGACGATCCCGGCGGGCAGATCGGTAGGCGCGGAGATGCCGACCATCTGGAACACCGCGAACATGGCAAAGACCGTGAACAGGAACATGGCCATCGGGCTGACGAACTTGGCCCGCTCGCCCGCGATGTAGCGGCGGGTGAGCTCGCCGGGCTTGAAGGTCAGCAGCGGCAAGGTCGCCCACAGCTTGCCGTCGAAGTGCAGCACGGCGTGCATGATGTCGTGGCCGATTTCGGCGAGGCTGCGGTGGATATGCGCCTTCTGGCCGCATTGGGGGCAGAAATGGCCGCGGAAGGTGGTGCCGCAATTGGCGCAGGTGACCGTTTCGGCATGGTCCAGCGCGGCTTCTCCGGCACCCGGTTCCACCGCCCGGCCGATGAGGCCGCCCTCGATCACTGTTCCGATGCTGTCGCCGAAATCGCCCATGGCTGCGCCCCTGTCTTGCGCCGGGTTATAGGCAGGAATGCCGCACGCGCAAAAGCGCCTATTTTTGCGCGAGTTTCCGCTCGATCGCGGTCCACAGCTGGGCAATCGCCCGGGCCGCCGGCGAGCGCGGAGCGAAGGCGCCGACGGGTTTGCGCTCCACCGCGCATTGCTCCACCGCGCTGGCGAGGGGGATTGCGGGCCATTTGGAGTTCGCCTCGCGCGCTTCCTTGTGCAAGGATCGGCGCAGGTCGACCATTGATAAGACAGGCAAAATCGGCGGATGACCCTTGCCGCTGCCGCGCACTTCATCGACCACCACCTCGAAGGCGCGGGCCGAGAGGGGGGAGGGGGGCAGGGGCACGATCACCAGATCGGCAGCGCGCATCACCTGGGCGCTCACCTCGTTGAGCACCGGGGGGCAATCGAAGATGATCCGGTCGTAATGCTTGGCCAGACCCTCGACCAGCTTCGCCAGCCGTTTCTTCTTGCCGATCCGGTCAAGCTGGCGGTCGAGCGTGCGGATGCTTTCATCGGCGGGCAGCAGATCGAGGTTGGCATAGCCCGTTGCCTGCACCAGCCGCAGCGGTTCGCTGCCATCGGCAAAGACACTGTCTGCGCTACGTTTTTTGCGCGGATCAACCCCGAGCAGAAAGCCCGAACCGTTCGATGCATCCAGATCCCACAGCAGCGTCTTGCGGCGCGAGATCGTGGCGGAGCACCACGCGAGGTTAACCGCCAGCGTCGTTTTGCCGACCCCGCCCTTGACGCTGTAGACCGCAATCGATGCCATGGTGAGGGCCGCCTGTCCGCTGTCCGACCGCTTTGATACGGTATTCCACGGATAGCGCGGCAAGCCCCGCTGGCAAGCGCCACTTCTGACCGGTCAAGAAGCGGTCAAGAAGTGGTCAACTGCGTGCCAACTGGGGGTCAAATCGAGGCTAAAGGGGGTCTAAAAACCCCTGAAAAACCCGTAAGTTACTGAAATTAAACGATCAGCCGTCGTAATCGCCGCCAAGCGACGTGGTCCGCGCCGGCGCCGAGGCGGTGATCCGCAGCGCTTCGGCCGACTGGCTGAGCGAGCCGATCTCGTCGGCCTCGTCCTCGTCATCGGGGAGGATCTTCTGGAGGCTCACCACCACGGCTTCGTGCAGATCGCGCGGCACGATGGTTTCCTCGGCGATTTCGCGCAGGGCGACGACCGGGTTCTTGTCGCGATCGCGATCAATGGTCAGCTCGCTACCACCCGAAATCTCGCGCGCACGCTGGGCGGCGAGCAGGACGAGGTCGAACCGGTTGGGAACCTTGTCGACGCAATCTTCAACGGTAACGCGTGCCATAGACGGCCTTTTCTCAGAATCGCGGAAAGTAGAGAAGGGGGCAGCTAGGCAGGAGGGGCCGCGAAGTCAAGAAAATGCAATCACCCGCCCCCTCTGGCCCTCCCGCGCCAAAGCGCTAGACTGTCCTGCATGGATGCCTCCGCGCCCCCACCTGCCACACCCTATGCCGATCCGGCCTCGTTCACGATTGCCGCGCAGGGGCATGAGTTTACCTTTCATCCCGGTGGGCAGGACCGGCTGCGGGCGCTGCTCGATCTGATCGGCACCGCGAAAGCCAGCCTCAGCGTCTTCTATTACCTGTTCGATAGCGACACATCCGGCACGATGGTGCGCGATGCGCTGGTGGCGGCGGCGCGGCGCGGGGTGGTGGTGGAGCTGATCGTCGATGATTTCGGCAATGATGCGGGCGCTGCCTTCTTTGCCCCCCTGGCCGAGGCGGGCGGGCACTTCGCGGTGTTCTCGCCCAAATGGGGCACGCGCTACCTGGTGCGCAACCACCAGAAATTCGCGATTGCCGATGGCGTGCGGGTGATGACCGGGGGCGCCAATGTCTCGGATCATTACTTCGATCCGCCCGCCAAGAACGGTTGGTGCGATCTGGCGGTGGTCATCGAAGGGCCGGTGGTGGAGCACTTCACCCGCTGGTTCGGTCTGCTCAGCAACTGGGTCGAGGGCGAGGCGGCCGGACGCGCGCGGCAGTTGCGCCGCTTGCGTGATATTGTGCGCCAGTGGGACGGGGGGGAGGGGCCGGTGCGCCTGCTCGTCGGCGGGCCGCTGGTCAGGCAGGGGCACTGGGCCTGGGTGTTCCGCCGCGATCTCGTGAGTGCGCGGCGGCTCGACACGGTCTCGGCCTATTTCTCCCCGCCGCGCAGCTTCCGCCGCCAGATCGGGCAGGTGGCGCGCCGCGGGGCTGTGCGGATGGTGATGGCGGGCAAATCCGATATCGACGCCGCGATCGACATGGCGCGGCTGCAATACCGCAAGCTGATGGCATCGGGGGCGGCGATCTTCGAGTTCCAGCCGTGCAAGCTCCACATGAAGCTGCTGGTGGCGGATGATGCGAGCTATGTCGGCAGCGCCAATCTCGACAAGCGGAGCTTGCGCATCAATGTCGAGCTGATGGTGCGGATCGAGGATGCGGAGGTGGCGGCGGCCCTGCGCGGTGTGATCGACCACATGGAGGCGGCGAGCGTGCCGGTGACGCGCGAATGGTATGCGCGTGAGGGCACGCTGATGAACCGGATCCGCTGGCGGCTGGCCTACTGGATGAGCCTTGCCGATTACCGCATCAGCAAGGCGGGCGCGGGTTAGGCGCGCGGAACTCACGCCATTAACGCCGGTTTTACGCGCTTTCCCTAGGATCGCGGGTATGACGGGGGCTTTCCAGACTTTGCGCGCAAGGATCGCGCCGCCCATTCCGGCGGCGATCCGGGATGATTTCACCATTCTGCGCGCCCGCCGGGTCGAGACGCAGACGCCGGTGATGTATGCGATGCTGCTCGCCACCACGCCGACGGCGGCCTGGGCGGGGGCGGCCGATCTCCACTGGGCGATCAAATACGGGATGCCGGTGCTGCTGGCGGTGCTGTGCGTGCTCGGCCTGATCGACAATCGCATCAGCCGCAAGCGCCATCTCAGCCTGCGCCGGGCAACGGTGATCGTGAAGAAGACCGCCGGCGTATCGGGCTGGGTGGGGGCGATGTGCAGCATCTGGGCGGTGGTGAACTGGCTCGCCTCGCCGCCTGACAACCACGCGAGCTTTGCGATGATCATCGCGATGGGCGCGCTGGCGACGGCCTATTGCCTCTCCGCGATCCGCTTTGCCGCGATCCTCAATCTGGTGATCGGGGTGGTGCCGATTTCGGCGCTGATGCTGGCATCGGGCCGCCCGGCGGAAATGGCGGCGGCGACCAGTCTGGTGCTGGCGACCGCGATCCTCGTGCGCTTCATCCTCGAAGGCCATGCGATGCTGGTCGATCTGTTGCAGTTGCAGCAGCAGACCCGCGACCTTGCCCACTCCGATCCGCTTACCGGCCTTGCCAACCGCCGCGCGCTCGACGAGCGCATCGCCGCGCTGCTGCGCAAGGGCAAGGCGGCGGAGCCGTTCCGGCTGGCGCTGGTCGATCTTGACGGGTTCAAGCCGGTGAACGACCGCTTCGGCCACGGTTTTGGCGACAAGCTGCTGTGCGCCGTGGCGCAGCGGCTGCGCGAGACGATTGGCGATGACGGGCTGGTGGTGCGGCAGGGCGGCGACGAGTTTGCCGTGCTGATCCCGCCGGGCTCGCCTCTGATCGCTGCCCCGCTGGGCGAGCGCATCCTGATCGCGCTGGTGCGCCCGCATGTGATCGACGGCATCGCCTTGCAGGTGGGCGCGAGCATCGGCGTGGCGCAGTGGCCCGGGCATGGCGATGATGCCGACGCGCTGTTCGAATTTGCCGACCGCGCGCTCTATCAGGCCAAGGCCGAAGCCCGCGCCGCGCGCGGCGTGGCGGTGCCTGAACCGGTCGCAATCAGCGCCTAGACGAATTCCGGCACAAGCATCGGCGTCGCAATGCCGAGGGCTTGCATATCGAGGAAGCCCGGCGCGGCATTGTCTGCGGCGACGAGGCCAGCGCCCTCCGCCAGTTCGCCCGCGCCTTGGCTCGGCTGGGGGAACCACCCCGCCCAGGTGTCCGGTCCGAAGCCGTTGGCGGTGAGGTAGTCGATTACCTCCTGCTGGCTCTGGTAGTTGGCGTAGCGGATGTTTCCATCGGCGTGCATCAGCGCACGCAGATAGGCCGTGCCATCGGTGAGGGCGAAGTAGACCTCCTGAATGCCGTCACGGTTGTAGTCGTTCGCGCCCAGCACGCGGTTGATGTTCTCGATGAAGAGATCGTTCTGGAAGCGGCGCTGGCTGTCCTGATCGCTTCCCGCGACGACGATGCCCGCTTCCACCAGCGGATCGATATAGATGCCCGCCACCCGCGTCTCGCCCGCCCAGCCGTGGTCATTGAAATAGACCAGGCCGTCCGGCGCGGTCCCGACTGTCGCGAAGCGACCGATGGTGCGGTTCACAAGGATCTGGTCGATATCGCCGTCGCCGTTGACGTCGGCTTGCCCCATCCGCAGCCAGCCGCCGTTTCCGCCGAGCGCATTGCCGTCGAAGTCGCGGATGTCGTTCATCGCGGTCTGGTAGACGGTGCGGTCTGCGGTGTTGAAGTTGACGGTGACGCCGGTGCCGGGGCGCAGGCGGATGGTCTGGTCGTCGAATTGCAGGAACTCGATCGCGGTGAGCGTGTCCGTCCCGTCCGGGCCGGTCACCTGGAACACGCCGGTCGCAGTCTGGGTCACCGTATATTGCGAGCGGGTGCCGCGCACGATGGCGAAATCGACGTTCGATCCGCCGTCGAGCGTATCGTTCCCTATGCCGCCGGTGAGGGTGTCGCCGCCGTCGCCGCCGCGCAGGGTGTCATTGCCTGCCTCGCCGCGCAGATCGTCATTCCCGCCGCGCCCCTCGATCGTGTCATTGTCGCGGCTGCCGTAGAGCCGGTCGTCGCGATCGAGCCCGTAGAGCGTTGCGCCCACGCCCGCCGGGCGGGTCCAGCGGAAGGCCTCCATCGTCGGGGTGCCTTCAACCTCGATCACCAGCTCGCCCTGCGCCGTCATCACCGAGACGACCGTCATCGCGATCGAGAAGATCCCGGCCCCGCCGGATTCGATCCGCCGCGTATATTCGCCGAGGGTGAAATACTGCACGTCGAGCGCGCTCACGTCGATCACATCATTGGCGTTTTCGAAGAAGAACAGGATGTCCGCCCCGCCGCGCCGGGATTCGGCGAACGCATTGTAGACGGAGGTCTGGTTGCCGATGTTCATGTAGATCGTATCGACGCCGAGACCGCCGATGATGGTGTTATTGCCTCCGCCGCCCCGCAGCGTGTTGTTGCCCGCATTGCCGAACAGGATGTTGTCGAATTCGTTGCCGCTGAGGAAGCCGTCGAAGCTGCCTGTCAGCCGTCCGATCTCGACATAGGTCGGCAGGATCAGGCCGAATGCGGTGAGCACCTCGTCGATCCCGCCATCGGCCGTCTCGACAATCAGATCGCCGCTGTTGTCGTGGATGAAAATGTCGTTGCCCGCGCCGCCATAGAGCGTGTCGGCCCCGCCTTCGCCGTCGAGCACATCATTGCCGGTCGAGCCGAACAGCGCATCATTGCCCTCGCCGGCGATGAGAGTGCTGCCGCTGAGCACGGCCATGAGCAGATCATTATTGCCGGTGCCCACCACCATGGCGGACGGGGGCTGGGTGATCACATCGGCGGCGGAAATTGCGCCTGTCACCAGCACTTCGAGCGTGCCCCCCGGCGTGACCGCGCGCAGGATGGTGTTGCCGCCGCTGGGGGTAAGGGTGAAGCTGGTCACGCCCAGTGCGCTGATGTCGATCCGGTCGATGCCCGACTGGAAATCGGTGATCGTGTCGCGCTGGCTGGCGGTGGAATCGCTGGCGCTGCGATAGGAGAAAACGTCCGCGCCGCTGCCGCCGGTCAGCCGGTCGGCCCCGCCGCCCCCTGCGAGCCAGTCCTGCCCGTCATCGCCGGCAAACTGCTCGGCCCCGTCGCCGCCCTGGAAGGCATCATTGCCCGTCCCGCCCGAGACCAGGCCCGACACGGTGCCGCCCGGCGCGCTGCGATAGAAATCATTCCCGCCGCGCAGCGCGATGGTGCCGAGGATCACGCCCGAATTCTCGACCAGATCGGGGGTTTCGAAGGCGAGGGTCCAGTTGCCGTACCACCGCCCGGAATTGGTGATCTGGTTGACCCCGCGATCCAGCTCCAGCGTGCCTTCGATATGGCCGGAGTTGTTGAGGTAGGTCGAGGTCTGGAACCCGTCGAGCGCGATGATCGCCCGGTCGGCCACGATCGTCCCGCTGTTGTTGACGATGTTCGGGCTGTAGATGTTGGTGGAATTGGGGAAGAAGCGGAACCCCACCGAGCGCACCAGCGGCGTATTGGACACGACATGCACCGTGCCGGAATTGTTCACGATATCCGTGCCGCCCGAACGATAGCCGATGATGCCGAACGGATCATTGGGGATGGCCGCAGTATAGCTCGCCCCGCCTTCGACATAGATGAAGCCGGTATTGGTGAAATTGTTGCCCAGAAACTGGAACACGCCGATGGCATCGAAGGTCGAGATCGCCTCGATCAGACCGGTGTTGCGCGACACCCCGTCCCAGCCGCGCGCCGCGCCGGGAAAGCGCTCGCTGTTATATCCGCCGGTGAAGATCGCCGAGGCAACGCCGTGGTTCTCGCCGTAAGCCCCCACCGCCGAAGCGCCCGAGGTCTGAAAGCGCGCGCTGCTGGCGGTGATCCGCCCGAAGTTGAAGGTCTGCCCGAGCGGCGGCGTCGGCGCGACAGCGACCGCGCCCTCGGCGGTATCTCCGGCGACCAGCGAGATCGAGCCTAAATTGGTGAAGGTCCAGCGCGGATCCGTCTCGAAGGACAGCATCTGGCGATAGCCTTCGGCATTGGTGAAGCGGATCAGCCCGTCACGTGCGAGGGTGAAATCCTGCCCGATCTCGACCGGGGCGGTGAGGGTGGTCATCACCTGCCCCGGCTCGTTCACCCCGTTGATCGCGACGTTCACCGCCAGCGTCTGTTCGACCCCGCCCAGCCGGAAGGTGACGACGAAGCGGTCAATCGCCTGATCGCCGGTCGCCAGCAGATCGGTGTCGCGATCATTATTGTCGAGGACATAGGTGTAGGACCCGTCGGCATTGACCTGCAGCGTGCCGAAGATGCCGCGAAAGGCCTGCCCGACATTGCCCGTCTGGCGACCGGCAAAGTTGACGCCGGTCACCTGCATGCCCGCCCGGTTGCCCGTATCGAGCCGTCCGGTGAGCGTGGTGGTCGCGTCAAAATTGCTTTCGGTCAGGGTGCCGAGCCGCGTCGTCATGCCGCCATGTCTCCAGATTTGCCCACCCGCCACGCGTTCGCCAGCGGCAGAAGGGGGCCGGGGAGATAGGTGTAAGTCATTGACCTCGCTTGCACAAGGGCGCGGGTGCAGCGATCAGCCGTAGAACTCCGACTGGATATCCGATGCGGCGAAGACGAGGGAACCGAGATTAACGAGGCCTGGGGTGGCGGTGTCATCGGCAAGCACGAGGCCAGCGTCCGCTGCCAGTTCGCCCGCGCCTTGGCTCGGCTGGGGGAACCACCCCGCCCAGGTGTCCGGCCCGAAGCCGTTGGCGGTGAGGTAGTCGATCACCTCCTGCTGGCTCTGGTAGTTGGCGTAGCGGATGTTTCCATCGGCATGCATCAGGGCGCGCAGGTAGGCCGTGCCGTCGGTCAGCGCGAAATAGACCTCCTGAATCCCGTCGCGGTTGTAGTCGTTGGCGCCCAGCACGCGGTTGATGTTCTCGATCTGGAGATCGTTTTGGAAGCGGCGCTGGCTGTCCTGATCGCTGCCGGGGGCGACGATGCCGGCCTCCACCAGAGGGTCGATGTAAATCCCGGCGACGCGGGTCTCGCCGGCCCAGCCGTGGTCATTGAAATAGACCAGGCCGTCAGGTGCTGTACCCACCGTCGCGAAGCGCCCGATGCTGCGGTTGACGAGGATCTGGTCGATGTCGCCGTCCCCGTTCACATCCGCCTGCCCGATGCGCAGCCAACCGCCATTGCCGCCCAATGCGTTCCCGTCGAAGTCGCGGATGTCGTTCATCGCGGTCTGGTAGACGCTGCGGTCGACGGTGTTGAAATTGACGCTGACCCCGCTGCCCCGCAGCAGGCGGATGGTCTGGTCGTCGAACTGCACGAACTCGACCCCTTCCATGATCGCGCCGATATCCGGCGTGTCGGGGCCAAACGTTGTCCGGCGGATAATGAAGCCCCCGAGCACCGGCTGGAAAATGTCGAAATCGGCACGGTTGCCGAAGATGATCGTCGTATCGACATTCGCGCCGCCGATGAGATTGTCTTCACCCGCGCCGCCGATCAGGATGTCGGCTCCGTCCCCGCCGTCCAGCGTATCGTTGTCGTCCCCGCCAAACAGTTGGTCGTTCCCGCCAAAGCCCTGAAGGTAGTCGACGCCATCATCGCCGAAAAACACATTGTCGATATCGCCGCCAATGATGTGATCATTCCCTGCCCCGCCGCGCAGGTGGGTGTGCAGCGGATTGTCGAGCACGTCGTCGCGGATCGTGCCCAGCCCGGTATCGGCCAGCACCGCCAGATCGAGGTCGCCGATGGTGTAGGCATAGCCGCGATAGAACACGACGCCGTTCATCAGCCCGGTCAGCGGGTCGCTGCTCGTGCCGGGGAAGGCGTTGGTGTTGCCATAATGCGTGTAGTTGCCCCGCGTCAGTTCGAGATCGGTGCCCAGCAGGGCCTGCAAATTGGGCCCGCGCAGGAAATCCTCGCCGCCAATATCCACGCGCCGCAAGTCATAGGTCGTCGCAAAGCTGCCCTGTTCGTTGATGCTGGTGTTCCAGAAGCCGGTGAAGCCCAGCGCATGGCCGATCTCGTGCAGCAGCACGCTCAGGCCATCAGTCCGGTCTGCGGGAATGTCGTTGCGGGTCTGCGGCGTCGGATCGAGAAACATCTCGTTGAGCAGGTAATTGCGGCTTATCCGGATCAGGATGTCGTGCTGGTTGTCGGGCACGTTCTGGCCCGTCTGGAGCTCGCGCGCAGCCGCGCCGACGAGCAGGTTCACTCCGTTGATCCGGCCGATATTGGTGCCGTTGCCCCAGGTCGCCTCGGCGCGCCCGGCGCCGGAGGTTTCGACCAGTTCGATCCGCACCGACAGGTTGGCATTGCCCGCGAGCACGCTGCCCCACATCCGGAAGGCCTCGTCCGCTAGGCCGAGCAGAAGATCGATGGTGCTTTGCGTGATGCCCGCGAGATTGACGACATTATAGGTCGGAATAAGCGCCATCGGCACGCGGCCCCTCTTGGAAATTCAGTCGGCAATTCAGATTAATAACCGACATTTCCGGGTGGGCAAGATGCTTTGCGGCGGAGCTCCCTACTCGAACCCGTCGTCCGAATAGTACATGAACAGCGGCGGGACGTTGCCGGCCGGGCCGCGGCGCTGCGTGCGTTGATCGGCCAGAGCGAAGCCGCTAGCCTGTTTCGCCAGCCCAAGAAGGCGGCTGGTTGCGGGGGCTTCATGCGGGCAGGAATAGTGGTGGTAGGTCTGGCGATGTTCGTCGCCCCGGTCGTGGCACGCGCCGACGAGGGAACTCTGGTGATCGTCGGCGGCGGGCTTGACTGGAGCAACGCCGAGGTCTTTTCGGCCCTGCTGGAAGCGCGCCCAGCCGATGCACCCGCCATCGCCATCATCCCCGCAGCCACGCAAGGTATCGCCGGTTCGACCCGTGCGATGACCGCAGCGCTCGTCCGGCACGGGGCGAGGCCCGAAGATGTCGCCGTGGTGCGCCTTGCCCTTGCCGACGATCCCGCGACGCGCGAGGTGGACGAGAGCACCTGGCGCGGCAATGCGCATGATCCGGCCGAGATCGCGAAGGTCGCCCGCGCCGGTGCGATCTGGTTCGTTGGTGGCGATCAGCAAAACATCACTGCCGTGCTGCGTGAGGCCGATGGGCGCGACACCCCGATGGCCGCCGCGATCCGCCGCCGCCTTGCCGAAGGCGCGGTGGTGGGAGGCACCTCGGCAGGGGGCATGGTGATGGGCGCGGATATGATCATGGAGGGCCAAAGCCTAGGCCCGCCGCTTGTCGCCGGGGGCGGCGATCCGCTTGTGCTGGGGGCGGGGCTCGGTTTTCTCGAGCGCGTCCTGATCCACGTGCATTTTGGCGAGCGAGGGCATCTCGGGTTGCTCGCTGCGGCTGTGACCGATCCCGGTCGGCCGGTCCGTCTCGGGCTCGGGATCGACGAGGACACCGCGCTGGTGGTGAAGCCCGGCAGCGGCACGGCGCGCGTTGTGGGGACCGGCTATGTGACCCTGCTCGATGCCCGCGCGGCGCAGCGCAAGGTGGGGCGGCGCACCGCGATCACCGGCCTTTCCCCTGGCCTCGCCGCAGCCGGTGACAGCATCGATCTTGCCACCTGGCAGGTCACCCCGGCGTCCGCCCGCCGTGCCGTGACCACGCGCGCACCGGAGGAGGCCCCGCTCCTGCCCGGCGGCGGGATGGCCTATGGCGATCAGCGCCTTGCCGCAGTGGCTGGCGAGGCGCTGCTCTAAGGCGGGGTTGCCACAGTCGAGCGCCATTCCTTCGCCGGATCCGAGGGCGTGACCTACCGCTTCACCGCCACCCCCGCGAGCGCCGGCTGGTGGAGCCGCGATGGCCGCGGACGCGGGCGTTACACCATCGCGGGTGTCGGCTTCGATATTCTGCCGATCACGGTCGAGGTTACTCCCGCCGAGTAGTGCCTACTCGAACCCGTAGTCTGAATAGTCCTTGAAGTTGGGCGAGGTGAACTTGGTGATGTCGCTCTGGAAGTGGAGCGGGACATTGCCGGTCGAGCCGTGGCGCTGCTTGGCCACGATCAGCGTCGCCTTGCCCACCAGCGCTTCGTATTTCTCTTCCCAGGCGCGGTATTTTTCCTGCTCGTCGGGGGTGGATGAGCCGTCGGGCGTGTCGGGCTTCACCAGCATGTGGTAATAGTCCGAGCGGAAGATGAACCACACCATGTCCGCGTCCTGCTCGATCGAGCCGGATTCGCGAAGGTCGGAAAGCTGCGGGCGCTTGTCCTCGCGCTGTTCGACCGCGCGGGAGAGCTGCGACAGGGCGATCACCGGAACCTGAAGCTCTTTCGCCAGCGTCTTCAACCCGCGGCTGATTTCCGAGATTTCGTTGACGCGGTTGTCGTTCGCCCGGCCCGAGCCTTGCAGCAGCTGGAGATAGTCGACCACGATCAGGCCGATATCATGCCGCCGCTTCAGCCGCCGCGCGCGGGTGCGCAGTGCGGCGATGGTGAGCGCAGGCGTATCGTCGATATAGAGCGGCAGTTCGGCGAGGCGCTGGCTGGCGAAGGAGAGCTTCTGGAAATCCTCGCGGCTGAGTTTCCCGCTGCGCAGGGCTTCGGAGGAAATCTCCGCCTGTTCGGCAAGGATACGCGTGGCCAGCTGGTCGGCGCTCATTTCGAGGCTGAAGAAGGCGACCGGCGCGCCGTAGTTGAACTCGCCGCCTTCGCGCTGGAAGGCGAGGTGGGCTTCGGCGCAGTTGAAGGCGATGTTGGTGGCAAGCGAGGTCTTGCCCATGCCGGGGCGTCCGGCGAGGATGATGAGGTCGGAATTGTGGAGGCCGGAGGTCTTGCGGTCGATCGAATCGAGGCCCGAGGTCTTGCCCGACAGGCCGCCGCCCGAATTCATCGCCGCTTCGGCCATCTTGATCGCGGTCAGCGCGGCATCGCGGAAGGTCGCTGCCTCGCGCCCGGTCGCCGCGCCCTCGGCCACCTTGAACAGATCGGCTTCGGCCTGGGAGATGCGTTCGAGCGGGGAGGTGTCTTCCGAAGTATCGAGCGCGCCTTCGACGAGACCGCGCCCGACGCTCACCAGCTGGCGCAGCAGGGCAAGGTCATAGATCTGCTGGGACAACTCGCGCGGCAGCAGCAGGCCTGCGCCATTGGCGGTCAGCTGGGCGAGGTAGGAGGTGCCGCCGAGCTCGCGCAGGGCCTCGTCGGCTTCGAAGAAAGGGCGCAGGGTGACGGGCGAGGCCGTGGCATTGCGCTCAATCAGGGTCAGCACGCGCTCGTAGATGCGCTGGTGCAGCGGCTCGAAGAAGTGATCGGGGCGGATCGGAACCTGCAATTCCTCGATCACCCGGTTGTCGATCAGCACTGCGCCCAGAAACGCGGCTTCCGCGTCGAGATTGGACGGCAGCTTGCGCAGCGGCGCATCGGCTGCGGGCAGGGCAGCGTTGATCGGAGTGACTTTTTCAGGTTCGGCCATGGGCGCCTGATGCTCATGTCCGGGCCGTGCGCGCAAGGGGCAGCGGGCCCAATATTTTTTTCCGATGCTGTGGATAGCGGGGAGATTTGATCGAAGTGCTTGAAGTGCGGCCCCTCCATCTGCGAAGGCAGCGGGCATGGCCGATACGCCGCCCGATTCCCTGCCTGTTTCGCCCGCCCCCGGAGGTTCGGGCGCGCATCGCATTGCCCAGGTCACGCTTGATGAAGCCACGATCCTGTGGCGCAATGCCGATGTCGAGCAGGAACGGCGGGTGGCGATCTATGATCTGATCGAGGAAAACACCTTCAAGCCGTTGCGCTCTGTCGAGCGCGGGGCGAAGGGCCCGTTCCACCTCCACCTGTCGGTGACCGACGGGCGGCTGGCGATGGATATCAGCGACGAGGCCGGCCAGCTGCTCGAAACCCTGCTGATCGGCATGGCCCGTTTCCGCCGCCCGATCCGCGAATATTTCGCGATCTGCGATTCCTATTATCAGGCGATCCGCAAGGCGACCCCGGCCGAGATCGAGACGATCGACATGGCCCGCCGCGGGATCCACAACAACGCTGCCGAGCTGCTGCTGGAACGGCTGGAGGGCAAGGTCGATACCGATTTCGCCACCGCCCGCCGCCTGTTCACGCTGATCTGCGTGCTCCACATCAAGGGCTGACGGCATGGCACGCGGTCGCAAGTCATCGGCGCGCCGGGCGCCGCGGCGCTGGATCATGCGCGGGATTGCGCTGGTGGTGCTGGTCGCCATCGCCTTTGCCGGCTGGCTGTGGTGGGACATGCGCGAATGGCGTCCGGACGAGGCGCTCTATCCCGAACAGGGCGCGCTCGTGCCGGCAGAGGGCCCGGCGCCGGTGCGGTTCGAGACGCTGAAGGCGATCGGCGCGCAGTTCGTCTATCTGCCGCTGACCCAGAGCCCCAAGGATTTTGCCGTCCGCTTTGCCGCCGCGCGCGCGGCGGGTCTGAAGGTCGGCGTGATGCTCGATTTCGATCCCTGCCTTGGCGCGGACCGGCAGAGCGGGCTGTTCACCCAGATGGTGCCGCGCGATGCCGCCCTGCTGCCGCCCGCGATCAGCCTCACCCGCCTGTCGGATGGCTGCACCCCCAAGGTCAGCGATGCCGCGACCGAGAGCGAGCTGATGACCCTGATCAACCAGATCGAGATCCATAGCGGCGAGCCGGTGATCCTGCGCCTGTCGCCCGGTTTCGAGGAGCGCCACAACACTGCGACGGCCCTGTCGCGCGATCTGTGGCTGATGCGCGACCGCGCGCGGCCCGACTATGCGCCGCGCCCGTGGCTGCTATGGAGTGCCAACAGTCGGCTCGTCACCGATGCCGCCGAGGAGCCGATCGAATGGGTGGTGGTGCAGAAGTAGTCGCTGCAAACTCCACACCCCGTTCGCCCTGAGCTTGTCGAAGGGCCGTTTTTCTTCTTTTCTGTGGCCACCAAAGCAAGTGCGGTGCTTCGACAAGCTCAGCACGAACGGAGTTTTGATCTTGGACAGGCAGACCGAACAGGCCCTCATCGCCGCCGCCTATGCCGCAGCCGAAAACGCCTATGCGCCCTATTCGGACTATCCGGTGGGCGCGGCGCTGTTGTTCGATGATGGCGCAGTCATCACCGGCTGCAATGTCGAGAATGCGAGCTACGGCCTTGCCCTGTGTGCCGAGACCGTGGCGGTCGCCAAGGCATTGGGCGAAGGCAGGCGCGGGGGCCTTGCGGCGGTGGCCGTGGTGGGCCTCAAGGCGGACAGCGCGCCGATCACGCCTTGCGGACGCTGCCGCCAGGTGCTCAATGAAGTCGCCGCGCTCGGCGATACCGATCCGCTGGTGCTGTGCGTCAGCAAGGATGACGTGCGGCGCGTGACGCTATCCGCGCTGCTGCCGCACGCCTTCGGGCCTTCGCATTTGGGTTAGGCCTCGCGCCCTTCCAGCCACTCGACCAGCGCGGCCATGCATTCGCGGCCCAGCAGCTTGCAGCGCTCCGGTGACCAGCCCTGTTCGGGCTCGGGGAAATCGGCGAGGTCCTTGTAGGGCATCTCCAGCGTCATCGCGACCGCGCCGAAGCGTTCGGCGACCTGATTGGTGCTCATCGACAGGTTGGCCCTTCCGGCTGCCGCCTTGGGATAGCCGAGCTTGGTCTGGAAATCGGGCGTGCGGCGATCGAGGATGCGCTCGTAGCGGTAATAGCCCTCGCCCTGCTCGGTGGTCCACGAAGGGATGCCTTCAAAGCCTGCGAGGAACACCGCCGGGATTGCCTCATCGGCATGGACATCCATCGCGAAGTCGACGCCGGTCTGGTCCATCCGGTTCCGGATCGCCAGCACTTCGGGCGACTTTCCGGGGGTCGGCTCGGCCCATTCGCGGTTAAGATTGGTGCCAACCGCATTGGTTCGCAAATGCCCACGCCGCGAACCATCGGGGTTACAATTGGGCACGATATGGATGCGGCACTTGGCCCTCAGCGCACGCGCCACCGGATCGGCCGGATCGGTCAGGCAGTCGATCGCGCCTTCCATCCACCATTCGGCCTGGGTCTCGCCCGGGTGCTGGCGGGCATAGAGCCACACCTTCGTGGAGCCTTCGCCCATTTCGAGGCAGTCGATCGGCTGGCCGTCCAGCGTGGTGCCGAGCCGGACATAGTCCACGCCCTCGCAGGAGGCGGCATCGGCGACGAGATCGTGGTGCCGCTCCATCGAGTAGGGCGCGAAATAGGCGCACCAGAAGATGTCGGAGGCGGGCAGATAGCGGATCGTCAGCGTGCCGCCGTCCTCGTCCTTGTCATAGCTGGAGGACGCGCGCGTCCAGTAATCGCGGTCTTCGGAAACGCAGGCGTCATAGTCGGGCCAACCGCCGGGATAGGCGCTGGCATTGAGGCCGGTGAGCTTGAGCACGACTTCCTGCCCCGCCGTCGCCGCGACGCGGAAGTGGAACCACTGGAAGAATTCCGAGGCATTGTCGCGCCGGATCGCGAGGCGCGCGGTGGTGCCGTCGATGGCCAGAACTTCGATATTGCCGCTGTCGAACCCGGCATCGATGGAAAGAGAGGTCATTTGTTTCCTTGCAGCTTCTTGACGCTGATTGTCACGGTCTCGCCATTGCCACCCGGAAAGTCCTTGAACAAGCCCGCCGCCAGCGTGCGCGCGCTGACTGCGACCGGGGAATAGGGCGACTTCACTCCAGTGGCGATCTGCGCGCGGCCTTCCCACAAGGTGGTGCCATCCGCGCCGGTGATGCGCACGGAAAGTTCGCTCATCACGCTCGCGCTTTCACGCCCGCCGCCAAGGTTGATGCCGACGCCCATGCCGAAGCCCGATCCGAAGCTGCCGGTCTGCCCGCCGATGCCGACGCTGACCGGGCCGGAGCGGTCTTCGATCGCGGCGATGGGATTGCGGGTGGTGCGGACCGCGGCGACCTGAATGCCTGCGCCTTCCTGCGCCACAATGGTGTAGCCGAGCTTGCGCAGTTCATCCTCGATCGCGGTCTTGAAGGCGGCGCGCGCGACCTGATTGGAAACTTCGTCGGGGAAGTAGACGACAATCGGCCCCTGTCCGAGCCCCGCCGGGTTCTGTGCGACGAAGCGCGTCACCTCGACCGGCCCGGTAAAGGGCGTGGTGGCGCATGCCGACAGCGCGAGGGTGGCAGCGCAAAGCGCGGGGGCGAGCAGGCGGAGGGAAGGCATGAGCGGGGAACTCCTGTGCTGGGTCATGCCGTTATACGGCGCGCGCGCGGCTGTGCACAGGGCCAGCATTGCACCGCACAAGGTTGACGTTTTCTAAGCGGATTTCGTGCTAGGGGCAGGCCCATGACCTTGGACAGCAAACCTTCCGTGCTCGTCACCGGCGGCGCGGGCTATATCGGCAGCCATGCGGTGCTCGCGCTGAAGGACGCGGGCTGGCGCGTGGCGGTGATCGACAATCTCACCACCGGCTTTCGCTTTGCCGTGCCGGACGGCGTGCCGCTTTATGAAGGTGATATCGAGGATGCCGCCCTGCTGGCGCGGATCTTTGCCGAACAGCAGACGCGCGCGATCATGCATTTTGCAGGGTCCATCGTGGTGCCCGAAAGCGTCGCCGATCCGCTCAAATATTATCACAACAACACCGCCAAGACCCGCGCACTGATCGAGGCGGCGGTGAAGGCGGGCGTGCCGCATTTCATCTTCTCCTCCACCGCAGCGACCTATGGCATCCCCGATGTTGCCGCCGTGCGCGAGGATACGCCGCAGCGGCCGATCAATCCCTATGGCTGGTCCAAGCTCATGACCGAGCAGATGCTGGCCGATGTCGCCGCCGCCCATCCGCTGAATTACGGCGTGCTGCGCTATTTCAATGTCGCGGGCGCCGATCCGCTGGCGCGCAGCGGGCAATCGACCGCAGGCGCGACGCATCTCATCAAGGTGGCGATCGAGGCGGCGCTGGGGAGCCGCGAATCGGTGAGCGTGTTCGGCACGGATTACGCCACGCCCGATGGCACCGGCGTGCGCGACTATATCCATGTCAGCGATCTCGCCGCCGCCCATGTGCTGACGCTGGAGGCGCTGATGGCAGAACCCGCTCGCTCGCTCACCATGAACTGCGGTTATGGCCGGGGCTTCTCGGTGAACGAGGTGCTCGACGCGGTCGACCGGGTGACGAATCGCCAGCTCGATCGCCGCATCGAAGGCCGCCGTGCGGGCGATCCCGATTCGCTGATTGCCGATTCGCGCCGCCTTCGCGAAACGCTCGGATGGGTGCCGGCGTACGGCGAACTCGACACGATCATCGCTCATGCCCTGCAATGGGAGCGAAAACTGGCCGGTTTGCGAGGCTCTGCGTGACGCAAGCGCATTGACGGCGCTGCGCGGCGGCGCTAACGGCCCATCCAGATTTCCGCGCGTCGGACCGGTTCCGGCGCGCTTGTCATTTTGAAAGACCAGTCATGAAGATCGTCAACAGCCTCAAGTCGCTGAAGGGCCGCCACCGCGATAACCGCGTGATCCGTCGTCGTGGCCGGACCTACGTCATCAACAAGACCAACCGTCGTTTCAAGGCCCGCCAGGGCTGATCCGGCGCGGCTGCCCGATGGGCGGCTGGTGACATTTGCGGCCCGCCTCCTCACCGGAGCGCGGGCCGAAATCATTTGAGGAGCAAGGCGGCGTGGCGCAGGCGCAAGTGCAAGCGGTGGTGTTCGATATCGGGCGGGTGCTGTTCCACTGGCAGCTTTCCGCGCTGTTCGAAAAGCTGATTGCCGACGAGCAGGAGCTGGCTTGGTTCCTCGAACACGTCGTGACCGAGGAATGGCATTTCGAGCATGATCGCGGGCGCGCGCTGGCCGACATGGTGCCCGAGCGGATTGCGCTCTACCCGCAATACGAAGCCCATATCCGCGCCTATGCGACGCGCTTCAACGAGACCATTCCCGGCCCGGTCGAGGGTTCGCACGAGCTGGTGGCGCGGCTTGCGGAGCGCGGAGTGCCGCTCTACTGCCTCACCAATTTCGGCGACGAGTTCTTCGCCGCCTTCCGCCCGACGAAAGCCGTGTTCGATCACTTTGCCGACATCATCGTCTCAGGGGTGGAGAAGGTCGCCAAGCCCGATGCGCGGATCTACGAGATTGTCGAGCAGCGCAGCGGCCTTTCCGGCGCGCAGCTGTTCTTCACCGACGACAACGCCGCCAACATCGCCGCCGCCCGCGCGCGTGGCTGGAACGCGCATCTGTTCACCGATGCGATGGGGCTTGAGGCCGCGCTAACCGACGCCGGATTGTTGTAAGGGCTATAGCTCCCCATTCCGTTCGCCCTGAGCCTGTCGAAGGGCCGTATTTCTTCGCAGTCTTTGGCGAGCGGTCAAAGTAAAAGCAGCCCTTCGACAGGCTCAGGGCTAGCGGATTTAGAAACAACACCAAAAAACAAAACCCCCGGAGCGCAGCGTCGGGGGGAGACGGCGGTCCGGGGGTCGAGGCTCTGACCAGCTAGAGAGGGTGCCGGTCAGAGAGGGACATCGTGGTCAGCGCCGATCAGGCGTTGCACTTGGCCAGTTCTTCAGCCGGGATCGCCTGGCCGAGCACCTTGAAGGTGGCGACTTCGCCGAACTTGCGATTCAGGCCGCGGCAGATGCGCAGCGGACGGGCGCTGGCCTTGCCCGCGACGCAGGTGCTGCCTTCGCACGACCAGGCCACACCGCCGGCCACTGCGGTCTCGTCACCCGCGGGAGCGGCCAGCGTGGCGCTGTAATAGGGGGTGCCGGCAGCGTTGGCGGGAGCGGTCGAGGTGACCACGCCAAAGGTCATCGCGGTGTAGAGGACCGCCGAAGCGAGGACAGCGAACTTGCCGGTGCGGGGGAGGGAGAGGGTGTTGATCATCGCGATATTCCTTTTTTTATCTCGGTTTGGGAACGGGGCCCATCTACGGTCTCAGTCACATTTTGCAACGCAACATTTCGATTCGAAACCAGTTGCTATTCGCTACCTACATATCTAGGTTGCGAGTTGCAACTGAAAACTGAAATTTTTTGTGACGCTGTGCAAAAGCGGTTACAAACGTCCCGATCTGGGGAAGGAAACACGAATGGGTGATCTGAGAGAGCCGCTGAAGGATCTGATCGAATGCGGCCTGCCGCAGGCGCTCGAAGTGATGGGGGAGCGCTGGTCCTTCATGATCCTGCGGGCGAGCTTCAACGGCCTCAAGCACTTCGAGGAATTCCTCAGCGAACTCGGCATTGCCCGCAATATCCTCTCGAATCGCCTCGCCAAGCTGGTCGAGCACGGCATCCTCAAGCGCGAGCCCTGCGCCGATGATCGCCGCAAGATCGAATACCGCCTGACCGAGAAGGGCTTCGATCTGCTCCCCGCGATGCTGGCCCTGCGCCAGTGGGGCCAGAAATACGGCACCGAACAGGTGGTCGAGGATCCCGTGCTGGTGGACGAGCTTGATCGCCTGCCGATCGGCCCGGTCTCGATCCTGGCCCATGATGGCCGCATCCTTGGTCCGCATGATCTGTGGCTGGTGCGCCCTGCCAACCTCGGCAAGCGCGCCGATGGCACGATTGCCAGCCCCGGCACCGGCCTCGGCCTCGGCGATATCGTCGATCTCGAAGCGGCCAAGCAGGCCATCGCAAGATAAGCCGTCGATAGCCCATCGCGCGCGGGTGCCTTGCTGAGAAACAATCGGCTAGGGCGGCGGCGATGCATGCCCCGCTTGCCCCCGAAATCCATGATATTCTGCGCCGCACCTTCGGCTATGCCGGGTTTCGCGGTCAGCAGGAGGCGGTGATTGCCCGCGTCATGGCCGGCCAGCACGCGCTGGCGCTGATGCCGACAGGGGCGGGCAAGAGCCTGTGCTACCAGATCCCCGCGCTCGCCAGAGCAGGCACGGCGATCGTCATCTCCCCGCTGATCGCGCTGATGCACGACCAGATCCGCTCGGCCGAGGCGGCGGGCATCCGCGCGGCTTCGATGACCTCGGCCGATAGCGACAATGCCGCCACCGCTGCGGCCCTGCGCGAAGGGGCGCTCGACCTCCTCTACGTGGCGCCCGAGCGGGCCTCGACCCCCGGCTTTCAGGCGCTGCTGGAGCGCACGCAGATCTCGCTCTTCGCCATCGACGAGGCGCATTGCGTGTCCGAATGGGGCCATGATTTCCGCCCCGATTACCGCGCCCTTCGTCCGGTTCTCGATCGCTTTGCCGGTGTGCCGCGCCTCGCGCTCACCGCCACCGCCGATCCGGCGACGCGGGCGGATATCCTCAGGCAGCTCGGCATCCCCGAAGAGGGCATGATCATCGCCGGGTTCGACCGGCCCAATATCCGCTACGCCATTGTTCCGCGCGATTCGGGCGCGAAACAGATCATCGAACTGCTGGGGCGGCTGGAGGGGGCGGGGATCGTCTATGCGCCCAGCCGCAAGCAGGCCGAGGACCTCGCCGCCGCCATCACCCGTTCGGGCCGCGAGGCAGCGTTCTATCACGCGGGGCTGGAGCCGGAACGCCGCGCGCGGGTGCAGGCGGAATTCGTCGCTTCGGAAAGCATGGTGATGGTCGCGACCATCGCTTTCGGCATGGGGATCGACAAGCCGGATGTGCGCTTTGTCATTCACGCGGGCCTGCCCAAATCGGTCGAGGCCTATTATCAGGAGACCGGCCGCGCAGGCCGTGACGGCGATCCGGCCGAGGCGCATATGTTCTGGGGCACCAGCGATTTCGCCCGCGCGCGCCAGTGGCTGGCCGAGGTCGAGCCCGATCGGCTCCCGGCAGAACAGGCGCGCCTGAATTCGCTGGCCGCGCTGGTCGAGGCGCCCACCTGCCGCCGTGCGATCCTGCTGCGGCATTTCGGCGAGCACCCGCCCGAGGCCTGCGGCAATTGCGACAACTGCCTCGAACCACCGGGCATGATCGATGCGAGCGAGCTGGCGATGAAGCTCCTCTCGGCGGTCTATCGCACCGGGCAGAGCTACGGCCTTGCCCATATCGAGAAGGTGCTGACCGGCATCAGCGACGAGCGCACCCAATCGCGCGGGCATGACCGGCTCTCGGTGTTCGGCATTGTCGGGCGCGAAGAGGCCGCGCTGCTGCGCCCGCTTGCGCGCACGCTGGTGGCGAGGGGCATGCTGGCGGCGACCGAACATGGCGGGCTGATGCTCGGTCCGGCAGCGCGCCCGGTTCTCAAGGGCGAGGAGGGCGTGACCATCGCCGAGCCGCCCGTCCGCCAGCCGCGCCAGCGTCGCGCGCGCGGCGGCGGCGGGGCGAACTCTGCGCCCAATCCGGTCGGCAATCCGCTGTTCGAGGCGCTGCGGGCCAAGCGCAAGGCGCTCGCCGCCGAGCATGGCCTGCCCGCCTATGTCATCTTCCATGATTCGGTGCTGCGCGACATGGCACACCAATGCCCCGAGACGCTGGCCGAACTCGGCACGATCTCAGGCGTGGGCGCCAAGAAGTGCGAGACCTGGGGGCCGGATTTCCTCGCCGTGGTGAAGGATCACCTGAGGGGTTAGGTGGCCTTGGCGGGGCGTGCGGCCCGCGCTCCAGCTTCAACGCGGCGCGCGGCTTTGCGAGTAGGTGATCCTGATCTGCACCCAGGTGCCGAACTGTTCGCGCCCGCCGAGCCGGGCCGGACGCACGCGGAACTGCCAGGCGGCGGCCATGACCGCGCGGCCAAGCCCTGCGCCCTGCGGACTCTCGCCGAGCAGCACGCAATCCTCGACATAATAGCCCGCCACGGTCCTGCACGCGATCAGCGCCACGCCGGGGCTGGTGGCGGTGGAGAGATAGCCCGCCAGCTCCTGGTGCGTCGGCTCGCGATACCATTTGGCGGCGTAGAGCGGCTCGCCATTGGGCGCGGTGCCGATCGGCTGGCTGTCCATGCTGGAGCGCACCGGACCGCTGTCGGCCGGGCCATAATTGCGATTGGGATTGATCCGCGCGCCGATGGTGGGCGCGGGCTTGGGCGCGCTAGGGGCCGCCTGCGCGGGCGGGGGCGGCGGGGGCGCTGGCGCAGGGTTCGCGGTGATCGGCACGCGCGGCTGTTCGGGCAGATCGAGCGGGCTGGGCCGGTCGGGCACGGGCGGCACATCGACCGGCGGAGTGGTGCTGTCGGGCGGTGTTTCGGGCGCCTCTTCGGCCTCCGGTTCGGCGGCTTCGCTGTAATCGCTCGCAGCGAATTCGGTCACCGTCTCCTTGCCATCCTTGCGGCCCGCGATCCCGAAACTGAGGGTCAACAGCAGCAGCACCAGCAGCGCCTCGATCACGAGTGCGATGACGAGGCTCAGCGCCTTGCGCTGGCGCACACCGCTGAGCAGCGCAGCAAGGCCGCGCGGGGGCAGGTCCGCCAAAGCTGTGGTCTCGTCCGGTGGTGTCACGGCGCCCTTGTTCGCGCCGGGGGGGAGAGAACAGCCGGCCTCGGCGCGCCCCTTAACCTGTCATCAGCCGATAGGATAGCGCCTCGGCAATATGGGCGCGGCCGACAGTCTGTGCGCCGGCGAGATCGGCGATGGTGCGGGCGACCCTGAGCATGCGGGTATAGCCGCGCGCGGAGAGGCGCAGCTTCTCGGCCGCCTGCATCAAGAGCTTGCGCCCGGCTTCGTCGGGAGTGGCGTGCAGTTCCAGCCGCTCGCCCTCAAGCTCGGCATTGGAGCGCACGCCCCTGTCGGTCTGGAGCAGGCGGGCGGCAGCGACGCGGGCGGCGACTTCGGCGCTGCCCTCGGCCGGCGGGGGCAGGGCCATGTCGAGCGCGCTGACCGCGCCGACATGGACGTGGAGATCGATGCGGTCGAGCAAGGGGCCGGACAGCCGCGCCTGATAATCGCCGACGCAGCGCGGATACTTGTTGCAGTTCCTTGCCGGATCGCCCGCATAGCCACATCGGCAGGGGTTCATCGCCGCGACCAGCTGCACCCGCGCGGGGAAGGTGACATGGGCATTGGCGCCGGCAACATCGACTTGCCCCGTCTCCAGCGGCTGGCGCAGCGAATCGAGCACCGGGCGCTGGAATTCGGGCAATTCGTCGAGGAACAGCACGCCCAGATGCGCAAGGCTGACCTCGCCCGGGCGCACCTTGAGCCCGCCGCCTGTGAGCGCGGCCATGCTGGCCGAATGGTGGGGGGCGCGGAAGGGGCGCGCGCGGCTGATTCTCCCGCCTTCCAGCGTCCCGGCGACCGATTGCACCATCGACACTTCGAGCGCCTCGGGCGGGGTCAGATCGGGGAGGATTCCGGGCAGGCAGCTTGCCAGCAGGCTCTTGCCCGAACCCGGCGGGCCGACCATCAGCAGGTTGTGACCGCCGGCGGCCGCGATTTCGAGCGCGCGCTTGGCGGTTTCCTGCCCTTTCACCTGCTTCAGATCATTGCCCGATGCCGCTTCGGCCACGCCGCCGCGCGGAGGTTCGCTGAGCACCAGCGAGCCCTTCAGATGCCCCAGCAGGCTGACCAGATCGCGCGGGGCAAGCACCGGAACGCCGCTCGCCCAGCGCGCTTCGGGGCCTTGCTCTGCGGGGCAGATCAGGCCGGTGCCCACTTCGCTGGCATGGATCGCCGCGATCAGCACCCCGGGGCTGGCGACCACGCGGCCATCGAGCGCGAGTTCGCCCACCGCGATCCAGTCGCCCAGCTGCTCGGCATCGGTCACGTTCATTGCGGCCAGCAGCGCGAGCGCGATCGGCAGGTCGTAATGCGAGCCGTCCTTGGGCAGGTCTGCGGGCGAGAGGTTAATGGTGATCCGCTTGGGCGGGAGCGCCAGACCCATCGCGGCGAGCGCCGATTGCACCCGCTCGCGGCTCTCGCTCACCGCCTTGTCGGGCAGGCCGACCACGGTGAAGCGCGGCATGCCGGGAGCGACCTGGCACTGCACCTCGACGCTGCGTGCCTCCAGCCCGAGATAGGCAACGGTTCTGACCAGTGCGACCATCTGCACCCCCCACATCCGATCCCGATAGCGATTGTGCAGGGTTAAGAGACACTTGTCGAGCACCTTGGGGCAGACGCTAAGGGTTTTTTAAAGCATAAATCTTGGCGATTTCGGAAGGCGTGCGGGCCGATTGTGGCAGGCATGAAACGCGCCCTGTCCCTTCTGCTTGCCGCGCTCGCGCTGGTGCTGCCCGGTCTCCCGGCGCTGGCGCAGGCGACCGGCAGTATGGGCGGCTACCCGGCGGGCCATTCGGGCGCGCGGGTGGTGGCCAAGGTCACCTGGGTCGAGGAATGGGACCCCGCCAGCCAGCAATGGGTGCGCGTCGAGGACAGCCCGGCCAGCATCGCGCCTGCCGCCTACGAGTCCGCGGTTCACGCGCCTGTCGCCTCATCCACCACCGTCTCCGTGGTGGGCGGGGCGACAGTGACCGAAACCGTGATCGAAGAGCCGGTGCGCTTCATCACCCGTCCTGCCGCACTTGTGGCGGGGATGGGGCCGGGGATGGGGGGCGATTCGCAATTCGGCCCGTTCCGCGTGCTGGATGGCAAGCGCGCAGCATTGGTCGGCGCGACCGACGTGACGAGCCCGGCGGCCTTCCGTGCGATGATGGCGGCCTATCCGGGGCTGGAGGTGATCGAGTTCCTCGACGCGCCGGGCACCAGCAACGACATCGCGAATCTCGCTCTGGGCCGGGCGATCCGGGCGGCGGGCCTTGCGACCCATGTGCCCGATGGCGGATCGGCGCGCTCGGGTGCGGTGGAGCTGTTTCTGGCCGGCACCCGCCGCACGGTGGACGCAGGCGCGCTGTTTGCGGTCCATTCGTGGCGCGATGCGCTGGGGCGCGAGCCCGATGATTTCGGCCCCGACGCCCCGGAAAACCGGCTCTATCTCGATTACTATGCCGAGATGGGCATGACGGCCGATGAGGCGCGGGCCTTCTATGCCATGACCAATTCGGTCCCGCACGAGCGGGCGCTGTGGCTGCGTGGCAGTGACATGGCGCAATGGATCGCGCCCGAAGGCGATGCGGCGCGGGAGCGGGTCATCGATGCTTCGCTTGCAGGCGCGCTGCGGCAGGCGCTGCTGCGTTCGGGCAATGTCCTGGCAGAGGCCCTGAAGGCTGCGCCCTGGCGCGCGCCGACGGCGTCTGCGGCGGCACCGCGTCTGGCCTATGCCGACACGGGCGCGGGTTTGCTTGACTCGCCCACCGCTTTCCCATAACGGCCCCGGTCTGTCTTGCGGCTCGCCTTGCGGCGGCCCCGGCCCGTTTGCCGGTCAGCTTTTCGAGGATGATATGAAGCGTACGTTCCAGCCCAGCAATCTCGTGCGTGCCCGTCGCCACGGTTTCTTCGCCCGCAAGGCGACCCCGGGTGGCCGCAAGGTGCTCCGCGCCCGCCGCAACCGCGGCCGCAAGAAGCTCTGCGCGTGATTTTTGGCGCACCCGCCTCCGCGGGTGCGACTTCCTCGCTCACGGGACCTGAAGGTCCCGTCGCTGCGGGCGGCCGGTCGGCCTTGCGGGTCCCCCATCGGGGACCCGATTGCGTTTCCGACCTTGCTGGATAGAATTCCTCGGACCGCATCTGCGGTCCGCAAGCGCGACTGCGCGCCGCGGCTTATGCCGCGAAAGCCAAGGCGGACGGATGTCCGCCGCCCGGCGTTTGAGGGCGCAAACAAATGACTCAGGCGGCCAGCTCCAATTCTCCGTTAAAGACGCTCACCAAGCGCGCCGATTTTCTCAGCGCCAATTCGGGGCTGCGCAATGCGCGCGCCGGGTTTGTGCTGCTGACCCGCCCGAACGAGGGGCAGGGCATCCGCTTCGGGATCACCGTCACCAAGAAGATCGGCAACGCGGTGGTGCGCAATCGCATGAAGCGGCGCTTCCGCGAATTGCTTCGGGCGGCCTTGCCCGCGCAGGGCCTGCCGGACCACGACCATGTGCTGATCGGCCGTGCCGGCGGGATCGAGCGCGATTTCCACCTGATGGCCGAAGAGCTTTCCAAAGCTCTCGCACGCGCGGCACAAGGACAGAGCGATCCATCGGGCGGGCGCCGTCCGCGAAAGGGGAACCGCCGCAAGTGAAGCAGGTCCTGATCCTTATCGCGCGCGGCTGGCAGCTCGGCCCTTCGCGCCTTCTGCCGCCCACCTGCCGCTATGCACCATCGTGCAGCGAATATGCCATTCAGGCGATCGGCAAGTATGGCGCTCTCAAGGGTGGATGGATGGCGTTTAAGCGGCTAATGCGCTGCCACCCATGGGGCGGTCATGGCCATGATCCGGTGCCCTAGGGTTTAAACGGACCGTTCTAATCCTATAATACACCTGACGTCGCATTCTCGGGATACAGACTTGGACAATCGCAATCTTCTGCTCGCTGTCGTGCTTTCGGGCCTGCTCATTCTGGGCTGGGATCTGGGCATGCGCTATTTCTATCCCGAGGCCGATGCGGCGGTGACGGCGACAGCCGCAAAGCCGGCCGCAGCTGCCAGCGGCGCCGCAGCGACGGCGCCCGCGGCAGGGACCGGCGATCTCGGTGCCGATGCAGCGACGCGCAAGGTCGATTTGAAGGCCGCGCTCGCCAGCGGCAGCCGCGTCGCGATCGATACCCCGCGCATCGCCGGGTCGATCAACCTCGTCGGCGCGCGCGTCGATGACATCGTGCTCAAGGATTACCGCGAGACGGTGAAGAAGAATTCCGGCCCGGTCCGCCTGTTCGCGCCGGAAGGCACGCCGGGCCAGTATTTCGCCGAGTTCGGCTTTGTCGCAGGCGGCGTGCGCCAGCCCTCCAATCTGGTGTGGCAGGCCGATGGCGCCAAGCTGACGCCCGAGACCCCTGTCACTCTGAGCCGCACCGATGCCGCGGGGGTCACCTATCGGATCCGCTTCGCGATCGACAAGAATTACATGATCACCGCCGAGCAGACCGCCAGCAATGCCGGCCCGGCTGCTGCGGTCATCCAGCCTTTCGCGCTGATCAAGCGCACCAGCAAGAACGCCACGCTCGATCAGTTTGTTGCCCATGCCGGGCCGGTCGGGGTGTTCGGCGGGACGCTGTGGGACCCCCATTCCTATGACGAGCTGGCCGAGCTGGGCGGCGAACAGCCCGAGGGCGCGGCCAGCTGGCTCGGCTTTACCGACCAGTACTGGCTTGGCGCGCTGGTGCCCGGCAAGGGCACGACCGACAGCGCCGGATTCCGTTCGCTGGGTGACACGCTGTTCCGCACCGATCTGCTCTACGCCGCCGCCACCGTGCCGGCCGGGGGCAAGCTGACCCAGCAGACCCGGCTCTATGCCGGCGCCAAGGACAGCCGCATCCTCGACCAGTACGAAGACAGCGGCATCACCTATTTCGGCAAGGCGATCAGCTGGGGCTGGTTCGAAATCATCGAAAAGCCGATCCTGTGGCTGTTGCGCACGCTCAACGGGGCGGTCGGCAATTTCGGGGTGGCGATCATCCTGCTCACCGTCATCATCCGCGGCATGATGTTCCCGATCGCGCAGAAGCAGTTCGCTTCGATGGCGGCGATGAAGGCCGTGCAGCCGAAGATGAAGGAGATCCAGGAGCGCTTCAAGGACGACAAGCAGCGCCAGCAGCAGGAGATCATGCAGCTCTACAAGGACGAGAAGGTGAACCCGCTCGCGGGCTGTCTGCCGCTCGTCCTCCAGATCCCGATCTTCTTTGCGCTCTACAAGGTGCTGGTGCTGGCGATCGAGATGCGCCACGAGCCCTTCATCCTGTGGATCCGCGACCTTTCGGCCCCCGATCCGGCGCATATCCTCAACCTGTTCGGCCTCTTGCCCTTTGCCGTGCCCGAAGCGAGCTTCCTTGCCATCGGGCCGCTCGCGGTGCTGCTGGGCATCACCATGTGGCTGACCTTCAAGCTCAACCCGACCGCGACCGACCCGGTGCAGGCGCAGATGTTCGCGATCATGCCGTGGATCCTGATGTTCGTGATGGCGCCCTTTGCTGCGGGTCTGCTGCTCTACTGGGTGACCTCGAACCTGCTCACTCTGGCGCAGCAGAGCTATCTCTATTCCAAGCACCCGCAATTGAAGGCGGCGGCGGCGAAGGAGAAGGCCGCCAAGGCCTAGGACGATGACCGATCCAGACATCCAGGCAGCCGCAGAGGAAGCCGCATCGAAGCTCTTTTCCGGGCCGGTCGACTTCCTGCGTTCCGCGCCGCAGCTGCAATTCCTGCCCGAGCCGCTGGTGCCGGAGATCGCCTTCTGCGGGCGCTCGAACGTGGGCAAGTCCTCGCTGCTCAACGCGCTGACGGGGCGCAAGGCGATCGCGCGCGCATCGGTGACGCCCGGGCGCACGCAGGAGCTCAATTTCTTCGATGTCGGGCGGCCTCAGGACGAGGGCGCGCTACCGCTGTTCCGCTTGGTCGACATGCCGGGCTATGGCTTTGCCAAGGCGCCGGTGAAGGTGGTCGAGAAGTGGAAGGCGCTGGTCAACTCATACCTGCGCGGGCGGCAGGTGCTGGCCCGCACACTGGTGCTGGTCGACAGCCGCCACGGCATCAAGGAGGTTGACCGCGAGATGATGACGATGCTGGACAAGGCCGCCGCTTCCTACCGCATCGTCCTCACCAAGACCGACAAGATCAAGGCGAGCGAGCTGGCGGTGGTGGCTGAAAAGACCGCAGCCGAAGCCAAGAAGCATGTCGCCGCGCACCCCGAAATCCACCTTACCAGCAGCGAGAAGGGCATGGGCATCGAGCGCTTGCGCGCTGCCGTGGTGACTGATGCCCTAGGCGAGGGCTGGGCGGGCTGAGGCAGCCCCGCCTGCCTGCCTATTCCTTCGACCGGCGATAGCCTGCCGCGAGCGCTGCACTTTCGGTGCAGAACAGGGCTTCGGGGCGGGTCGCTTCGTAATATTTCTGGCCGGGCAGGTGGTAGATCCACTCGCCCCGGCGGCTGTGATTGCCCTTGATCGCGCAGCCCAGCGCATTGGTGAAGCGCTGCTCGCGCCCCGCGCCCGAGCGGCTGGCCGCAGGGGCGACGCGCGCAGGCTCTGCCCGAGCGACGCGCGCGGGGGCAGCAGAGCGCGGGTTGGCGCGGCGCCAATCGGCAGGGTGCTGGAACTCGCCCGCCCATAGGCCGTGCGCATATTGCCGGGCGATGGCACTGACGGCGGCGTAGTCCTCCGGCGCATCGCTGCTGGGCACAGCCATCCCGCGCCGCACCATCTCGCGCCCGATATCGAACACTGCATTCTGGCAGGTAGCCAGCGTGCGGCCATAGACATCCGTCCCCGTCGCCGTGCAGGTGACATGGCCGTTGGCGATGATCTCGCCGAGGGCAGTGGTCGCCTCGGTCCCGCAGGCCCAGGCTTGTCCGCCGCGCGAGCACGACTGTCCACGTTCGGGCGCGTCGATCCCGAGGATGCGAATGCGGGTGCCGGTCATGTCGATGGTGTCGCCATCGATGACGGTGGCTGGCCCGGTGATGATGTTCGCCTTCGCAGGGGCGCAGACGAACGCCGAGAAGGCCGCAAGCGCGGCGAGGACAGAGGTCTTGTGCATGATCCCGTTCTAGAATCACGACGTTAAGCGAATGTCACTCCCGGCCTTGCCCCTATCACTTCCACCGCTGGGGAAATCTGCGCGGGGCTGGCACTTTTGCATCCGGAGAACAGCACGCAGGGAGAGCGGGGATATGGCAGGCGCACTGGCCGGAAAGGCCGCAATCGTGACCGGCGCGGCACGCGGACAGGGACGGGCGATTGCGCTCGCGCTGGCCGAGGCGGGGGCGGACGTGGCGATCTGCGATGTCGGCGATGCGGCGATGCCGACAGTCGGCTACGCGCTGGGCGGCGCGCTCGACGAGGTGGTCCGCGCGATCGAGGCCCACGGGGTCAGGGCGCTGGCGATGGCCTGCGATGTGCGGGATACCGCGCAGGTCGATGCCTTTGTCGCAGGCGCGCTGGCGGCGTTCGGACGGCTCGACATTCTCGTCAACAATGCGGGCATCCTGACCGGCGGCAAGCCTGCGCATGAACTCGACGAGGCGACCTGGGCCACGATGATCGACATCAACCTCACAGGCGCTTGGCGCATGGTGCGCGCGGTGGTGCCCCATATGATCGCGCGCGGGGAAGGCGGGCGGATTGTCCATGTCGCTTCGGTCGCGGGCCATGTCGGCACGCCCGGCTATGCCCATTACTGTGCTTCCAAGCACGGGATGATGGGACTTACCCGGGCGATGGCGGGGGAGCTTGCCCCGCACCAGATCACCGTCAACGCGCTGTGCCCGGGTCTCGTCGATACCGCGATGGTGAGCCACGCGACCGACGAGGTGGCGGCGGCACACGGGCTTTCGGTGGAAGAAGCCTACGAGCTGCAACTCACCCCGCATCTCATCAAGGAGAAGATCAGCTCCGAACAATCGGCGGCTGCGGTGATGTATCTGGTGAGCGAGGCGGCGCGGGTGGTGACGGGATCGGCCCTGATGATCGATGCCGGCTGGTCGGCCACGTGATTGACCCGATGCCCGAAGGGCTCCATCACACAGCCTGTCATGCCATGGTGATCTCGATGGGGGGAATGTGAAAGTCCTGCGCACTCCGGATGCGGCCTTTGCCGCGATCAGCGACTTTCCCTTCGCTCCGCATTACCGCGAGATCATCGATGCGAAGAGCGGGGCGCGCCTGCGCATCCATTTCATCGACGAAGGCCCGCGCGATGCCCCGGTGGTACTGATGATGCATGGCGAGCCTTCGTGGTCCTATCTCTATCGCCACATGATCGGCCCCGTGGTGGAGGCGGGCTTTCGCGTGATCGCCCCCGATCTTGTCGGCTTCGGCAAGTCCGACAAACCGGCGGCCAAATCGGACTATTCCTACGC
The DNA here is from genome assembly GCF_035194505.1 of Erythrobacter sp. Lineage (NCBI taxonomy): Bacteria > Pseudomonadati > Pseudomonadota > Alphaproteobacteria > Sphingomonadales > Erythrobacteraceae > Erythrobacter > Erythrobacter sp. The sequence goes on along the minus strand of NZ_CP136573.1, from coordinate 1,535,251 downwards.
CGCCCATGTCCGCTGGATGCGCCAGTGGCTGGAAGCGCTCGATCTGACGCGGATCACGCTCGCTTGTCAGGACTGGGGCTCGCTGGTGGGCCTCAGGCTGGTGGCCGAGATGCCCGAGCGCTTTTCGGGCGTGGTGCTCTCCAATGGCGGCTTGCCAGAAGGCGGCCCGGCGCCGCGCGCCTTTGCGATCTGGCGTGCCTTTTCGAAATGGAGCCCGCTCTTCCCGATCGGCAAGATCATCAGCAAGGGCACCAAGCGCGGTCTCGGTCCGCAAGAGATCGCTGCCTATGACGCGCCCTTCCCCGATGCCAGCTACAAGGCCGGGGCGCGCATCTTCCCGAGCTTCGTGCCGTTTGAAGGCAATGTCGCGGTGCCCGATCAGAAGCGCGCCTGGGAGGTGTTCGATCGCTGGGACAAGCCCTTCCTGTGCGCCTTCAGCGACGGCGATCCGATCACGCGCGGCGGGGAGAGCCGCTGGATCGGCCGGGTGCCGGGCACGGCGGGCCAACCGCATTGCACGCTTCGCGGCGGGCATTTCATTCAGGAGGACGACCCTGAAGGCTTCGTCGCCGCGATCCTTGCGGTGACGGGTTCAGCGCGGGGTTGAAAAGGGGCTAATATCGCTCGCGCCCGGGCGGGCGGCGGTGGCCTCGACAGTTTCGGCATACATCGCGCGGATCACCGGCAGATCGGGATAGATCTCGGTCATGAAGCCCAAGAGCGGGCGGGTGTCGACATAGCAGATCCGGCGGCCCGCAAAGCCGAACTCGCTCACTACCGGATAGCCTTGCGCAACCAGATGATCGCGCGTGCCCTCGTAATCGGCGGCGAAGGTGGCGCAGTGGTGCAGCACCGGCTGGCCGTCAGCGCGAAGCATCTCGTGAAAGGCGGAAGGCGCATCGGAGACGACCTCGATCACCTCGACGTTGATGGTGCCGGTCTGCACGAAGACGCCGCGGATGCGGATCGGGTCGGCAGGCGTGCCGCGATAGACATGGTCTGCCAGCACCCCCTCCGTGCCGCCGAGGAACGGCCCCCAGCCATAGGCGCGATTGAGTGCCTCGCAGCCTTCTTCGAGGCTCGGCACCAGAAAGGCCATCTGGACGAGGGTGACGGGCAGGATGCTCACGCGCGTGCATCCAGCCAAGCGCGCGATGTGCGCGCACATTCGCGGGCGCGTTCGGTCAGATCCGGGAAGTTGTCGCGCAGGGCGGCGGAGCGTTCCTCCACCGCCAGCGGCAGGTGCGCAGGCAGGGCTTCGACCATCGCGGCGAGCGGAAGGCCCCCGGTGCCCAGCGCCATGCGGCGGTTGATCGCATCGTCGATGATCGCATCGAAACTGGCAAGGTCAGGCCCCTGCGCGGGCGCATCGCAGGGCTGGCAATAGGACAGCCACTCGCGCGGGATGCTGGCGAGTTCCTCCGACGTCCCGCCCGAACGCGCCCAGTGCAGCGTATCGACCAGCAGCGCCTTGGCCTCGCCCTCGACAGCTTCGAGCACAGCGCGGGCCACGGCCAGCGTCTTTACCTCGGTGAAAATTCCGAATTCGAGATTGACCCTGACCCCGGTGCCCTTGGCCGCATCGACCATCGCCTGGAACTTGGCGGTGGTGGCGGCCATGTCGGGATCGCTGGAGACGCACAGGAGGTTCCTCGCGCCAAGCTCGGCAGCGATATGGACCAGCTCTGTGAGCCACGGATCGGGCGCGCCCGGCATGATCCACGCGACTTCGAGATCGAGCAGTTCCACACCCGCATCGCGCGCCTGTGCGCGAATGGCGCGCGTGGTGGCTGGGGTCCATGTCTCGCGCTCGGCCCACATGCCGCCGAAGTCGAAATCGGATGCGGCGGCGCATTCGACGAGCTGGGCGGGGGTGGCTTCCGGCATGATCCCGGCAGCGAGCGAGATCAGGCGGCGGGTCACAGCGTTTGGCCGTCGTCGAGCACGAAGTCCGTGCCGGTCACGAACTCCGAAGCGTCGGAGCACAGGAACAGGATCATCGCGTCCAGCCCCTCCTCGCCCATCAACCGGCGCTTGGGGAACTTCGCGATCTGCCGCTGGCCGCCATCGGTATCGAACCACGCGTCGTTGATCGCGGTGCGGATATAGCCGGGCGAGACGGTGTTGACGTTGATCCCGCTGCGCGCCCACTCGCGCGCCAAGGTGCGACCCGCCTGCACCACACCCGCCTTGGAGGCGGCATAGGCGACAAGACCGGGCGAAGGCTCGAAGGCGGTGATCGAGGCGATCAGCACGATCCGCCCCTTCGTGACCCCGTGGGCCATCATCCGCTTGGCGCCTTCGCGCGCGGTCAGGATTGCGCCCTTCAAATTGATCGCCAGCGTCTGCTCGATCTCTTCCTCGGAGATGGTGGTTGCCATCCCTGCGCCGTCCACCCCGGCATTCGCGATCACGGTGTCGATGGGGCCGAAAGCCGCTTCCGCCGCATCGAAACCGGCAATGATGTCGGCCTCGCGCGCGACATCCATCTGCACGGCTGCCGCCGCCGGTCCGATCTCGGCTGCGAGCGCTGCAAGCCGGTCCGCCCGCCGCGCGCCCAAGGCGACCTTTGCCCCGCTCGCGGCGAGAATGCGCCCGAAGCGCGTGCCCAGGCCCGAGGATGCACCGGTGACGAGCGCCTTGCGCCCGGTCAGTTCGAAGGAAAAGCCCATGGCGCCGTTCACTTTGCCGCGGGCAGTTCCCCGTTCACATATTTCATCAGCGTGGTCTGGAAATGGCGCACGCGGCTGTCCTGATAATGGCCCAGCTCCATCATCCCGTCCTTCATCGCCTTCATGCCTTCCTGCACATAGGGAAGGTTGGCCATGTCCTGATCGAACACCTGGGCCAGGCCTGCGCCCATCACGTCGGTCGCCCAGGCGAAGGGTTCGTCATCGGGGATCTTCGTCATCGCCACTGCTCGCGGGCGCGGCTCGCCCTTGGGGGTGGGAAACAGCAGGCGGATTTCCATCGTGCACCAGTCGGGCGTGTCGCCTGGCAGCCAGCGGTACACCAGTGTCGGCAGGAAGCCGATCCACGGCGAGAAATTGGGGAAGATGTTGTAGGTGAAGTTGTCGAGGATCTCGGTGTCCGAGGCGTCCGAGTAGTCATAGCCGTACTGTTCGGCAAAGCCCTTGCGGCCCGCATCGGCCAGCACCTTGCGTGCGCCGAGCGGATCGTCGGCGACATAATCTTCGGTGCCGCCGCTGGCATTGAAGCGGCGGTTGGTGCTGGCATCGCTGCCGCCCGAAAACTCGTTCATCTTTTCGAGAACGTAGTCCGAATTCTTGCCCTTCACGTGCGGGCTGAGCACGCCCGAAGGTGTGATCGCGCGATTGAAGTGATCGCCGATCAGATCGTAGCGGGTGTTGGCGTCGCCAAGGAAGGGCAGCAACTGCGGGTGGGTGGTGATCGAGTGCCAGGCTTCCATGAAGGCCTCGGCGGTCGCCTTCCAGTTGGCCGGAATGCGCTTGTGCACCCACATGCCGGTGTAGCGGTTCTCGAAATCATACTTCTCGTAATGCGAAGCCGCCGGGCCAAGCCAGGTCTTGAAATCGGGCAGGCTATGGTTCTCGGTGATCATCACGAAGCCCTGCCACAGCTCGACGCGCGCCTGCGGCAGTTCCATGTCCTTGCCTTCGAGGTGCTTGAAGTCCCACGAGCAGGGGATTTCCTTCAGCGAGCCGTCATTGCGCCAGGTGAAGCCGTGGAACGGGCAGCGCAGTTGCACCGACTGGCCGCCCTCGGTGCGCAGCTTGCGGCCGCGGTGGAGGCAGGCGTTGTAGAAGGCCTTCACCCCGCCGTCCTTCTGGCGGATCAGCAGGAAGCTCTTGCCGGCGATGTCGAACACCACGGTGTCGCCGGGATCGGGCATCTCGTCCTCGCGCGCGGCGAAGAGCCACACGTTGGGCCACATTGTCTCGCGCTCGAGACGGGCAAATTCTTCCGAGATATAGGGCGCGACCGAAAGCGGCTCGTCCCCCATTTCGATGGTGGTTTCCTCGAACAGGTAATCGGGCGGACGGCGGGTGTCGCCGTTGAGCATGTCGGTGTAGCTGATCCCCGGGCAGCGATCGGCGCGGGCAATATCCTTGATCTCGTTCATCGGGCTTTTCCGGTCCTCATCGGGGCGAACCCCGCCTCTCGTCCTCGCACTTTGTGCAGTGTCTTGAGGACAGAATATCACACAGCTTGGGACAGGGGTCACCCTATCGGATTGGAGAGGAAGATGGGCCTTTCGGGAAAGATCGCCGCGCTGGGCGACATCATGCAGCTGGCCTTCGTGCCGCAGGATTTCGACGCCGCGGTGAAGCACTGGACGCAGGTGATGGGAGTGGGCCCGTTTTACCTTATCGAGGGTATCCACCTCGACGGGATGAAGTATCGCGGCGAGCCGACCGATGCGGTGTTCGACCTCGCGCTGGCCTATTGGGGCGATTTGCAGATCGAGCTGATCCGCCCGCGCGACAATCACCCCTCCGTCTACACCGGCGAATACGGGGCGACCGGCAACGGCCTGCACCATGTGTGCATTCTGGTCGACGACATCGACCATGCGCGCAGCGTTTGCGAGGCCGAAGGCGCCGAGGTGATGATCGAGGGCACCTTTGGCACCAGCAAGGCGATCTATGTCGATGCCGGTGGCGGGCCGGGGACGCTGGTCGAGATTCTCCAGCAGGCCAAGGACGGGCCGGACCTGTTCGGGATGATCAAGGCGGCTGGCGTGGCCTGGGACGGCTCGGAGCCGCTCAGGAGGTTGGGCTAAATAGTTTCGTCATTGCGAGCGAAGCGAAGCAATCCATGGCCAGCTTCGCTTCCTCGCTCCCCTCCCGCAAGCGGGAGGGGATTAAGCGTCAATCAGACGCCCCCAGATACCCCAATTGCCCCGCCTTGAAGATCGTCTGCGCCCGGTTCACCGAGTCCAGCTTCTCGCCCGCGCGGTGGATGTGGTAGCGGATCGTGGCGTGCGACCGGTTGAGGATCATGCTGATCTCCTTGTCGGTCTTGCCGATCGCGGCCCAGCGCAGGCATTCGACTTCGCGCTTGGAGAGCACGCAGTCCGAAGGGATGCGCCGCTTGGTGCGGTTGGCCTGCACATAGCCCGCCACAAAGCGCCGAGCGAGCAGCGCCAGCAGCGTGCCGGATTCGGCGAATTCCTGCGACAGGTCTTCCTTCTGCCGATCGACGCTGGTGAAGCTGTTGGCTGAAATCTGTCCGAACGGCAGGTGCACCGGCACCACAATCGCGGCCTTGCAAAGAGCGCGGCGTTCAAAATCGGCGAGATCGATTTCATCCAGATAGTGGTTGCGCCAGCGGGTGTTGAACCCGTGGCGGTTGACCCAGAAGGGCTCGCTTTCATAGCGACAGGCGCGCGGCAGCGGCGAATGCAGCGCAAGGCGGTGATCTTCCCACCAGCGCACGCCATCATCCAGCCAGCGGAAAATATCGGCATTGAGGATCGTGCCATCGACATCGACCATAGGTTCCTTGGAAGAAATGTCGTCGCACACTCCGATCTGCATCCCGCGCTCCTTGGCTACGCGGGCGAGGTTGACTGCGGCATCGTGAATGTCTTCCAGGCAGGTGATGGTGACCGATTCGAGCAATTGGTCCAGCGATTCGCGACCTTGCGGCGTGCGCAACTCGACAACATTGGTAGCCATTATCCGGCTTGCTCCTCTCTTTGTTCTCCGAGTCGTGAGACTAGCGCAATTTTTGGCGATGTCCTCATTATTTACGTAGGGGAAAGAGATGGGCGCGGGGGCTAGCGAAAATGGCAAAGGGAGTGATGCGCAAATGACCTTCGCGGGTGCGAATTTCGGGATTGTTCTGAAGGCTCTGGCGGCGGCCATTCCGCCCGAACGCCCGGCGCTGGTGCATGGGGAGCGGGTGGTGGGCTGGGGCGAGCTCGACGCGCTGACCGACCGGATCGCGGCGGGCCTTGCCGCGCGTGGCCTCAAGCCCGGCGACATTGCCGGACAGATGCTGCGCAACACGCCCGATTACCTCCTAGCCTATTTCGGCTGCATCAAGGCGGGCGTGGTGCCGGTCAATGTGAACTACCACTACAAGACGCGCGAGCTGGCCGACATCTTTGTCCGCTTCGGGCTGAAGGCGCTGTTCACCGAAAGCGATTTTGTCGCGACCGCGCGCGAAGCCATGCCCCAAGGCACGCTGACAGTGGATGTGGGCGCGGCCGAGTGGGGCGAGCTGTGCGAGACACCCCTTCCGCCAAGCTTTGCCCTGCATGATGACGCACAAGCCCTGTTCCTCACCGCCACCGGCGGCACCACGGGGATGCCCAAGGCGGTGATGTGGCCGATGGATCAGGCTTGGGGCGCCTTCAGCATCGGGGTGTGGCAGCGCGGCCCGGGCACGCCGCCGCTCGTGACCGGCTCGCTGGAGGAGCAGGTGGCCGCCGCGCTCCACAATGGCCCGGACAATCCGGCCAGCAATTCGCCGCTGCTGCTGCTGTCCCCGCTGATGCACGGAGCGGGGCAGTTCACCGGGGTGATCCAGATCCTGAAGGGCGGCACGCTGGCATTGCTCCCCGCGCCCAAGTTCGACGCCGATACCGCGCTCGACGAGATCAAGCGCATCGGCGCACGCGGGGTATTCATCGTTGGCGATGCCTTCGCCCTGCCGCTGGCCGACCGGCTCGATGCGCGGGGCGATGGGGGCGAGGTGCTGGCGAGCCTGCGCAGCATTACCTCCTCAGGCGCGGTGTTCTCGCCCGTATTGAAGCAGCGTCTGATCGCGCATCACCCCTCGCTGATGATCGTCGATGCGCTTGGCTCCTCGGAAAGCTCGGGCACCGGCATCGTCATCACCACCGCGGCGGGCAGCAGCGGCGGGGGCAAGTTCCAGCCGCTACCCGGCCCGGGCCGCGAGACCCGGCTGTTCGACGAAAACTTCCGCGAAATCCCGCCCGGCAGCGATGGTGTGGGCATTGTCGCGCGCACCGGCCCGCTGCCGCTGGGCTATCTCGGCGAGGACGAAAAGAACGCGCAGACCTTCCCCGTGATTGGCGGCAAGCGCTGGCTGATGACCGGCGACCGCGCGCGCTGGGCGGCGGACGGGACGCTCGAATTCATCGGCCGTGACAACATGTGCATCAACACCGGCGGCGAGAAGGTCTTCCCCGAAGAGGTCGAGGCGGTGCTGCTCGAACATCCCGGCGTCAAGGACGTGCGGGTGGTCAGCCTTCCCGATCCGCGCTTCGGGCGCAAGGTGGTGGCGGTGGTGCAGGGCGATGGCGCGCTCGACGAGGCGGCGCTGGATGCCTGCGCGCGCGAGGGATTGGCGGGCTACAAGATCCCGCGGCTCTATGTCTTCACGCAAGGCTCGCTGCGGCTCAACAACGGCAAGCCCGATTACAAGACCGCGCAGGCACTGGCGGACGCGGCGGAAAGCTAGGCTATTTCGCGAAGAGCTTACCGATATCGGCGAAGGCCTTGAATTCGAGCGCATTGCCGGCCGGATCGCGCAGGAACATGGTCGCCTGTTCACCTGGCTGGCCCTTGAAGCGGATGGTCGGCTCGATCACGAAGGGCGTGCCCGCCGCGCGCAGGCGGTCGGCCAACGCCTCCCATTCGGCCATGGACAGCACGAGGCCGAAATGCGGCACCGGCACACCGTGGCCATCGACATGGTTGCTCGCGCGGTCGCCGGCCTGCCCCGGCGCGAGGTGGGCGACGATCTGGTGGCCATGGAAGTCGAAATCGATCCACTCGTCGGACGAACGCCCCTCCGCACAGCCCATCGCCTCGCCGTAGAAACGCCGAGCTGCGGCGAGATCATCGACCGGGAAGGCGAGGTGGAACGGGGGCAGGGACATGGGCGGCTCCTTGACGGGCTGGGGGCGGCTTCGTTCAGCCTCGACAGCACCAGTATGAATATCTAGGGCGAGCGGCAAGCAGTCTTGCAGGTGGAGCAGGCGACCCAATGAAACTCATCATCGGCAACAAGAACTATTCGAGCTGGTCCCTGCGCGGTTGGCTCGCGGTCAAGCAGTCGGGCCTCCATTTCGAGGAGCTCACCGTGCCGATCATGGGCGAGGAATGGGACCGGCTGAAGCAGGATATGGGCGAAGTGCAGCCCTCCAGCGGCAAGGTGCCGATCCTGTGGGATGGCGACGCCGTGGTGTGGGATAGCCTCGCGATCATGGAATACCTTGCCGACAAGGTCGGGCGCGAGCGGTTCTGGCCAAAGGATGACGCTGCGCGCGCGATGGCCCGCGCCATGGTGGCGGAGATGCATTCCTCCTACCAGTCCCTGCGCAAGGAACTGCCGATGAACATCCGCCGCCGCGTGCCGTTGGACGGTGTGAGCGAGCAGACCCGCCACGATATCGTGCGCATTCTCGGGCTGTGGGCCGAAGCGCGGGCGCGCCATGGCAGCGCGGGCCCCTATCTGTTCGGCACCTTCGGCGCGGCGGACATCTTCTACGCGCCGATTGTCACCCGCTTCGTCACCTACGGGGTCGGCGTGCCGGGCTTCGCGCAAGCCTATATGCAGGCGATCCTCGAGCACGAATGGATGCGCGAATGGGCAGGCGCGGCCGAGGAAGAGCAGTGGGTGATTGAACAATACGAGGTGCCCGCGTGATACGTGCGCTTCTTGCCGCGTTTGCCGCTCTGCTGGCGCTGCTGCCAGCGCCGGTGCTGGCGTGGGGCGACTACGCCCACCGCCAGACCGCGCGGGTGGCCGAGGCCAATGTCTCGCCGCAGGTGCGCGCCAGGGTGCGCGCACTGCTCGCCCGCGAGAAGGATCTCGGCACCCCCCGATGCCCTTTGACGACGCTGGAGGGCGCTTCGGTCTGGGCCGATTGCGTGCGCTCGGAAGGCTGGCGCTGGGGCTATACTGCCGCGTGGCATTATCGCACCGCGCCGATTTGCGAGGCCTTCAATGCGCGCGGTAACTGCCCGGGCGGCAATTGCGTCACCGCGCAGATCGCCCGCGCACATCGTATCCTTGCCGACGAGCGTCTGCCTGCGCCTGTGCGACTGGAAGCGCTGGCCTTCATGGTCCACTTTGCGGGCGACGTGCACATGCCGCTCCATTCGGGCGACAACGAGGATCGCGGCGGCAATGATCGTGAGGCCGATTACGGGATCAAGCCCGGCCTCAACCTCCATTCGATCTGGGACGGGCCGCTGGCCGAGCGCGCGATCAGCGATCCTGCGGATCCGGTGGTGCGCCGCTATTCGGCGGCCGAGCGCGCGGACCTTTCCGGCGGCAAGCCCGACGACTGGGGTCGCGAAAGCTGGGAGATTGCGAGGAGCTTCGTCTACCCCACCGCCTTCGACAGCGACAATGTTTGCGCTGCGCCGCTGCCGGAAAAGACCGCGCTGTCGCAGGACGACATTGCCCGCGGTGTGCCGATTGCGCGGCGGCGGGTGGTGCAGGCGGGGCTTCGGATCGCCGATCTGCTGGACAGTGCCTTCGCCCCCGGCCCGCTGGTGCCGGACGAACCCCGCCGCCGCAGAGAGTAGGGTGGCTTGCGCTTGCCCATGGGGCTGCTAACCCTTGCTGCGCCCATGGATGATGTTCTTGATCTTGCCCGCCGCCTGATTGCCGCCCCCAGCGTTACGCCCGCTTGCGGGCCGGTGTTCGACGCGCTCGAAGCGATGCTGGTGCCTCTGGGCTTTGCAGTGCACCGCTTCACGCGCGGCGATGGCCCGGAAGGCTCGGACGAGGCGCCGGTCGAAAACCTCTTCGCCGTTCGCACTGGCCCGGCAGGCTCGCGGCATTTCGCCTTTGCAGGCCACCTCGATGTCGTGCCGCCGGGGGAGGGCTGGGCCTCCGATCCCTTCGATCCGCAAGTGCGCGGCGAATTGCTGCACGGGCGCGGCGCGGTCGACATGAAGGGCGCGATTGCCGCAATGGTTGCAGCTGTCGCTGACGTTCCGGCCGAGGCGGGCACGATCAGCTTCATCATCACCGGCGACGAGGAAGGCCCCGCGCTCCACGGCACCCGCGCGCTGATCGATTTCATGCGCGCGAATGGCCACCAGCCCGATCTGTGTCTGGTGGGCGAGCCGACCTCGGTGCATCGCCTCGGCGACATGGTGAAGATCGGCCGCAGGGGCTCGGTCAATATCTTCATCACTGCCGAGGGCACGCAGGGCCACGTCGCCTATCCGCATCTGGCCGACAATCCGCTGCCGCGGCTGGTGGCGATCCTCGCCGAGCTCGACGCGCTCCAGCTCGATACCGGCACCGCGTGGTTCCAGCCATCGAACCTCGAAATCACCGACATCAATGTCGGCAACCGCGCCCACAACGTGATCCCCGCCGCCGGCAGCGCGCGCATCTCGATCCGCTTCAACGATCTGCACACGGGTCACAGCCTGTCCGAGCGGGTCATGGCGATTGCCGAAAAGCACGGCGGGAAAGCGCGGCCGGTGATTTCGGGCGAGCCTTTCATCACCGAGCCGGGCGCCTTTTCGGCGCTGGTGGCAACAGCGGTGGAGGCCGAGACCGGGATTGCGCCCGAACTCTCGACCACCGGCGGCACGTCGGACGCGCGCTTCCTGCGCGCCGTGTGTCCGGTGATCGAATTCGGGCTGTGCAACGCGACGATGCACAAGCGTGACGAGGCGGTGGCGATCCCCGATCTGGCGGTGCTCGCCCGGATCTATGCGCGGATTGCTGCTGCGGCGCTGGCACTGACGGACGAATAGGGCCGGCTCTCCGGCACAGAGAAAGAACGGGACATGGATCGCAAGCTTACCCTCTACATCCTCCTTGGCATGGTGCTGGGCGTGATTGTCGGCCAGACGCTCAACCAGATGGTGCCGGCCGAGGTGATCAAGGAATCGATCGCCCCGTGGTTCAAGCTGCTCTCCGACATCTTCCTCAATCTCATCAAGATGCTGGTGGCGCCTCTTGTGCTCTCGACTATCGTCGTCGGCATCGCCCATATGGGCGACAGCGCGGCGCTAGGGCGGATCGGTGTGAGAGCGCTCACATGGTTCATCACGGCCAGCCTCGTGTCGATCGGCCTCGGCCTCGTGATGGTCAATCTGTTCCAGCCCGGTGTGGGTGCGCCGATCCCCGATGTCGCCGAAGCCGCCGCTGCGGTGGGCGAGGTCAAGGAATTGAAGGCGACCGAGTTCATCCTGTCGATCTTCCCCAAGAACGCGGTCGATGCGCTGGCGACCAACAACATTCTCCAGATCCTCGTCTTCTCGATCTTCGCAGGCGTGGCCCTGTCGGCCATCGGCAAGCGCGGCGAGGCGCTGGTGAAGGGCGCCGATGCGCTGGCGGAAATGATGCTGCAGGTGACCGGCTACGTGATGCGCTATGCGCCGATCGCGGTGTTCGGCGCGCTCGCCAATGTCGTGTCAGCCAGCGGTCTGGCGATCCTCGGCACCTATCTGGAGCTGCTGATCGAGTTCTATTTCTCGCTGGTGCTGCTGTGGGTGATCCTGCTGTCTGCGGGGGCGGTGTTCCTCGGCGGACGCATATGGCTGCTGATCCGCTATATCCGTCAGCCGCTTATGATCGCTTTCTCGACAGCGTCTTCGGAAGCCGCGCTGCCCAAGCTGTTCGAGCAGCTCGACCGCTTCGGCGTGCCGCGTCGCATCTCGGGCTTCATGCTGCCGCTGGGCTATTCCTTCAATCTCGACGGCTCGATGATGTACATGAGCTTTGCGACGATCTTTATCGCGCAGGCTTACGGAATGGATCTCAGCATCGCGACGCAGGTGATGATCCTGCTGACGCTGATGATCTCGTCCAAGGGCATCGCCGCCGTGCCGCGCGCTTCGCTGGTGGTGATTACCGGCACGCTCGCCATGTTCGGCCTGCCGGTCGAGGGCGTGGCGATCATCCTGGCGATCGACCAGTTCCTCGACATGGGCCGCACCGCCACCAACGTGGTCGGCAATGCGGTGGCGACGGCGGTCATCACCAAGTGGGAAGGGATGCTGGAAGCGCCCGAGCCCGATTTTGTCGAGCACCCCCACGCCCCCGCCCACACCGCCGCCGATGGCCGCGCGGGGCTGGAACTGGATCAGAGCAACTTCGACAAGGAAGGGTGAAGGGTTTTCGCCCTTACTCCTTCGCTCCGCGATCATACTCCACCGGCACGAAGGCGCCGAGACTGCAGCCTGCGCCCTGCCGTGGCATCCCGCCGATATTCTGCAGGGTGTAGATGATCTGCGGCGAGCACAACTGGTCGATCGAGGTGTTGTAGGTGATCGCGCGGTCCATCCCGAGGCCGGGGCAATTGGACTTCAGGACGTTGCGATAGACCTTGCCGCCCTGCATCTCGAAATCGATCACGCGGTCGGAACGCACCACGGTGTTGCGTATCTGCGAGCGGTTGATGCAGCTCTGGGCCTCACCCGTCACCTTGACGGCCGGGGCGCCGGCGGTGGGATTGGCGTCGGTCGGGCGTTCCCGATCGCTCATGCAAGCGCCAAGCGTCATGGGGGCCAGCAGCACAAGTGCCAGCGCGGGAAGCGGGGTGCGGATAGCAGGTCGGATGGTCATGGCGTGGTTCCTCCACTGGCGATCATAGCATTTTCGCCTGCGTGCTTGAACCACGGCTTAATCTGCGGCGGCGGGCGCTTCGGCGCGTCCCTTGGGGGCTTCGAGCACTTTCTTGCGGAAGCTGCACAGGTCAGAAACCTTGCAGCGCCAGCACTCCGGCGTCCGCGCCTTGCAGACATAACGACCATGCAGGATCAGCCAGTGGTGGGCGTGGAGGCGAAAGGGCTGGGGCACGCGCTTTTCCAGCTTGGCTTCGACATGGTCCGGGGTCTTGCCCTTGGCCATGCCGGTGCGGTTGCCGACCCGGAAGATGTGCGTATCGACCGCAAAGGTCTCCTGCCCGAACCAGCAATTGAGCACGACATTGGCGGTCTTGCGACCGACACCGGGCAGGCGGACCAGATCCTCGCGGGTATCGGGCACCTCGCCGCCATATTCGTCCACCAGCAGCTGCGACAGCGCGATGACATTTTTGGCCTTGGAATTGAACAGCCCGATGGTCTTGATGTGCTCGCGCAGGCCCTCTTCCCCGAGATCGAGCATTTCCTGCGGGGTCTTCACCTTGGCGAACAGCGCGCGGGTGGCCTTGTTCACGCCGACATCGGTCGCCTGCGCCGACAGCGCCACGGCGACGACCAGCTGATAGGCATTGCCATATTCCAGCTCGGTCTGCGGCGCGGGGTCATCCTCCGCAAGCCGGCGGAAGAATTCGAAGATCTGGTCTCTGGTCATGTCCCTCGGGTCATTTGTTCGCCGGATGCGCTGCCTTCCACTCCATGGCTCGCAAGGCGCGTTTCTCTACCGAAGGGTGGGTGTAGAACAGCGCCTCTTCGAGCGCGGAGGGGCGCGGGTAGCGGTATTCGGCGGTCTTCACCAGCGCGGTGGCAAGTGCATCGGGTTCGTTCACGGTCATCAGCGAATAGCGGTCGGCCTCGGTCTCACCGATGCGGGTGAGGGTGTTGGTGAGCGGGGTCACCAGCAGGCCGAGCACCGATCCCACCACGGCAAAGACCGGGAGCCCGCGCGGCTCGTCCAGTTTCGCATCGCTCCCCAGCAGGCGCGCGGTCGGCGCGAACAGGCGGTTGAGGAGAAAGAAGAACGCCATCGCCAGCACCGGAAAGATCACAGCGTAGCGCCAGATGTGGCCGAGCTTGTAATGCCCCGCCTCGTGCCCCGTCACCGCGCGAACCTCGGCGATGCTCGCCTGCTTCAGCGCGACATCGGAAATCGCGATCCGCGCGGTCGGGCCGATGCCGGAGACATTGGCGGTAAAGCGATCGGACTGGCGCGAACCGTCATACATGAAGATCCGGTCGTGCGGGATGTCGACATCGTCGGCGATGGCTTCCAGCGCGGTGCGCACTTCGCCCGGCGGCACGGGCTTGTATTCGTTGAACAGCGGTTCGATCAGCGCCGGGCCGATCAGCAGGCCGAGCAGCGTGACGATGCCGGCAAACCCGCCGCTCCACAGCCACCAGCGCTGCCCGGCGCGGCGGATCAGGGCATAGACCCCGGCCAGAAACAGCCCGCCCAGTGTCATGCTGATCGCCTCGCCAATTGCCATCTGGCCGAGGAAATCGCCCAGCGGCTGGCTGGAAAGGCCATAGGCCCGTTCACGGTACCAATCGGTGTAGAGTTCCCAGGGCAGGGCGAGCACGCCGGAAATCAGCAGGAAAGCCGTGCCTACCGTGAAGGACGCAAGGACGCGCCGCTGATCGCCAAAGCGCGCCGCGATCCGGTCCAGTAGCCTGAGGCGTACCATGACCAGCGCCACCAGCAGCGACACGCCGAGGTTGATCAGCAGCACCCAGTGATTGCCGGTGGTGTAGGCCTGTGCCTGTGCCAGTGCATCAGGCCCGAGAGTGTCGACCAGCCGCGCGGCTTCCTGCGCGGGGGTGAGAGTGGCGGTCATGTCGAAGGCTCCCAAGTGTGTTACCTATGCAATACACTGCACTGCATCGCGGTCAACCCAGGCCGAGCACGTCGTTCATGCCGTAGCGGCCCGCAGGCTTGCCGGTGAGCCATTCGGCCGCCTTCACCGCGCCGCGCGCGAAGATCATGCGGTTTTCGGCCGAGTGCGAGAGGGTCAGGCGCTCCTCGCTGCCGGCGAAGATCACCGAATGCTCGCCCGCCACTGTGCCGCCGCGCAAAGTGGCAAAGCCGATAGCACCCTGCGCCCGCGCGCCGGTCATGCCGTGGCGGCCGCTCTCCATATTGTCCGACAGCACGATCCCGCGTCCGGCTGCGGCCGCTTCGCCGAGCAGCTTGGCGGTGCCCGAAGGCGCGTCGACCTTCATGCGGTGATGCATCTCCAGCACCTCGATGTCCCAGTCCGGCCCGAGCCGCTCAGCGGCCTCGCGCACCAGATGGGCCATCAGCGTGACGCCGAGCGAGAAATTGCCCGATTGCAGCACCGGCACGGCGCGCGCGGCTTCGGCAAGCATCACGAAATGCGGCTCTTCGAGGCCCGTGGTGCCGATCACGATCGGCTTGCCCGCCACCCGCGCTGCGCCGATATTGGCGCCAAGCGCGTCAGGCGCGGAGAAATCGATCAGCACATCGCACTGGCTGGCAAAGGGTCCGATGCTCCCGCCGGCATCAACGCCTGCGAAGAGGGTGTGCCCGGCATCGACAATCGCCGCCTCCAGCGCCTGCCCCATGCGGCCCTTGTGCCCGATCACTCCGAATTGCAGCTGTGCCATTGCCTTGCCTCTGCCGAACATGCTTGAAGGTGTCATGGCAGAGTTCGAACGCATCGTCATCCTCACCGGCGCAGGGATTTCAGCCGAGAGCGGCATCGATACCTTCCGCTCCGCTGGAGGCCTGTGGGAGCAGCACCGGGTGGAGGATGTGGCCACGCCTGAAGGCTTTGCCCGCAACCCCAATCTCGTGCTCAATTTCTACGACATGCGCCGCGCCGCACTCGCCAATGTCGCGCCCAATCCGGCGCATATGGCGCTGGCGCGGCTGGAGCGCGAGTTTTCGGGCGAGCTGCTGCTGGTAACGCAGAATGTCGATGACCTGCACGAACGCGGCGGCTGTGCGCGGGTGCTGCATATGCATGGCGAGCTGAAGAGCGCGCTGTGCACCTCCTGCGAGACGCGCTCGCCGTGGCTGGCGACGATGATCGAGCGCCCGCCATGCCCGGTGTGCCGCGCGCCCAGCTTGCGCCCCGATGTCGTGTGGTTCGGCGAGATGCCCTACCAGATGGGCCGGATCTATCAGGCGATCGAGACCTGCGACCTGTTCGTCAGCATCGGCACGAGCGGTGCGGTATACCCAGCTGCAGGCTTCGTGCAGGAGGCGCGGGCGAACGGGGCGCACACGCTCGAACTCAATCTCGAACCCAGCGAAGGCTCGCGCCACTTCCACGAATCGCGGCTCGGCCCGGCGAGCGCGGTCGTGCCGCAATGGGTGGAGGAAGCGCTAGGCGGCTGAGCCGCAGGTCTTGCAGCCGGGGTCCTTGGCGATCCGGATCGTCCGCATGCCGGGCTCCAGTCCGTCGAGGACGTGGAGCTTGCCCCAGCCCGGATCGCCAAGCGCGGCGGTGCCTGCCAGCACGACCTTGATCGCCTGAAGTGCGGCGAAGGAGCCGGTCCATCCCGCCATCGCGCCCAGCATGCCGTCGTCCGCGCAAGTATCGCAGTCCTCGGCATCGAAGGCATCGCCGACGAAACAGCGGTAGCAGGCCTGATCGGGCAAGTGTCCTGCAAAGGCCCCGACCTGCCCCTGAAACCGGCCGACAGCCGCCGAGAGCAGCGGAATGCCTGCCGCCACGCAGGCATCCGAGACCGCGAGGCGGGTCGCGAAATTGTCGGTGCCATCGAGCACCACGTCAGCCCCGGCGATCAGGCTCGGAGCATTCTCGGGCGTGATCCGCGCGTCGGACACGTCGATCACCAGCGAATCGTCGAAATTGGCGAGCCAGCGCCGCGCCGAGACCGCCTTGCCGTGGCCAACATCGCGGGTGGTGAAGATCGTCTGGCGTTGGAGGTTCGACACATCGACCACATCGTCATCGACCAGCGCCAGCTGTCCGATACCGCTCGCAGCGAGATATTGCAGCGCTGGTGACCCAATCCCGCCGAGCCCGATCACCGCCACGCGTGCCTCTGCCAGCCGCACCTGCCCCGCGCCGCCGACTTCTGGCAGCACGATATGGCGGGCAAAACGATCGAGCCGGGCAGACGAAAGACTCATTCGCGCGGCTCCTCGCGCGCGCGCCGCTCCTGCTTGAAGGCGCCGATGCCGTGCCACCACAGAAAGGCGATCACCGCGCCCTTGGTCGGCTGGAGCATTGCCAGCAGCATCGCCACCGCAACCGGCAGAAGGATGGCGAGGGTCAGCCATGCGGACACACCGCCGGAGATCATCGCGATCACCACCGGTGCGAGCAGGTGGCCGACCACGAAGATACCAATGTAAGCCGGAAAATCATCGGCCTGCTGCATCGACCAGTCCTGCTTGCAATGTGCACAGCGCTCAACGGGCTTGAGCCATTTGCGGAACAGGTTTGCCTCGCCGCAACGCGGGCAGCAGCCCTTTGCGCCCCTGACGAGGGCGGGGATCCACCCGCCGGGCAGGTCGATCAGGTCGGGAGAAAGGCGCTGAAAAGGCATGGGCAGGCTGTTTACAGCCTGCGCACAGCCTGTCGACAGGCCTGTGGATGGGCCTGTCGATAGGGCAGTGCAAAGGTGGTGCAGATTGAGTGCGAATTAACTCTCGCGCCGGTCAGCTTTCGAGCTGGCGGAGCAGGCTGCGCACATCGCCGTCCATATCAGCATCGCGCTGGCGCAGATCCTCGATCAGGCGCACGGCATGGATCACGGTCGAGTGATCGCGCCCGCCGAACTTGCGCCCGATTTCGGGGTAGGAACGCGGGGTGAGCACCTTCGAGAGATACATCGCCACCTGCCGCGGACGCACCACCGCACGCGCGCGGCGCTTGGAGCTCATCTCCGCGCGGTCGATGCGGTAGAACTGGCACACCGTGCGCTGGATCTCGTCGATCGTGATGCGGCGGCGGTTGGCGCTCAGGATGTCGGTCAACTGCTCTTCGGCGAGCTGGAGCGAGACATCCTGCCCGGTGAGCTGGGCATAGGCGATCAGCTTGTTGAGGCCGCCGACCAGCTCGCGCACATTGCGGGTGATGGTGCGGGCGAGGAAATCGACCACATCTTCCGGCACCGCGAGCGGCGCGAATCGGGCGAGCTTGGAGACGAGGATCTTCTTGCGCAGCTCGATATCGGCAGGCTGGATGTCCGCGACGAGGCCCATCGACAGGCGGCTGAGCAGGCGCGGCTCGACCCCGTCCAGCGCCTGCGGGGCGCGGTCGGCGGCGAAGACCAGCCGCTTGCCTTCGGCCAGCAGCGCGTCGATCGTGTAGAGCAGTTCTTCCTGTGCGCTCGCCTTGCCGATGATGAACTGGATATCGTCCACCAGCAGCAGATCGAAGGAGCGAAGGCGTGCCTTGAACTCGATCGTCTGGCTCGCCTTCAGCGCCTGCACGAATTCGACCATGAAGCGCTCGGCCGAGCAGTAGAAGATGCGCGCGCGCGGGTGGGCCTGAAGATAGCCGTGGCCGATCGCGTGGAGCAGGTGGGTCTTGCCCTGGCCGGTCGCCGCCTTGAGATAGAGCGGCGAGAACTGCGGCTGTTCAAGTGCGGCCATGCGCTGGGCGGCATTGCAGGCCAGGATATTGGCCTCGCCCGTCACGAAGGCGGCGAAGGTCAGCGACGGATCGAGGCCCACCGAAGAGGTGAAGGTCGAATCCGACATGCTGCCGGCGGCAACCGCAATCGCGCTCGCGCCGTCATTGGCGGGGCGGCGACCATCGTCGAGTCGCAGATCGGGCAGCTGGCGGCGGCCCGGATGGACCATAATGTTGACCTTGCGCACTTCGCTGCGTGCAATCTTCCAGGCCAGCTGCAGCCGGTCGTGGAAGCGGTCGCGAACCCAGTTGGCCGAGAACTCGGTCGGCAGATAGAGATCGAGCGCGCCGGTCTCGCGGTTGAGGCTGCCCAGCTGGATCGGCTTGATCCACTGGCTGTGCAGCTGGTGCCCGAGGTCCTTGCGAAGGCCCTGGCTGATATCAGACCAGTCGGCGGCGAGATTCACGGCTTCGGCGTCTTCCATCAAATCATCATCCGCCGGACGGCGCGGGCTGCGCGCCTTGTCGATCCTGTGCACAAGCGTATCCCCAATTTCCTCAGGCCTGCGGAGCCGTGTCCCGCAGGCGACTTCATCTTATTGCAACAGGCAAAGTCCATCCCACTCCGGAAACGCGTGTTCCCGGGGTGCCCCCCTGTCGACCAGTTTGTTAAAACCCAGGCTGTCCCGCCCCGGGTGAGAGGCGAATAAAGAACTCTCGGAGACTTTGCGCAAGCACGGAGATTTAAAAAAAGTGAAATAATCCTGTTGACTCGCCTCTACCCCGCAGGCTTGCGTTCATCCTGTTGTTTTTCCACAATTATCACCCAAAACAACATGCGAATCGCGGAGAATCCTAGGTTTCGGCGGAATTGCACTGCTCGCAACGGTCACAAACGAAAGAGGCCGCGCTGAAACAGCGCGGCCTCTTTGTGATTCTCGGCTCTGCGCAACCCGGAAACACCCGCTAGGGGATTGTCCGGATCACCAGAAAAACGAATCAGAGCGTGGCGACTCGGCGCGTCAGGCGCGAGAGCTTGCGGGCCACGGTGTTCTTGTGCAGCACGCCGCGAGCGACGCCGCGGGCCATTTCCGGCTGGGCAGCCTTGAGCGCGGCAGCGGCGGCTTCCTTGTCGCCGGCTTCACAGGCCGATTCGACCTTCTTGATGAAGCTGCGGATGCGGCTGATGCGCGCGCCGTTGATTTCGGCACGGGCTGCGTTGCGACGGATGCGCTTCTTGGCTTGCGGCGTATTGGCCATAATTCGTGTCTGTCTCGCGTTTGGTTCAGGCCGCGGTGGGCAGCCGGGAAAACTGTGTCGGGTTGCTCGAAAATGGGCGAGCGGACCCATGGGTCTCCCGCCGGAAAGCAGCGCCCTTAGTAAGAACTGCCCGCAAGGTCAACGATTCTCCCTCACTTCTGGCACACCGGGCAATACCATGTGCTCCGGCCGCCTTGCGCGATGCGGCGAATCTGCCCGCCATCCTTGCGCCGACAGGCCTCGTTCTCGCGCCCGTAGACGTCGAAAGAGCTGGCGAAATAGCCCAGCTCGCCATCGGGCCGCGCATAGTCGCGCAAGGTCGAACCGCCGTCACGGATCGAGGCTTCCAGCACGTCGATGATCGCTGGCACCAGCCGCGCCAGCTGCGGGCCTGTGACCTTGCCAGCGGGTTTGGTCGGGCGGATGCCGGCGCGCCACAAGGCCTCGCAGACATAGATATTGCCGAGGCCTGCAACGATCCGCTGATCGAGCAGGCACAGCTTGATCGACTGGGTCTTGCCCGCCAGCGCCGCCTTGAGGTGCGCTGCGGTGAGACCCGGGCCGAGCGGCTCTGGGCCGAGGGCTGCGAATTGCGGCCATGCTTCCAGCGCGGCCGTCTCCACCAGATCGACCGAGCCAAAGCGTCGCGGATCGCACAGGGCAAAGCGGTTGCTCGCGGTCTCCAGCAGCAGGTGATCGTGCGTGTCGGGCACCTCGGGATCGATCCGCCAGCGCCCGCTCATGCCGAGATGGAAGATCATCGTCGCCCCGCGATCGAGATGCATGAGGCCATATTTCGCCCGCCGCGAGAGCGCGCTGACGGTGGCCCCCGTCATAACCTGCACCAGATCGGCCGGAAAAGGCCGGCGCAGATCGGCGCGGTTCAGTTGGACGCGCGTGATCCGCTCGCCTTCGAGAAAGCGTGCAAGTCCGCGCACGGTGGTTTCGACTTCGGGAAGTTCAGGCATTTCGTTTTGTGTTCGCTTTCGCTCGCGACTGACGCAACAGATGGTGCCTCTAACACCCTTTGCGCCCGGCTCAATTCCCTCTAGGGAACCCGGCATGAGCGAAACTACCGACGAAACCGTGTCCTTCGGCTACGAGCAGGTCACCCCGCAGGAAAAGACCCGCAAGGTAGGCGAGGTCTTCTCCAGCGTCGCACGCAAATACGACATCATGAATGATGCCATGTCGGGCGGGATGCACCGGCTTTGGAAGGACCGCTTCGTGCGCCGCGTGAAGCCGCGCGAAGGGGAGCAGATCCTCGACATGGCCGGCGGCACGGGCGACATCGCCTTCCGCATGGCGGCGCACGGCGCCCACATCACGGTTGCCGACATCAATCAGGACATGCTCGATGTCGGCGCCGAGCGCGCGCTGGAGCGGGGCTTTGCGGAAGAGGACGGCGCGCTCGTCTTCACCTGCCAGAACGCGGAAAGCGTGAGCTTTGCCTCCAACTCCTTTGATGCCTACACCATCGCCTTCGGCATCCGGAACGTGACGCACATCGACCGCGCGCTGAAAGAAGCGCTGCGGGTGCTGCGCCCCGGTGGCCGGTTCTTCTGCCTCGAATTCTCGACGGTCGAATGGTCGGGCCTCAAGGAGGCCTACGATATCTATTCCGAGCACCTCCTGCCGCGCATGGGGCAGGCGATTGCGGGGGACGCGGATTCCTATCGCTACCTTGCCGAATCGATCCGCAAGTTCCCGCCGATGCCCGCCTTCGAGCAGATGATCCGGCAGGCGGGTTTCGCCAATACCAAGGTCGAGCCGATCATGGGCGGGCTGGTGGCGATCCATTCGGGGTGGAAGATCTAGATCAGTGCCCACGCCCGCAACGCATTTGTTCCGCCTCGCCCGCTGGGGCGTGACGCTGGCTCGCCGCCGCGCACTGGTGGGGATCGAGAATGATCCCAACGCGCCAGCCGCCGTACGGCAGCTGGTGCGCATTGCGCGCCTCGCCACGCTGACCGGCAAGCGCGGCAAGCCCGATTACGCGGGCGCCTTCCGCGCCATCGGTCCGGCAGCGATCAAGCTCGGGCAATCGCTCGCCACCCGCCCCGATCTGGTGGGCGAGGAAGCGGCGAACAACCTGCTTTCGCTTCAGGACAGCCTGCCCCCGGTGCCCTTCGCCCAGATCCGCGCGGTAATCGAGAGCAGCTTTGGCCAGCCGATCGAGGCGCTGTTCGCCGAGATCGACCCTGAGCCTGTCGGCGCAGCCTCGATCGCGCAGGTCCACAAGGCGGTTACCACTGATGGCCGCAAGGTCGCGGTCAAGGTGCTGCGCCCGGGCATCCGCGAAAAGTTCGCGCAGGACATCCAGACCTATGAATGGGCCGCCGCTCATGTCGAGGCGATGGGCGGCGAGGCCGAGCGCCTGCGCCCGCGCCTCACCATCGCCAATTTCAAGCGCTGGACCAATTCAGAGCTCGACCTGCGGCGCGAGGCGGCCTCGGCGAGCGAGCTTGCCGAGCAGATGGCGGGCGTGCCGGGCTACCGCATCCCCGCAGTCGACTGGGACCGCACCAATGGCCGCGTGATGACGATCGAGTGGATCGACGGGATCAAGATCAGCCGCGTCGACGAACTACGCGCACGCGGGCATGATCTCGCGGCGATCTCGGAGAAGCTGGTGATCAGCTTCCTCACTCAGGCGATCAGCACCGGATTCTTCCATGCCGACATGCATCAGGGCAACCTGTTCGTGGAGGACGATGGCACCATCGTTGCCATCGATTTCGGGATCATGGGCCGGATCGATCGCCGTGCGCGCCAGTGGCTGGCGGAGATCCTCTACGGGCTGACCACCGGCAACTACCAACGCGTCGCCGAAATCCATTTCGAGGCGCAATATGTGCCTTCCTACCATTCGATCGGCGAATTCGCGACCGCGCTGCGCGCCGTGGGCGAGCCGATGCGGGGCAAGCCGGTGAAGGAATTGAGCGTCGGCCAGATGCTCGACGGGCTGTTCGCGATCACCCGCGATTTCGACATGCAGACCCAGCCGCACCTGCTGCTGCTGCAAAAGACCATGGTGATGGTCGAAGGCATTGCCACCCAGCTCAATCCCGACATCAACATGTGGGACACCGCAGCCCCCTATGTGCGCGAGTGGATCCGTGACGAATTGGGGCCGGAAGCCGCGCTGGCGGATCGCCTCAAGCAGGATGCCGAAACCCTGCTGCGCCTGCCCGGTCTTGTCCGGCGGGTGGAGGAGATGTTCCCGCCCAAGGGCGGCGCGCCCGAGGCCCCGCCGCTGCCGCATATTCCGCTCCTCACCGACAAGCGCGAGGGGCGCGGCGTGCTGGGTTATCTCATCGCTGTGGCTGTGGGCGCCGGCGCTGTCTGGGGCGCGCTCGCGGCCGGCTGGATCGGATGACCGGCGGCCCCTCGCTGCTGGCGCGGTGGGAGGCAGTCGGGCGGCCCTTCGCACACCTGCCGCACTGGGCGGCGGGCCTCGTGCTGGCGCTGCTGGCGGCGGCGATGATCTGGAGTGCGGCGGCCAGCGTGCAGGTTGACCGGACTGAACGCGCCGCCAATCCCGTCGCTGCGAAACTCGCATCCAAACCGCCCAGCACGGCCATCTCCGATCTCAAGGACGGCGATTTCGCGCTCTATGCCCGCATCGCCGCACGCGTGACCGGGGGCGAGGATTACTATGGGGCCGCCCTCGACGAGCAGCGGCGCGACAATTATCCGACCCGGCCGTTCGTCGCGGTGCGCCAGCCGACCCTTGCTTGGCTGCAGGCGAGCATCGGCATCAATGGCGTGCGGCTGATCGAGGCGGCGCTGGCGCTGGCCTGCCTTGTCGCACTGCAATTGCGGCTCGGCCCGCTGGTGTCGCTGCCCGAGCGGCTCGCCGGAATCGTGATCCTCACTCTCGGCGGTGCAGCGGTGGCGGCGCCGATTGCCGGGCTGGTGCACGAGCTTTGGGCGGGCCTGTGGCTGACGCTGGCGCTGCTGATCTATCGCCCCGAACGCTGGTGGCCCGCGCTGATCGCGGCGGCCATGGCGCTGGCGGTGCGCGAACTGGCGGTGCCTTTCGTCCTGCTGTGGCTGGCCGTTGCGCTGGTGACCCGGCGCTGGGCCGAGGCGGGGGCGCTGACGGCGCTGCTCGCGCTCTTTGCCGGCGGCATGGGGCTGCACTATCTCGCGGTCTCGGCCGAGGGGCTCCCGGGGGACCGCGCCTCGCAGGGCTGGGACGGGCTGGCGGGCTATGGTCTGCCGCTGATGGCGCTGTGCCGCCTGACGGGGCTGGTCTTCCTGCCGATGATGATCGCTGCGCCGCTGGCGATCCTGCCGCTGGTCGGCTGGGCCTCGCTCGGCGGGCGGATCGGCCTGTTTGCGCCCATGTGGTTCGCGGGGCTGTTCACCATGGTCGCGCTGTTTGCGCGGCCGGAGAATTTCTACTGGGTGCAAATCGGCCTGCCCGCCTACGGGATCGGCCTTGCCTTTGCTCCGCGCGCGCTGTTCGAGCTTGGACGCAGCTTCGCGGGCCGGAGCTAGCCCGCCGCCGGCCCCTTGCCGAGCACTCGGGCACCGACCAGCGCCAGCGTCAAGGCAAACGCCTCTATGAGCATGGGCTGGAAAGCGCCCGGATAGGTGCCATCAACCAGCAGGCTGATTATCCGTCCGGTGAGCGTGACGCCGACCAGCGAGGCGGCCACCAGCAACAGTCCGGCGTGATTGCGCAATCCGCCCAGCGCCATCGATATCCCGCCCACCCAGAAGAAGGAGGTGAAATCCCCGCGGATGGTCGAAAGGCCCTGCGCGCCATTGGCCGCAACCCCCAGAGCTTCGCCGAGCCGCACAGGCGCGAGCAAAAAGCCGGTGCCGATGGTGAAGAACAGCACGCCGACCACAAGCAAGGCGATGCGCAGGATAGTTGTCATGTCCGATCCCCCGGATAAGTCTGCTAACGGGTCTGGCGCAGCGCAGGGCGCAGCTCAAGTCGCCGGCACGCCAAATCGGCGCAAAACCTGTTGCGCCTTTTTAAGTGCAATCTTAACCACAGCGCGCCCAATCTGCGCGCCAAGACTGTATCCCGCGCGGCTTGGCGCTGGCGCGGGCAGCGTCTAGGAAGCATTGGCGGCTGCGCATCGCGCGGCGCACGGGAGTTGATCGGGACCGATGGCATTGATCGGCAAGCAAAGCGGAAGCAAGCGATGACGGGCAAGGCTCCGCGCATCCTGCTGGTCGTGGGCGGCGGCATCGCGGCCTACAAGGCCTGCGAGCTGGTGCGCCTGATCCGCAAGGGCGGCGGGGAGGTGACCTGCGTCGTCACCAAGGGCGGACAGCAGTTCGTCACCCCCATGGCGCTCGCGGCCCTGTCCGAAAATCAGGTCTACACCAATCTCTTCGACCTCAAGAACGAGGCCGAGATGGGCCACATCCAGCTCTCGCGCGAGGCCGATCTGGTGGTTGTGTGTCCCGCCACGGCCGATCTGCTGGCCAAGATGGCTGCAGGCATTGCCGATGATCTGGCCACCACGCTGATTCTCGCCACCGACAAGCCGGTGATGGCCGTGCCTGCCATGAACGTGCGGATGTGGGAGCACGAGGCAACCCAGCGCAATGTCGAGCTGCTGACATCGGCTGGTGTCACTGTGCTGCACCCCGATGAAGGCCCGATGGCTTGCGGCGAGTTCGGCTACGGTCGCCTGCCGGAGCCCGAGGTGATCTGGCGCAATATCGCCGCCTATTTCGGCATCGACGTGCCCGAGCCTGCGCCCGCACGCATCCCCGCCAATGATCGCGCGGGGATCGAAGTCGAGGCGATCGAACCCGAGGATGAGGGTGACGGCGAAGCTGCCGGGCTCGGCAGTGGTCTTGGCGGCCTGCTCTCGCGCATCATCCCGCGCTCCACCGCCAAGCGGAGCCACGAGGATATCGAGGCCGAGTATCAGGATCTGCCCGAGACCGAGGATGTCGAGGCGCTGCTGCCGGAAGAACCTGCGCCTGAAGCCGAACCCGACTTTGCCCCCGATTTCGGCGGCCCGCTGCTCGCCCGGAAGGGCAGCGCCAGCGCTGCGCCGCCGATCGATGCAGCCGCGATCAATCACAAGGTCGATCCGCGCAAGCTTCCGCCCGAAGTGCCCGATGAGGTTGCTGCCGATCTTGGGGAAGTGACTGAGGGCGAGGATTTCGGCGTCGTCGAGGGGCATCGCCCGCTCTATGGCCGCCACGTGCTGGTGACCGCCGGGCCGACCTGGGAAGCGATCGATCCGGTGCGCTACATCGCCAACCGTTCGAGCGGGAAACAGGGCTTTGCCATCGCCGCCGCTGCTGCTGCGCTGGGCGCCAAGGTGACGCTGGTCGCAGGCCCGGTCTCGCTCAAAACGCCTGCAGGCGTGAACCGTATCGATGTTGAAAGCGCCGAGGATATGTCCAACGCCGTGCGCGCGGCGCTGCCCGCCGATGTGGCGGTGATGGTGGCTGCGGTGGCCGACTGGCGGCCCAAGGAATACCGCGGCGAGAAGATCAAGAAGCGCGGCTCGGCCCCGCCGGCGCTGATGCTGACCGAGAACCCCGACATTCTCACCAATCTCGCAGGCGGGGCGGGTCGCCCCGAACTGGTGATCGGCTTTGCGGCCGAGACCGAGGACGTGATCGAGAATGCCAAGGCTAAGCGCAAGCGCAAGGTGGTCGACTGGATTGTCGCCAATGACGTTAGCGGCGATGTGATGGGCGGCGATCGCAACCGTGTCCACATCGTCACCAGCTCCGGCATCGAGACGCTGGACGAGATGCCCAAGAGCGCGGTGGCGATGGCACTGGCCGAACGCATCGCAGCCAGCCTCAAGGCGGAAGCGGCGGAATGACCCATCCGGTCGCTGTGCAAGTCAAGCGCCTCGCGCATGGTGCAGGCCTGCCGCTGCCGGCCTATGCCACCATCGGCGCAGCGGGCATGGACGTGGTGAGCGCCGAGGATGCCACCGTCGCGCCCGGAGAGCGGCATGCGGTGGCGACGGGCTTGGCGCTGGCGATTCCGCAGGGCTACGAAATTCAGGTGCGCCCCCGCTCCGGCCTCGCGCTGAAGCACGGCATCACCGTCCCCAACACCCCCGGCACGATCGACAGCGACTATCGGGGCGAACTCAAGGTGATCCTGATCAACTTGGGGCAAGAGCCCTTCGTCATCCAGCGCGGCGATCGCGTCGCCCAGCTGGTGCTCGCGCCTGTCGTGCAGGCGGCATGGGACGAAGTTGCCGAACTGGACGCCACGGAAAGAGGCGAGGGCGGCTTCGGCTCAACCGGAGGCCACGCCAAACTTTGAGCCGAGAGAATCCGGTGATTTGCGCCGGAAAATGCGGCCTGCCTTGATTCAAAAACAAAAAAGGCGGCGCCGATCCCCTGGCGCCGCCTCTCTTTTCCCGTCCAAGGGTTTGTTGAGCTCGTTCCTACACCATCAGTCGGCGGGGCGCACGGTTTTTTCGTCGTCGCGGATGGTGATGCGCATCGTTTCGCCCGAGTTGCCGGGGAAGTCGGTGAACAGCGCATCGACGAGGTTCGGCACCAGGCGCGGCAGGCGGTTGGTGCGCGACACCGCTTCGGCCTTGCCTTCGAACAGGCGCTGACCATCGGCGCGGCGATCAATCTTCAGGTCGATTGCGCTGGTGTAGATGGTGTAGCTGCGCACGTTCGGTGCGCCGCCAAGCCACGGATCGTTGAAGCCGAGGCCCCACGGACCAAAGCCGCCGCCCCAGGCGCCCCAACGGCCCCAGGGGCCACCGGCAAAGCCTGCGCCGTTGAGATCGGTGCGCACCCGTTCACGCCCGCCATCGACGCGGTAATCGAAACGCACCAGCATGTCGGCGCTCTCCGGCGATGCGGCGCGGGCGTAGCCCAGCTGCGTCATCTCGGCCGCGACGGCATTGGCATAGGTGGCGAATTCCAGACCGCCGGCGAGCTTGGGATCCTCCGCCACGACCGCGAAGGTCTGGCCCGCAGGCGCGGGCAACGGCACGGCAAAGCGCGAGACATCGGCCTTGAAGGCAGGCGTCGTGGAACAAGCGGCAAGACCGGCAGCCAGAGCCAGCGGCAGTGCGATGCGGCGAAGCGATTTGATCGAGGACATAGCGGTCGTCATGACACATCCCTTGTGTGGTCACCAGTGCGATGATGGCAATGGTGCTTGCGCGCGATATTCTATCTCACCGGCATGAACAGCGATTGAATAGCGGCGATAGGCGATTACGCGTGCCTCACCAGCCCCAGCGCCTTGTAGGTCGCATCGAGCGTCGGCGTGCCCCGTTCACGCGCCTTGGCGGCGCCGCGCGCGAGGATCGCGTCCAATGCCTCGTGATCGTCCTTCAGCGCCACGAACCGCTCGCGGATCGGGCCGAGCCTGTCGACCAGCAGATCGGCCAGCGCGGGCTTGAACGCGCCGAAGCCCTGTCCGCCGAACTGGGCCAGCACCCCGCCCACCGACTGCCCGGCGAGCGCGGCATAGATGCCCACGAGGTTCTTCGCCTCGGGACGCTCGGCAAGGCCTGCTTCTTCCGAGGGCAGGGCCTCGGGGTCGGTCTTTGCCTTCTTGATCTTCTGCGCCATGGTGTCGGCATCGTCCGAAAGGTTGATGCGGCTCATGTCGGACGGATCCGATTTCGACATCTTCGCCGAGCCATCGCGTAAGGACATGATGCGCGCGGCCTCGGCAGGGATGATCGGCTCGGGCAGGGTGAAGATCGGCGCTTCTTCCGTCCCGAAATCATTGTTGAACTTCTGCGCTATGTCGCGTGCGAGTTCGAGATGCTGCTTCTGGTCTTCGCCCACCGGCACGTGGGTGGCCTGATAGAGCAGCACGTCGGCCGCCTGCAGCACGGGGTAGGTGAAGAGCGCGACCGACTGGCCCTCGCGGTTCTTGCCGGCCTTGTCCTTCCACTGGGTCATGCGGTTGAGCCAGCCCATCCGCGCGGTGCCGTTGAGCAGCCATTGCAGTTCGGGATGCTGCGGCACCTGCGCCTGATTGAACAGGATCGCCTTGTCCGGATCGAGCCCGCAGGCCACCAGCGTCGCCACCAGTTCCAGCGTCGAGGAGCGCAGTTCGGCCGGATCATGCGGCATCGAGAGCGCGTGGAGATCGGCGATGAAGATCAGGCACTCGCCGCCCGCCGCATGGGCATCGTCCTGCAGCTTCACGTAATTGCGGATCGCACCGAGGTAGTTGCCGAGGTGGGGTTTGCCGGTGGGCTGGATGCCGGAGACGACGCGCATGACTGGTCCTGTTGCTTAGCTTTGGCGGCGCATTAGGCGCTGCACCGTGGCCTTGTCGAGGACTCCGAGCAGAACGGTGCCTGCGCCATAGGTGACAAGGCTCACCACCATGATCGCGCCCACTGCCAGCAGCCGCATGGTGAAGGGCCCGTCGAGCCACGGGGTGATGACCTGCATCAGGGCCCACAGGCTGGCTCCCATCAGGCCCGAGGCAAGCGCAATCCGTCCAATCCGCCCGAGCACCCGCCCCGGAATGCGGAAGTATCCGCGCCGTGCGAGAACCGCGCCGAGCAGTGCGATATTGACCCATGCGCCCACCGCGCCAGCCAGCGCAAGGCCAACCACGCCAAGCAGCGGCACCAGCACCAGATTGAGCCCCACCGTCACCACCAGCGAGGCAGCGGCGGTGTAAACCGGCGTCTTGGTGTCGCGGCGCGCAAAGAAATTGGGGGTCAGCACCTTGACCAGCACATAGGCGGGCAAGCCCACGACCAGCGCCGAGGTGACCATGCCGGTCACCCGCGCATCTTCAGCCGTAAAGGCTTGGCCCTCCATGAAGGCTTTCACAAAAGCAAAGCCGGTGATGAACAGCGCCACTGCGCAGGGCAGGGTGAGCAGCATCGCGAGTTCGATCGCGTTCGCTTGCAGGCGGACTGCCTCCTCGTCCTCGGAGCGGCTGATATAGCGTGACAGGGCGGGCAGGATCGCCGTTCCCAGCGCAATGCCGATAATGCCGAGCGGCAGCTGGTTCCAGCGATCGGCCATCGCCATGTAGGTCAGGCTGCCATCGGGCAGTCCGCGGATGAAGGCGAGATCGATGAAGCGGCTGATCTGGTAAACGCCCGCGCCGAACACCGCAGGCACGATCAGAACGCCCATTTCCTTGACGCGGCTGGTGATGCGCGGGCGCTCGCGCGGGAGGCGGAAGCCCGCTCGCCGCATGAACCAGTAAAGCCACAGCAGTTGCAGCAGCCCGCTGACGGATACCGCGATTGCAAGTCCAATGCCTGTCGCTGCACGGGTCGCCTCGCCTGCCGGCTGGAGCGCGCCCCACACCAGCGCGGACAGCAGGCAGATATTGAGCAGGATCGGCGCGGCCGCCGCTGCCGCAAAGCGCGAGAGCGAGTTGAGGATCGCCGCCACCAGCGTGGCAAGGCTCATGAACATGAGGTAGGGAAAGGCGATCCGCCCCATGCTGACCGCCAGCGCATAGATGCGCGCATCACCGCGCAGGTCTTCGTTGGCAAAGCCCCAAAGCACCCACGGCATGGCGAGCATCATCAGCGCGCCGAACACCACGAGGATCGGCATGAGCACGGCCAGGACTTCGCCGGCGAAGCGCTTCGCCTCGCTCTCGTCCTCGGCCATGTAGCGGTTGAACAGCGGCACGAAGGCGGATGCGAAGGCCCCTTCGGCGAAGAGGCGGCGAAACAGGTTCGGCAGCTGGAAGGCGAGCTGCCACGCATCGGCCACTCCGCCCGCGCCGAGCACGCGGGCGAGCAGGATGTCGCGGGCAAAGCCGAAGATGCGGCTGATCAGCGTCAGCCCGCCGATCGTGCCGACATTCCTGAGCAGGCTCATGCTGCGGTGCCCCCGCGCGTCGTGAGGATCAGGCGTTGCCCGTGACCGGCGCGATCGGCTCGCCGCCGGCGGCTTCCTCGGCACGGCGGGCCTGGAGGCGCTGGATGTAAAGCCCGTTGAAGTCGATCGGATCGAGCATCAGCGGCGGGAAACCGGCATCGCGCACCGCATCGGCCACCACGCGGCGGGCGAAGGGGAACAGCAAACGCGGCGCTTCGGCATAAAGGAAGGCGTGGCCCTGCTCCTCGGGCACGTTGCGCATGCCCACGAGGCCGCAATAGGCGAGATCGACGATATAGGCCTTGCCGCGCGGAGCGGTGGCGGTGATCGTCATCTTGAGGATCACTTCGTGCACATCCGGGCCGACCGGCTCTGCGCCGATGTTGAACTGCACATCAAGCTGCGGCGGCTCGGCCCACTGGAACACGTCCGGAGCGTTCGGGTTCTCGACCGACATGTCCTTCACATATTGCGTGATCAGGCCGATCGCGGGCTGGGTATCGGCACCGTTCGGCTTGGGCTCGCCGGTGTTGTCGAGATTGGTGAGCACGCCTTCTTCGTCGGCCATCGGTCTGGTATCTTTCAAATCGTGTAACAGGAATTGCGCCGGACGCATCGAAGCGAGCGTTGCCGGCATGTGCCCGGCGCGCCTAGCAGGCGCAGGCGCGGGCCGCAACCGCGTGGCTGTGCATGGCGCCGGCGCGACAATTCCTTTCGGGCTGCAACCTATCGGGCGTTGGCGAATTGTAATCAGTGCCTATTTAAGGCAGGGTGCTGTTCCTCGGGAGGTCGTCCGGCCCGCACGCCGGCGGCGGCCCTACGTTGATCGGATATGTCTAGTGCTTGAAATCGTTCTCCTCGCCATGGTCGCCGCCTTTCTGGGCCTGCGCCTTTACTCGGTGCTTGGCCGCCGGGCGGAGCATGAGGAGGAGGTGGTGCCGCAGCGCTTCGATTCGGACGACAAGCCCGCCGGTATCGCGCGTCCTGCGCCGGTTGCTCCGGTCGCGCCTGCCCGCCCGGTCGAACTCGAAGGAGTGATGCCCGCAGTCGAACGCGGCATCCGCGAGATTGCATCGGCTGACAGCAAGTTCAGCCTCGCCCAGTTCCTCGAAGGCGCGCGCGGGGCCTATCGCATGGTGCTCGAAGCCTTCTGGGCGGGCGACCGCGAAACCTTGCGCGAGCTGTGCGACGATGACGTCTATGGCGGTTTCATCGCTGCCCTCGATGCGCGCGAGGCAGCGGGCGAAACGCTCGACAACACGCTGATCCGGATCGAGGAAACCCGCATCCATTCGGCTTCGCTCGATGGCCGCATGGCGCGCATCGCGGTGCTGTTCGTGGCCGATATCGCCGCCGTCACCCGCGACAAGGACGGGAACGTCATTGCCGGATCGCTCGACGATGCGATCGAAAGCCGCGATGTCTGGACCTTCTCGCGCAACACCTCGGCGCGCGATCCCAATTGGCTGCTCGACGAAACCGACGAGGGGTAAGCAGTCACAGGCTGGCCGCTGCCATCCGCTGTGGCGGGACGTTTGCGATAGAGGGAGCAGGTGATGCGCGCGGCTCTGGCGCTTGGTCTGATGCTGGTGCTCGCGGCTTGTGGCCGGATCATCCCGCAAGGTTCCATCCCCCCGCCCGTGGTCACCGCGCGCCCGGTCGCTCCTGCTCCGGTCGTTCCTCCTCCGGTTGTCTCCATACTGCCCGCCAATGCCCTGCTGGCCGGCGTGGGGCTCGGCCCCGCGCTTGCGAGCCTTGCGCTCGATGATCGCGACGCCGCCAGCGCACTGGCGAGTTTCGTCGAATCCTGCCCCAAACTGCTCGCCCGCGAGGATGGCAGCGGCCTGACCCGCCCCGAGGACTGGCGCGAGCCATGTGCGGCGGCGCGCGGCTGGAGCGGAGCGAGCGCCCGCGCGTTCTTTACGCAGACCTTCACGCCGGTACAGGTGGGCGACGGCAAGGCCTTCGCCACCGGCTATTTCGAGCCCGAAATCGCCGGTAGCCGCACCCGCAGGCCGGGCTTCGCAGTGCCGGTCTACGCCATGCCAACCGATCTGGTGCGCGCCAAGCCCGGCGAATTCCCCGCTGATATGCCCGAAGACCAGCGCACCGGCCGCCCGCCGCTCGGCCGCTATGACGATGAGGGCCGCTTCGTGCTCTATCATGACCGCGCCGAAATCGAGGACGGAGCGCTCGCAGGCAAGGCGCAGGTGATCGCGTGGGCAGCCGATCCCGTGGAGCTCTTCTTCCTCCAGATTCAAGGCTCCGGTCGCCTCATCACGCCTGAAGGCGAGGTGATCCGCATCGGCTATGCCGGGCAGAATGGGCGCGAATATACCGGCATCGGCGGCGTGATGCGCACGCGCGGCCTGCTGGGCGAGGGGCCGGGCAAATATCCCGGCTCGATGCAGGGGATCATGGCCTATATTCGCGAGAACCCCGCAGAAGGCCGCGATCTGATGCGGCTCAACAAGAGCTGGATCTTCTTCACCGAACTGAAGGGCGACGGCCCCCTAGGCGCATTGGGCGTGCCGGTGCGGCGCGAGTCTTCGGTGGCGGTGGACCCCTTCTATGTCCCGCTCGGCGCGCCGGTGTGGCTGGCGATGGACCGGCGCGAGGCCTCGGGCCTTTGGGTGGCGCAGGATACCGGCGGGGCGATCAAGGGCCCCAACCGCTTCGACACCTTCTGGGGCGCGGGCGAGGATGCGCGAGCGATTGCGGGCGGGATGAGCGGGCGGGGACAGGCCTATGTCCTGCTGCCAAAGCCTGCCGCCGCCCGGCTCGCGGGCGCACCATGAGAGCGCCGCGGGGGCTGACCACCGGTGAACAGGCCGCCTGGGCGCACCTTGCCGCAAGCGTGAAGCCGCTGCCGGGCAAGAAACGGCCCGCGCCGCCCGCTGCGCCCAAGCCCGATGCGCCTGTGCCCGCCAAACCGGCTGCACCGCCCAAGCCCGCCATGCCGCAGCCGCGCACCCCGCAGCACCGGCCGCTCCCGGCGCCCCCGCCGCGCCCGCCCGCCATTCCCGGCGCGCTCGATTCGCATTGGGAACGGCGCATGAAGGGCGGGCGGCTTGATCCCGATCTGACGCTCGATCTCCACGGCCACACGCTCGATACCGCCTATGACCGGGTGATGAGCGCGCTCGATCAGGCCCGCGCGATGAATGCGCGGGTGGTGCTGGTGGTGGCAGGGCGCGAGCGACCGGTCGATCCGGCTGACCGGATGGAGCGGCGCGGGGCAATCCGGGCCAAGCTGCTCGACTGGCTCGCCGCCAGCCGCCACGCAGGGTCGATTGCCGCCGTACGCCGCGCCCACATCCGCCACGGCGGCGAAGGCGCGCTCTACCTGATCCTCAAACGCCGCGGCTGAGCCGCTCCAACCCGCCACCTAACCGCATTTGTCATGCCCCTGACATGGCTTGTCAGTGGGCGCTGCTCTCTGCCTGCGTCATTGCTTCTCCTGACAAAAACGATGCTGGGGGCTGGCTGTCCCCCGTCAGCACCAATGGCACAGATTTGAGGTTGTGATTTAAGGAGGGTTGGGGCTTCGTCGTAGTGACGAAGG
This sequence comes from Erythrobacter sp., assembly GCF_035194505.1. Classification (NCBI taxonomy): domain Bacteria; kingdom Pseudomonadati; phylum Pseudomonadota; class Alphaproteobacteria; order Sphingomonadales; family Erythrobacteraceae; genus Erythrobacter; species Erythrobacter sp. Next base: position 1,501,478 of record NZ_CP136573.1, on the reverse strand, counting down.
AACGAAGATGAAGACCCAATCCTCCTTGAAAAAATCGGCACCCAAAAAGCCCCCCGCTGAGCGGGTTGTGAAGGACATCCGGCGGCAGACCTGTCGTCATTTCTCGGCTGAAGACAAGATCCGGATCGTGCTCGATGGGCTACGCGGTGAAGACAGCATCGCCGAGCTCTGCCGCAAGGAAGGCATCGCCCAGAGCTTGTATTACACCTGGTCGAAGGAGTTCATGGAAGCGGGCAAGCGCCGACTTGCCGGTGATACTGCTCGTGCCGCAACCACCGGCGAAGTGCAGGATCTGCGCCGCGAGGCCCGTGCCCTCAAAGAATGCGTTGCGGACCTGACGCTCGAAAACCGTCTGCTGAAAAAAAGCATGATCGCGGATGGGGAGGGCGAAGAATGAGGTATCCCGCATCCGAGAAGCTTGAGATCATCAGGGTCGTCGAGCAGTCCCACCTGCCCGCCAAGCGGACGCTCGACAAGCTGGGCATCGCCCGTCGGACCTTCTACCGCTGGTATGACCGCTATCTCGAGGGCGGGCCGGAGGCGCTGGAAGATCGCCCTCCGCGCCGAGCCGGGTGTGGAACCGCATCGCGCCTGAGGTGCAGGATCAGATCGTCGGACTCGCGCTGGATTACAGCGAGCTGTCCCCACGCGAACTGGCCGTGCGATTTACCGATGAACGCCAATACTTTGTGTCCGAAGCCACGGTTTACCGCCTGCTGAAAGCACACGACCTAATCACCAGCCCGGCCTATGTCGTGGTGAAAGCGGCTGATGCGTTCCATACCAAGACCACCCGGCCAAACGAGATGTGGCAGACCGATTTTACCTACTTCAAGATCATCGGGTGGGGCTGGATGTATCTCTCCACCGTGCTCGACGACTTCTCGCGCTATATCATCGCCTGGAAGCTGTGCACCAACATGCGGGCCGAGGATGTGACCGACACGCTGGACCTCGCCCTGGCAGCTTCCGGCTGCGACAGCGCCACGGTGCTGCACAAGCCAAGGCTGCTCAGCGATAATGGTCCCAGTTACATCGCGGGAGAACTGGCGGAATACATCGAGGCCAACAAGATGAGCCACGTGCGCGGCGCCCCGATGCACCCGCAAACCCAGGGCAAGATCGAGCGCTGGCACCAGACCCTGAAAAACCGCATCCTGCTGGAGAACTACTTCCTGCCCGGCGACCTCGAGGCCCAGATCGAGGCCTTCGTCGAGCACTATAACCACCAGCGTTATCACGAAGCGCTGTCCAACGTGACACCCGCCGACGCCTACTTCGGCAGGGCCCCAGCCATCATCAAACAGCGTGAAAGGATCAAGCGACAGACCATCGAACATCGGCGCTTGCAACACCGCAACCTCGCCGCGTAACATCAACCCCCGGACGAGGCCCGCACTCCGCTAATTTACGCCCCGTGTTGTGCCGAATGTTCTGACGACGGACAAGCCCGCTGGCTGGCGGCACCTTGCAGGGCAGGGCGACGATCACGCAGGGTTTCGATGCGCTCGGCGCTACGCAGCTCGGCGATCCGCTTGCGTCGGGCCTCGATGCGCCGCCCGGCTTCACCACGCTGTCGTGGTGGCTGAACTGGCGCCGCAGTCTTGCTGCGCGCGTGAGCCTGTCGCTCGCGGCGAACGGCCAATTCTCCACCGATCCTCTGCTGATCGGCGAAAACTTCGTGCTCGGCGGCAATGCCTTCCTGCGCGGCTATGACTTTGCCCAGCGGGTGGGCGATCAGGGCGTCGCGGGCGTGGGCGAGCTGCGTTACGACTGGCCCAAGGCATTGGGCGCGGTCGATCACCTGCAACTCTACGCCTTTGCCGATGGCGGCATGGTGCGCAATCTTGATGGCGGCTTTGGTGACGGATCGCTCGCATCGAGCGGCGCGGGCCTGCGGGCGGATGTCACCGGCAATCTCGATTTCGATCTCGAAGTCGCCGTGCCGCTCACCGAGCCGCGCTACGACACCGGCGACAAGCAGCCGCGCATCAATCTCAGGGTCAGCCAGTCGTTCTGAGCGGGGAGGCGACCGCAGTCTGCCACGATTGCGCCAGAGCGGCGGGATCATCGCCGCTTGCGAAGACGAAGCGATCGGGCCGCACCACCACCGCCTCAGCCCCGTGGGCATCGAGCCAGCCGCCAAGCATCGCGGCAAAGGGTGCGAATTCTTCGCCCGCCAGCGCCGCGCGGGTGATCAGCCATGCCTCCGGCCCCAGCACATCGTCGAGCCGCTCGCCCGCGGCGCCAAGGGCTTGCGGGAAATAGCTGCCCGCTCCCGGTGATCCGGCAAGGATCGCTCCGGCGCCGAGCGGCGGATAGGCAGGCGGGCCGTCGGGCAGCTTGCCCAGTATGCGGGCCAGCGCAAACTTGGCATCGCGCACAGCTGCGCCAAAGCGGCTGGTGATGCACACCATCCGGCCCATCATGATCGCCATGTCGATCGTGGCGCGCAGATTGGGTGCGCGTTCGGGCTGGTAGCTATCCAGCAAGTCCTCGCGCGCCTCGCCCCGCGACACCGCCGCCAGCTTCCATGCGAGATTACCCGCGTCCCTCAGTCCCGAACACATCCCTTGCCCGGCAAAGGGCGGGGTCTGATGCGCGGCGTCCCCCGCCAGCAGCACGCGGCCCTTGCGCCATTCCTCGGCGATGCGGGCGCGGAAGGTGTAGACGGCCTTGCGCTCGATCCGGACCGCGCCTGCGACATTCCAGGGGCCAAGCAGCCGCTCCACCGAGGCGTCGCTGCTCAGTTCTTCCGGGTTTTCGCCGGGCAGGATCATGAACTCCCAGCGGTGCCGGCCTTCGCCCATCAGCACGCAGGTGGTGGGGCGCGCGGGGTCGCAGATCTGCAGGTTGGCGGTGGGCAGGCGCGAGGGATCATCGACCAGCACGTCGACCACCAGCCACGGCTCCTCGAAGCCCAGATCCTCGAAGGTGATCCCGCAGGCCTTGCGCACCGGACTGCGCGCGCCATCCGCGCCGACCAGCCAGCGCGCGCGGACGGAACGCTCGCCTTCCGGAGTGGCGAAATGCGCGGTGACACCCTCTTTGTCTTCGCTGAAGGACAGCATCTCCCACCCGCTGCGCAGCGCATCCGGGGCCCGCTCGGACAGGGCATGGCGCAGGGCCGCCTCGACCGAGGGCTGGTGGATCATGTTGGCGATCGGCCAGCCGCCCGGGCCGATATTCTGCGCGCCGTTGAAGGCCATCAGCATGCGACCACGCGCATTGCGAAACTCGTAAGCGTCAGCGCGGCGGCTGGTCGCCATCACCGCTTCTGCCGCGCCCGCTTCCTGCAGGATGCGCATGCCTTCGTGATCGATATGCGCCGCGCGGGGGAGGGGGAATATCTCCGCCTCCTTCTCCGCCACGATCACCCGCACACCGCGCAGTGCGAGCAGCGAGGCCAGCGTCACGCCCGTCGGCCCGCCGCCGATGATCAGGACGTCGCAGGCGCTTGGGCAGGCGAAGGCGGGCTGCTGCGGCATTATCAAAAGCCCCCCGGCTTGGCCCCCGTCTGCCCCAGCGGCAGGGCGAGGCCGACCCGCTTTCGTGAAAACGGCCCGTTGGCTCCAAGATTGTCGAGGATGACCCGGGCGGCATCCTCATAGGTCACGATCATTTCGGGCATGCGCTGCTTGAAGGTCTTGAGGATGCGAACCGTCTTGAACAGTCCGCCCGGAGCAGGGCCTTCCACCGGCCAGCAGTCGGCACTGACCCTTAGCCCCTCGCATGGCTGGCATGACTGCGCCGAAACCATGGGGCCGGGGCAGAGCATCGACCAGTCCAGCGCGGTTGCCGAAACGCGCGCCAGGGTGTGGATGTGCTGCTTGTAGACTTTCGGGATCACCGGCAGGTCGGCCGCCCGCACCTCAAAGCCCGGCACGTCGAGCGCAGCCGCCCCGCCGAACAGCCAGAGCCGCCCGCCAGCGCCCAGCGCCGCTTCGGCATCGCCAATCAGAGACTGAACCATCGGCACGTAGTCCGGATCGGTCGTGGCATTCCCGGCGGCGTTGATGACCGCGCCCTGCCCCGCCATTGCATCGGCCAGCGCGGCGTGATCATCAAGGGTGCCGGTCCGTATGGTCAGCCCCGGAACAGCTTGTGCGCCCAGCAGGGACTGCAGCTTTTCGGCACTGCGAACATAGGCGGTGACCTGATGCCCGCGCGCCAGCGCCACTTTCGTCAGTGCCAGCCCACTGTTGCCGGATGTCCCGATGATCAGAAGCCGCATAGCCTCAGCCTTCCGCTACCATCGTGCCCTCGATATGGCCTATCCCGTCGATCTCCGTGCCCACGACGTCGCCGTCCTTGAGGAACTGGCGCGGGTCCATCGCCGCGCCGATGCCGCCGGGCGTGCCGGTGAACAGGCAATCACCCGGCTCCAGCGTCATGCCGACCGAAAGGTGCTCGACCTGCTGCCACACATTGTAGACGAGGTGCTTCGTGTTCGAATTCTGCCGCTCCTCGCCATTTACAAAGCAGCGGATGCCGAGATCGTGGGGATCGCCAATTTCATCGGCCGTGACGATCCAAGGGCCCATCGGCGCGTGGGTATCGAAGCTCTTGCCGAGCGCCCATTGCGGCACGGCGTGCTGCCACATGCGCTCGGTGACATCATTGCCAACGCAATAGCCGAAGATCGCGGCGGGCGCGTCGGCCGCGGCGATGTGCTTGCCGCCCTTGCCGATCACCGCGACCAGTTCCGCCTCGTAATCCGGCGTCATGGTGCCGCGCGCGATCAGGATCGGGTCGTAGGGCGCGTTCACGGATGTCTGCGCCTTGGTGAACCACACCTGCCGCTCGGGCGTGCCAAGACCGCTTTCGGCGATGTGATCGGCATAGTTGAGGCCGATCGCGAAAATCTTGCCCGGACGCTGGACCGGCGCTTCGAGCTTGACCTCGGCAAGCGGGATGCCTTCGCCGGTCGCCGCCTTGGCTTCGAGGCCGGGCTTCAGCGCGTCCCAGTCGCGGATCAGTTCGATCATCGTACCAGCAACGCCGGTTTCGACCACGGTATCGCCGACGATGATGCCGGTGCGGGTCTTGCCGCCATGCGTGAAGGTGCAGAGTTTCATGGGTTCAGACTTCCTTGGGTGTGCGTGAAAAGAGCCGCTTGATGCGCAGCTGCATTGCGGTGACGAAGGCGACGAGGCCAGGGGGCGGGGCCATCTTTCCGGCGAACATCGGGTGGTGACTGCCCCATTGCACCGCGAGCAGCGCCTGCATGGTCTGCTTGGCGGGCGGATCGGCGGCGGTGAACAGATCGCCGTCGGTCCAGTGTTCCAGCTCGTTGCCGAAGGGGTCCTTCCAGTAATCGAAGATCTGGCTGCCCATGATGTGCCGGCCCACGCCCCATGCGGCCTCGCGCTCACGGGATTTCAGATATTCGTGGCCAAGCATCAGGTCATCGAGGCTCTCGACCTCGAAGGCGGCGTGGAGCAGGCCAAGCGCACCCGGCAGCTGGGCGAGAAAGACGGTGTGGTGATCGGAGGGCACATCGCCCCGATCGCAGCGCATGAAGGCGCCCAGCGCGACATTCGGGGCGGCTTCGATCTCGTCGGAGGTGAGGAAGCCGAACCGCTCTTTCCACCACCGCTCCGAGGCGTGGAAATCGCTGACCTTGAGCACCGCATGGCCGATGCGGCGGACATGGGCGGGTGCGGGTTCGAGGCGGATGGTCTTGCGCTGGCGCGGCTTGTCGGCGGCGGAGTTGAACTGCGGGGCGGGGACGGGGGCGGGGGCTTCGGTGCTCTGTCCGGCGACCACCTCGACATGGTAGCCGTCGGGATCGGTCAGGCGCACGACCATGCCGCCGCCGGGCTCGCTCAGGGGTTCCACCGCCACGCCTTCATGCGCGGCGAGCTTTTCAAGATCGGCGATGCTGGCCGCCCGCAGGCCCACGCCAAGGAACTTCGCTTCGCCAGTCTCGGTGGCATGGACGAAGGGGCGCCCGTCGCTGCCCTTGCCGTAGAGCCTGCCGCTGTCCTCGAAACAGGTGAGGCCGAAGTCCTCCAGAAAGCTGCGCATCAGCGCGAGGTCGGGCGCGGCAAAGCGGACATGCGCGATGTCTTCGACCTTGATGATCGCCATGATCCCACCCCCCACCAGCGCCTCCCGACGGGCGCGATTCGTTTCTGACTATTTGGTCAATGTGCTTGAAACTGACCGAATGGTCAAGTATGCATGCATCATGGCCACTCAGGCAGCCCCTTCGCCCCGCATCCGCCGCACCCGCGCCGCGCTGATCGCCGCCGGGCTCGATCTGCTGGTGGAGCGCCCGATCGACGCGATCGCGATCGACGAACTGGTCGCCCGCGCAGGCGTGGCCAAGGGAAGCTTCTTCAACCACTTCGAGGGCAAGCACGATTTCGCCGCCGCCGTCGCGGCCGAGGTGCGGCTGGAGGTGGAGGCCGGGGTGACCCGCGCCAATGCCGGGGTTGCCGATCCGGTCGCGCGGATTGCCGGAGGGATGGCGGTCGGGGCTGACTTTGCGCTCAGCCAGCCGCGCCGTGCGCTGGTGCTGCTGCGCTCGCAGGTGCCGGCCACACGCCAGACCCACCCGCTCAACCGCGGGCTGAAGGAAGATGTCGCCGCCGCGCTCGCTGCCGGACAGCTGCGGCCCGAGGCGGCTGAGGCGGGCGTGGTCTACTGGCTTGGCCTGTGCCAGGTGCTGATGATCAATCTGATCGAAACCGCCCCAACCCGCGCCGAGGCTGCCTTGCGGCTGCGCGAGATGCTGGTGATGGGACTATCCGGCCTCGGCGTGCCAGAACAGCGCGTCAACGCGGTGGCGGAGCTGATCGGGGAGCGCTGGTAAGCCCGGCGCTGGCGGCAGAATTGTGGCGGAGACGGAGGGATTCGAACCCTCGGTACCCTGATAGAGTACGGTTCCTTAGCAGGGAACTGGTTTCAGCCACTCACCCACGTCTCCGGGCACATCGCTTGGCTGTGAGGGGGGCGCTATAATGGGCATGAGCGCTAGCGGCAAGGGAGCTTGCGAGAAAAACCGCACCCCGCCTTTTTGCGCGCCTTTCACGCGGGCGAACAGGCGGTTCGGCAGCGGTTCAGCCAGTCCGATCTAGCCGGGACACGTCTCGTCGCAATTCCGATTCGCTCCGGCGATGCGCGACTTGCGGCGGACGGGAATCTGGCTTCTTGTCCCATTGTTGAGGCACTGCGCGTGCCAACGGAAAGGCAAACCCATGTCGAGGCTGTTCGCACGCTCCTCCACCTTTCACCGCCGCATCGCCGGCCTTGGCGCAGGACTGCTCGCCGCAGTCGCGCTGGCGGGGCAAGCAGCCGCGCAGGAGCTGGAACGGCTCGATCCCGACCAGGCCTTTAGCCAGCAGGGCAGCGTCGACGGCGATCTGGTAGCTCCAGCCCAGCAGGGCGCGCCGGCCGCACAGCCTGATTTCGACCAGTCCTTCCCCGATGCCGGCGAAACAGCGACCACGACCGCGCCTGCGGACCCCACGCTTGCTCCCCCCGCTACCGCGACCGAGGCCGCGCCGGGGACGACCTATGGCGAGGATGATCTGATCGGTGCGGCTGAAGGCGTGTTCGGCAAGGGCGCGGAAGGCCTTGCGCGGATGATCGAGGATCTGCTCGCCAAGCAGGGCAAGCCCAATGCCTATATCGTCGGGCGCGAGGCGGGCGGGGCCTTCATCATCGGTGCGCGCTATGGTTCGGGCACGCTGCACCACAAGATCGAAGGCGATCAACCGGTCTACTGGACCGGCCCCTCGATCGGCTTCGATGCCGGCGCCAATGCCGCCAACACCTTCGTGCTGGTCTACAACCTCAACGACACCGAAGACCTGTTCAAGCGCTTCCCCGCGGGCGAGGGGCAGGCCTATTTCATCGGGGGCCTGCATGCCAGCTACCTGCGCTGGGGCGATGTGGTGCTGATCCCGATCCGCATGGGCGCGGGCCTCAGGCTCGGGGTCAATGCGGGCTACATGAAGTTTTCCAAGAAGCAGCGCTGGTTGCCGTTCTAGAAAATTGCGCGAAAAGCCGGTTGCGGTGCGCGTCCATGCGCGCCAAAGCCCCGCCCATGATGCTTGAACGACTCAGCCCCCAGGCGCCCGATGCGCTGCTCGCCCTGATCCGTCTCTATGCTGCCGATCCGCGGGCCGACAAGATCGACCTTGGCGTCGGCGTCTATCGCACCGAAGATGGCGCAACGCCCGTCTTCGCCGCGGTCAAGGCGGCCGAGCAGGTGCTGGTCGATACGCAGGACAGCAAATCCTACCTTGGCCCCGAAGGCGACATGGGCATGGTCACAGCGCTGATGCCCTATGTCTTCGGCGCGGGCGATCCCAGCATGGGCGGGCGCATCCAGGGCATGCAGACCCCGGGCGGCACGGGCGCGGTGCGGCTCGCACTGGCGCTGGCGCAGAAGGCGGGCATCACGCGCGTCTGCATGGGCGTGCCGAGCTGGCCGAACCACGCCCAGATCCTTGCCGATCTCGGGCTCGAGCTTGTCACCTTCCCGCATGCCCGCCACGATGGCACCGCCGATCTCGACGCGGTGCTCGATGCGATCGAGCAGAACGGGCCGGATACCGCCGTGCTGATCCACGGCTGCTGCCACAACCCGACCGGCATCGACTACACGCCCGAGGACTGGGACGTGATCGCCGATGCCTTCGCCAGCAGCAGCACTTTCCCGATCATCGACACCGCCTATCAGGGCCTCGGTCACGGGATGGAGGAAGACGCTGCCGGCATGCGCAAGGTGCTGGCGAAAGTGCCCGAGGCCTTCGTCGCCTATTCCTGCGACAAGAATTTCGGCCAGTACCGGGACCGCGTCGGCGCATTCTACATCCTCGGTCAGGATCAGGCCTCGCTCGACACCGCCTTCTCCAACGCCAATGCGCTGGCGCGCGCGGCATGGTCGATGCCGCCCGATCACGGCGGCGCGGTGGTGCGGATCATTCTGAACGATGCGGGCATGACCGCGCAGTGGCTCGCCGAGCTCGATGACATGCGCGCCCGGATGCGCGGCGTGCGCGATGCGCTGGCCAGCGCTGGCACGGCGGGGCGGATCGATCTCACCCCGCTCGGCAGCCAGAACGGCCTGTTCGCGACGCTCCCTGTGACCAAGGAAGAGGTCGCCCAGCTGCGCGAGGATCACGCGATCTACATGGCCGCCTCGGGCCGCATCAACATCGCCGGTCTGACGAACGCCAACCTGCCCAAGTTCATCGCTGCCCTCGCGGCAGTGGCGCAGTAAGACGCGCGCAGTGCTCGACCGCCAGCCGGTGCTGGAGGACGAGCGCCTGCGCTTGCGCCCGCTGCGGCCTGACGATTGGGACGCGCTCTTCGCGGTCGCCTCCGATCCGCTGATCTGGGCCCAGCACCCCGCGCATGACCGCTGGCAGGAGCCGGTATTCCGCGCCTTCTTCGAGGACGCGCTGGCGAACGCGGGCGCGCTGGTGGTGATCGACAAGTCCAGCGGCCCAAATGCTGAACGCATCATCGGCTCCTCGCGCTTTCAAGGGCTGGAAGAGGCCGATGGCGGCTCGGTCGAGATCGGCTGGACGTTTCTGGCGCGCAGCCATTGGGGCGGCACCTTCAACCACGCCATGAAGCGGCTGATGCTCGCCCATGCGCTCGCACACGTCGCCGAGGTGCGCTTTATGGTCGGCGAGACCAACACCCGCTCGAGCACCGCAATGGCGCGGATCGGCGCAAGGCTCACCGACAGGCGAGAGGAGCGCATCATGGCGGGCGGGGAAGTGATCCCGCACCTCACCTATGTCATCACCCGCGAGAGTTTTGCGAGCGGGCCGCTGGCTGCCTGATCTAGGCCGACAGCACCGCCCGCGCGACGCTGTGCCACCATGGCGTATCCCACAGCACCAGCATGGTGATCTGGGTCGGCAGGATGATCGCCAGCCACACCCAATAGGCGCGGTGGACATAGCCGTTGCGCAGCAGATCCCGCGCGAACATCGGCACAGCGAGCAGCAGGATGTAAAGCTCGGTGCTGATCGGTGAATGCGGCGCGCTGGTCGGCAGCCCCGGCACCCGGGCAATTGCCGCGCCCATGACGCTCGCGGTGCCGAGGATCATCATGCGCTTGTGAAAGCCCGGGTCCGAATGGCGCGCGAGCATGGCCAGCGCGATGAACAGCGGGAACAGCAGCCCTGCACGCAGCTGGCTGAGAAGAATGTTCTCCTTGCGCAGCACCGTCGCCTCGGCGGAGGCGCGCAGATCGGGGGCGGCGCTGGTGGCGACCTCGGCGACCTGACGGTAGCTTTCGGCGGCCAGCATGGTGCCCACGATCACCAGCGCAGGCACCAGCACCAACGCGGTCAGCCCCAATTGCATGTGCCCCTTGATCCGCCCCGTCGCGGCGAGCCATGTCTGGGCGAGGAGGAGCAGCAGAAAACTGCCCATCAGCACGGCGTGAAGGTGCAGAACCGTTGTCATGGGCGGGTGGGTTCCGTCCTTCACGGCAGCGACCATCTCGAAGGAATCCGGCACGAAACCGGCAAGGGTTATCGCCAGAAATCCGCCCGCCATTGCGACATAGATCCAGCGATCGATTGCGTCGGCGCGCGGTGTGCCGCTGAAATAATCGATGCGCCCGCCCGCCTGCGCGAGCCCAGCTGCATTTCCCATCCGGTTTCCCCCCTCGATTGTGGTTGCCGGATATCACCAATCGGCGGGAGAGAAAATCGCGGTTTTGCCCGCTGACCTAGCCCCCGCTCACCCCTTTGCGGCGAGGCTCTGCATGCGCTTCAGATAGCGCGCCAGCACGTCGATCTCGAGGTTGACCTGATCGCCTTCCTTGAGCGCGCCCAGCGTCGTCACCTCGGCGGTGTGGGGGATGATGTTGAGCCGCATGTCGCAGGTGCCATCGGGCCGGTCGCGCACGTCGTTGACTGTGAGCGACACGCCGTTGACCGTGATCGAGCCCTTCTCCGCGATGAAGGGGCTCATTTCGGCTCGCGCGCGGATCGCCACTTTCCAGCTGCCGCCTTCCTGCGCCACCAGCACCACCTCGCCCACCGAATCGACATGGCCGGTGACGATATGGCCGCCCAGCTCGTCGCCGAGGCGCAGGGAGGGTTCGAGATTGAGGCGCGCGCCCTGCTCCCACATGGCGGGCACGGTGCGGCTGATGGTCTCGCCCGAGACATCGACCTCGAACCACGCATCGCCCGCCGTCCCGCCGCGTTCGACCACGGTGAGGCACACGCCCGAGCACGCGATCGAAGCGCCGATATCGATCCGCGCCGGATCGAGCGGGGCGGTGATCTTGAGGCGCATGTCGCCGCGCTGGTGGACGCTGGCGATGGTGCCGATGGCGGTGACGATACCGGTGAACATGGTGGGCAAGTCCTTGCTAGCTGCGGCGGCGGAGATAGGCGGTGAATTCATCGCTGCCAAGCTGGCGGTGCTCTGACGCGTGCCAGCGGCCATGGGCGGCATCGAGGCTGGCAAGGCCGAGCGCGCCCAACGCCCGCTTGCCGTCACCGATTAGGATCGGCGCGCGGTAGAGGTGCAACTCGTCGACCAGATCGGCCGCAAGAAAGGCCGCCGCCGTCTCTGCGCCGCCTTCGACATAGAGATATTGTACGCCCTCAAGACTGGCGATGGCTTGGGGGCTGGCGATGGCGGTGACGCCTGCGGGTGCGTCTCCCCGTGTCAGCACCACGCGGGCGGGCGAGCGCGCCTCCAGCCCCGGCAGGCGCACATCAAGGCGCGGAGCGTCGGTGCGCCATGTTCCGCCGCCGACCAGAATCGCGTCATGCTGCGCGCGGCGGGCGTGGACATGGGCGCGCGCCGCCTCTCCGGTGATCCAGCGGCTGGTCCCATCGGCAAGCGCGATGCAGCCGTCCAATGAGGTGGCGAGCTTCAAGGTCACCCACGGGCGGCCGAGCGTCTCGCGCGCGAGAAAGCCCGCAAGGCTGGCGGCCGAGGCGGCATCATCGAGCAGGGTGGTGGCAATACCCGCCGCCTCCAGCCGCGCGCGGCCCTTGCCTGCGGTGCGCGGATCAGGATCGTGCTGGCCGATGACGACGCGGGCAGGGCGGGCGGCGACGATCAGATCGGCGCAGGCAGGCCCGCGCTCAGAAGGGTGGGCGCAGGGTTCAAGCGTGACGTAGAGCGTTGCGTCGGCCAGCACTTGCGGCGCGAGGCCTGCCAGCGCGGCGGCTTCAGCATGAGGGCGTCCGCCTTGAGCCGTCCACCCGCGCGCGATGACGCGGCCATCGCGCACCACCAGCGCGGCGACGCCCGGATTGGGGCTCGACAGCGGGCGGGCGCGCAAGGCGAGCCGCGCCGCGGCGGCCATCCAGTCGTGATCGGTAGGCGCGAGGCTGGCTATTGGCCCTGGTCCCTGGCAGCGCCGAACAGTTCGGCCCGGCGCTTCTCCTCGGCGGCCGCTTCGGCAGCGCGCTCGGCTTCGGCCTTGGCTTCGATGGCATCGACATCCATGCCCGCCGCCGCGCCCAGCGCCTTGTACATGTTGCGCTTGCGCTCGGCGATGTCCGCCTCGGCAGCCTCGCGCAGCTCCTTCACCTCCTGATTGGCGCGGTTGCTGGCGATGATCTCCGCGTCGCTGCGATCAGGGGCGAAGCTGGTGATATAGTCGATCTGCGGCCGCTCGGGCGCCTTGTATTCGACTTGGCTCACCGCCCACCACAGGATCCCCGCCACCGGCAGCACCGAGGCGGCAAGGAAGGTCCAGCGATAAGGGCGCGGCCGACGGATCTCGTTCCACAGATCGAGAAAGCCCGGCGCGGGGTTGAAGCGGGACTTGGACAGCATGGCCCCTCTATAGGGCGTGGGGGCTGCGCGCTCTAGCCGAAACTTGCATAGAGGCCGCGCCCGTGTTCGCGCAGCCACTGGTCGGCGCTGCGGATGTCGCCTTCGTAGATCCGGCCGAGCAGGGCGTGGAAGGCGGGGCTGTGATCGAAATGGACGAGATGCGCGACCTCATGCGCCACCACCGAGCGGCGCACGAAATCGGGGGCCTGCACCAGCCGCCAGTTGATGCGGATGCGGCTCTTGTCGGAGCACGAGCCCCAGCGGCGTTGCGCGCGGGTGAGGCCGACCGGCACCGGATCGAGCCCGGCGGCGGCGCAATAGTCGCGCATGTCATCCTCGCACAGCCGCAGCGCCTCGGCCTCGAGCCAGCGGCGCAGGCGGGTTTCGAGGCCGGCTTCCGGCCCGCCGAGCCGCAAGGCCTCGTCCGCAAGCGCCGGACGGCGGGGCGCGCGGGCCTCCCATTCCAGCCTGAGCGCCGCGCCGCGATAATGCACCGCGCCGCCCGGCACCGGCGCCGCGCGCGCGGGCAGGCGGGCGAGCTGCTGCGCCAGCCAGTCGGCGCGGGCATGGGCAAAGGCAATCGCCTCGCGCGCCTCGGCCCAGGCGGGCAGGCTGATGCGCACCTCGCTGCCATCGGGCGCCAGCCGCAGCGTCAACCGCCGTGCATGGCGCATCCGGCGCAGCACGATCGGCACGGTTTGTCCGGCCAGCTCCAGCTCGGGTTCGAGCGGCGGGCGGCGCAGCCAGTCGATCATTCCGCCTCCTCCCCGTCCGCCGTGAGCCGGTAGGTCTTGGGGGAGGGCCATTCGACGATGTGATGTTCGAGCGGCCCGGCATCGGTCTCACTCACCACCCGGCCCACCACCGATACGCCCGCCCGCCGCACCGCATCGCGATCACCGCTGACGAGGTAATGCCAGCCTGGCAGCGGACGGCCATCGGCGCGCAGGCGGTAGGCGCAGGTCGAGGGCAGCCAGCTGACCTGCTCGACGATCCTGAGCGTCAGGCGCAGGCAATCGGGGACGAAGGCCTTGCGATTCTTGTAATCGCTGCACTGCGCGGTGCCGGTGTCGAGCAGGCGGCAGGCGATGTTGGTGTCGAGAATCTCGCCGGTATCGGCATCCTCTATCTTGTGCAGGCAGCAGCGCCCGCAGCCGTCGCACAGCGCCTCCCATTCGGCGCGGGTCAGCGCGCCCAGTTCCAGCTCCCAGAAGCGGTCCCTCAGTTCACCCACTTATCGAGTTCCGCCGCCACTGCGTCCGCGCCCTGGTCCACCGGCAGGGTTGCCAGCGGTTCGCCCGCGGGGCCGAACAGGTAGACGATGTTCGAATGATCGACGAGATAGCCTCCGCCCGGCACCGCCTCGCCCTTGGCATAGAACACCTTGAACGCCTTGGCCGTCGCCGCGATCTGATCGGGCGTGCCGGTGAGGCCAATGATGTCGGGCGAGAAGGCGGCGGCGAATTCGCCCACCACTTCGCGGGAGTCGCGCTCGGGATCGATGGTGATGAAGATCGGCTGGATCTTTGCCGCCTTGTCGGGATCCTGCCCTTTCAGCACCTTCAGCCCCTGCGCCACGCGCTGCATGTCGGTGGGGCAGATATCGGGGCAGAAGGCATAGCCGAAATAGACCACGCGGTACTTGCCCGCGAAATCGGCCCAGCGGACGGTCTCGCCCTTGCTGCCTGTCAGCGCGAAGTCCCCGCCGATCGCCGCGCCCGCCAGCGGCGGCTCGGCCGCAGGCGCGCCGCTCCCGCAGGCGCTGAGCGTCAGGGCAGCAGCGGCGGCGGCAAGGAGGAGGGTGATGCGGTGCGTGGGCTTGGTCTGGGGCTTGTTGATGCGGTTCATGGTCTGCTAACCGGGGGCTTGCGAAAGGCTGCGCATCGCGCGGCGGAGGATGGCATTGGCACTCCCATAGGGGGCCATGTTACAGTGGAATGCGAAAGGATCACACCTTGGGCTTGGATGTTTTGCGCAAGTTAGGAAGCCGGGCGGGGATTGCCAGTGCTCTTCTGGCGTTGGTGCTGGCCGTGCCTGCGGCTGCGCAGTTCCAGTCGGAAGGCTACCAGTTCCTCGAAGCGGTGAAGGAGCGGGACGGCGACAAGGCCACCGACATGCTCAACAAGCCGGGCACCACCATCGTCAACACCCGCGACATTTCCAACGGCGACACGGGTCTCCACATCGTCGTGGCACGGCGTGATGTGCTGTGGATCCGCTTTCTCACCCAGCGCGGGGCCGATCCCAATATCCGCAACAAGAAGGGCGTCACCCCGATCCAGCTCGCCACCTCGATGGGCTTCATCGACGGGGTCGAGGCGCTCATCAAGGCCGGGGCCGATGTCAACGTTGCCGATCAGACCGGCGAAACCCCGCTGATCGCCGCCGTGCACCAGCGCAATCCCGAGCTTGCGCGCGTGCTGCTGGCCAAGGGCGCAGACCCCGAACATAATGACAATTCGGGCCGTTCGGCGCGCCAGTACATGGAACTAATGAGCGGCAATGCGCTTTTGAAACAGGTCTTCGCCGAAGCCGATGCCAAGCGCGCCGGCAAGCAACCCGAACGCCGATACGGACCTTCCTTCTGACATGACCATGACTGCCCCCGCCGATTTTGCCGACATGACGCTCGACGAGCTGCGCATCGCGCTCGCCCCCGATATCGCGGCCAGCGCGATTTTTGACGGGTGGAACGAGACCGCGCTCACCGCAGCGGCGGAAATGGCGGGCTGCGATCTCGATGTGGCCCGGCTCGCCTTTCCGGGCGCAAAGCCGATGGACATGATCGCGGCGTGGATCGCCAGCGTCGATGCGGCGATGGAGGCCGAATGGCCGGCAGAGCGGCTCGCGACGCTGAAAATCCGTGAGCGCATCCGCACGCTGGTGGCCTTCCGGCTCGATGCCGTGGCCGATGTGGACGAGGCCGTGCGCCGCGCGCTCGCGGTGATGGCCCAGCCGCAGAACGCAGCAACCGGCCTGAGGCTCGGCTGGCATTCGGCCGACATCATGTGGCGGCTCGCGGGTGATACGGCGACCGATTACAACCACTACACCAAGCGCGCTATTCTGGCCGGCATCTACTCGGCGACGCTGGCGGTGTTCGTGAATGACGAGAGCGAGGGCAAGGCCGATACCCACGCCTTCCTCGAACGGCGCATTGATGGCGTGATGAAGTTCGAAAAGGTGAAGGCCCAGCTGATCGGCAAGGACCGCGAACTGCCGAGCCTGACGCGGTTTCTGGGGCGCCTGCGCTATCCGGCGCGTTGAGTCGGGGATTAGCCGCCGGCCCCGGTCGCACTGCCCCTGAAGGTCGCCTATTGCCCGACTCGGATTCGGAGCGCATCTTGGCGCTCACGTGGTCAAGACATTGACGGGAAGGGTATTTCGATGGCGGGTTCGCTCAACAAGGTCATGCTGATCGGCAATCTGGGCGCCGATCCGGAGGTTCGCAGCTTCCAGAACGGCGGCAAGGTCTGCAACCTGCGCATCGCCACCACTGAAAGCTGGAAGGACCGCAATTCGGGCGAAAAGCAGGAGCGCACCGAGTGGCACACCGTGGCGATCTTTAACGAAGGTCTGGCGGGCGTTGCCGAGCGGTTCCTTAAGAAGGGCTCGAAGGTCTATATCGAAGGCCAGCTCCAGACCCGCAAGTGGCAGGACCAGAACGGCAATGACCGCTATTCGACCGAAGTCGTGCTGCGCGGACCGAACTCGGTGATGACCATGCTCGACGGTGCTGGCGGTGGCGGTATGGGCGGCGGCGGTGGCCGTTCGGGCGGCGGCAGCTACGGCGGCGGCGGTGGCGGCGGCTGGGATCAGGGCGGCGGCTCGTCGGGCGGCGGCGGCGGCGGATTTGGGGGCGGCGGCGCGCCTGCTGGCGGCGGCTACGACGATCTCGATGACGATATTCCGTTTTGACAGAGCGGCTTAGGCGCAGCTAGACAGGCAGTGCGGGCATCGCGGCCTCGCGGGAGTTGCCGATATGCCAGCCAGCGTTGTTGCCCTGTCACTCCTGCTCGCAGCCGCGCCGCAGGACATGCCGCCTCCCATACAGGTGTTGCCGGCAGGGCCAGTTGAACGGCAAGTGCTCGATTGGCAGCCGGGCGCGGTGACCTGCGGCGATTCGGGCGATCGGCCCGCGAACATTGCCGCTCTCGATCTGGTCGCCCCCTATCCGCAGGCTCTTGCCCTCGCGGTGCCGCCTGCGCCGATGATCGTCAGTTTCGATATCGCGGCCGACGGGCGCGCGTTCAACATCCGGCCTGCCGCAGGCCAGCGATCGCGCTTCGATACGCGTGACATCATGCCTGCGCTGCGGGCCAGCCGCTTTGCCACGGGCGCGGAGCAGCGCGGTTGCCGCATCACCTATACGCCGCAGCTGCAACCGCTCGCCACAGCCGATCTGCGAACCATTGCGCGGCTTGGTGCCAGTCCGGGCAACCGGCTTGATAAGGCTGGATGGCAGCAGATCGCGCCGGGCAATTGCCGCGAGCAGCCGAGCGCAGCGCCCCTGCTGCGCGCCTATCCGGATCGCCGCAAACTCACCCCGATCGCAGGCGACCGGGTGTGGACCTATGTGCGCTACGACATTGATGCTGGCGGAAAGCCGGTTGGGATTGCCACGGCGATCAGCTCCGGAGATGCGGCGCTCGATGCCGAGGTGCGCACGGCTGTGTCAAAGGGACGCTTTGCGGGCGGGCCGCGCACCGGCTGCGGCATTTCATGGCGGACCGCGCCAGCATCGGTGGCCGCCCCGCCGCTCCCGGAAGGCAGCGAGAGCGCTGGCAACACGGCCTGCGAAATCCCCGATCGCTGGGAGCGCAAGCCGGTGCTGACCTATCCCGAACCCTATCGCCAGCGCGCCATCGAAGGCTGGGCGGTGGTGCGCTATGATGTCGCGCCGTGGGGGGAGCTGGGCGAAATCAAGGTGCTTGCCGCTGAACCCAGCAGCGACTTCGGCGAAGCGGCTGTCAATGTGTTGCGCCGCGCACGCTTCAAGCCACCGGCGGCGGGGCTGACCGGCTGTGTCGACCGTGTCCGCTTTGCGATCCGCGCAGACGAGGGTGATGCGCCTGCGGACGATGATGCTACGGTGGCAGACTAGTCCTTTTTCAGCCCTGCCAGCAGCGCGGCGAGCGGGCCTTCCTGCTCGCCTTCCTGCACGATCCCAGCAGCCTTTCGTGCGGCATCGGCGCCTGGCCCTTCGGCATAGGGATCGATCGCAAGGCCCAGCGTCTGCGCCACGGCCTCACCCAGATCGAACATGTCGCCGGCATAGTCGATCTCGTCGCAATCATCAGATTCCAGTTCGAGTTCGATCTCCGCATCCTCGGCAATCGGGCGGGGGTTTTCCTCGATGAACCTCAAGTCGATGGGTTCGTCGATGGTAACGGGGAAGTCCTCTCCGCTGACGGCGCAGGGCTGCATGATCGCGGCCTTGAGCCGCCCGCTCGCACGGATAGCGCGGGGCTTCTGTTCGAGCGATATTTCGGCCCGCAGGCTCTCCACCGCGCCGAGACCAAACCGCGCGGCCAGCGCGGCGCGCTCTTCGGGAGAAGCCTCGATCACCACCGCCTCGCCCGGCAGGGGGCGGGCCTTGATCATGCGCGTGAGTTCGGAGGCACCGCTGCTCACCAGATCGCACTCGCTTTCAGCATTTCCGCATCGGAAAAGCGTCCCAGTCGCTCGGACAGCTTGAGCAACCGCTCGGCCACGGCCTTGGCGCTGGCGGTTTCATCGGCCCCTTCGGCAAAGGTGACATTGCGCGCCACAGCGCCGGTCAGCTTGTCGAGATCGCCGGTGTTGAGCGCCACGCGATAGGCACCGAGCCGGCCGCCGAGCACGCTCATCAGCTTGCCGATGCGCTTGCCCACGACGACGTCATTGACCCCGAATTCCCTGAGCTGGCCGTCCATGTCCTCGACGAAGAGTTCGGCCAGGAGGGCGCTTTCGGCGCGCATATCCGAAGCCTCGACCCGCACCATCACCGCGCTCAGCACGGCGGTGATGAGATCGAAGCGCCCGGCAATCGAATCCGCGACGCCGCACTCGGTGTAATAGGCCGGATCACGCGCCAGCTCGATCACGCGGTGCCACAAGGGGCGCACTTCTTCGCGCGGATCTGGAGCGGTGCCGAGCAGACGGGAGAGGAACGACATGGCCGGGGGTTCGCCTTTTGCAATCTTCGGTTGTGTCCGCACCTACGCGCAGCGGAGGCGGGTGGATGCGTTCAAGCCGGGTTCAACCCCGCTTGCTAGGCAGTCTCACGCGCATCTGCCCACAGATGGTGCGTTGCAAGCTTGTGCCTAGCGGCTTAAAGCCCCAGACCCAAGGGATATGAGACAGCCGCCGCGCGCGGACGAGATGACGGGACAGACTGGTTTGACGCAGATGGCGAAAAAGACACCCGATGGAGCCTTCCGCAAGGTGGCGATGCGCGGGGCCGTGATCCTCGGCGTTGCTGCGCTGCTGCCGGCCTGCACCCCGATCCGCGAATCACGCGGCTACATCACCGATCCGCTGCTGACCGACGTGGTGCAGCCCGGGATCGACAACCAGCGTTCGGTCGAAGGGGCGCTGGGCCGTCCGACCTTCACCAGCCAGTTCGGCGCGCCGACGTGGTATTACGTCTCCAGCCTCACCGATCAGCGGCCTTTCACCCGGCCCAAGATCAAGATCCACTCGGTGCTGGCCGTGCGTTTCGATGCGGCGGGCAAGGTGGTGAATGTCGAGCGTAGCGGCGTAGACAAGCTCGCCTATCTCGACCCCGATGGCAACAAGACCCCGACCCTCGGGCGGGAGCGCGGCTTCCTTGAAGACCTGTTCGGGAATATCGGTCAGGTCGGCGGGGCTGGCGTCGGCGGGGCGCCGGGCGGCGGACCCAACGGGCAGTAACCAGCTTGAACGCCTTGTCTCGTTCTCCATATTGGCGGCATGAGCAGCGATCCTTCAGCCCACGGCCTCGTGCAATGGCACGGCACAACCATCATCGGCGTCCGCCGCGGCGGCACCACTGTCATCGCGGGTGACGGGCAGGTGTCGATGGGCAACACCGTGATGAAGCCCAATGCGAGGAAGGTGCGCCGGATCGGCGATGGCTCGGTGATCGCAGGCTTTGCCGGGGCGACCGCGGATGCCTTCACCCTGTTCGAACGGCTGGAAAAGAAGCTCGAACAATATTCCGGCCAGCTGATGCGCGCGAGTGTGGAGCTCGCCAAGGACTGGCGCACCGACAAGTATCTGCGCAACCTCGAAGCCCTGATGATCGTGGCCGACAAGGACACCCTGCTGGTGCTGACCGGCAATGGCGATGTGCTGGAGCCGGTGGGCGATATTGCCGCGATCGGATCAGGCGGGAACTACGCGCTCGCCGCCGCCCGGGCGCTCGCCGATTACGAGCATGATGCCGAGACCATCGCGAGGAAAGCGATGGCGGTGGCGGCCGAGATCTGCGTCTTTACCAACGGCAATTTGACGGTCGAAACCGTTTCGTCCTAACGCACGCGGCGCGCGCGGCCCTGCAAGGGCGGCGGCGCGCTGACGGGAGCGGGACTATCACCGAGACACAACGCCAGATGCCGGACGGCAAGATCGTGGCGATCCAGCTGCTGCGCGCGCTTGCCGCGGTGATGGTGGCGGCCGGGCACATCGCCTGGGCCTTCGCCAATTACCTGCCCGGCGGGCTCGGCATCGAATGGCGCGCGGAGGTTTCCGGCCAGCTTGCGGTGATGGTGTTCTTCATCCTGTCCGGCACGGTGATGGTGATGGCGGCCGAGCGCCAGTTCGGCCAGCGGCAAGCCCGCTCGCTGTTCTGGCGGCGGCGCTTCATCCGCATCATGCCGCCCTACTGGATCGCCAGCATCCTCCTTGCGGTGACCTATATCGGCCTGTTCGATACCCCCGTGAACGCGGAGAAATTCGCCAAGTCCATGGCGCTGATCCCCTATCCGCAGGGCAATGGCCACCTGCGCTCGATGCCCTTCCTTTGGGTCGGCTGGACGCTGTTCTACGAGATGGTGTTCTACTTCATCTTCGGCCTGTTCCTGTCGTGGAAGCGCGGGGCGGCGATTGCCGGGGTGAGCGCGGTGCTGGCGGTGCTGGTGATCGCTGGCACATGGATCGGGCCGGGCAATGCCCCGCTCTACACGCTGACCCGCCCGGTATCGGTGATGTTTGCTGCCGGCATGTATATCGCCCTGTGGCGCGCGCACGGGGGCGAGGCGCCCGCATGGCTGCGCTGGCTGGTGCTGGGGGCAAGCGCACTGGGGCTGTGGCTGCTGCCCATGCCGGAGCAATCGCCGGCGATGGGCTGGGACTATCTGCTGTGGGCCGGCCTTCCGGCGCTGGGGATCGCCTTTGCCGCGCTTGCCGGACCCTTCCGCCTGCCCGCCACTGCGGCGGTCAACCGGGCGGGCGACATTTCCTATGCGATCTATCTGTTCCACGTGCCGATGGCGTGGCTGTGGCTGTGGTTCTGGGGCCGCCTGCCGTTTTTCGATCCCGCGCCATGGGACTATTTCGTCTCCGCCCTGATCGCCTCAATCGTCTTCGGCTGGGTGTTCTACACTGTCATCGAGCGGCCGATGACGCTGGCCTTGAACCGGCGCTTTGCCGCGCCACATAGCGGTGACGAAGCCTCTGGAAAGCCCGCATGACCACCTCCTCCCTCTCCGAAGCCCTGACCCCCAAGGCGATCGTCGCTGCGCTCGACCAGCACATCATCGGTCAGGCCGATGCCAAGCGCGCGGTCGCCGTGGCGCTGCGCAATCGCTGGCGGCGCCAGCGGCTCGGCGCGGATCTGCGCGACGAGGTGACCCCCAAGAACATCCTGATGATCGGTCCCACGGGCTGCGGCAAGACCGAGATCAGCCGGCGCCTCGCCAAGCTTGCCGAAGCGCCTTTCGTCAAGGTCGAGGCGACCAAGTTCACCGAGGTCGGCTATGTCGGGCGCGATGTCGAACAGATCGCCCGCGATCTCGTCGAGGAAGCGATCCGGCTGGAGAAGGAGCGCCGCCGCGACAAGGTGCGCGAAGCCGCCTCCGAGGCCGCGATGGCGCGCCTGCTCCATGCGCTGGTGGGCGACAACGCCTCCGAGGCGACCCGCGCCGCCTTCCGCCAGCGCATTGTCGAGAACGCGATGAATGATGTCGAGGTGGAGGTCGAGGTGGCCGACACCCCGTCTGCGCCCTTCGACATGGGCAACATGGGTGGTTCGATGCAGATGATCGACCTCTCCGACATGATGGGCAAGGCGCTGGGCCGGAAGAACACCCGCCGCCAGAAGCTGCGCGTGCCCGATGCGTGGGACCGGCTGGTGGACGAGGAGGCGGACAAGCGCCTCGATCAGGACGACGTCGCGCGCACCGCGCTTGCAAACGCCGAGACCAACGGGATCGTGTTCCTCGACGAGATCGACAAGATCGCGGTTTCCGACGTGCGCGGCGGCTCGGTCAGCCGCGAGGGTGTGCAGCGCGATCTCCTGCCGCTGATAGAGGGCACGACTGTCGCCACCAAGTATGGGCCGATGAAGACCGACCATGTGCTGTTCATCGCCAGCGGCGCGTTTCATGTGGCCAAGCCCTCCGACATGCTGCCCGAACTGCAGGGTCGCCTGCCGATCCGCGTGGAACTTTCCGCGCTGACCGAGGGCGATTTCGTGCGCATCCTCTCCGAAACGCGGGCCAATCTGGTCGCGCAATACAAGGCGCTGCTGGGGACGGAATCGGTGACGCTCGACTTCACCGATGATGCGATCGCGGCGATTGCGCGGATTGCGGCTCAGGTGAACGGCACGGTCGAGAATATCGGCGCGCGGCGTTTGCAGACGGTGATGGAGCGGCTGCTCGAAGAGATCAGTTTCACGGCCGAGGATCATGCCGGCGAGACGATCATCATCGATGCCGCTTACGTCGAGGCGCGGCTGGCGGGGCTGGCCGGCAACACCGACCTCAGCAAGTATATCCTCTGATGACGGGCGCGGGGGCGGTCAGCGCGCTCGGCGCGATGCTGGCGCAGATGGCCCCGGCGCTCGATCACCGGGCGTGGTTCTTCGAAGTGGTGGAGGGCGATGCCCCGCCCGATGCCTTCGCGCTGATCCGCGAGGACGAAGGCACCACCGCGATACTTGCCGGAGAGCGGGCAGGCACGCCCTTCGCCCGCATCACACTCACGGTCCATTCCGCGCTCGAAGGGGTGGGTCTGACGGCAGCCGTATCAGGCGCACTGGCTGAGGCCGGGATCGCCTGCAATGTCGTGGCGGGGTTCCACCACGATCACATCTTCGTGCCGTGGGCGCGCAGGGACGAGGCGCTGGCTATCCTCCAGCGCCTCGCTGCAATCGGATAGCTATTTCTCCAGCAGATGCTTCTCCCAGAACACCAGCTGGGCAAGGAAGCTGTATTCGGAATTGGCCTTCTTGCGGAAGCCGTGGCCTTCGTCGGCGGCGATAAGGTGCCATGCCTCGCCGCCGTTCTTCCGGATCGCGGCGACCATCTGGTCGGCCTCGGACTTGGGCACGCGCGGATCATTGGCGCCGGTGATGACGAACATCGGCTTGGTGATCTCGGCCACGCGGGTGAGCGGGCTGATCTCGGTCAGCTTGGCGCGCTGTTCGGGCACACGCTCGTCGCCATATTCGACGCGCCGCAGATCCTGCCGGTAGGGGTTGGTATTTTCGAGGAAGCTGACGAAGTTGCTGATCGCCACGGTGCACTGGGTCGCGGCCAGTTTCTCCTTCAGCTGCACCGCCGCCGCGTAGCACATGTAGCCGCCGTATGATCCGCCGGTAAGGCCGATGCTGCTGGCATCGACTGCCGGGTCCTTGCCCGCGGCATCGATCAGCGCGGCCATGTCCTTCACGGAATCCTCGCGCTTGAACGGGCCGTTGTCGAGGCTGACGAAGGTCTTGCCGTAGCCGGTCGAGCCGCGCACGTTGGGCAGGAAAATGCCGACGCCGAGTTCGTTGAGGAAGTAATTGTCCGGCCCCATGAAGCCCGCGGTGCTCTGCCCTTCGGGGCCGCCGTGGATATCGACGATCAGCGGACGCTTGCCCGGAAACTTCGCCGGATCGGGCAGGTAGAGCAGCCCTGAGACCTCCAGCCCGTCAAAGCTCTTCGTGGTGAGGATGCGCGGCTCGACATTGACATTGGGATCGAGCCCGCCGGTCTCGCTCTGGGTCCAGCGGGTGAGTTTCATCGACTTGGGATCCAGTGACCAGACATCCGACGCGCTCCGGGCGCCGTTGAAGGAAAAGCCGATCTCGCCCCAGGGCGCGATTTCCAGCCCGCCGATATTGCCCGCAGGGAGATTGTCGACCCGCTTCACCTTGCCGCTCGCGACATCGAGAATGCGCAGACGGTCAAAGCCCGCCTCGTTGACGACATAGGCGATGGTCTTGCCATCATCCGACAGATCGAACCCGTCGACATCCCACTTTTCGCGGGAGACCGGGGTGAAGCTGCCGGTGAAAGGATCGATCCGCCCGAGTTGCTGGAAGTCCGAACCCTCGTCGCTGGTCGCCCACAGCGTGCCGTCGGGGGCGACGGCAAAGCCGGTATAGGCAATCTCCTTGGTCCGGTCGCCGATCGCGGCCATCTTTCCGCTGGCGATATCGAGCATGTAGAGATCGACGTCCTGCACCGAGCGGTAGTCGGCGAGGTAGGCGGTGCGCTTGTCGGGCGAAAAGCCGGTCACCGCCCAGCCGCCGCCCTGGCTTTCGTGCACCATCCGTGCGCTCGCCGGATCGCGCGGGTCCATGACATAGATGTCCGAATCCACCCCGTTGCGGCGGGTCGAGGTAAAGCCGATCAGCTGCCCGTCGCTGCTCCAGCTGTTGAGCTGGTTGCGGCTCTTGCCGTCGGTCAGGAGGGTGAGGCGGCCGTCCTTCAGCGCGTGGAGCTGGTAATACTCATCCCCGCCGCGATCCTTGGAGACGACGATCACATCGCCCTTGCCCGGCGAATAGCCGCCCGAGACCGGCTCGGCCTCGAAGCTCAACTGCGTGCGCGCGCCCATAGGCATGGCGACGCGGTGAAGCTGGCTGACATTGGCAAAGCGGGTGCTGATGAGGACGGCGCGGGTGTTCGGATCCCATCCGGCAAAGCCCGCACCGCGCGATTCGAGATAGGGGCGCACGCGGGCGGCCAGCTCCAGCGGAACCGGCGGCATGGCCTCGGCGGTGAGTGCGGCCGGGACCGGCACGGCAGGGGCGGGAGGTGATGCCGGCGGTTCGGCGGGATTCTGGGCGCCAAGCGGGGCGGCGGCGGTGGCAAGCAGCAGGGCAATCAGGCGGGCATGGCGCATCGGACAGGCTCTCTCTCTCGTGACGGCAGGCCCCCGGCAGACAGGGGCGAGCACACAGGAGTAACCAGCCGCTCCGGCAGGGGCAATCCCCGCGCCGGTTGCTATTCCGCCGCCTCGGCGGGCGCGATCTCGCCGCGCTGTTCGGCCGCCTGGCGCGACCACATCTCGGCATAGAGCCCGCCCTTGGCGAGCAGGCCCGCATGGGTCCCGCTCTCGGCCAGCCTGCCGTGATCGAGCACGAGGATGTTGTCGGCATCGGCAATGGTCGAAAGGCGGTGCGCGATGGCGATGGTGGTGCGCCCTTCCTCCAGCCGCTTCAGCGTGCCGAGGATCTCCTGCTCGGTGCGGGTGTCGAGCGCACTCGTCGCCTCGTCGAGCAGCAGGATCGGCGGGTTCTTCACCAGCGTGCGGGCGATGGCGACGCGCTGCTTCTCCCCGCCCGAAAGCTTGAGCCCGCGTTCGCCCACCATGGTGGCAAAGCCTTCGGGCAGGCGGCCGATCAGCGGCATCAGCGCGGCATCGCGCGCGGCCTGTTCGATCGCCGCCTGATCCGCGCCCTCGGCTCCGTAGGCGATATTATAGGCGAGGGTCTCGTTGAACAGCACTGAATCCTGCGGCACGATCCCGATCGCGGCGCGCACCGATACCTGCGAGACCCCTGCGATATCCTCGCCGCCCACCAGCACCCGCCCGTCCTGCGGATCATAGAAGCGGAACAGCAGGCGCGCGATGGTGCTCTTGCCCGCGCCCGAGGGGCCGACAATCGCGGTGGTGCTGCCGGCCGGAACCTCGAAGCTGAGGCCATTGAGGATCGTGCGCCCCGGCTCGTAACCGAAGGTGACATTGTCGAAGGCAATCGTCGGCGTGCGCACGATCAGTGCCGGCGCGCCGGGGACGTCCTGCACCTCGATTTCGGTGTCGATCAGACGGAACATCTCGGCCATGTCGACCAGTCCCTGCCGGATCGTGCGATAGACCCAGCCCAGCACATCCAGTGGGCGGAACAGCTGGATCAGGTAGGTGTTTACCAGCACCAGATCGCCGACAGTGAGCTGGCCCTTGCTCCAGCCCCACACGGTATAGGCCATCGCGCCCGCCACCAGCGCATTGGTGATGACCGATTGCGCCATGTTGAGCAGGCCGACCGAATTCTCCGACTTGATCGCGGCCTCGGCATAGGCGCGCGCGGCGCGGGAATAGCGTTCCTCCTCGCGGCGCTCGGCCCCGAAGTACTTCACCGTCTCGTAGTTCAGCAGCGAATCCACCGCGCGGTGCAGTGCCTCGCCGTCGAGATCGTTCATCTCGCGCCGCAGCTTGGTGCGCCATTCGGTGATCCAGCGGGTGACCAAGACATAGGCCACCACCGTCACCGCGGTCGCAGCCACCAGGGTC